>NZ_JBVIRI010000091.1:0-1059 GCF_055576225.1 Streptomyces sp. NPDC033845 | reverse complement strand
TCAGATGTCGAGGAAGCGGACGTCCTTGGCGTTGCGCTGGATGAAGGAGCGCCGGGCCTCGACGTCCTCGCCCATCAGCACCGAGAACAGGTCGTCGGCCTGGGCGGCGTCGTCCAGGGTGACCTGGCCCAGGACGCGGTGGTCCACGTCCATGGTGGTCACGCGCAGCTCCTCGGCGTTCATCTCGCCCAGGCCCTTGAAGCGCTGGATCGAGTCTTCCTTGATCCGCTTGCCGTTCTGCTTGCCGTGCGCGACCAGGGCGTCGCGCTCGCGGTCGGAGTACGCGTACTCGAAGTCGTCCCGGCCCCACTTGATCTTGTAGAGCGGGGGGCGGGAGAGGTACACGTGCCCGGCCTCGACCAGCGGCCGCATGAAGCGGAACAGGAAGGTCAGCAGCAGGGTGTTGATGTGCTGGCCGTCGACGTCGGCGTCCGCCATCAGGATGATCTTGTGGTAGCGGAGCTTGGCGATGTCGAAGTCCTCGTGGACCCCGGTGCCGAAGGCGCTGATCAGCGCCTGGACCTCGGTGTTCTGGAGGATCTTGTCGATCCGGGCCTTCTCGACGTTCAGGATCTTGCCGCGGATCGGCAGGATCGCCTGGTACATCGGGTTGCGGCCGGACTTCGCGGAGCCGCCGGCCGAGTCGCCCTCGACGATGAAGATCTCGCACTTGGTGGGGTCGTTGGACTGGCAGTCGGAGAGCTTGCCGGGCAGCGAGGCCGACTCCAGCAGGCCCTTGCGGCGGGTCAGGTCGCGGGCCTTGCGGGCCGCGACCCGGGCGGTGGCCGCCTGGATCGACTTGCGGATGATGTCCGCGGCCTCGACCGGGTTGCGGTCGAACCAGTCGTTGAGGTGCTCGTGGGCGACCTTCTGCACGAAGGTCTTCGCCTCGGTGTTGCCCAGCTTCGTCTTCGTCTGGCCCTCGAACTGGGGCTCGCCCAGCTTGACCGAGATGATCGCGGTCAGGCCCTCGCGGATGTCGTCGCCGGTGAGGTTGTCGTCCTTCTCCCGCAGCAGCTTCTTGTCCCGGGCGTACTTGTTGACCAGCGAGGTCAGCGC
>NZ_JBVIRI010000090.1:0-1069 GCF_055576225.1 Streptomyces sp. NPDC033845 | reverse complement strand
ACGCGACCCCCGCAACTACCTGGCATTTCTCGGCCTGGCCGCTGCCATCTGCTGCTACAAGCGCCTACTCCGCCTCACCACATAGGACACGGTCTAAGTGGAGCTGGCGAGGGCGGCGAAGTCCGGTAGGCGCATGGCCGCCCGGAGGAGCCGTACCTTATCTGCAGCCGTGCTGATGCTGGTGCTGGGCAGGCCGCTGGGGTCGGTGTAGTGCGTCGCGTCCATACCGAGCCGGTGTGCGGTCTGGTTCATTTCGGCGACGAAGGCGACGGGGTCGGAGCCGTACCAGCGCGCGAGCTCGTCGGCGACATTGTTCGCCGAGGCCGCCAGCAGCGCCTGAAGTGCCTCACGTTCGCTCATACGCTGCCCTGACCGCAGTGGAACCACCGACTCCGACCGGGCCAGACGGGCGGGATAGCGGGCCGCTTCGTCGGTGGACACGGTGAATAAGGGGCCGGCCTGCCCGGGCCCCAGCGGGTACCGGGAGAGGAACACGTAGGCGGTCATGAGCTTGGCCGTGCAGGCCGTCGGCACCGGGTCCTGGCCGGGGGAGGAGGTGTACTCGCCCCACCGTCAACTGCCAGGGCCGCCTGACCGGCGGCGGGCCAGGCAGAGACCGGAGGGGTGCCCGGCACAGCACGCACCACTTCGGCCGCGGCCGCGGATGCGGGACGGCCGAACGCCACCAGGGAGAGTGCGAGGGCCGCGGTGCACAGCACCGCGGTGAGGGCCGGCAGGACAGCCGAGAGCCGTTGACGCCGTGCCGTTTCATGGTCGTAGTGCAATGGCCGAGGCGTGTCACGGGGCATGCGGACTCCGCGGTGCAGCTCTGAGTGGGGGGCGGGTACTCATGGGCTCGTAGACGGTTCTTCGCTCAGGAGGTCACGGTTGACGGCGTGCTGGGCAGCGTCTGTGTCTGCGGGCTGTCTGCCCGGTTGAGCGCCGTTTGGATGAGGGTGTCGAGGAGCCGGGGGTAGGGCAGGCCGGCTGCGGCCCAGATCTGCGGGTACTGGGAGGCTGCGGTGAAGCCGGGGAAGGTGTTGACCTCGTTGATCACGGGTTCGGTGCC
>NZ_JBVIRI010000089.1:0-1071 GCF_055576225.1 Streptomyces sp. NPDC033845 | reverse complement strand
CTAGGTGTGTTGTCCCGGGACGTTGGTGACACGCGTGCTGGGTTCTTGAAATGGGTGAGGGCCTCCGGGTTCGGTGTGGATTGCGACATCTCCACCGAAGACAGGAGGCCCTCGTGGTCCACCGTAATGCCCCGCTGACCGAGACAGGCCGTTTGCGGCTGGCCCGCTGTGTCGTCGACGACGGCTGGCCCGTGCGCCGGGCAGCGGAGCGTTTCCAGGTCAGCCACACCACCGCGGCCCGCTGGGCCACCCGCTACCGGCAGCTCGGCACCGCCGGAATGAGCGACCGCACCAGCCGCCCCCACCACCAGCCCGCCCGGACAGCCCCCGCGGTGGAGGAACACGTCCTGCGACTCCGGCGCGAGCACCGCATCGGGCCCCTGAGACTGGCCGCCCGATGCGGGATCGCACCCTCCACCGCCCACCGCATCCTGACCCGCCACGGCCTGCCACCCCTGGCCGCACTCGACCGGGCCACCGGCGAGCCCGTCCGCCGCTACGAACGCGAACGCCCCGGCGAACTGATCCACATCGACGTCAAGAAACTCGGCCGGATCCCGGACGGCGGCGGCCACAAAGTCCTCGGCCGCGCGGCCGGCAGCCCGAACAAGGACCGCCGCAACGGCGCCGGATACGCCTACCTCCACACCGCCCTCGACGACCACACCCGCCTCGCCTACACCGAGGACCTGCCCGACGAGACCGCCCCCACCTGCGCCGCCTTCCTGACCCGGGCCACCGCCTGGTTCGCCGCACACGGCATCACCGTCGAACGGGTCCTTACCGACAACGCCTGGGCCTACAGCAAGAACACCTGGCGCCAGACCTGCGCCGAGCTGGGCATCAGCCCCCGCTGGACCCGGCCCTGGCGCCCACAGACCAACGGCAAGGTCGAACGCTTCCACCGAACCCTGCTCGAGGAATGGGCCTACCAGCGGCCCTACACCTCAGACCAGGAACGGCAGAACGCGTTCACCGACTGGATCGACTGGTACAACTACCACCGACCCCACACCGGCATCCACGGCCAAACACCCGCCAGCCGCGTCACCAACCTGCCCGGACAACACA
>NZ_JBVIRI010000088.1:0-938 GCF_055576225.1 Streptomyces sp. NPDC033845 | reverse complement strand
TCGAAGACCTGGACGGCTGGACACTCCACCGGCTCCGCCACAGCGCCCTCACCCACGACTCCGAGGACGGCACGTCCACCCCGATGCTGCTGGCCAACCCCCTCGCCTCACCCGACGACATCGAAGACCTGGACGGCTGGACACTCCACCGGCTCCGCCACAGCGCCCTCACCCACGACTCCGAGGACGGCACGTCCACCCCGATGCTGCTGGCCCGCTCCCGCCACGCCTCCGTCCGCTCACTGGAGCGCTACGCCCGCCCCGGCGTCGACGCGGTCGCCCGACACGTCGCCGAACGCGACCCCGCCGCACGCCGCCGGAATCAGTAGCGGCCGTAGCCCCTACCTTGCACCGTGGGCCAGACATAGGAGTCCGGGGCCTAGTAGAAGCTGGATCGGGCGATGCCGAGAATGGTGCAGAGCCGCTTCACGCCGTGGCGGCGCTGGTGGTCGGCGACGAACTGGAAGCGGTTCACCAGCGCGTCTCACCGGCGAAATACTTCGCCGCTTTCCGCAGGATCTCGCGTTCCTCCTCGAGCTCGCGGATCTTCTTGCGCAGAGCGGCGTTCTCTGTCTCCAAAGGCGTCACGGGTTCCGCGGGCGCCTCTGCCCGGCGCCCCCGCGGCCGGCTCGCGCCAGCCGCTCCGACCCAGTTGCGCAGGGTCTCGGGATTGACCCCCAGATCGGCCGCGATCTGCCAGATCGTCGCGCCGGGCCGCGACTGATACAGCGCGACCGCGTCCGCCTTGAACTCGGGCGGGTAGTTCTTCATGACCACGAGATGTCCGTTCTCAGATCCTCAGGATCCAGTGTCTCGCGTGTCCAAGATCAAGGGTAAAGGCCCGAGGATCAAGCCGCTTGAGGTCGCCAGCCACCTGAGGGTGAGCCGGAAGTCGGCGTATCAGTGGCATCGGCTGTGGCGGGAGGGCGGTGTGGAGG
>NZ_JBVIRI010000087.1:0-1101 GCF_055576225.1 Streptomyces sp. NPDC033845 | reverse complement strand
GTTGAGGTGGTGGTGATGGAGGCGACCTCGGACTATTGGCGGCCGGTCTACTACCTGCTGCAGCCCCACCTGAATCTGATGCTGGTCAACCCGGCCCACCTCAAAGGGATCCGGGGCCGGAAGACCGATCCCAGTGACGCGGCTTTCCTGGCGCGGGTCGGGGCGTCAGGAATGGTGATGGCCTCGTTCGTGCCCGGACGCGATATCCGCGAGTTGCGGGATCTCACGCGTCGGCGGACCGAGCTTGCCCGGGCTGCGGGCTGGGAAGCCCAGCGGCTCGAGAAGGAACTGGAGGACACGGGGATGCAGCTCTCATCCGTTCTCAGCGATGTCGCCGGCGTCACGGGTCGGGCCATCCTGGAAGCTCTGATCGCCGGGGAACGAGACCCGGCCCGGCTTGCGGACCTGGCGATCGGCCGGGCCCGGAACAAGATCCCGCAGCTCGTGGAAGCTCTGGACGGGGAGTTCACGGGCCATCACGCGTTCATGGTGCGGCATTACCTGGACGAGATCGATCGCTGGAAGAGCGTCATCAGAGCCTTCGACACCCTCATCGCCACCCTGCTGGCGGCGCGGGAGAGCGACCTGGCGAACCTGGTCACCATTCCCGGCCTCGGTCGTCTCGCCGCGGAGATCGTCATCGCCGAGACCGGAGGTGACATGACCCAGTTCGCCTCGGCCCACCGCCTCGCGTCCGGGATCGGAGTCTGCCCCGGACAGAACGAGTCGGCCGGGGTGAACCGCTCCGGCCGAACCCGCCCCGGGAACAAGAACCTCAAGCGCCTGCTCGGGATCGCCGCGATGGTCGCCATCCGGAAGAAGGACTCCTACCTCGGTGTCTTCTTCCGACGGATCGCCGCCAGACGAGGTGGCAAACGGGCCCTGGTCGCCGTCATGCACAAACTCTCGATCGCCATCTGGCATGTCCTGCACGACCACGCGCCCTACCGAGAACTCGGAACCGACCACTTCACCCGCCGCGATCCCGAACGCGCCATGCGCCGCATGATCAAGGAAGCCAACAACCTTGGACTGACCATCCGCTTCGACCCCATCGTGGCCTGAACCACCCAACCACGGGGGTCATTTTCGTGTCAGTCC
>NZ_JBVIRI010000086.1:0-1136 GCF_055576225.1 Streptomyces sp. NPDC033845 | reverse complement strand
GTAGGCCGACGATTCCAGCCAAAGACAACCTGAGCGTCAGTCAGTGGGAGAGTCAGACCCCCGGGCGATGCCACCTACATCCTCACTGTCAGTGGACGCCGGGAGACCCGGCGATCACGATGGTCATGGACGCCGGCTACGACGTCACCCGTCTGGCCTGGGTACTGCGGGATCTCCCCGTCGAGCTGGTCGGGCGGATCCGCGGAGACCGGGTAATGCGTCTGCCGAAGCCCTCGCCCAAGGAGTACACCCTCGCCTATCCCCAAGGCGGCAGGCCGCCGAAGCACGGGCCTGAGTTCCGCTTCGCCAAGCCCGAGACCTGGCCCGAACCAGCGATCACCACAGCCACCGACACGCTGCACTACGGCAAGGCGGAAGCCCAGGCGTGGGACCGAGTCCACCCGAGACTGACCCACCGCTCTGCCTGGCTGGAACACGACGGTGAACTCCCCATCGTCGAAGGCACCCTGGTCCGGCTGAAGGTCCAGCATCTCTCGAAAGAACGAGAGACCCCGCCCGTGTGGTTGTGGTCCTCCAGGACAGGCGCCACCCCGGCCGACGTGAACCTGTGCTGGCAAGTGTTCCTCCGGAGGTTCGATCTGGAGCACACCTTCCGCTTCGGGAAACAGACCCTCGGCTGGACCACTCCGAAAGTCCGCACTCCGCAGGCAGCGGACCGCTGGACCTGGCTGCTGGTCGTCGCCCTCGCCAAGCTCCGCTCGCCCGGCCGATGGCCACGGACCTCCGCAGGCCCTGGGAGAAACCCGTCAAGCCCGACCGCCTCACCCCGGCCCGGGTCAGCCGCGGGTTCAGGAACATCCGCGCCCACCTGCTCTGCCCGGCCCGTGTTCCCCAACCCACGGGAACCGGTCCCGGACGACCGCCTGGCTGCAAGAACCGGCGACCCGCCACCCGCTACGACGTCGGCAAAACCGTCAAACGCCCCGAGACCCTCAAGGCCATCGGCAAGCCCGGAAGATCTTGGTAGATAAAGAACAAGCTCAGAAGCCGTATCTCAACCGATCATGGAGCGTGTGGTTTGAACAGGCTTATCGCCCGGGTGATCTTCCCGTTGTGCGCGTATGAAGGCAGGGCCTCTCGGTAGCTCGGGGATGCGAATCTGACCGAGCAGTGCC
>NZ_JBVIRI010000085.1:0-1139 GCF_055576225.1 Streptomyces sp. NPDC033845 | reverse complement strand
TACTGAGGTTGAACTCGTGTTGTCGTAGGGGCTGACGCCTGGTCGTCCGCTGCGGTATCACCAGGGCATGCGGTATCCACAAGGGGGCGGGCTGACCGCCGAGCGGCAGCAGTTCCGCGAGGAGTTACGGCTCAAGGCGGCCGAGAGGTTCGCCCAGGGCGAGGTGAGCTCGGTGATCGCCAAGGACCTTCGGGTCAGCGTCCGCTCAGTGCAGCGGTGGCGGCGGATGTGGGACGAGGGCGGTCCGCGGGCTCTGCGGTCGCAGGGGCCGGCGTCACTGCCGAGACTGAGCGAGAAACAGTTCACCCAGCTGGAGGCGGAGCTGGCCAGGGGGCCGGCCGCGCACGGCTGGGAGGACCAACACTGGACCCTGAGCCGTGTGAAGACGGTGATCGGCCGGCGTTTCCACCTGACCTACACAGTCCAGGGCGTGCGCAAGCTGCTGGTCCGTAACGGCTGGTCCTGCCAGGTACCGGCCCGTCGGGCTGTGGAGCGGGACGACGACGCGGTGGCCGGGTGGGTCAAGGAGGTGTGGCCCTGCGCGGAAGACTTGCGGCGGCCCGTGGAGCCTGGCTCGTCTTCGAGGACGAAGCCGGATTCTCCATGACGCCGCCGCAGGCCAAGACCTGGTCGCAGCGTGGCCGGACCCCGGTGGTGCGGGTCCGAGGCCGTTCCCGCAGACGGATATCCATCGCCGCGCTGACCTGCTACAAACCCGGCCACCGGTCCCGGCTGATCTACCGTCCTCGCCGGGACGACGGCCGGCGCGACGGACGCAAGAGCTTCTCCTGGCGCGACTACCGAGACCTGCTGATAGCCGCACACCAGCAACTCGGCGGCCCGATCGTGCTCGTCTGGGACAACCTCAACGTCCACAAAGCCGCCGACCTGCGGAAGTTCGCCGAAGCCCGGGACTGGCTGACCATCTACTACCTGCCGCCCTACGCACCCGACCTCAACCCCGTCGAAGGCATCTGGTCCCTCCTGCGACGCGGCTGGCTCTCCAACGTCGCCTTCAATACCCCCGAACACCTCATCCAGCGCATCCGACGAGGCCTACGACACATCCAGTACCGCAGCGACCTCATAGACGGCTGCCTCGCCGAAACCGGCCTGACCATCAGACCCGCCTGAACAAC
>NZ_JBVIRI010000084.1:0-1161 GCF_055576225.1 Streptomyces sp. NPDC033845 | reverse complement strand
GACTCGACGCCTTCCGATGGCTCAACCGCTACAACACCCGACGCCGGCACTCCCACCTCGGACACCGCAGCCCCATCACCTACGAAGCCACACTCGAAGCACCACCAACTACGCTGGCACCAGCCGCATAACCCGTGTTCAGGATTCGGGGTCAAGGCCCCTGCCCAGAGCCCGGGTGAGGTTTACCTGGGCCTCCCCGTCGCGCACATCAGAGCAGACACCGTGAGTCAAAGAAGAGTCCCTGAACTGCATATATGGGCAATCCCGTCAGGGGTGCTCTGGTTGCATCAGGCTATCCGGGGCGGTCAGCAACATCGTCGAACAGGACACCGGAGTACGGGATTCTGGCCGCGGCTCGGAACGCCTCCTGGACCGACCCCGGTCGGTCACCCGCCGCGTCCTTAGCGGGTGACCGACCGGGGCCACCACGCCAGCAGCTGTAGTGCGGACAGCCCTGGCGCTCACCCCCACGACGGCCGGACATAGCGCGCGGACCGCTTGTCGGCAGCCGGTAGGACAGAGTGGCCGGATCGTCCGGCCAAATCCCAGGATCCCGCCGCCCCTGATGGAAGGACGGCGGAATCCTGGGCGCCTCGGGGGAGAGTCACCACTCCAACGCCTCCACACGGCAATGGTTACGGGCGCCACCCAAAGTGTGTTCATCCGCCCGGTACCGCCATCAGAGCCGAGACAGGCGCTCGCCACCTGCACCACCACGGAACCACCTATTTCGGCTGCACAAACCACCCACCACCCGCCCTACAAGCCCTGTGATCCAACGTCGCATCCCGCCCCGAGCGCTCCACGCCAACCTCCCGCCGAAGCTACGGACTGGCTCACCGTCTACCAGCTGCCCCCGTACGCACCTGACCTCAACCCGGTCGAGGGCATCTGGTCGCTGCTACGACGCGGCCTCCTGGCCAACGTCGCCTTCGCCGAACCCGACCACCTCGTGCGAGCGGTCAGGCGCGGCTTGCGCAAGATCCAGTACCGGCCGCAGCTCATCGACGGCTGCCTGGCCGCGACCGGGCTGACCACCGACATTGCGAGTTGAACCTGAGTAGCACATCTCCTCCAGCGCCTTGCCCTTGGTCTCCGGCACCCATTTGAGGATGAAGGGGATCGAGAGCAGGGCGAACACCGCGTAGATGACGTAGGCCC
>NZ_JBVIRI010000083.1:0-1203 GCF_055576225.1 Streptomyces sp. NPDC033845 | reverse complement strand
ATATCGCGGTGCGGGCGGCGGCCCGGCTGGGCCAGGGACGACTGTCACCCAGCTCGTTCTTGAGAGTGGAGAAGAACGATTCTGCGAGGGCGTTGACGCTCCTATAGCTGTCAACTGGCCGTACGGGGTGTCTTTTGAGCGGGTCGGAGCAGGTGATAGACCTCGCGGATGACGTAGCGTTTGAGGCAGCGGATGATCTCGCGTTTCGTCTTTCCTTCGGTGGTCCGGCGGGCGACGTAGTCGATCGTGGGCTGATGGAATTGCATCCGGACGATGACGGTTCGGTAGATCGCGGCGTTCAGCTGTCGGTGGCCGCCGTGGTTGATGCGATGCCTGCCGCTGGTCATGCCGGAGCCGGTGGGCACGGGAGCGATGCCCGCGAGCTTGGCGAGAGCGGCCTCGGACTTGATGCGCTCGGGGTTGTCTCCGGCGACGACAAGGATTTCCGCGGCGGTGTCCACTCCGATGCCGAACGGCTCCAGCAGCTGAGGAGCGGTTCGCTGGACCAGGTCGCCGATCATCTTCGTCAGTTCTTTGGCCTCGGCGTCGAGGTACTGCCACCGCTTGGCGAGCGTCCGTAGCGTGTGACGCAGTGCGTCCTCGGGTCCTTCCAGGCGGCGAGGACGCAGGGCTGCCAGCTGCCGGGCCAGGGTGATCTGCGTCTTTCCCGCGGTTTCCCGGCGCAGGCTGTCCGGGGCGTGGACCAGCATGGCCTTCATCGTGACCATGGCCGCGGCGCGCTGTTCAACGGCCTGGTCGTGCGCGACCTTGAGCCGGCGGATCATCTCCGCTTCGCCGTCGGCGCTCTTCGGTGTGGCGGTCGCGAACCCGGCGAGGACGGCGCGGGCGGCGTTCTCGGCGTCCAGGGTGTCGGATTTTCCGTTCACGCGCCGCAGTCGCCGGTCCGGGCGGCCGGCCTCGACCACCTTGTGGCCGGACCTGCGCAGGAACGATGTCAGTGTGGCGCCGTAGGAGCCGGTGCCTTCGATCCCGAACGCCAGAATCCTGCCGAAGGAGGCTGCCCAGTGCAGCAGTTGCTGGAAACCTCCGGTATCGGTGGGAATGGTCAAGGTGCCCAGGATCCCGCCGATCGTGTCCATCACCGCCGCGACGTGGACGTGTTTGTGCGTGTCGACACCGATCACGACATGCCCGGACCTGGGCTGCTCGATGGTCTGCACGATCTTCCTTCCGGCCGGTAGC
>NZ_JBVIRI010000082.1:0-1205 GCF_055576225.1 Streptomyces sp. NPDC033845 | reverse complement strand
TGTCCGCCGTTCCGCCGCCCTGCGGCCGCACCTTCGATGGCGGGATCAGCGGTTCGGCGATCTCCCACAACCCGTCCGGAACAATCCAACTCCACACACCCCGCCCCATACCCAGGTCAACGACACCTCACCACATAGGACACGGTCTAAGAGGTCGTTTTCGTCCGATGTTTCATCCCGGGATGGGGCGTTTGGTGGACGTTTTCGGGTCGCGCCAGGAGATGGTGTTCTCGCCGGTGAGGCGGCGGGCCATGAGGTCGGTCATGGCGAGGTTCACCAAAGCTTCGGAGCGGGTGGGCAGGGTTTCGTAGTCGCGGGCCAGGCGCCGGTGGAGCATGAGCCAGCCATAGGTCCTCTCGACCGCCCACCGCTTCGGGATCGGGGTGAAACCCCTGGTCCCTGGCTTGCGGGCGGTGATCTCCATGTCGATGCCGAGGGTCGCGGCATGCTCGACGAGATGCTGGCGGTAGCCGCCGTCGACCCACACCTTGCGAACGGTGGGGTGCTCGGCGGCGACCTGGTCCAGGAGCTGGGTGCCGGCGACCGAGTCCTGCACGCTGGCTGCGGTGACCAGTACGGCCAGCAGGAGCCCGAGGGTGTCGGTGACGATGCTCCGCTTTCGTCCGACGATCCCCTTGCCCGCGTCGATGCCCTGGCCGGCGGCAGGGACACTGGTGGAGGTCTTGACGCTCTGAGCGTCGATCACACAGGCCGACGGTTCGCCGTCCCGTCCCCCCTTCTCCCGCAGGAGTTTGCCTGAGCAGGCCGTTGAGCTGGGCGAACACGCCCTCGTCCGCCCATTTGGCGAAGTACCCGTAGACCGAGTTCCAGGGCGGGAAGTCGTGTGGGAGGTAGCGCCACTGCACGCCGGTGCGGTCCACGTACAAGATCGCGTCCATGATGTCCCGCAGGTCGTGTTCGGGCGGCCGGCCGAAGTCCAGGGCCCTGCCACGGCGTTCGAACCGCCAGGCCGAGAGCACCGGCTCTATCAACTCCCAGCGGGCATCGGACAGATCACTCGGGTAAGGACGTCGTTTTGCCATGCTTCCGGCGTACCGCGACAGACCGAGTGCGCCCAGGCGCACACCCACGACGATGGAAGCACGTGACAGCCACAGCCCGACATCCTGGGATGAGACAGGAACAGGTCGCCTTCCATCCCATCGGCCACATCACGCGCCCCAGAGACATCGACCACCTTCTCA
>NZ_JBVIRI010000081.1:0-1308 GCF_055576225.1 Streptomyces sp. NPDC033845 | reverse complement strand
CGGGGTGTTGACGATGAGGTCGACCTGGCCGTCGTGGATGAGCTGGACGATGGTCTTCTCGCCGTCGGGGCCTTCGCCGTCGCTGAGTTTGCGGACGATGGTGGCGTTGATGCCGTTGCGGCGCAGGACCTCGGCGGTGCCGGAGGTGGCCATCAGCTCGAAGCCGTGGGCGACCAGTTCCCGGGCGGGGAAGATCATGGAGCGTTTGTCGCGGTTGGCGACGGAGATGAAGGCGCGGCCCTTGGTGGGCAGCGGGCCGTAGGCGCCGGCCTGGGATTTGGCGTAGGCGGTGCCGAAGACGGCGTCGATGCCCATGACCTCGCCGGTGGAGCGCATCTCGGGGCCCAGGACGGTGTCGACGCCGCGGCCGTGGATGTCGCGGAACCGGGACCAGGGCATGACGGCTTCCTTGACGGAGATCGGCGCGTCGATGGGCAGGGTCCCGCCGTCCCCGGTCTTGGGCAGGAGGCCCTCGGTGCGGAGTTCGGCGATGGTGGCGCCCAGGGAGATGCGGGCGGCGGCCTTGGCGAGGGGGACGGCGGTGGCCTTGGAGGTGAAGGGCACGGTCCGGGAGGCGCGGGGGTTGGCTTCCAGGACGTAGAGGATGTCCCCGGCCATGGCGAACTGGATGTTGATCAGTCCGCGGACGCCGACGCCCTTGGCGATGGCCTCGGTGGAGGTCCGCAGCCGTTTGATGTCGTAGCCGCCCAGGGTGATGGGGGGCAGGGCGCAGGCGGAGTCGCCGGAGTGGATGCCGGCTTCCTCGATGTGTTCCATGACGCCGCCGAGGTAGAGCTCGTGGCCGTCGTAGAGGGCGTCGACGTCGATCTCGATGGCGTCGTCGAGGAAGCGGTCCACCAGCACGGGGCGGGTGGGGGAGATCTCGGTGGACTCGGCGATGTAGGACTCCAGGCGGGTCTCGTCGTAGACGATCTCCATGCCGCGTCCGCCGAGCACGTAGGAGGGGCGGACCAGGACGGGGTAGCCGATCTCGTCGGCGATGGCCTTGGCGGCGGCGAAGGTGGTGGCGGTGCCGTGCTTGGGGGCGGGCAGGCCGGCTTCGGCGAGGACCTGGCCGAAGGCGCCGCGGTCCTCGGCGGCGTGGATGGCCTCCGGGGGGGTGCCGACGACGGGGACGCCGTTGTCCTTCAGGGCCTGGGCCAGGCCCAGGGGGGTCTGGCCGCCGAGCTGGACGATCACACCGGCGATGGGTCCGGCCAGGGACTCGGCGTGGACGATCTCCAGGACGTCTTCGAGGGTGAGGGGCTCGAAGTAGAGGCGGTCGGAGGTGTCGTAGTCGGTGGAGAC
>NZ_JBVIRI010000080.1:0-1406 GCF_055576225.1 Streptomyces sp. NPDC033845 | reverse complement strand
GCCAGTCCCGGACCTTCTTCGAGCGGTGCACGGAGTGTCCGTCGACGACGAGGTGGACCTTGTGGTCGAAGTGGCCGGCGAGCCGGTCCAGGAAGCGGCACATCACCTCGGCGGTGAAGCTCTCGGTGAAGACCATGGAGTGCATCCGGCCCTTGGTGCTGACCGCCGACATCGCGTTCACCGATAACCGGTTGCCGGTCCGCCGCACGACGGGGGGGGGGTCTTCCCCTTCTCGCCCCGGGTAGGGCCGGTGACCTGGTCGGAGCGGATGCCGACCTGGTCGGCGAAGAGGATCTCGCCGCCGTCGGCCCTCGCCTTCACGCGGATCTCCGGCCAGGTCTCCTGGTGCCAGCGCCGCACGGCCTCGGGGTCCTGCTCGACGGCCCGCTTGTCCGGGCGCTGGAAGGACAGTCCCCACCGTTTCAGGTACTTGCCCACCCCCACCTCGGTCAGCCGCACCCGGTACAGCTTCGCGATCAGGTCGCCGATCAGCCGCCGCGTCCACAGCTGTCCACTCAGCCCCACGTCACAGGGTCGGTGATCGAGGACCGCCTGCCGCACGGCGGCCGGCTCGGCCTCCCCGATCACCTGGTGCACCCCGACCGGCTTGCCGCGCGAGCGCATGACCAGCGCCTCCCGGCCGCCGGCCTGCCACTTCGCCCCCCAGATGTCGACCGCCTTCAGCGACACCCCGAACACCGCCGCCACGTCCTCACGGTCCCGCCCCGCCACCAACGCGGCCACCGCCCGCAGCCGCAGGGCCTCCTGCGCCGACGGCGACAGATGCCGCGCGGCCCCACCAGATCACTCACACACCACCAACGACCCAGAAACCCAAACCGCTTCGGATCAATAGGCGATTAACGTCATGCGGTTGGGTTGCATCGGGATCTGCGGAAGATCCGCCAGGATTTCAGGCATGTGAATCCACGGTCGACGGATGCCCGTGCGCGGATTCCCGTGCTCGACATAGGGCTGTTAGGGCCGCCGTGCATCACGGGACGAATCGAGGTCGCGCCCATGCCCGGCGTGAGACCACGAACGCCTTCGCATACGGAGGTAGGCCTCGTCGATCCGCTGCCGCCGGAAGGAGACCCGGCGAGTGTGATCATCCGCACGCCAGTAAGTGTTGACTTCACGCTTCCTTTCGTTTCAGGAAATGAACAAATGGTAATTTTCTTGTTGAGTTTGGATGGTTTGACTTAATAAAATGAATGAATAAGCTCGCTCACGCCTCTCCCTGACTGAGGACCCGACCCTGCCACGCACGCCGGCAGACGGACGACAACCCCACCCCACCCACGGAGCCCGTGTTGACCAGTACCGCGCAGTCGTCACAGGGCGGCGGGTCCGCCCCGCAGCCCGACCACCTCGGTCATGTCATCTTCATCACCGCGGCAGCCGCG
>NZ_JBVIRI010000079.1:0-1523 GCF_055576225.1 Streptomyces sp. NPDC033845 | reverse complement strand
GCCGGCGTCCGCCAGCCGAGGACCTTGCGGGGCCGGTTGTTGATCGCCATGGCGACGGCTTCGAGGTCCGTGGACGACCAGCGGGAGAGATCAGTGCCCTTCGGGAAGTACTGACGCAGTAGCCCGTTCGTGTTCTCGTTCGTCGGTCGTTGCCAGGGCGAGTGTGGATCGGCGAAGAACACCTTCGTCCCGGTATCGAGAGCGAACTGGGCAGGACCGGAGAGTTCCTTCCCGCGGTCCCAGGTGAGGGTCTTGCGTAGCTGCTCGGGCAGCTGCCTCATCGACGTGGTGAGCGCCGCGTTCATCGCGATCGCGCCATAGCCCCCGAGCGAGGGGCCGTTCTTCACGGGCGGACTCTCGCCCCAGCCCTCGAGCCGGGGCAGGTGCACCAGGAGCGTGGAGCGGCTGCAGCGCTCGACAAGCGTGCCGATCGCGGAGCGGCCCGTCCCGATGATCAAATCTCCTTCCCAGTGTCCGGGGACCGCGCGGTCTGCGGCCTCGGCGGGGCGTTCGCTGAGGATGACGTCCGCGGTGACATGCCCCTGCGGTTTGTTCTGCGACCGTGCGCGGGGAGTCCGCAGGGCTCGGCCGGTGCGCAGGCACGTGACCAGTTCCCGCTTGAGTGCACCACGGCTTTCGATGAACAGCGCCTGGTAGATCGCTTCGTGGCTGATGCGCATGGACTCATCATCGGGGAAGTCGACAGGGAGACGGTGCGAGATCTGCTCCGGGCTCCATGCCGTCGCCCACCGCCTGTCCTGGCGATGCGGCTTGTTCAGCCCTTTCCACCCAGGCGTCTCAGGCCCGGCGACGATCATGCCGTCGGGGCGACGGACGCTGCCGGCGAGCCGCTCCTGCACGTACTCACGCAACCTGTCGTCGCCTGCGAGCTTCGCGGTCTTCGGGCGCCTGGCGGCCTGCTGCGCTTTCCACTGGGCGACCGTCGCGCGGTACTCCTGCTTGCCGCTGCGCGTGGCGGCGTTGCGGCGCAGTTCGCGAGAGATCGTTGCGGGGTCACGCCCCAGGGCACGGGCGATCTCGCGCACGCCCTTGTTCATCGCCCTGAGGATCGCGATCTCCTCGCGCTCCTCGAACGCGAGGTACCGGCCCGTGGGCTCGGCCAACGAGATCGGAGGCATGCCGCCAGCGTGACGAAACCGCCTCGCACCCACCGGCCACGACACGCCGACCGCCAACGACGCCTCCACCGTCGTGACCCCCGTGGCGATCAGCCGCCAGAACTGGCGCTGCACGACTCGCGACGGATCAGGCCGCCCCGGCGAACGCATCGCCGGCCGCAACGCACGATCAGCACGCCACTGCCGACGCAAACCCTCCGGAACATCGCTGGTCTTCAAACTCCAGTCCGCCGTGGCCACGCCTCACACCTCCGAGATCAAAGTGTTGCGACGACCGGTTGAATCCACCTTGGCAGCCGCGGTCGGAGTGAAAGATCACCGGGCCGGAGGGGCGGCGGGTGTGGCAGGCGGCTGTGAGGGCGTCGGCGACGAGTTCGGTTCGCA
>NZ_JBVIRI010000078.1:0-1667 GCF_055576225.1 Streptomyces sp. NPDC033845 | reverse complement strand
TTAGAAGCCGTATCTCAACCGAACGTGATCGCTTGATTTCTGCTGGTCAGGCATGGTGCGGCTCCGAATGAGGGAGGGATCCGGCGTCTTGTTTCCGCTCCATGAGCACGGGGTGCGCGATGGCGTCGATTCTGGGAATGCTGGAGGAGCGGGAGACAGCGGCCCGTGTGCGGGTGGAAGGGCTTCGCGAGGAAGCCGCCCGCTTGGCTGCGGTGTTGGAGGCTGCCGAGATCGAGCTGGACCGGCGGGTGATCGCGCGGGAGGAGCTGGTCGAGGCCCTGGCCGTGTCCGCCGCCGAGACGACTGCCGTGACCGAGGCGGAGCAGGAAATCGTGCCCCCGCCCCCGCCCCCGCCAGGGCCGGGGTCAATCGTCCCGCCTTGGCGCGAAGGCTTGCCGGTGACGGTGCTGGCGCCGGACTACCAGCGGATCCTGGGCGTGCTGGAGGAGCGGCAGCCGGCGGGCCAGGGACCGCTCAAGGCCAGGGAGATCGCGGTGGGGCTGGGCCTTGGGACGACGTCGGCGAAGGTCGAGGGGGTGCGTTCGAAGGCCAGGCGCCTGGCGGAGCGCGGGTGGCTGGTGCTGGAGGCGTCGGGGGCCTTCAGTGCCGGTCGGCGGTCTGTGGCCGTGCCAGGCGACGGCTCATCCGCGTGACCATCGACCACCGGATCATCGCCTCGCTGCTGGCCGGCAGCGTCTCGTAGTCCCGGGCCAGTCGGCGCGAATGCATCAGCCACGCGAACGTGCGCTCTGCGACCCAGCGCCGGGGCAGCACCACGAATCCGGTCATGTCGTCGGTGCGCTTGACGATCTCCAGGGTCAGGGCGAGTTTGTCCCGGCACCAGTCGACGAGGCCGCCGGTGTAGCCGCCGTCGGCCCAGACAAGGCAGATGTCACGGTGCAGGCGGCGCAGCCGGGTCAGCAGGCCCACGGCGGCGTCCCGGTCGCCGATGTTCGCGGCGGTCACCGCGACGGCCAGGAGCAGGCCAAGGCAGTCGGTCACGATGTGCCGCTTGCGGCCGCCCACCTTCTTCCCGCCGTCGTAGCCGCGTGAGACGGATGGCACCGAGGCCGCGGCCTTCACCGACTGCGCGTCGATGATCCCGGCCGTCGGCTCCGCCCCGCGGCCCTCCCGCTCACGCACCCGTCCGCGCAGCCGGTCGTGGAACTCCGTGATCAGCCCGTGCTCGCGCCAGCGGCGGAAGAAGGCATAGACCCGGCCCCAGTCGGGGAAGTCCGCGGGCATCGCCCGCCAGGAGATCCCGCCCGCGACCAGGTAGCGGATCGCGTCCAGCAGCTGGCGGTGGCAGTAGCCCTCGGGGCGTCCGCCCCGCCCGTTCAGCCAGGCCGGCACCGGCAGCAAAGGCCGCACGGCCGCCCATTCCGCGTCCGTCATGTCGGAGGGATACCGGCGTTCCCGGTCCGGATGGTCGGCCGCGTTGCCGTACACGTGCGCGAGGCAATCACACGATGGAGCAGCCGAGTTGAACTGGACGGGTTCGGACGCGTACAACAGCGACACCAGGGCCTCCCGGCACTGCTCGGTCAGATTCGCATCCCCGAGCTACCGAGAGGCCCTGTCTTTATGCGCGGAAAACGGGAAGATCACCCCGGCGGGAAACCTGTTCGACCCGCACGTTCCATGATCGATTGAGATACGGCTCCTTA
>NZ_JBVIRI010000077.1:0-1809 GCF_055576225.1 Streptomyces sp. NPDC033845 | reverse complement strand
CACTCCGGTATCGGCTTCCACACCCCGGCATCCGTCCACTTCGGGACCGCCGAGGAGGTCCGCGACCAGCGGGCCATAACCCTCGCCGACGCATATACCCGCCACCCCGAACGCTTCGCCCGCCACCCCCGACCACCCTAGATACCCCAGACCGCCTGGATCAACGACCCCGCCAAGTGCCGCGAACCCACACCACAAACCTCATAGCGCCACCACCGTCTCACTGGACTTGAAATCTTCCGAGACGGGGAAGTCGAAATAGGTGTCGGGGAACGGCTCGGGCTGGAAGGTGTAGTGCCACCACTCCTCGGCCAGGTTCACAAAACCCGCCCGCTCCATCGCACCCTTCAGCACGAGCCGGTTGTCCCGCTGCTCGATCCCGATCCACGGGTTCAGCGTGTGGGAGCGCGGATCAAAGCAGTCGAACTTGGTGCCCATATCCACGGGATCACCCGACGCCGCAACCAAGGTCGCATCAACGGTGCTCCCCCTGCTATGACCCGACCGCTCATGAATATAGCCGTCAGCGAAAAGACGCGATTTATCTACGCCCGGATAGAATTCCTTTTTGGTCCGCTGATCGTCCAGATCGGCCGCCCACCGGACTATGTGTGCCACCGCCCGTGCAGGCCGGTACGCGTCGTAGACCCGTAGACCGTACCCGCTCACCGACAGATCCCGCTGCGCTTCGGCCAATGCGTCCGCGGCTTCCCAGGTCAAGATGCACAGCGGACTCGCATAGCCATCCAGCGGGCTTCCGACGAAATTATCGGAACCAGAATATCGGATATCAATCTCAATGTCAGAATTGACTTCGGCCAGGTTGACGAACCTGCCGGGAATCAAGGAGCCGTACTGCATTCGAAAATCTTGAATCGGCTCTGCCGGGTTCATGACGGTGGGGCCTTCGGGTCCGCGAGTGCTGTCTCACCGAACAGCAGATCACCGTCCCTGTTAGCGCCAGGTTGGCCGGAGGCTAAGGCTTCCCGGCCGGCTCTGCCGCGTCCGCTGCGGTGAACTGCAGTGCGGTCTTCTCAAGTCCCACGGCATGGGATCCCTTGAACAGGACGACGTCACCGTCGCGGACCCAGCCGGCGAGAACATCGAGCGCTGTTCCTGGAAGACCTTGTGGTAATCCGCCCGGTGGAGGGCTTCGAGCTGGCTCGCCAGCTCCTGCCGTGCGGTCGACGTGCGGGCGTACCCGATACGGACCGGCCGCTCGGTGCGGCGCCCGGACACGATCGCGAGCGCCGGGCTCTGCTTCCACGCGCGGCCCGGGTGGCGGTCGGAGGGGACGAGGACTTCGAGTTCCTCGCGGAGCGCGGGGACGAGGACGAAGCGGGGGGGGGGTGTGGTACTTCGCGGCGGTCCTCCCGCCCCGGGTGCGGCAGGCGGAGCCAGCGGGCGCGTCACAGGTCGGGCAGTCGTGACGTTCTACCGCCAATGCGGCCCGATCAGGCGTGAGATCCATCCGGGAAGTCTCTCAGCCGCGAGATCAAACGGCGCTCCGATGTCGTCCAGGTCTTCCCCAACACCGCCGCCGTCAGCCGCCCCGCCACCGCCGTCCTCGTCGAGCTCCACGACGAATGGATCGTCTTCCCCCGCCGCTACCTCTCCACCGAAAGCATGGACGGCCTCTATCCAGACACAGAAACCAACCTGCCCGCCACCGCAGAATGATCAGTTACACCACGGCAAGGGACATGACCCGTGGCCATGGGCTTCAGCGCGAGGCTGTCGTGGGTGTTGGCCGCGGAGAGGCCGACGAGGAGGGGCAGTCCGTCCGCATCCGACAGGACATGCATCCTG
>NZ_JBVIRI010000076.1:0-1825 GCF_055576225.1 Streptomyces sp. NPDC033845 | reverse complement strand
GGCAGAACCATATGTGCGGAATCGTCGGATACATCGGCAAGCGTGACGTCGCGCCGCTGCTGCTGGAAGGGCTGCAGCGACTGGAGTACCGGGGTTACGACTCCGCGGGCATCGTCGTCAACAGCCCGAAGTCCGGCGCGCTGAAGATGGTCAAGGCCAAGGGCCGGGTCCGCGATCTGGAGGCCCGGGTTCCCAAGCGGTTCGCCGGCACCACCGGTATCGCCCACACCCGCTGGGCCACCCACGGCGCGCCCAGCGACATCAACTCGCACCCGCACCTGGACCCGGAGAACAAGGTCGCCGTCGTCCACAACGGCATCGTGGACAACGCCTCCGAGCTGCGCGCCAAGCTGGAGGCCGACGGGGTGGTCTTCGCCTCCGAGACCGACACCGAGGTGATCACCCACCTGATCGCCCGCTCCTCCGCCGACTCCCTGGAGGAAAAGGTCCGCGAGGCCGTCAAGGTCATCGAGGGCACCTACGGCATCGCCGTGATGCACGCCGACTTCGCCGACCGCATCGTGGTGGCCCGCAACGGCTCCCCGGTGATCCTCGGCATCGGCGAGAAGGAGATGCTGGTCGCCTCCGACGTCGCCGCGCTGATCGCCCACACCCGCCAGGTCGTCACCCTGAACGACGGCGAGATGGCCACCCTGAAGGCCGACGACTTCCGCACGTACACCACCAGCGGGACCTCGACCACCGCCACCCCGGAGACCGTGGAGTGGGAGGCCGCCTCCTACGACATGGGCGGCCACGACACCTACATGCACAAGGAGATCTCCGAGCAGCCCGACGCGGTCGACCGCGTGCTGCGCGGCCGGATCGACGACCGTTTCAACACCGTGCACCTGGGCGGCCTGAACCTGGACCCGCGCGAGGCGCGCGGCATCCGCCGGGTCAAGATCCTCGGCTGCGGCACCTCGTACCACGCCGGCCTGATCGGCGCCGGTCTGATCGAGAGCCTGGCCCGGATCCCCGCGGACGCCGAGCCGGCCTCCGAGTTCCGCTACCGCAACCCGGTGGTGGACCCCGACACCCTCTACATCGCGGTCTCCCAGTCCGGTGAGACCTACGACGTGCTGGCCGCCGTCCAGGAGCTCAAGCGCAAGGGCGCCCGTGTCCTCGGCGTGGTCAACGTGGTCGGCTCGGCCATCGCCCGCGAGGCCGACGGCGGCGTGTACGTGCACGCCGGCCCGGAGGTCTGCGTGGTCTCCACCAAGTGCTTCACCAACACCGTGGTGGCCTTCGCGCTGCTCGCCGTCCACCTCGGCCGGATCCGCGACCTGTCCGTCACCGACGGCAAGCGGATCATCGAGGGCCTGCGGAAGCTGCCCGGCCAGATCCAGGAGATCCTGGCGCAGGAGGAGGACATCAAGAAGCTGGCGGCCGAGTACGCGGACGCCAAGTCGATGATGTTCATCGGCCGGGTGCGCGGCTACCCGGTGGCCCTGGAGGCCTCCCTCAAGCTGAAGGAGATCTCCTACATCCACGCCGAGGCCTACCCGGCCTCCGAGCTCAAGCACGGCCCGCTGGCCCTGATCGAGCCCTCCCTGCCGACCGTCGCGATCGTGCCGGACGACGACCTGCTGGAGAAGAACCGCGCGGCGCTGGAGGAGATCAAGGCCCGCAGCGGCCGGATCCTGGCGGTCGCCCACCGGGAGCAGGAGAAGGCCGACCACACCCTGCTGGTGCCCAAGAACGAGGACGAGCTCGACCCGATCCTGATGGGCATCCCGCTCCAGCTGCTGGCGTACCACACCGCCCTGGCCCTGGGCCGGGACATCGACAAGCCGCGCAACCTGGCGAAGTCCGTCACCGTCGA
>NZ_JBVIRI010000075.1:0-1912 GCF_055576225.1 Streptomyces sp. NPDC033845 | reverse complement strand
GGCCCTGTCTTTATGCGCGGAAAACGGGAAGATCACCCCGGCGGGAAACCTGTTCGACCCGCACGTTCCATGATCGATTGAGATACGGCTCCTTAGGACTTTCAGTTATTGAACGCGTCGGAGGGGTTGGGGCGCTGCGGCTGGAAGGCGGCCTTGCCGGCTGCGGTCGGGTTGAGGTCTCGGTGTACGGCCTTGGCGACTGACTCGATGGTGTCGATGCCGTAAAACCAGCCGGTCGTGTCACCAATCGTCCGGCTCTGGTTGTCCTCGGTTAGGACCACGAGACCGTAGTCACGGCCAGCGCCCTGGAAGGCGCCCATGCTGTTGACCTTCCAGTCACCACGGTCGAACGGATCATCTGGGCCGGTCAGGGAGCGCTGCAGCCAACCGTTCTTAATGTAGATGCCGACTCCCGCCGGAGAGCCGGCCGGGGTTCCCCAGCGCTGGTCCGCCTGTACGTCGCGCATCAGGGACAGCGCGTACGCTCGCTCACCGGCGGTCAGCGGGCTGTCATCATCATTCTTGGTGGTGAGTGCCTTCAACAGCTTAGCCTGGTCGGCCGAGGTGATCCGAGTTAGACCCCAAGAACCGTCTCTGTCGAGGACCGTTCCCTGCATTCCGACGGCTTCGAGGAATCTTTGGATCTGGACGGGTTTGGCCTTGTCTCCGTTCTCCGACAGTTGGTCCCACAACGTGGTGGTGGCAGTGTTGTCGGAACTCACGATCATCGCCCGTGCCAGCTCCTTTTCCTGATCGGTCAAACCGTTATGCTCTCTTGCACTTAGCAAAAGCGCACCCAGCACGATCGGCTTTACCAAACTGGCGGAGTCGTATTTTTTATGTTCGCCCAAGGAACACGTGATATCTCGCTCCCGGTCAAAAAGCGACACGGAGGCCATGTTCTTCCTTTCCTTCAGGGCGCCCGATATGCCCGCAGAAAGTTTCGCAGCCAACTTCTTACCCTCAGCCGTCGAAGAAATGCATTCCACATTCGCTGCAGTCGGCGATGAATTCGGAACGCCCGCGGCGCTCGCCGGGACGGCAACCCCCAGGGTACCGACTGTGGCAACCATAGCGGGTATGCCCCACCTATACTTCCTCAAGCGCATGGCTTCCCTCCGGGGCTGATCAAGGATCTACTCCGGCAGCCTGCCTCGAATACCTTCCTGACCTCATCCCCCAGTCGGCCCTCCTATCGGGCCAACGCTGCTCCACCGATCGGTGATAGCACACCAGAACTGAACCGGAATTCATCCCTTGACCATCGCCTCGTTTCCTCCGCCGGCCAGATCCCCTGCCAAAAATCAAACAGGTACCGCCAGGGAACCTGCTCACCAGCCTGCATTTTCGGGGGTCTGTAAATCGAGCGGTGTAACGATGGTGGTTGGGATTACTGCCGGGCTGCGGAGAGTCGGCCGTCGAAGGTGATGTCGAAGGCGTTCAGGGCGGTCTTCCAGCGCATGGTCCAGCGGGCCTGGCCCTTCCCGGTGGGGTCGAGCGACATGATCGCCATGTAGACGCACTTCAGGGCGGCGGTCTCGTTCGGGAAGTATCCGCGGGCCTTGACTGACCGTCGGATGCGGGCGTTCACGGACTCGATCGCGTTCGTGGTGCAGACGATGCGGCGGATCTCGGTGTCGAACCGCAGGAACGGGGTGAACTCCTCCCACGCGTTTTCCCACAGCCGCACGATCGCCGGATACTTGTTGCCCCAGGCGTCGACGAACTCGGTGAACCGTTCGAGTGCGGCTTCCTCGGTCGCCGCGGTGTAGACGGGCTTGAGGAGCTTTGCGATCTTGTCCCAGTCCTGCAGGGCGGCTGGCAAGCTCGTTTTACAGGATGGCGATGGGGGCCGACCAGGGGACCACGGATTTTTGCCAGGACGGGATTTGTCTGCCGTCTGGAGCACGCG
>NZ_JBVIRI010000074.1:0-2223 GCF_055576225.1 Streptomyces sp. NPDC033845 | reverse complement strand
GGCACCGAACCCGTGATCAACGAGGTCAACACCTTCCCCGGCTTCACCGCAGCCTCCCAGTACCCGCAGATCTGGGCCGCAGCCGGCCTGCCCTATACCCACCTGCTGGACACCATCATCCAGACCGCCCTCACCCTTGCAGCAAGCCACCAGACGCCGCAGAGCGCGCAATGAGCCGCGCCCTGAGCGCAGCCCCTCCCATGTGCATGCACATCCGCATCAGCTCGCCGCCCGTCGGGCCTGAACCAAGGAACTCGCATGCCCCCTGACGCAGCCCTGTCGTCGACGTCCGGACAGGAGTCGGCGCGGCGCCGCATTCCGGCCTTCCTGCCGCCCCTGATCGTGATGCTATGCGCAGGGGCCATCCTGGCCCTGCTGGTGTTGTTCGGCCGCCCCGCTGACGCCTCCGAGGCCGTGCGCGCCCTGCCCGGTGGCCCTCCGGCCTCCGCCTGGCCCGCAACCGGTCAGGCAGCGGTTGCCGTCGCCGACGGGGGCGAGCATGGCTCTCCGAGCCAGGACCCCGTGCCGACGGCCAGCACGGCCAAACTCATGACCGCGTACATGTTCCTTTCCCGCTATCCGCTGCACCCCGGGCAGGCAGGACCCTCGTACACCGTGTCCGCCGACGAAGCGGCCCGCTACGCCGCCCGTTTGGCGGGGTCGCAGTCGGTGGTCCCGCTGCGTCCGGGACAGCGCTTGGCCGAGCGCGATGCTCTTCAGGCGTTGCTGGCGGCCTCGGCGAACAACGTCGCGGACGAACTGGCCCGCTGGTACGGATCGGACCCGGTCGCCTTCGTCGCCGACATGAACCGCACCGCACACCGGCTCGGCATGGACGCGACCTATTACACCGATCCCAGCGGGCTGAACGACACCACCGTCAGCACTGCGGCAGACCAGGTCAGGCTGTTCCAGGCGGCTCTGCGGCTGCCGGAGTTCGCCACCCTCGCCAGCTCCTCCTACACCGACATAGACGGGCACCGCCACGCCAACACCAACCCCATGCTGGGCCGTGACGGGGTTTTCGCGGGCACGACGGGCACCACGCGGGCCGCCGGGCACAACCTTGTCTTCGCCGCCCGCCGCGACAGCACCGGCGGCAGCCGGGTCATCGTCGGCGCCGTGCTGCACCAGCCCGACAGCGCAGCGCTGAATACAACCGTCCGGCGGTTGATCGCAGATTCCCTCGTCACCGCCCCCATCGTCCACCAAGGCGAGGTCCTCGCATGGGCACACGACGGCTGGGGCCGCAGCGTCGCCCTGCATGCCGAGCACGACCTGCCGGTCACCGGACCGCCCGGCTCAAGTGCCACCCTGGTCATCACACCGGGCACCGCTCTGAACAACGGCGCCCCGGCGGGGACCACGGCAGCGCGGGCCGTCGTCACGAGTCTCCGGCCGACCGGCGCAGGGCACACCAAGGGTGCAGCCGACGTATCAACGTCGGGTGAAGAAGCCCGCCCGGGGGTAAGCGCAAGCGTCGCTCTCCAGACCGAGGAGCCACTGCCCCGCTTCCCACCACTGACATGGCTTCCCCTGCGCCCTCTTGCCTGGCTGACCGAGGCGGTCTCCCCATGAATGGCATCGCCTCCCAGTACCCGCTGAGCTGGGCCGCGGCCTGCCTGTCCTACATGCTCCCGTCCGGCACGCACATCCAGACCATCTGCACCCGTACACCCAGCCACCAGACACTTCGAGGCCTTCAATGCCCTCTCTGTCAGCCTTGGGTGAGACGTCCCGCTTCGTCGGGTTAGCCTGAGAGGGCACGACAGGAGAACCACCCCCTCATGACCAGCACCCACCCCGCCGGATCCGACCCGGCCGCCCGGCCGAAACGCCGCACTTTCAGTCCCGAGTACAAGCTGCGGATCGTCGCCGAGTACGACGCCGCCCCGAAGAACGAGAAGGGTGCGGTCCTGCGCCGCGAACGTCTCTACAATTCGCACGTCACGGAGTAGCGGGCCGCGCGGGATGCCGGGGCTCTGGAGAAACTGGTCGACAAGCGCACCAGCCCGGCGAGGCCGAAGAAGTCCGCTGCCGAGGCGGAGAACGAGAAGCTGCGCCGCCAGGTGGAACGGCTGGAGAAGGAACTGGCACGGAACAAGGCCGCGCTGGAGGTCATGGGAAGAGCTTCCGCGCTCTTGGAAATGATCTCCGAGAGCGCGGACTGAATCCGGCCGTGGTCCCGGTCGCCGACGGCGCCTTCACCGGCGTTGAGCACGA
>NZ_JBVIRI010000073.1:0-2313 GCF_055576225.1 Streptomyces sp. NPDC033845 | reverse complement strand
CGCCTCACCGGCGAGAACACCATCTCCTGGCGCGACCCGAAAACGTCCACCAAACGCCCCATCCCGGGATGAAACATCGGACGAAAACGACCTCTAAGAACTCCTAACGGAATGAGTCTTCGGGGGCGGCTCCCCGACGTGAGGTGCTGTCGGGGAGCATGGGGCGATGGATGTTGAGCGGCCGCTGCCGCGCGAGGTGAAGGTCATCGATTCAGCCGCGTTGTTCCGGCTGGAGGAGCGGGCGGAAGTCCTCGGTCTGAGCCGGCGGTTGGATCCGATGTGGGTGCGGGCGAATGTGGCGCCCGGCGGCACCCACTATCTGTGGCCGGCCTTGTGGCACACCCTGTCCCACCGCCCTGACGTTGCCGATCACGTGCGGTGAGAACTGCTGATCGCTCTGCGTACGGGAGACCGCGTGGTGAGCTGGTTGGACGTGATCCCCGACGACTTCGTCCCGCTGCCGAAGGTGACCTCACGCGAAGAGGGAGTGCAGGTCAGACAGCTCCTTGAGCAAGCTCCCTCGGTCCGGGAATGGCTACTGCGAGAGGGTGAGGGATCGGGTCGGCTGTGACAGGCGTCGCCAGCAGATGAGTGCGCATCCCAGAGTGAGAAAGGCTTCGTGGATGTCGTCGCGGATCTCCCAGCGGATCCGCAGGCGACGGAACCAGTGCAGGTGGGCGAAGGCGCGCTCGACAACCCAGCGTTGAGTGCCGAGTCCGGAGCCGTGTTCAGTGCGACGTCGCGCGATCAGTGGCGTCACGCCGAGCGCGCGGACGAGACGGCGGCACTTGTCGTGGTCGTAACCGCGGTCACCGAGCACGACGTCGGGGCGGCGCCGAGCTCGGCCGCGCTTGCCCCGCACGGGCGGCACCGCCTGGAGCAGCGGAATGAGCTGGGTGACGTCATTGCGGTTGCCACCGGTCAGGGTGACGGCGAGCGGGATGCCGGTGGCGTCCGTGATCAGGTGGTGCTTGCTGCCCGTCCTGCCCCGGTCGACAGGGCTTCGTCCCGTCTTGGGGCCCCTTTTAGCGCCCGAATGTGGGAACCGTCGACCGCCGCCCGGGAGAAGTCCAGGGCGTCCGCGCTGCGGAGCTTGGCCAAGAGCGCTTCATGGAGCCGGGGCCACACGCCAGCCTCGGTCCACTCGGCCAGGCGTCGCCAGCACGTCATGCCTGATCCGAAGCCGAGCTCCTGCGGCAGGTGCTCCCAGGCGATCCCGGTATGTAGCACGAACAGGATGCCCTGGAACACCAGCCGGTCCGGATGACGCTTCCGACCGGGATGACGAGTGCGACGTTCGATCTTCGGCAGCAGTGGCTCGATCACCGCCCACAGCTCGTCATCGACGTCCCACGGCTTCCGCCGAGCCACCCCGCACCCCCAGATCAACGGCCCCGAAGTGATCCAACCACCTCGAAGATCATTTCGTTAGGAGTTCTTAGGGCCGCGTTAGCCGTCCCTTAAATGTTCTAGCCCTAGGCTTGGTGTAGTGGCGGAGATTAGCTACAAATGTGCCGGGGGTGCGATTCTTTCGTATCGCCGGCCCGTCAAAAGCAATATCAGGATACTCGAAATGAAATACCGTCCGATAGCTTTTTTGGCTGCAGGAACCTGCCTGGCCTTCAGCTTCCCTTTCACGGCGATGGCCTCGCCCACCGAAAGAGCCCCCATGGAGATTGCTTCCGGCGTGCAAACTGGAGACGGTCGGATTGTTTTGTCTAACGTGACAATCGGTACCGGCCGTACTGGTGGCGCGGACGGAGGTGTCACCGGAAGCCGCTGTGCGAATCCACATGGGGGACGGGGAGACACAGTGCGCGATACCGGTCCGCTACCAGAATCAACGATCACCTTCTCGCATCATTCTTGCCGGACTGCGCTGGAGGACAACTGACCGTGCGAGCCGCAGGCCGCAGACGGGGCAAGGACCTGACGCATCACGGGCAGAGACCTGCCGGTCCGCGGGCAGGCCGCCCGTGCGGTGACCGCCTCCCCGTCCGCATCCCCCATACGCCCCGGCCAGCCACCACCCCCCGGCTGGTCGGGGCTCCGCGCATCGGGAGTCCGCCGGGGAGTGGGATGCGTCATTCGTGCTGGGCAACGGTGCGGTAGGGATCCTTGGCGTCGGGGATGATCCCCTCGACAGTGGCCGGAGCATCGGGGGGCCGAACAGCGTCACCGTGCACCAGAGGCGCTCCGGAGCGGCCGAGGGGGCTATTCGACGGTGACGGACTTCGCCAGGTTGCGCGGCTTGTCGATGTCCCGGCCCAGGGCCAGGGCGGTGTGGTACGCCAGCAGCTGGAGCGGGATGCC
>NZ_JBVIRI010000072.1:0-2333 GCF_055576225.1 Streptomyces sp. NPDC033845 | reverse complement strand
CCCCCTGATCCTCCGATCGGCCCTGCTGCGGGCACCAGCCGGCGGGTGGGATGGAGTGCTGCCCCTCTTTTCCCTTGTGAGCTGTGCGAGGAGTCATCCATGGTGCGTGGACTGCCGGTGACGGCTATTGCGGGTGATCTGCCGGGCGGCCGTGCGGCCTGCGGAGGTGGGCTGCCGGCCGTGGATGCGGCAGGTGCCGCGGTGCGCGGTGGGCTGTCCGAGGCCGTGGTGGACCTGGAGGCGGTCGCCCACAACACGCGTGTGCTGGCCTCACACGCCCGGGGGGCGCTGATGGCGGTGGTCAAGGCCGACGGTTTCGGCCACGGTGCCGTGCCGGTGGCGCGTACCGCCCTGGCGCATGGAGCGAGCTGGCTGGGGGTGGCTTCCACGGCGGAGGCGCTGGTCCTGCGCGAGGCGGGGATCACAGCCCCCATGCTGGCCTGGATGCATGTGCCGGACGTGGACTTCACCGACGCGCTGCGGCAGGGGATCGATCTGTCGGTGGCCTCGGTCGCACACCTGCGGGCGATCGCCGCGTGCGCCGACACAATGGGGACCGTTGCAGCCGTTCATCTGAAGGTGGACACCGGTCTGCACCGCAACGGGGCCTGCCCGGCCGACTGGCCGCAGCTGGTTGAGGTGGCCGCAGAGCTCGAGCAGCACGGCCTGGTCCGTGTCCGGGGCCTGTGGTCGCACCTGATCCACCCCGACGATCCCGCCCACCCCGCCACCGCCGCCCAGGTCCACGCGTTCGAGACCGCGGCGGACCAGGCCCGGGCTGCGGGGCTGCGGCCTGAGCTGCTGCACCTGGCGAACTCGGCCGCCGCCCTGGCGGCCCCGGAGACCCACTACGACATGGTGCGCGCGGGATTGGCCCTGTATGGGATCGAGCCGGTCCGGGGCCGGGAGTTCGGGCTGCGGCCCGCTATGACGTTGCGTGGCCGCATCATCATGAGCCGCACGGTCGAAGCGGGCGAGGGCGTCTGTTACGGGCACGACGACACCACCACGGCGCCGACCGCATTGGCCTTGGTGCCGCTCGGCTACGCCGACGGCCTGCCCCGCGCGGCGTCCGGCAAGGCCGAGATCCAGGTCGGTGGGGCGCGTAGGCAGGTGGTGGGGCGGATCGCGATGGACCAGTGCGTCGTCGACACCGGAACGGAGCAGCTGGCCATGGGCCAGGAAGCGGTCGTGTTCGGACCCGGTACTAATGGTGAGCCGACGGCCGTGGACTGGGCTGTGTGGGCCGGAACCACTGCGCACGAGATCCTCACCGGAGTCGGTGCCCGTGTCCCCCGCCGCTACCTGCCGGCGCAACCTGCCTCGGCAGCCCGCGTAGATCCGCGGCTGCGGGTCGCCGTCCTGTTCGGCGGCCCCGGTGGCGAACACGACGTCTCCTGCGCCTCCGCCGCGGGAATCCTCAGCCACCTGGACCGGACCCGCTACGCGGTGCAGCCGATACGCATCACCACCGACAGAGCATGGATCCCTGGCCCGCAAGACCTCCCTGCCGGCACCTATCTTCCGCACGACCTCACGGACCTCACCCCCGCGGACTCGGTGAACGGATGGGACAGTCTGCGGCAGGTGATGCCGGTGCTGGCTGCCGCGGACATCGTGCTGCCGGCACTTCACGGACCGTTCGGTGAGGACGGCACCGTCCAGGCACTCCTGGAGACCGTGGGCGTGCCGTATGTCGGCAACGGGGTGGCGGCGAGTGCGATCGGCATGGACAAGGACACCACGAAGCGGATCCTGGCAGGTGGCGGCCTGCCCGTCGCCGACTGGACCCTGCTGCGGACGAAGGACGGTGAGCTGCCGGAGGCGGAGCGTGAGCGGCTGGGGCTGCCGGTGTTCGTCAAACCCGCCCGGGCCGGCTCCAGCATCGGCGTCACCCGCGTCACGGATTGGTCCGACTTGAAGGAAGCGCTCGCCGAGGCCCATACGTGGGACAGCAAGGTCCTGGTGGAGGAAGCCGTGCACGGCCGCGAGATCGACATCGCGGTCCTGGAGCACCCCGATGGTCGCCTGGAGGCCGGGCCGCCGCTGGAGATCGAGGTGTGCGGCGGGCAGTCGTTCTTCGATTACCAGGCCAAGTACCAGGACGAGGCCACCCGCTTCACCATTCCCGCCCACCTCGACCCCACGACCACAGCCGAACTGCAGCGGCTGGCGGTGGAGGTCTTCGAAACGCTGGGCTGCTCCGGGCTCATCCGCGTCGACTTCTTCCTCCGCGACGGCACCGAACCCGTGATCAACGAGGTCAACACCTTCCCCGGCTTCACCGCAGCCTCCCAGTACCCGCAGATCTGGGCCGCAGCCGGCCTGCCCTA
>NZ_JBVIRI010000071.1:0-2518 GCF_055576225.1 Streptomyces sp. NPDC033845 | reverse complement strand
GCGACCGCGTCCGCCTTGAACTCCGGCGGGTAGTACTTCATGACCACGAGATGTCCGTCCTCAGATCCTCAGGATCCAGTGTCTCGTGTGTACAGCATCCGGGGTCAAGGCCCGTAGTCGTACCGACCCCGAAACCAGCCGGGAGCTGTGCGTACGGATGCCCGTTGCGGAAGTGGGCGAGGGTGAGCAGGGCCTGTCGGCCCGCGCTCAGGCGCCGCCACCGGGTGCCAACAGCCCGGCGATGTTCCCTCAGGCAGGCAGCTAGGAAGCGGAGGGCAGAGCTGGAGACGTCGACGCCCGACGGATAGACAAGCACACGAACCCCTGGTGAAGACGGATTTCTTGGTCGAAAACCCATCTACCAGGGGCTTCACCTGCCTGTCAGCCCCATTACCCGGCTCGACCAGCAGGTTGGAAAGGACTCACTGGTGCCCTATTTGCTAAACCGGTGGGCATAAAATCTCAGATGATTGCGAGATCGCACACGCTCATTTCAATTCTCGTAGGTCCCTGCCCGAGTGAGACGTAACCATCATGGCCGCGGAAATTGCATGTTCAGCCAGAGCCGCGACAGAGCGCGAAACGGGCCCATGGAACTGCGGGGGGGAAATATCTACTCTAGAGCCGTCCAAATAATTAGCGACATCCCTCAGGTGGCCGGCTAGAACCCGCAACTCGCGAGACGCGGATGGAAGCCGGGGCCGACTGGGTGATACTTGTCTTTCAATAATTCCCCGAAGCCTTCGCGACTCGGAGAGAATTTCATCCAATTCGGTGAGCAGCGCAACGGAAGGTCGAGGCTGATCACTGAGCCGAAAACGTGAGGATGCGAGTTCTTTTTCGGATTCTTCTACTGTATTTAGAGCTCGAAACTTTCCATCGCCTACAGAACTATTACTAGAGGTGGCGACCCGCTCCAAGTATCGGGCTTGAGAGATCAAAATCGCAGTAATGCGATTCAGGATTTTCCCCTCCTCGTGATGCGGCCAGAGGACTAGCGTTCCGATGGCAGCCAAGGCTGCACCCACCGCATTGTTAACGACGCGTTCGAAAGCGTCGATCCACCCGGCATGCTCTCCGAAGGTGAGCATGAGCAGAATGGCGGGCGTCTCCACTAATGGCCAAAGTCCGTAGTTGATGGTGCGTAGAGGGCGTGCAGCTCCGATAAGCGCGGCACAGAGCAGGGCAACAAATGAAGCGGGAATTGAATCGCAAAACGTGAGCAGCAGAGCACCAATGCAGGAACCGAGTAGAGTTCCGCCCATACGTTTGATAATCCGCTGAGTCGTTTGACCCCAACTGGGACGCAAAGTGGTCACAATTCCGAGCATTACCCAGTTGTAATGAGGTAGGTCTACGGTTGTAATGATTACATAGGCGACACCGAAGCAGAAAGCAAGTCGGAGTCCGTAACGAAATTCTGGTGTAAGCTCCCTGGCTGCTGACCGAAGTACAATCCATGCACTTCTGCATCCTCGAGAAGGAGATTTAGGCCCTTGAGGGTCGGGAGGTCCGGCGATGAAGGGCAGCAACATGATCGTGCTTGCATAAGATGCCCCTGCAGCAACCAGTGCCACGTGCGCAGCGGGAGCAACTGGAGAACCAGCCGCCGACAGGATAAGAGCGATTAGAGGGGCAATAGCTGCTGTAGGCTTGACGGGTACCAGCAGCGAGAAGAGCATGATAGCGCAGAGCGCAGGAATAAGGCGTCCGGCAACCAAAATTCCGATGGCGGTGGCCGCACTCAGTAGCAATACTCCTCTGACTAGCGCCGTTACCCGAGCGCGAGTATCTCCGCTCATTGGTGAAATAACTGTCAGCAATGCACCTATGGCAGCAAGTGACCCCTGCAGGAGATAGCCGGAGGCTGCGCCAACTTCCAACGGAACTCCCGTTGCCAGGAACGCACCCAGACCTGGGCGCCAAGAAAATCGACCGTCTTTCTCGCGCGCCCAGAAGACGGCAGCGATGTTGGCAACGAAGGCTCGCACATCCATGGGGGAAATCTACCCTTTTTCTGATGCTGAGACTCCATGAAGGGGTCGTGGCGGAGAAGATCAGTTTCGCGAACTGAAGACGCCATGCGACTGCACTGATTCGAGAAAATTCGAACACCGCTCAGGCGGAAAGTTGCCGTGGGGGGGCGTGTCGTCGATCTGGCTCTGGCCCGTAGTCGGTGGTGACGCCGGGTAGCGGTCAGGTCAAGAGGACTCGATACCAGAGAAGGTCGAATCCTGCGCGTCGGCCGCCTTGAGCCGTAACTCCTCGCGGAACTGCTGCCGCTCGGCAGTCGGTCCGCCCCCTTGTGGATACCGCATGCCCCGGTGATACCGCACAGGCGACGAGTCGTCAGCCTCTACGGCTCCACCAGTTCGATCTCAGAAGGCTGACAGGCACACGAAGCCCCTGGTGGGTGGGTTCTCTACTGACTTCAGCTCGTCAGGGTGACGCTGGGTCGTGGAGGGTCAGGCCGGTGCCGGCTATGAACCCGTCGAGGGTGTCGGGCCGGTACTGGAGG
>NZ_JBVIRI010000070.1:0-3056 GCF_055576225.1 Streptomyces sp. NPDC033845 | reverse complement strand
GAGGTGGGTGCCCCGCCGTGCCGGGGGGAGGGCCGGGTCCAGTCGGGTTCGTCGCCGTCGAACTGGGTGATGAGCGTGGTGTCGGTGTAGGCGGCGGACAGCCAGCGGCCGTAGTCGAGTGCGGCGGTGACCGGCTGCCACACGGTCAGCCCGAGGCTGTCGGGTTCGTCGGCGGGCAGGTAGAAGCCGGGCACGAACCGGTGCCGCGGCACCCGCTCCACGGCGGCCCGCCATGCGGGATCGGCGAGTACCCCGTCTTCTGTGAGGGCCTTGGCCATGGTCTGGCGCAGGGGGACGGCGTCGGTCTCGGGGTCGGCGGGCAAGGTCACGGCCTGCCGCCTCCTTCCTGGGTGAGGATGTCGGCGAACGCTTCGGTGATGGCGGCAGCGTCGGGGAGCCAGCCCCACTGCCCGTTCGGATTGCATTCGATGGCCGTCCAGTGCTCCGCCCTCTCGCCGCCGCCGGTCAGGGCGAAGTCGAAGCAGCCGAAGACCAGGCCGAACGATGCCAGGTAGTCGCGTGCCGCGGCGGCGATGGGCTCGGGTACGTCGATGGGGGCGTGGACCAGCTTGTTCCAGTCGCCGCGGCGCCAGTCAAGGGCGCCGTCGGGTGCCTGGGCACGGCTGGCGAACACCTGCCGGCCGGCGACGGTCATCCGCACGTCGCCGGTCTTGGGCACCTCCGCCTGGAACAGGTGGGGCATGACCGACAGGGAGTCGTCGAAGGTGTCGGGGTCGACGCGCTGGGCCCAGATCACCCCGGCGTGCCCGTCGTTGCTGGCGGGCAGGCCGCGGAAGGGCTTGTAGATGATCCGGCCGTGTTCGGCGGCGAACGCGCGGGCCTGGCCGACGTCGTTAGTGACCAGCGTCGCCGGGATGGTGAGCCCGAGCTCGGCGAACCGCTCCAGCTGGGCGGGCTTGAACTCGGCGCGGGCGACGGCGAGGGGATGGTTGACGTAGAGGGCGCCGCCCAGGGTGTGCAGGATTCCGCCGAGCCCGTGCCGGGCCTCGGCGACGCAGAAGTCCCGTTGCTGGGCGGGCAGGTGCCCGTACCGGGCGGCGTACGGGGTGGGGCGGCGGTAGTACACCGCCGCCACCTCCCCTAACTCCACCTCCCGGCTGCCGGTGACCAGGCGTCCGCCCCAGGCCGGCGCCCCGCCTCCGATGCGGGCCCCGAAGGACAGCCCCGCCCCGATGTCGGCGGGGTCCGCGCGGACCAGGGGCACCTCACGCTCGTTCAGTGCGCCGATCACCAGGTCCGCGGTGACGTCCTCCAGCGCGGTGAGGACCAGGATGGTGGAGGTCATCGGTCAGTCCGTGCTGTAGTCGGGGCTGGAGTCGTCCGAGGTCTGCGGCTGCGGGCTGTCTCCGTCGCTGCCACCGGACTGGGACACGGTCGGGTTGGTCTGGTTGGTGCCGTGCTGGCCCATCTCCAGCCGGCGGCCGGCCGCGTCGGTGTAGCGGGCGGTCTGCGTGGACGGGTCCAGAGCCACCGCGGCGTAGGACGGCTGGCCGATCGGCAGCCGGTCGGTGACCAGCCCCATCGCCCACGGAGCCTGGGGTGCAAGCGTCTGCATGCGCAATCCCTTCCCCTTCTACTCTCAGGCGGTCAGCCGGGCGGCTGCCGCCTCCAGAAGAATCCGCCCCCGCCACCGCCCCGCACCAGCACCGTAGAGGTCGCGAACCGTGGCGCAAATGCCACGCTCCGTACTTGGAGTCGGGAGGGTGAGGCAGCGATGGCCGACAGATCCGGAAACCCGCACCTGGAACTGTGGATCGCCGCAACCGGCCTGTCCCACAGCGAGATCGCGCGCCGCATCGCGGCGGCGGCCAAAGCCCAAGGCCACCGCCAGATCGCCCCCGACGCCACCCGCATCCGGCGCTGGATCGACGGCGAACGCCCCCGCTCTCCGGTACCCGCCCTCCTTGCCGAAGTACTCTCGGAGGCGGCGGGCCAGGCCCTCACTCCCGGTGACCTCGGCCTGACCACCACCGGCCCCGAGCTGGACAGCATCCAACTGCCCTTGCTGACCGAGGCAGCCGCCCACTCCCTGGCCGGATGGACGCAGATGGACCTGTTCATCAACCGCCGCGACACCCTCAGACTCGCCGTAGGCGCCCCACTGATCCTCGCCGCCGAACGGATGCTCGGCGGCACCGCCCACGCGCTGAACAGCAGCACGAAGGGCTTCGACGCGGGCACCGTCACCGCCCTGGAGGACGTGACCGCGTTCTTCTCCCAGGTCGACGCCTCCAAGGGCGGCGGCCTCTACCGCTCGGCAATCGTCGCCCAGCTCGCCGAAGTCGCCCGCCGCATCCAGGACGGCGTCCCCCGCAGCCTGCGGACCCGCGTGTTCGCGGCCACCGCCGACCTCGCGGCGCTCGCGGGGTGGGTCAGCCACGACTGCGACCGGTACGGCACAGCACAGCGGTACTGGAGCTACGGCGTGTACGCGGCCGGCGAGGCCGGACACCCCGACCGCGGAGTGGAGATCGTCACCCGCATGTCCCACCAGATGATCTACCTCGGCCGCCCCGGCGACGCCCTCGGCCTCCTCGGCGTAGCCGGAGCGAAGGCACAGACGCCCGCCACCCAGGCACTGGTCGCCTCCCAGACCGGCCGAGTACACGCCGCCCTCGGCGACGAGCGAGCAGCCGACCGGCATCTCGGCGACGCCGACGAACTCCTGGCCGCCGGCCTCGGCGACGTCCCGGAGTGGGTGGACTACTTCGACGCCGCTGAACACACCGGCGCCCGCGCTGTCTCCGCCCGCGACCTCACCGGACTCGGCCGCGGCCGCCGGACCGCCAGCACCCACTTCCACGACGCCCTCAGGCTCAGGAAGCCCGGCTTCGACCGGGTCCGCGTCATGGACCGCGTCGGCCTGGCCGCCGCCCTCTTCGACGAAGGCGAGGCCGAACAAGGGGCTGCGGCAGCCCACCAGGCCCTCGACGACGCCGCCCGCATCGACTCCACCCTGGTGACGTCCCGGCTCAACACACTGCTGGACGCCGCCCGCCCCTACAAGACCACCGTCGTCCACGACGTACGCGCGA
>NZ_JBVIRI010000069.1:0-3399 GCF_055576225.1 Streptomyces sp. NPDC033845 | reverse complement strand
TTCTGCTATCTCGCGACCGTGATCGACCTTGCCTCACGTCGTCTGGCCGGGTGGGCGATTGCCGATCACATGCGCGCGGACCTCGTCACCGACGCTCCGGCGGCAGCGGTCCGCACCCGCGGCAGTCTCGCCGGATCGATCATGCACACCGACCACGGAGCCCAGTACACGAGCAGGGTATTCGCTGAAGCCTGCAGGTCAGGAGGGGTCCGACGAGCATGAGCGCGGTCGGGTCCAGCGCGGACAACGCCTCGCGGAGTCCTTCAACGCGACCTTCAAACGCGAGACGCTCCAGGGCCGAAAGAGCTGGCCCAACGAGCGCCAGGCCCGACTCGACGCCTTCCGATGGCTCAACCGCTACAACACCCGACGCCGGCACTCCCACCTCGGACACCGCAGCCCCATCACCTACGAAGCCACACTCAAAGCACCACCAACTACGCTGGCACCAGCCGCATAACCCGTGTTCAGGATTCGGGGTCAAGGCCCCCTGCCTGATGGCGGTAAGTTCCCGGACCTTTCGGCGCTGGCCTACTCGACAACCCGTCCGGTCAGGGCTGCCTCCCAAGGTCCGGCCGGAGCCCGACTTCCTGCAACCCGGATGTCAGGATTCCTTGATCTTCATCCGGTAGACGCTTCCGCCGGACGTGCCGGCGAAGAGCCAACTGCCGTCTTTGGAGACCAGCAGGGATTCAACGTCAGGGGTCAGTAGACCGCGCGAGACACTCTCCCAGGAGAGTCCGCCGTCTGTGCTACGCAGGACGCCGTTTCCCTGTTTTCCGGATCGTTCTGTAGCTGCATACACGTGACCTGACGGGTCGAAGGTGACGGCAGTGATCCGGCCTGAGGGCACGTGTTTGGCTTCTTTGAAGGTAGCGCCCCCGTCCATGCTGGTCCGGATTGCCCCTTGTCCGCCCACCACGACATGGCGGGGGTCTGCCGGATCGAAGGCGATCCGATGCGTCTCAGCATCGTGAACGTTGATCACGCTCACGCCAGCGTCGTCCGTGCGGAAGAGGCCATTTTCCGTACTGATCCACGCCCGATCTTTGACCACCGGGTCGGCCACGACGGAGAAGATGCCGCCGGTTTCAGGGTAGGAGTGGAGCACCACGGTGGCACCTGCATCGTTGCTGACCAGGATGCCGTCATGCACGCTGATGTAGAGGCGCCGCAGGTCGTTTACTGGGGCATTGGCAGAACGTGCCGTACCCGCATGAGTGCCGACAAGAGACCAGGTCGAGCCGGAGTCCGTGGACTTCTCGACCCAGATGCATTCAGGGGAGGCGACCTCGGTACACCCTCCGTTGCGGGTACGGAGGAGTTCTCCAGGCTGATTCGGATGGGTCACCAGAGCACTGACACGGTTCCCAATGGTCGGAGGCGCTATTTCAGGGTTCCCCCAGGTCTGCCCGTGCTTTCCGGGTACCTTGGCAAAGGGGCGGTTAGAGGTGTAAGTACCTGTTTCGGTGCCGGCCACCAGAGACTCGGTGCCGTTGGCCTTGACCGTTGCCATGGACAGGACTCGTGCACCAGGCACTCCCATAAGGGCGAACTTGCTGTGGTCAGCAGTTCGGTACAGCCCAGATGTTGTGTACACGAGCTGGCCACCTGAGTCGTCGGGCGCATCGATCATCTGCTCGTACACGTTGACCTTGGCGATGCCGTCCTCCTGCTTCCAGGTGGTCCCGCTGTCTGGGCTGGACCACTGTTGGAGCGTATGATCCTGCGATTCTTCCAGCAGTCCTGCCTGCAGCCGCACGTCCCCGTTCTTGGAGAGCCCAGCGAAGTACACGTAGGAGTCGTCGGGCCAAGGCCCTTCCATAGCCGCCCATGTATGCCCTCGGTCCGAAGAGAAGCGGAGGGTTTTAGAATCGTTCACGAGGATCCTGTCCCCTGAAGAGGCGACAGAAGTGATGGGCTTCGGGGCCGCCATGAGCACGCGGGGCTGCGGGGTAGTGAACGGGGATTCGACGGCCCACAAATCACCGGCCGTAGCCGCGAGCAGGGTCGAACCGCTCCACTCGAGGTGATCGGCGCCGCCAGGGATCCCTTCGATTCGGCGGAACGTGCTGCCGCCGTCGTTGCTCACGCTGACTCCGTCGGCACCGGCAATTGCGATACCCCGCCCTGAGACGTCAGTGACCACTGCAGCGAGATGCCCGGGTTCGGTGTGAAGTGACGAGAAACTTCGTCCAGCGTCCGTGCTGCGCAGGAGCGCGCCGCTGTCGCCGCACCTACCGGCAACCAGGACGGTCGCCGACTTCTTGGGATCAGCGGTGATGGCACCGCCGCGACAATCCCCGGAGAAATGGGCCGATTGTTTCCAGGTGTCGCCGGAGTCTGCGCTGGAGAAGACTGACTGTCCACCGACCGGCATGGCGTAGAGGGCTCGGGGATCAACCGGGCTCGAGGCAAGGTAGCCACCCAACGCGTTGGGTCCCACTGGCAACCAGCTTTGCAGTGAATCAGGGCTGGTTTCTGTATCGGCAGCGAAGGCCGGTGGGGAGACCGCGAAGGCCATCACAGGAAGCAAGCACATCGATAGCCAGACACGGTTCTTCACACGCTTCATCTGCTAGTTAATCCTTCTATTGTAATCCGAATCGATTTCTTTGATCACCTAGACGGTGGGGCGCAGGTCTCTCTCGATATGACGGACTCGCCAATATGCGTGGGAATTTTCAAACAGTCCCGCTTTGCCCTGATTATTTGAAGCTGATACCGCCTGCACGGCATGCACTTGGACTGTCCGATCTGTCAGCGCCGGAGAGCCCTGCGCTGCCGCGTGCCCTGCACCCAAGAGAAGATACTCCCGAATGTTTTAGTGGGAGCTTTTCCGATCGTTCTCGGATCCTTAACTTCTTGCGCGGAGCGCCGCCTGGCCCAGCCTGATCTTTTCACTCCTGGACCGTATGGGGATGATTGCTGCTCTCCGATAGAAACGTGAGTCCAGGAGTTCTTCGGCTCTTTTATCACGGTCCCGAGACAGGCTGGAGATCAAAGGCGCGGTGTGCCGGGGTGGATGCTGCGGTGATTGAGGCGGCGGTAGCCTAGCAGCCAGGACATGATCCCCCCGATCAACCACCGGCAGGGCGAGACGGTGAGAAGGCCGAGCCAGCGACGAACCCCACCGAGGTGGTCGACCTGATGGGAGCTCTGCGGGCCAGCGTGGAACGGGTCGGCAGCCGCAAGTGCACTGGCGGGAGGGCCGGACCTGGCGAGCTGGCGTTGACCTCTACAAGATGGCCGCCCACGTGGCCTTGTCGTCCTTCTCGTCGGCCTCGTCCTACTGCTTAGTACGGGACTGACACGAAAATGACCCCCGTGGTTGGGTGGTTCAGGCCACGATGGGGTCGAAGCGGATGGTCAGTCCAAGGTTGTTGGCTTCCTTGATCA
>NZ_JBVIRI010000068.1:0-3534 GCF_055576225.1 Streptomyces sp. NPDC033845 | reverse complement strand
TGGTCAAGGAGTACAAGGCCGAGCTGATGCACCCGTACTACGCGGCCGAACGCGGCCTCGTCGACGACGTCATCGACCCCGCCGAAACCCGCGAGACGCTGATCAGCGCCCTGGTCATGCTCCGCAACAAGCACGCCGACCTGCCGTCGCGCAAGCACGGCAACCCGCCGCAGTAAGAGGAGAAGCCACCGATGAGCACCGACATGCTGCTGCGCGTCGAGAAGGGCCACGCCGCCCCCGAGGAGCTGGCCGCGATCACCGCGATCCTGCTCGCCCGCGCCGCCGCCACCCCGTCCATCCCGGCCCCCGCCGACCGCTCCACCGCCGGCTGGCGCCGCCTGGAGCGCACCCCCGGCTTCCGGGGCCCCCGCAGCTGGCAGGGCTGACCCCCGACCGCGCCACCTACGACGACGGCCGCTCAGGCGAACCGCACGACGATGCCCTCGGGCACCGACCGCGGGTTCGCCGGGCGGCCGTTCGGCGTGACGGCCTTAGACAGCACGACCTTACGGAGCGCCGGGAACGCGGCCAGGCACCCCAAGTCCTCCGGGACCACCGAATCCATCAGCGAGAGCCTGGTCAACTGCGGCGCTCCGACCTCGATCTTCGACAGCCAGTCGTGGGCGTCGAAGCTGCTGAGCAGGCACGTGCTCAGCGAGGACAGGCCGGACAGGTCCGAGGGGCCCAGCAGCCTCGACCTCGATACGTCGTGGCCTGCCGCGATCAGGAGTTGCAGCCGTCCGAGCCCGTCGAGGACCGAGAGGTCCACGTCGTAGGCGTTCATGAGGAGCAGCGACTCCAGTGCGGCGTGGCCGGCCAGCGGGCCGAGGTTCGCGGACCAGGTCTGGAAGAAGACGAGGTCCGAGAGCCCTGTCATTCCCTCCAGCACGCCGGTGCCCTGCGGGAGCGGACAGGCCACGTTCAGCCGGCGAAGCCTGGGGAGCGTGGGGAGCACCGCCGCCTGGGCGACATGGGTGAGAGGCACGGGCACCTCTGCCAGTGGCAGTTTCCCCAGCACGCGCTCCGCGTAGGCGTCGAGCGGGAAGTACTCCCATGCCGAGCTCAGCGCGATGCCCACGTTGCACCGACTGTCGACGGCCCAGCCTTCCATCAGGGAGAGCGCCCGGTCTCCTCCGATCAATGACACGGTCCGCACCAGGCTCTTGGCGGCGGCCTCGGACATCCCCTCAAGAGTCGTCGGCATCCGCCGCAGCAGGGGCTGGCCCGCCGCCGCCAGCGAATCCGCCTCTCCGACCCGCCGCGGCGGGATCAGCGCGTCCATCGCCGCGTCGAGGGGTTCCGCGATCGTCTCCGGGACCGAGGACATCGTCTCCAGACAGGACACGGCCAGCAGCCGGAGCCTGCGCCGGTGGCGCGGCTCGGCCTCGGCGCGGGCCAGCAGGCCGGTGATCAGCTCCTTGCGCTGGGTCCGCGTGGCATGCCCGGCCGCCAGCACGATGGTGTCCCGCCAGAGGTCCAGATGGGCACGCTCGACCAGATTGCCGATGTTGTCCTCCGCCGCGGCGTCGGCGGCGGCCAGGTATTCCTGGAAGCTGCGGTGCAGGAAGTCCACCCGGTCCTCGGCCGGCTTGCGCAGCAGCCCCGAGCGGGTCAGCAGATGGTCGAGCACCGCCTCGGGGGGCACCTCGTCGAGATGCCGCATCGAGGACAGGGCCCGCCGGGTGTACTCCAGTGCCTGGGCCTCGGAGATCTCGCTCCGGTTGTTGTCGGAGAGCCGCCAGGCCAGGTCCTTGAGGATGTGCGTCTTGTCGGTGAGGGAGAGCGGCAGACCGAGCGCGCTCGGCACGTTCCGCTCGGCGTCCCGTCGCTGGAGCAGGATCTCCAGCGCCAGCCGGTAGAGCTCCATCCGGTCGCGTGGGAGCTGCCGCCGCCGGTTCAGGTGCAGGGCGCACAGCAGCGCCGCCAGCAGGGGGCTGGACGCCAGGGACTGGAGGTGCGGCCGGTCCTGGAGGCTGGTGAGCAGGGTGCGCTCGTACTCGGTGAGGTCCTCGTCCTGGCCGAGGACGGCCTGGTGCCACTTCCGGACGAAGACCACCACGTCGGCCGGGCGCATCCGGTCCAGCAGCACCGGCTCGAAGCCCTCGTGGCGCAGCCAGTCGGCCCGCGCCGCGGCCGGCCGGGAGGTCACCACGATCCGGTTGCCGGGGTAGGCCCTCAGCAGGTTCCCCAGCCACTCCCGGACCGATCGCCGCTCACCCGACGGAAGTTCGTCGAGGCCGTCCAGGAGCAGCAGCACTTGGCCGTCGCGGAGTCGCCGGTCCATCCACGCCTTCGGCATGTGGCCGGTGAGGGGGCCCGCGGTGTGGTCCAGCAGGGCCTCCGGCACCGGGAGATCGCGGCCGGCGTGCCGACGGAGCTTCACCAGGGCGGGCACCAGACCGTTCCAGTGGGCGAGTTCGCCGCTGAAGGCGCCCCGGGCCGCCGTCACCGCCAGCCACTGGAGCAGGGTGGTCTTCCCGGAACCGGCCTCTCCGCGGAGCAGCACCCGGTCGGTGTCCTTGAGCGCCGTCTCCACCCGGACACCGTGCCCGGTCTCCTCGGCGAGCCAGTCGCCGGAACGGGGGCGCGGGAGGACCCCGGTGCCCCGGTCCCGGGTCCGGCCCTCCTTGCACGTGCGCAGACTGACGTACGCCACCGACAGCTTCGTACGGGCCGCCCGCTCGGAGGCGAAGCTGAAGAGCTCGACCTCGTCGAGGGAGCGGCTGACGTAGTCCAGGTACTCGCGGCGGAAGGCCTCGTCCTGCCCGTCGCCCCGGGGCGCGTACAGCTGGGGGGCGGGCAGCCGCTCCAGGAGCAGGGAGACCTCGGTGCCCAGGGAGGTGCTGCGGGCGAGGAGTTCGACCACCGCCCGCTCGGTGAAGACGGGCAGTCGGCGCAGCAGCCGCACGTAGCATTCGCAGGTCTGGGCGAAGAGCATGTCGTGGAAGGCCGCCGTGGCCTCGTCGAACCCGGCGGGCACCGGCGCCCCGGCGCGGATCCGGCGGGAGAGCTCGGCCGGGTCGGCGTCCGAGCCGATGACGGCCGCGTCGGAGAGGTCGGCGCGGGCGAACGTGTCGGCCACGGCGTCCACGGCGGCCTGCCGGTCCGCTGCGGACAGCCCCCGGAACTCGTGCTCCAGCAGGGGCTGCACCCGGTCGGCGACAGCATCGGCGATCTGCTCGAACTGTCGGGTCAGGTCCCGCTGGGCCCGCAGCCCCGGGACGCGCACCCGGATCAGATCGGAGAGCTCGGAGCGGCTCTCCTGGTCCCGCCGGCGCGGCCCCAGCCACAACCCGGCCGCCCGGGTCGCCAGCACCCGCCCCAGGTTGATCGCCGCGACTTCCGCGCTCATGCCCCACCCCCGCCCGTCAGAATGACAGAACGCCGGGACCCCCGCAGAGGGTTCCCGGCGTTCCGTACGGGTGGGTGACGGCTACCGCAGTCGTGCCATGAGGGCGTGTTCGACGAGGGTGATGAGGGCGCTCTTGGCGTCGGCGCGGTGGCGTGCGTCGGTGGTGATGATGGGTGCGTCGG
>NZ_JBVIRI010000067.1:0-3715 GCF_055576225.1 Streptomyces sp. NPDC033845 | reverse complement strand
TCGTCGGCTGGTCCATCGCCGACCACATGCGCACGGACCTCGTCACCGACGCCCTGAGGATGGCCGCCCGCACCCGCGGCTCGCTGGACGGCGCGGTCTTCCACTCCGACCACGGAGCCCAGTACGGATCCAGGGCCTACGCCGACCTCTGCGACCAGCTTAAGGTCACCCGGTCGATGGGCGCGATCGGCACCAGCGCCGACAACGCCGCCTGCGAAAGCTTCCACGCCTCACTGAAACGCGAGACCCTCCAAGGCGCCCACGATTACGGCGACGCCACCACCTGCCGCCGCACCGTCTTCGCCGGGCTCACCCGCTATGACACCCGCCGCCGACACTCCACCAACGGCCACCTGAGCCCAGACGCCTACGAACGCCGACACCACAACGCTAAACTCACGCTCGCCGCGTGATCAATAACCGCGTGTCCACCTTCATGGGGGAAGGCCCCCCGTCTTCAACCGGAGCTTCGTTGCATCCGTCGCGGCCCCCGAACCGATTGTCACACCCCTGTGACCAGGCACACCACAAGATCACCACGACTTCGAATCAGCCCTGCCCAGCCAGCGCGGTGAGGCCATGTTGCGGGGCTGAGGTGGGCGAGGATACTCGGAATCAGTGGGTCTCGTATCTATCAGGAGGGCGAATTATGTCGGCACATCGGTACACGACCGCCTTTATCGCTACGGGTCTCTTCATTTCGCTAATCCCTAGCGGGACAGGGTACGCATCGAACTCTTCGGGCGCTGCGGTGATGCCGCCGGTCGCCGTCGGGCAGGATTGTAGGGAATCGATCCCAGATGGTAGGGCGGGAGAGACGGCCTGGTGCGTGGGAAGTCAGATAGGCAGCCTGACGGCCGCCAAATCTGTCGACATTCTAAACGTCGGACCCTCTAGTTTCCGACTTTATGCCCAGGGAGAAGGGAAGGAAACGGAGCTGAAAGTGCTGCATCCTGGCGAAATCTCTCATGTCCCTGTGGAAAAAATCGGAAATATCGGAATGCGTCCGGTGAACGACAATGCCTCCAACGTGGCATTCGAAGTGGTCAAGGTATACAATTGAATGAGCCCTTGCACTGGGGTACTGTATCTCGCGATCCGCGAGCAGATCAACCCGAAGGTGCGCGACAAGAACCACGTCGCCGCACACTAGAAAGAGGCACTGAATCAGTTCTCACTCTTTTTCGAGGATCGGCTCAGCATTCAATGACGCCAACCGACTTACACAAGATCGCTGACACGCCCCCGTCTACGCCCGGGTCAGGCCGTCCATTATTTAGGCGCGTTTCTCATGGCGTGTGGCGACGGCGCGAAAGCCCTTGAGTCGGTTGATGGCTCGTTCGACGGTGTTGCGCTTTTGTATCGCTCGCTGTCGAAGCCGGTGGGACGGCCCTCGGGAATCGGTGTTCGGCACAGACTTTCCCGAGGCGGGCGGGAGAAGCAGCCATGGCCGGACCCCTCGGAGGGAGACCGGCCCTGAGCTGGTGTCTATCAGTGGGGGTGGCGGGGACGACCTCTTCGTCCAGTGAAGTCCGGTGGCTGAGTTCGTCTGTAAGGGCGGCGCGTGTACAGGTCAGGGGAGAGTGCAGAGCATTTACGATACGCCCCCCTTGAACTTATTAGGTCCCGCTCGACAGTGCAGAAATTACCATTTCTGCGCGCTTCTCGAAGATTCTAAGAGATGAATTCATGGTTTCGATTTCATCTTGCCGATGGTCGAGAAGTTCCAGGATGGCTAGGAGCTCTCGATACATACTTACATGCTGCCGAACCGCATCGGCATGATCGAGTAGCAACCCACGTTCGCTGCTGTGGCCGACCGCAAGGCTGTTCTTCAGGCTACGATAGTGACTGCGGGCAGACGACTCGTGCGACTTCAGCGCTTCCATCATTGCGTCCAGGTGGTCCTGGCTCACTAGCTGCCATTTCTTGAAGGCACTCTCACCGGACAGCTGCAGAAGGCGATCCTTTTCGACAAACCAGTCGGCGGCATTCAGTATCTTTTCGACGTATTCTTCGCGCGAATAATCACAAGATCCGTCAGCCTTTGCCAAGTATTCATCATACATTTTGGAAGCTTTTTCGGTGGCCGCTTCACTGATGCTGAAGCCCATATGCCTGTAGAACGCTCGCGCATCTAGGGCTACTGTTCCAGTCGAAATGACAGCACTCGGAGCGAAATCGGCAATGCAGTACAGTAGTACTGCCCCTATCCCGATCCCGGGAGTGCCAGCGCTGATTGTCTTGAGGTGAATGTTGCCATCGGGGTGATCAATCAGAACGGCGTAGCCCCCTTCGAACGACTTGACGTTGGACCGCGTGATGAATTCGTCGCCATCGAGGGCCACCTCGAGCACGATAGGTGCGCTAGGCGTCTCTTTCCATATGAACTTCCAGCTAGTCATGCTCTCTCCTTGATTGCTATGGCAGGCAGGTTGCAATTATCTCTGCAGGACTAGCTGTGAGCCTTCCCATAAGGGCAGCCTTGAGGGCCGGCCCATAGAGTGAGCTTCTTCGAGTTGGCCACCGATCGGGTGACGGGCAGGGGCTCGTAACGGGCAAGGCTCCCGGACGGTTGAGCGAGATGCTTCACGTCTCAACTCGGCGGCGGGTCATGATCATGACCATCGACCACATGATCATCGTCTCGGTGCTGGTCGTGGATCGTTCGAAGTCGCGGACGAGGCGGCGGCTTCGCATCAGGTGGGCGAAGAGCCGTTCGACGATCCACCGCTTGGGCAGCACCACGAAGCCGCGCGTGTCGTCGCTGCGTTTGACGATCGCCAGGACCAGGGCGAACGCGGTCAGGCAGTGCTCGACGAGGCTGCCGGTGTAGCAGCCGTCGGCCCAGACGAGTTCCAACTGGTGTTGGACGCCGGCCACCTGGGCGAGCAGTGTCTTTGCGGCGGCGCGGTCTCCGATGTCCCCCGCGGTGACCATGACGCCCAGCAGCAGGCCGAGGGTGACGACCACGACGTGCCGCTCGCGGTCGTTGACCAGCTTGCCGCCGTCGAAGACGCGACTGTCCGAGCCGACGACGGCGTCGGCCTTGACGGACTGCGAGTCGATCACGCTGGCCGTCGGCTCCGTATCCCGGCCCGCCTTCCGGCGGACCCGATCGCGCAGCCGGTCGTAGAACTCCCTGACCAGCAGGTGGTCGCGCCAGCGGAGGAAGAAGGCGTAGGCCCGGTCCCACGGCGGGAAGTCGACGGACAGCAAATCACGATGACTGCCTCGTCTCGCAACAATGTCTTCTACCAGCAGTTTCTTCTGGCACTGGAGGAAGCGAACCCGGTCGGCGATATCTACGTGATCACTGACAACCTGTCCTCCCACAACAGCATCTCCACCCGGACCTGGCTCGAAGACCACCCCAGGATCAAGCACGTCTTCATACCCGTCGGCGCCTGCTGGCTCAACCTCCAAGAAACCTGGTGGCGCATCTTCCGCAAGGCCGCCCTGGCCGGCCAGTCCTTCGCCAGTTCCGACGAGATCACCCAGGCCACAGCCCTTGCCACCGCCCAGCTCAACCAGCGGGCACGGGCCTGGATCTGGGGCAGACCCGTACCACCCACGCGGCGCCTACGCCGCCGCTATATCTACTGCCTTTAGACCGTGTGCTATGTGGTGAGGCGGAGTAGGCGCTTGTAGCAGCAGATGGCAGCGGCCAGGCCGAGAAATGCCAGGTAGTTGCGGGGGTCGCGTTCGTAGCGGT
>NZ_JBVIRI010000066.1:0-3930 GCF_055576225.1 Streptomyces sp. NPDC033845 | reverse complement strand
GTGACAGTCGTCCCTGGCCCAGCCGGGCCGCCGCCCGCACCGCGATATTCGAGTGGATCGAGAGCTGGTACAACGTGCATCGGCTCCACAGCAGCCTCGGCTACCGCAGCCCCGCCGAATACGAGACCGCCCTGGCGGCCTGACCAACACACCAACCGTGTCCGTCAAAGCGGAACAAGCTCATAGTTGATCATCCGAGGGATGAACGGAGGGATTGAGGCGCCATCAGGATCGCCCGGACGTGACACGAGGTCCGGGTACCGCAGGAGATCGTGAGTGAGGTGGTCTCCGGTCGAGCAAGCGTGATCCCCGCACCCCCGACGCAGAGCTCAGGTCGGGTAGGCGGAACAAGTAGGCCGGCGCAGTATCAGGGCCGGTAGATGGTGAAGCAGTTCCTTCGGGGCCCTGGTGCACGTACGCACCAGGGCCCCTCCACGCGTTTTCCGCGAACACGAAGAGGTGTCGATGGCAGCAGAAACCCCGACCGGCCCGCTCGGCGGTCACCTGGACGACGACGACTTCCCCGCCCACACGATGGGCCGGGCCGCCGAACTGCTCGGCACCACCCAGGGCTTCCTGCGCGCGATCGGCGAGGCCCGCCTGATCACCCCGCTCCGCTCCGCAGGCGGACACCGGCGCTACTCCCGCTACCAGCTGCGGATCGCGGCCCGCGCGCGGGAGCTCGTCGACCAGGGCACCCCGGTCGAGGCGGCCTGCTGGATCGTGGTCCTGGAGGACCAGTTGCAGGAAGCGCAGCGCATCAACGCCGAGTACCGCCGCACTTCCGGATCGGCGAACCCGTCGGCGGCGGCCTGATGAGAGCCGAGGCGAGGAGCCACACGCCGACGGACCCACGGAGGTGGACGGGCCACGAGCCGGAGGCCCCGCGGCCGCCGGGCGTGACCCCTCCCCGGCGGGATGCTCGCACGCTGCTCCCCGCCGGAGGCGACGGCCTGGTCCGTCTCACCGGGGAACTCGACGTGGCGACCGCTCCGGCTGTCCGCAAAGCGGTCCGCGCATCCCTCACCGCCTGCCCGGCTGTGCTGCGCGTCGACATCGGTGGGGTCTCGTTCTGCGACTGTGCGGGTCTGGGTGCCTTGTTGTGGGCGAAGGCGGAGGCGGCCCGCGCCGGGGCCGGGTTCTTCCTCAGCGGCCCGTTCCGGCCCGCGGTGGCCCGGCTTTTGGAAGTCACCGGGACCGCGGCCCACCTCGGCCTGACGCCGCACCCGAACGAACAGGGCCACCGCGAGAAGAACACGGGCGAGCTGCGCCTTCTGACACCGTCTGCCGGCTCCGCAACGCGATAACCGACCGGGTAGCTGTGTCTTGAACGCGATATGGGTCCGGGGTGCGGACCACGCGGGAAGTCGATGACCGAAGGGGCGGTTGACCAGACGGCGCGCACCGTGTGGGGTACAGCGCCTGGGCGGGTATCTGGCCGCGGGCGGGGCCGGTTCGTTGGAGGGTTGGTAGTCGATATCCGTCCCGAAAGCTGGGGGCGGCCCCCGGGGTCCTGATGTCTGACTGCTTCCGTCACCACGGGTCGGCGACCGCCGGGCCTGATGGTGACGGGTACCGTGAGCGGTGGTGTCGCCGTCGGGCGTCAAGGCCGCTCCGTTCCGCCTGCAGCCCTGGGGCCGGCCGGGTCTGAGTCGTGGGCTTCTCAGCCGTCGGTGAGGGCGATGGTCGCGGTGATGCGTTTTCCCGCGGGTTCGCGCTCGATGGTGAAGGTGCGGGCGAGGCTGATGACGATCGTGAGTCCGTGTTGGCCGATGCGCAGGGGGTCGGGGGGCAGGAGTGCGGGCGGGTCGGGGTTGCGGTCCCACACCGCCACTTCCACGCACCCTTCCCGGGCTTCCAGCCGCAGCCGGCTCGGGCCGGGCGCGTACTTGCGGGTGTTGGTGACGAGCTCGCTGACTACGAGCTCCACGACGTCCAGGGCCCGTTCGCTGATCGGTATCCGGTGAACGTCCTGAAGGTCGGCGAGGAAGCGGCGCGCGAGGTGGCGGGACCGGGCGATGGGCTCGCTGCCCGTGTAGAGGGCGGAGCAGGATATGGGGGTGGGGCGGCTTACCACGGGCTGTCTGCTCTCTTGGGCTTCTCAAGGGTGGCCACGCTGCGGACGCCGCCGGACCACTCCGGCCCCGACCACGCGGACGTACCGGATCACCACGCAGGCCGTGAGGCGTCATGTCATTGGCGATGGCGACCCAACACCAGTCCGCTCGCGCCGCCGCTCCCCTCCCCCGCGCCGGCACCCCCGGCCATGGCTCCCCCAGGACTGACACGGGCCGGGCTCCCTACGGCCGTCTTCGGATACCAGCCGGACACGACCGGGGTGAACGGCCACGTCGCGAAGCCGTTCCGGCGCCCTTGGCGACCGTGGCCGCGAACTTGTCGTCGCGGCCGGCAAGGATGGCGGCGCGCTCGGCGGTGAGCAGAATGCCCAGCGGCTCAAGCCGGTCGAGCCGCGGGCCTCGGTCGTGCCGACGGACGCGTTCGGGGCGATGGGACTGCCGTTCCTGGACATGCCCGCGGTGCCGCCGAAGAAGTAGCGCGCGCTGCAGAAGGGCCGCGCGCCGCGACGGCGGCGCTCACAGAAAGAGGACCTGTGTCCCCCTTCCGAACGCAAGGCCTCTCTCCGTCTGTGCGGCGAAGTCCTTCGTCAGCTGTGCGCACCGGCCTTGCGGCGACGCACCGCGAACAGGGCGCCCGCGCCAGCGACCAGCGCGACACCGCTCAGCAGGCCGATCGTAGGCAGAGCGGAGTCCGCGCCGGTGGCGGCCAGGTTGCCCGTTGGTAGCTTGGAGATGTCACCCTGCGGCTTCTTCACCGAGTTCTTGGAGCCCTTGCCGCTCGGGTTCGCGGAGCCCTGGTCCGGGTTCTGGGAGCCGGGCTTCAGGACCTCGAAGTCGTACTGGGCCCAGCCCTCGGCGACGCAGTTCTGGCCGTCGACGTTGCCGAGGTAGGCGCCGGAGCCGAAGGAGTAGGCGTCCCCGGCTGGGGCCTTGGCGTCGATGCCGACGCGCAGGTCGACGGTCTTGCTCTTGCCAGCCTTCAGCTGGTCGACGTAGAAGAAGTAGTCGCCGGCCCATTCGTCGATGCCGATGCGGTCCCAGGTACCCGTCTCGGTGTTCTTGAACTCCAGGTCGATGTACGGGCTGAGGAACTTCGTCTCGTCCAGTTTGTCGTTCTCGATCTCGGCGTAGAAGCGGACACCGAGCGTGGTGCCGGAATCGTTGGTGATGATCAACTTGAAGCTGTGGAAGCCGTCACCGGCCACGATCTTGCCGGGCAGGCCCTTGATGTCCGCTGACACCTTGGCGTTGAAGTCGTCGTCGAAGACCTCGCAATAGGGGACGTCCGGGTCGGTCGGGTCCTCGCTGGGCTCGGCGGAGTCGGTGGGTTCGGGCTCGTCCGTCTCGCTCTCCGTGGCGCTCGGGGAGGCCGTGTCCGTGGGCGGCTCGGAGGTCGCCGTGTCGGACGCCGACGGGGTGCCGCTCGGCAGCTTGGAGGTGGTCTCCGTGGGCGACGCGGTGTCGCTCGCGCTCTCGGACAGCGTCTCGGTGGGGCTGGGCGACGTCCTCTCGGTGGGGCTGGGAGACATCGTCTCGTCCGCGAACGCGACGGGCGCGGACAGCAGGGCGAGCGGGGCTGCGACAGCCATCGCGGCCGCTGCGGCCGTGGTACGGCGAATCTTCATCAAAGACCTCAAGGAGTTCGGTTGTGCCGCGGGGCGGCAGCGCGAGTGTGGTTCCTGGTGCGCATGCTCTGATTCCTGGGCGTCAGGCTCGGGTTCAGGCTCCGGCAAGATGAAATCAAGGTCCCACGCCTGACTACTGAGGTTGAACTCGTGTTGTCGTAGGGGCTGACGCCTGGTCGTCCGCTGCGGTATCACCAGGGCATGCGGTATCCACAAGGGGGCGGGCT
>NZ_JBVIRI010000065.1:0-4109 GCF_055576225.1 Streptomyces sp. NPDC033845 | reverse complement strand
ATCCGACGAGGCCTACGACACATCCAGTACCGCAGCGACCTCATAGACGGCTGCCTCGCCGAAACCGGCCTGACCATCAGACCCGCCTGAACAACGGCACGACATCACGAGTTCAACCTCAGTAACCCATAAATCTGCCCTATGGGCGGATAGACCGGTTATGCGTTCCCTGGGTCTTTCGCCTCAGAAAGAATATTTCTGTTCATGTACGTGTACGTGCGGATGGGCCAGGGCATCGGTTGGTGCGCTGGGCTGCGGTCGGGGGGGTGATCTGCATCTGCGGTCGGCTGATTTCCTCTGCTGCGCTGCCGGTCGGTCATCAGGACTTGAAGGTTGCGGCCGGGGTTCTGCTGTGTGGCGAGCGTGCCGGCAAGGGGGCCACGGTCGTGGATCTCTCTCTCGTGTCCTTACGTACCTAGCCGTGCCCTTGACCGGTTGCTCGCGGCTGTTCCTCGGCAGCGGCCGACGCCTCGGCTCATAGGCCCGCCGAGGAGTCCTGCGGTCGGCCGCATCGGCACGAGCGGGCCTTCGCCGGTGTTCGCCACCCTTGATGCCGCCTTCGCTGACCGGTGACGGATCCGCGTTCCTCCTTGTGTGCCATCGCCGCGTAGAGAAAGACTTCCTGTGTTCGAGCTAGTTCTGCTGCTGCTGTGCGTCGTCTGGTTCGCCGTGCGCTGTTCGCACGTGGCCGGCCGTCGGCGGCATGGCCCCATCAATCCCGCCGGGCGCGTCTACCGGGGAGATGAGGCGGACCTGTCTGCCCTGCCTCGTCGGACGTGGCAGGGGCAGAGGCAGAGGCAGGGCGCGGCCCGGCACGCCGCGGGGAACAGGGCTCGGCTTTCGGGAGCGCTGGGGTGGGAGCAGGGGGAGGTGGGTTCCTCGTCGTTTGAGGACGGCAGGGTGGTCGTCGTTTCGTCTGCTGCGGACGGGCCGGCCGTCTCTCAGGAGGCCTGAGGGGTCGGGCGGTGTGCCGGGCGAGGCGGCGCGAGGCCGGTGCGGGCGTGACTCACCGGTGGGCCAGGGGGAGGCTTTTCAGCAGCGCGTGCGCCTTGTCTGTGGCCTTTCCTCCGGCCTTGGCACCGACGGCGTCGAGGTAACCCTTTCGACGGGCGAGTTGGATGTGTGACTTGACGGTGCCCAGAGAACGGCCGGTGAGGCTGACCAGCTTCCTGACCGGGGACCTTTCCCCAGCATCCGCCAGTCGCTCATATCGCAGCGCCAAGGCGGCCAGGTAGGCGTCCGAAGGACGCCCGTGGCCCGTCAGCAGTGCGTCGACCTCGTCCGCCAGGGGGTAGCGCGCCGCTTCGGCTTCGGTGGCGGCACGCCGGGCCGCCGCGTCCGCGGGGCCGATCTCGCGCAGGACGGTCGTGGTGATGCCTCGGGCGATGGCGGCCGGGTCGCCGCCCTGGGCGGGTTGGACGAAGACGTGGGTGGGGGCGGTGCCTACCGAGCCACGCCGGAAGAAGTGCCAGGCCTCGAAGTTGCCGTGCGCGATCGTCTGATGCACCCAGTTTCCCTCGCCTTGCACGCAGTCGAGCAGGTGCGGGGGCGGCGAGCAGGTTTCGCTTTGCGGGGTGTGTTCGATCTGCGCGTGAGGTGCGTGCGTTTCTGGCGTCACGGAATCCACCGTACCTATCCGGGCTGAACACATCTAGCCGGGATCCGGTACCGGGTAGACCTGCGGGTCGAAGGGGTGGAGCCGGCGTGGTGCTGCGTCGCCTGGGTTGGCCGCACCGGCTTGAAGAGGGGCGAAAGGCATACCTCACCAGTTATCCGTATTTGACATATCCAGACAAGTCATGGCTAGCTATTTGTTCCCATGTCGGCTCGACCCGTAGAGGTGAGTGAGTGCGCATCTCCGCGCGTGTACCGGACCTGCGGGCCCTGGACCTGCTTCTCAGCGTCATCGAGCTGGGCAGCCTGGGACGCGCAGCGCGGGCCCACGGGATCAGCCAGCCCTCGGCCAGCTCTCGCATCCGCTATCTCGAAAAATTGGTCGGCGTCCCCGTCCTGCAGCGCACCACCCTGGGATCACGCCCCACCCCCGCGGGGGCTCTGATCGCGGACTGGGCCCACGAGGTGCTCGAAGCAGCGCAACGGCTGGACGCCGGGATGGTCACGTTGCGCGGAGAGCGGGACTCGCAGCTGCGTGTAGCGGCGAGTCAGACCATCGTGGAGTATCTCTTCCCGCAGTGGTTGCTGGCGCTGCGAGCACAGACACCCGACATCGCGGTGACACTGACCGCCTGCAACTCCGCCCAGGTGTGCACGGCCGTTCTCGAAGAGCGGGCCCAGCTGGGCTTCATCGAAAGCCCGGAAGCCGCCGAGGGGCTGGACAGCAAGGCGGTCGCGCGCGACCACCTGCTGGTCGTCGTCTCCCCCACGCACCCCTGGGCCCGCCGCTCCACGCTCACCCTCGGCGAACTCGCCGACACTGCCGTCATCCAACGCGAACCCGGCTCCGGTGCCCGGCTGTCCTTCGAACGCGCCATGACACAACGCCTGCCGCAGTGGCGCTCGGCGCCCCTCCTCGAACTCTCCTCCACCACGGCGATCAAGAAGGCGGTGGCCGGCGGGATCGGCCCCGCGGTCCTGAGCTCACGGGCCGTCGAGGCCGAACTGCGCTCCGGCACCCTGGTCGCGGTGCCCGTCGCGGGGCTGGACATCCGCCGCTCACTGCTGGCGGTATGGCCCGCGGGACAGCGGCCCATGGGCCCGGTCCGCAGCTTCTGCGACATAGCCTCCCGGCCCCCGTCCTCCACACGGAACCCCGGCACCTGAAAGGAGTTCACGGCGTGACGGTGCGCATCACCGCCAGTCCCGGAGTCGGCGAACGGGACTCGGCAACAATCTCGGACCGGCCGAGGACGATCTGACAGCGGGCAATATCGCCCGGCTCGGGCCACACCGTGATACCGACCTTCCGGTTCGCCGCAATCACCACCACACGCGACCGGCCGGAAGAGATCCCCTCCACACACGGCGCTCCCCAGGCTCGCGGTCGCCCAGGAGACAACGGCTCCCGGTCTCCAGACAGACAGCCGACAGAGAACTGCCAAGCTCGCCCACCACCACATTGGTCAGCCGCCGCTCCTTCCCGATAGCGGCATCACGCTCGCTCAAGACCACACCCGGCAGCATCACCACGGCCACCCAGAAGACGACGAACCCCCACGACCTTCTTCCCGTGGCTCATGCTTGAACTTCCTTGAGAGCACGCGTCCTGCCGCAGTTCCCCGGCAGGCGCGCAGGCGCGCCCTATCCGGCGGCCGGCGCCCTATCGCGGCTCCGCATGGTCAGCCGCGAGCCGCACCGCCCACCATGCCGACGAGCCACTCGGGGGTGAAGCCACGGCTTCCGAGCGGCAGGAGCCATGCCCTGGTGCACGACCTCCCCCACGGCACTGTCCCTTGCCTCCTCACCCTCCCTCTCCCGCCGCACACCCCTCTCAACAGCACCGCACTTTCACCCTCGAAAAAAATGCAGCGGACGCCCTGCCACACCGTGGTCATTCATTCACCCTGCATCACTACACGCGCCTCGCCTCACCATCGGAAGACAGGAATAATAGTTGAACACCCCCGCGGGCAGCGGCAGAGGACACACATCCATGCACACCCAGAACAGACCTATGCCCTCTGATCACTCCAGCCCACAACAGAACGAGCCATAGACCCGTTCTTCCAGTTCACAGACCCGCAGGCACTACCCGAGACCTGCCGGATCGGAGAGGGTGAGCAATGCCCCTTATCCACCCTTGAAGAAAATAGAAACACCCAGATTCATATGGCTATTGAAATCAAGGCACTCGTGAGCCTCCCATCCGGGTGTGCGATAAAAATCAGATGGCACTTGAGGTTTCGGACGTGCCAGCCTCAGAGGAAGTAACTGGATGTGATATCGAGCCCTCAGGTGAAACAACAAAGAAGGCAACTATGGTCGAAAAATGGTGCCCGCGGTTGATGCTGGCGCGTACGCATTCGGATGCGTCGCTGGAGCGGACAGACAGCGCGTCTACTGAGGTTGAACTCGTGATGTCGTGCTGTTGTTCAGGCGGGTCTGATGGTCAGGCCGGTTTCGGCGAGGCAGCCGTCTATGAGGTCGCTGCG
>NZ_JBVIRI010000064.1:0-4176 GCF_055576225.1 Streptomyces sp. NPDC033845 | reverse complement strand
GTCCGGAACAATCCAACTCCACGCACCCCGCCCCATACCCAGGTCAACGACGCCTCACCACATAGGACACGGTCTAAGACGTCATCTCATTTGGCGAGCCTGCGGTGTCAGATGAGCGTGCAGGCGATGCTGGTGAAGCGAGGAAGTGGTCGGCCTTGCGTTCGTAGCGTCGGTGGAGGCGGCGGCAGCCGGCGAGCCAGGCCATGGTGCGTTCCACGGTCCAGCGGTGGCGGCCCAGTCGCTACGAGGACTCGACTCCCTTGCGGGCGATGCGGTGGGTGATGCCACGCTCGCGTAACCATCGCCGCAGGTGGGCGTAGTCGTAGCCCTAGTCGGCGTGGAGTTTGCCGGGCTTGCGCCGTCGCCGACCACGGCGCGAGCGGATCGGGGGATGCCCTTGACGAGCGGTATCAGGGCCTGGCGGTCGTGCAGGTTGGCCCCGGAAATGCCGACGGATACGGGCAGACCCGACCGTTCCGTGATCAGGTGGATCTTCGAGCCGCACTTGCCCCGGTCGACAGGATTCGGACCCGTCAGGTCTCCCATTTCAGGGCTCGCATGGTCACCGAGTCGATCGCGCACCGCGACCAGTCCAGCTCGCCGTGGGCACCGAGTTCATCAGTGTGCTGCGGCCGGGGTGAACCGTTCGATATGCCCGTGACCATTTTTTGGCCTTCACCCTCTCGCGCTGCGCGCTGTCGGGGCTTGCTCGGCCGACAGCGGCCGCTCCCCGGCTGAAGGGCGCAAGGCGCTTGGAGAGGCGCCGGTGACGGATTCAAGAGCGCCCGTATGACATAGCGGGAGGATTCATCATCACCCTGAAGAGGGGCCGGTCGGCGGACGGTATCAAGCGGATCTCGCCTGCAGGGTGGGGTGGTGTCGTATGCGGCACTGGTCCGACGGAATGTTTCGGGAGCGATACAGAAAGCTTTGTGTGACGTATGCAGTTCGATCTAGCGGTAGTCGGCGTAGGGGCGGCAGGGGCCACCTTTCTGGTTCATTTCCTGGGGAAGCCCGGATCCTCCGTGCGATCGGTCGTCGTCGTGGATCCCGGCGAGCCCGCCCGGGGGACGGCCTTCGCGCGGTCGGAGAGATTCCTCCTGTGTAACACCAGCACTTCGCTCAATACCCTGTTCCCCGACGACCCCGAGCACTGCCACCGCTGGCTGAACCGTGAACGCGACGCGTGCCGGTCTTGGGGCGTCGACCCGAGGCAGCCAGCTGAGTCCCTCTTCATCCCCCGGGGGCTGTTCAGCCGGTACGTGCGTGATCAATTCGCGGAGGCGGTCACCCGCGCGCGCCGCGCCGGGATCGTGGTCGAACACGTGCGGTCAGCGGCCTCTGCCATCGAGCCGGGGGGCGATGGGGTGGCCGTGGTGTGCCACGACGGGAGCCGGGTGCGGGCGCGCCAGGTGGTGATCAGCACAGGCCTGGGGCCCTCCGCCCCCACTCTGCGCCGAGTCCGGGAGAGCGCCGGACTGATCCTGCCAGTCTATTCAGCTGCCGCCGTCTGCTTCCAGGTGCAGGCACAGGGTTCGCGGAAAGTGGCCGTGCTGGGAACGCGCCAAAGCGGAGTGGACGCGGCGATCATGCTCGCCGAGAGCCGAAGCGATCTCCACATCGTGATGATGTCACCCTCCGGAGAACTGCCGGCCGTCCGATCGCGGATGTCGTTCCCCAGCCCCGGGCGATTCGCCATCGACACGGTCGCCGACCGCGTCGGCCCGGGGTCGCCCCCGCTCCTGCGGAACTTCTCGTCCCTCCTGCGCGCCGATCTGGGTGACGTGCCCGGTTCGGACCGCGGCAGCGGGCATCCGCATGCTGGCGAAGGTCTCGACCGGCTGCGAAGGGAACTCGAATCCTCCGAGCAGGAGCAGCCGTGGGAGGAGGTCAGCGTGCGGGCGGTGTCCCTGCTCAACGACATCTGGCCCCATCTCTCGCACCGTCAGCGTTCGAGCCTGACAACACACGCACTCCCTCGGTTCCGCCGGTATGTCTCTGCCATCCCGCGGCGCAACGCCCAACGGCTGGTCGACCTCCACCAGGCCGGCCGCCTCACGCTGGTCGCCGGCCCACGCCGCTGGCAGGCCCGCGAGGGACGGATCGAGATCCAGGACCAGGCGAACCGCTGGCACCGGGTGGACGCTGCTCTGGACGCCACCGGCCTCGTCCCGTTCGACCGCCCCGACCAAGTGTCGGTCGGAGGAAGGCCGCTCGCGGAGGTTTCGGCGGCCGCCGACCCCTGCACCCTGGAATTCCCCATGGAAGGCATGGGGCGGGGCTTCCTCCTCGGCCCGTCACTGAGCGCGGCCCTGCCCGTCACCAGCTACCACCACGCGACCGTGAAGCAGGCCGCGACACTGGCCGATTCCCTTGTCCGCTCCGATGAGTGCGGAACGAATTACCAACATCATCAGGAGACGGAATGACACAGACCATCGCGTTGGTAGACGGATATTCCACGGCGCACACACTCGTGAAGGAATTTCATCGGTACGGCAGGAAAGTCGTCCATCTGCCCAGCGCGGCGTCGGTGCCGCATTCACTGAGGCGCTCCTTCGCCCCCGAAGGGTACGACCACGTCCTCCCGCACGGCACTCTGTGGGAATCTGCCGCGAGACTCGCTGGGTTCAATGACGTCCTGGTATTCGCCGGTGCGGAGTCCGGCGTCGAGTACGCCGATGCTCTGTGCCGTCTCACGGGCCAGAGCTGGAATGTTCCGGAACTTTCCGCGGCGCGCCGGGACAAGTTCGAGATGAACCAGGCCCTGCTGGCGCGAGGGGTTCCCGCAGTGAGTCAGATCCGCGCCGCGAGCCCCGAACCCATTCTGCAATGGGTGATTGATGGGCAGGATTGGCCGATTGTGGTCAAGCCGCTGCTGTCCAGCGGATCGGAGGACGTGTTCTTCTGCTACGACGACGGCCAAATCGAGGAGGCGGTGGGCAGGATCGTCGGGAAGACCAACCTTTTGGGCATCCACAACGACGCGGTGGTGGCTCAGGCTTATCTTGACGGGCCAGTCTACGTTGTGAACTCCGTGAGCCTGAACGGATCCCACAGGACGACGGATGTCTGGTGCTTCGAACAGGAGCGCCGGGGAGGCCGGACTCCAGCGCCCGGTGTCAACTTCACCCACCACTACCTGCTCCACCCGGAGGATCCCCATGTCGACGATCTGATCGCCTACAACCAACTCGTCCTCAACGCCGTCGGGATACGCAACGGCCCCTCGCACAATGAGTTCAAACTCACGCCTCATGGCCCCCGGCTCATCGAGGTTAACGCCCGTCTCATGGGAGCGACCATGGAGGAAGGGCCTTTCAAAGAGGCCCTGGGTGAGACACAGGCGGGGTGGACTGCGAAGGCGGTCTGCTCTCCTGCCGAATTCCGAGCCGAACCCGACACCTACAAGAAGCCCATGTCTCATCTGTGCGTGGTCTGGGTGCATTTTGCCGACGCCGGTGAGGTCACGGACGACACGGGTTGCGCGGAACTATCCGCGTACCGGTCGTTCGCTGGCTACTACGGCCGCCCTCAGGTGGGTGATATGGTCACCCCCTCGCGCGACACCAGCGGTCAAGGCGGCTTCATCTACCTGGTGCACGACGACGAGGCGGTGATTCGATCCGATGCGGCTCAGATTCTCGACTTGGTAGCACACGGAGCGCTCTTCCGGTTGCGCGGAAGCGGATGAGTCCGGTCGGGGGCTGCGGGATCCCGATCGGAGGATCGCCTCTTCCGTCGAAGGGCTCGGGCCTGTTTCGTAGCGGACAGCAAGTTTGATGCCCCTATGGATGTCAACCGAGCGGCCCAGTGGTTCCGGTCTGCGCAGGCGGAGGGCTTGCCGGGACGATCAGTCGGTAGATCTCTCGTGCGACGTAGCGTTTGAGGCAGCGGATGATCTCGCGTCGTGTCTTGCCCTCGGTCAGACGTCGTTGCAGGTAGTTCCGGGTGCGGTCGTCCCAGCGCAGTCGGCTGAGGACGATGCGGTAGAGGGCGGCGTTGGCCTGGCGGTCGCCCCCGCGGTTCAGTCGGCGCCGCTGTGTCTTCCCGGAGGAGGCCTCGACCGGGCTGGTGCCGCATACTGACTTCAGCTCGTCAGGGTGACGCTGGGTCGTGGAGGGTCAGGCCGGTGCCGGCTATGAACCCGTCGAGGGTGTCGGGCCGGTACTGGAG
>NZ_JBVIRI010000063.1:0-4416 GCF_055576225.1 Streptomyces sp. NPDC033845 | reverse complement strand
ACCCGGAGTTGACGGGCGACTTCCACCGGCTTGATCTGCTGCTCGAACAGCTCAGCCGCCTGCATCCGCACGGTCTCACGGCGCTGACGTCCCACAGCGGTCAGCCCGCCCCCATCCGCATATCTCACACACCATGGGATACGGCCACTGAACCAAGCCCCTCAGCCACTTCGCAACGAATCACCCTGACGAGCTGAGGTCAGTATGGACGGACTCAGGGTCGCCTTGCCCTGTCTGACAAATGATCACCGAGTTGGGATCCGTGCTCGACCCAATTACCTTGTCAGCCTGGCGCCCGGCCAGCGATTCTGGGCGGGTGCCAGGACAGGGGAAAAGAAGGCGGCGGCAAGAGGACGCGTGGCAGCGGCTTGCTGCTCGTACCGCGCCGGACGCGGGACAGTGGGAACTTGTTGTTGAGACTCGGGACCAGGCAGAGATGCGTACGCATTTGCGCCGTCTTAGGGAGGCAGGAGTCGACGGGTCGATGATCCGGATCGACACGCTGTGCGAACGCCTGCGGCTGCCGACCACCTACCGGCTGAGCCGTTTCGCGACGGACCCCGCGCGGGCGTCGGACCACGAGCACTCTGATCATTGTTTTTGTGGCAAGTCGAGGTGAGTTGACGGATGCGGCGTGGGAGCGGATAGAGCCCCTGTTGCCGCAGGTGGATGGGCGTGGTCGTCCCTGGCGTGATCACCGGCAGGTGATCAACGGGATGCTGTGGCGGTTGCGGACCGGGGCTCCGTGGCGTGACCTGCCGGAACGCTACGGGCCCTGGCAGACGGGCTACGAACGGTTCGCCCGCTGGGATGCGGACGGAACCTGGGCCCGCCTGCTCGAACAGGTCGAGGTCCGTGACGACTCCGTCGGAGCCGTGGAGTGGACTGTATCGGTCGACTCCACAATCAACCGAGCCCATCAGCACGCCGTCGGCGCCCGCAAAATGGGGGCACCGACGGGGGACGAACTCGAAGATCCGGTACGCGCGACGGCTGAACAGGCGCTCGGACGGTCCCGCGGCGGGCTGACCACCAAGATCCATCTCGCCTGCGACAGGCGTGGCCTGCCCCTGGCTGTCGTCGTCACGCCCGGCAACGTCAACGACTCCACCGTCTTCGACACGGTCATGGACGAGCTGAGAGTGCCCGGACCGGCGCCGGACGCCCCCGCCTCAGGCCGGACGCGGTCATCGCGGACAAGGCGTACTCGTCTCGGGCGACCCGTCAGTCCCTGCGGCACAGGGGTATCCGTGCGGTGATTCCGGAGCAAGCGGACCAGAAGGCTGTTCTCGCCGCTACGGGGCGGGGGTGAACTCCACGTCCGTGCCGCCGCAGCCATCAGGGACGGATGGCGGTGGGGCGCCGCTTCATGTAGCCGTCCGAAGGACATCCGCCGTCCGGGTCCGTCGTGGGGCACATGGCGGGATCCCTCGTGTCTTGGAAGTCTCCGTAGAGGTAGACCTCCACCGTGCACGACGGGTCGTTACTGAAGGACAGCTGAAGGTGGTGGCCGCGCGTGGCGGTCTCGTCCGGGACCATGCGGCCGCCGCCGTCGGGGGTGGCGTAGAAGGCCCAGCGCCCCGGGACCAGGTTCGCGGGATGGCCGCAGCCGGCCAGCTCCTCAACCTTGTCGAGTCCCGTTGCGGTGAAGGTGTGATCCTCCGCGTAGGTCAGGGATATCCCTGCCGGGCTGGTCCACGTCCCCAGCAGCTGCTCCTGCGGGATCTCCGCCCGGTGGATGGCCGCGCCATAACCGCAGGACGTGGTGAGCACCACCCCGGTCAGCGCCAGAACGATCGCAGGCCATACCCGCATGCCCCTAAACCTCCCCAGACGTCGGATGCCCGACCCATAGCCGCACCCCCGTATTTGAACACGCTCAAATTCGCCGGCTACAGCCTGGCCGGCTCAACTCGGCGGTACCCGCCGTCCGGAGCGCAAGCGCGGAACACGGTTCACTCCGACGGGTGAGCGCGTCAGAGGGGTGAAACGTCACCGCACCCCAGCGCCAGGCCGACTGCGGGACCGTGGCGGGCATGCGCCATGCCACCGGCCCCATGCTCCTGGTCCCCCTGCTCACCACCGGCTGAATGACTGTCGCAGCGGCCCCGGGCCCCCCGGCCCCGGCGGGGACTCCGGCGGGGCGGGCCACCGCCTTCTCGGCCGCCGCACACCCCAGGCCCGCCCTCGGACAGGTCAGCGCCCAGGCCGCGTTGCCGCTGTCCCGGGTGCCGCAACCGGCCGCCCCGGCGGCCCGCGCCGCGCACCCGCCCGGCCCCACGCCGAAGGCGCCTCCGGCCGGCTCCGCCCCGGACCGTGCGCAGCGTCCGGCCGCCGCACCGCCAGCACCGGTTCCGGGAGCGCGGCCGGCCCGGCTGCAGCACCGCCACCGGGCAACAGCCCCCGCCCGGCACGCACCAGTGGCCAAGCACCGATGACGGTCCTGCCCCCGGACCCACCGCGTCTGGAGACCCTGGCGATTCTATGGAATCAGAAATTTCAAGATTGCGATGATCTGCCCTGCCGGACCTCGGCGATCGGCAGGAGCGTCGCGATGAGCGGTGCATCGAGCTGGCGAGGGATCTGGCCGGACGGCGTCGGCGTGGCAGCAGGCCGCCGAAGCACCGCCGAGCGAGACCCGCGAGCAGCGGGCCCAGCTGAAAGGCCTCAAGGCGATTCTGGGCTCGCGCCAGTGGCAGCAGGAAGCACGCCGCCATGCCGCTGGCTCCCCCGCCGTCCGTACCGTCAGAGATCCGGCCAGTCTCCGCCGTACCGCCGGACGCCGCACTGGCCGGTCAACCCGTCGTCCGGTCTCCGCGCACGATTCCCCGCCCTCGAACATCTACTCCAGCGCATCCGACACGGCCTCCGGCACATCCGATACCCCGATCACCTCATAGACGGCTGCCCCACCGAGACCGGTCTGACCATCAGACCCGCCCGAACACAACAACATCACTCCACCTCACCAGTGCCGTCAACCACCCAAGAAGCCCCGCCAAGACGCACCTGGCGGGGCTCCAAAATTGCTGCAGCTATCGAGCAAGAGGTTTGCGGAATCAGACAGATTTCACAGACTCGGCCGCTTGCCAAAGTACGGGCCTACCACTCTGGCCAACTTGAACTGGATTGCACGCAGAATCCGAATGCTCGACTCGTCACTAAATCCTGTGGTCGTCGTCCATTCACATCCCGAACCTGCAAGATCACTAACAAAGACGATTTCAACCGCCAGCAATGCGCGCGCCCAATCGACCGGGGATATCGGAACATTTTCTCCGAGTGCGGCACGCAACCTGCCACATTGGTCGAGCAGATCCTGCACATTTTCGAACCCCATGCCGATAGCGAGCTCATCGCCACAACGAGCCGGACCACCCCACTCTAGAAGCGCGCGCCGCAGCCAGGCGACCTCGTCCGCGGCGAGCAGGTCACTCGCCGCTACAGGAGTTTCAGACATCAATTCAACCCGTCCCAGTACTCGTCAATCGTCGTCGGATCCCGGCGGAAGACGGTACCACCATCCGGATGCATCGGGTCATGAATAACGATTGTGGACCCGTCCTTGCCTTGATACGCTCTCCGCCCGCCGCCTAGCGGTTTCGTACGGGCCGGGTTCTGCATCACGTCCCGGGCAAGATCCCCAATATCCTTGGGGGTATACCCTGGAAAGTCGCCGGCATGTTTGCTTCCCGCGTGACCGTTGCCTATGTCCGCAGCATCTTCGATGCGTTCCTCAGGGGTACACCAATCTGCGTTGTGAACGAGGACCGGCGTCGATCCAGCGAGTACATAGTACGTGTGCAGGTCGTCCACTGTCAGGTTGTAGGTACGCGCGTATGCATCGTAGCTACGGTTCCCTCGTACCCGGACAAGCTCATTTTTGCTAGTCAGGAGACTTGCCCCCGGCTGCAGATTACGCGCTTCCACCCAACGCCGTTCTGATGGATCCCAGAACGGATGTTCGTGAGTCGCCGTGAGCCTCTTGGACCCGCTGGATGTTTCAATTGACAACTCGTTAAAATGCTTGTCATGCTCGGTGACAATCCGGCGAGTGACTCGCCTTGCGATTCGCTCCCCAGTTAGCGGATCTGCCGCAAGCACCTTGTCGCCGACCGAGACGTCTTCAATTTTCCGAGTTGAACCATCACCCATAAGAACTTCTGTGCCCGCAAGGAAGCACTTGCTGCACCCACTGAGAAGCCTGGCCAACCGTCTGGCCGCGTACTGCGCCAATCGCATCTTAGAAGCGACGACTAGGTCGGCACCCAAGTCTGCACATGCTCCCGGATCGGTCTTCTCGAAGCAGTTATAGAAGTTACTTACTGAGGTTGAACTCGTGTTGTCGTAGGGGCTGACGCCTGGTCGTCCGCTGCGGTATCACCAGGGCATGCGGTATCCACAAGGGGGCGGGCT
>NZ_JBVIRI010000062.1:0-4815 GCF_055576225.1 Streptomyces sp. NPDC033845 | reverse complement strand
CGCAGCGGGTTGATCTCGGAGACCGCGCCGACGAACGTGGTCTTGCCCACGCCGAAGCCGCCCGCCACCACGATCTTCGCGGAGGTGGTGGAGCGAGCCGCTCCGCCGTTAGAGCTTGCGAAGTCCACTGAGCACCCTTTCGAGCAGTGTCACATCTGGCTGGCCGCCCGCGGACTCGTCGCCGCCGGGCTGGTGAATGGCGACAAGGCCCGCCTCCGCCAGGTCGGCGACGAGGATTCGGGCAACGCCGAGAGGAATGGAGAGGAGTGCCGAGATCTCCGCGACGGATTTGATCTCCTGGCACAGTCGGCAGATCCGCTGGTGCTCGGGCAACTGCCCTTGCAGCCGTGCCGGATCGGCCGTGGTGCTGACCAGCGCCTCGATGGCGAGCTGGTAGCGCGGCCGGGTCCGGCCGCCGGTCATCGCGTACGGACGCACCAGCGGGTTGTGCGCGTTCGGCGCCTGGGCCCGGGCGGCCCGGGGGGGCTGCTGGGCGGGCGGCGCGTAAGGCTGCTGCTGGGGCTGGCCGTACTGCTGGTTCTGGTAGGGGTTCTGCTCCGGCACGGGCCGGCTGGGAGCGGAGGGGAAGTTGAAGCGGTTCTGGTCGTGCCCACCCTGCGGCTGTCGCGCGCCGCCATAAGGATGTCCTCCTGGGGGTGTTGTCACGTTTCCTCCTCCGACTCCTAAACGCAGTACTCCCGTTGGAACCGCGCCACCGCACCTTAAGGCGCGGTGACGCGAAACGCACTGCCTGATCGCTAGCTGAGAAGACTTCCCTGGAGCTCGGCGCGCAGGTCCGGGGTGAGGACGCTGCCGGCCCGGTCCACCAGGAGGGCCATCTCGTAGCCCACGAGGCCGATGTCGCACTCGGGGTGCGCCAGTACGGCCAGCGAGGAACCGTCGGAGACGGACATCAGGAACAGGAATCCCCGGTCCATCTCCACCACGGTCTGGTTGACGGCCCCGCCCTCGAAGATCCGGGAGGCACCCGCGGTCAGCGAAGTCAGTCCGGAGGCCACGGCCGCCAGCTGGTCGGCGCGGTCACGCGGGAAACCTTCGGACATCGCGAGGAGGAGACCGTCGGCGGAGACCACCACCGTGTGGGACACCCCGGGGGTGTTGTCCACGAAGTTGGTGATCAACCAGTTCAGGTTCTGCGCCGCCTGGCTCATCGCGCTCACACTAACGCTCCTGGTCATAGCTGTTACTTGACTGCTCCGAACCCGCGTTGCGGCCCTGTTGGACGCCGCGTCGCAGGTTGCTCAACCTGCCACGGACGTCTTCCGGGGCGCGGGAGACCTGTGGGCCACCCTGCGGGGTCGACTCCGCTGTGCCCTCGACCAGGTTGGCCTTGGGCACTCGCCTAGGGAGACCGGACGGGGTGACCCCGCCCGCCTTCGGCTCACGGAGCTTGCCGGCCTGCTGCCAGCGTTCGTCGTTCGCCGAACGCCAGCTCGGACCGCCCTGGTCCTCCCCGGTGGCCGCGGGCGCCGAGGGCGACCGCTGCTCGAAGAGGGACTTGGTGGGCTCCGCTTCCTGCTGTGCCGGCTGCCACTGCTGCTGGCTGCCGCGACGCGGCAGACCCGCGCCGGTCAGCTGGTGGCCGGTGTCGGCAGCGGCATCCGGACGGTCGAAGCCTACGCGGTCCGGGGCCTGTTCGGGACCGGCCGGGGATTCCGATTCGGTTCCGTAGTCCTGCTGGTAGGCGGTCTGGTAGGAGTTCTGCTCCGGCCAGGCGGCCTGCTGGGACTGGTCTTCGTAGCCGGTGCCGTACTCCTGAGCGGTCTGTGACCCGTCCTGGTAGCCGGCTTCCGGATAGGAGTATTCCTGGCCGGTGGACTGCTGCGGGTACGGCGGGTAGCCGCCCTGGTCCCGCGAGGTGTCGTAGGGGGCCTCGTAGCCCTGCTCCGGCTGCTGCTCGTACCCCTGGTACTGCTGGTAGCCGTGTTCGGGCTGGGGTTCCGGATACTCCTGCCCGGAACCCTCGTAGTCGGCGTACTCCTGCCCCAGCAGCTCCTGCTCCTGGGCGGGGGCCACCTGGGCCTCCAGGGCGGCGCGCCGCTCCTCGCGGCCCAGCGAGCGGCCCACCGGGTCGAGGCCCTCGGCTCCGGACTGGCCCGGGTCGTCGTACCGGGAGTCGTCGAAGCCGAGCTCGGCCGCCGTCCGCATCGGGGCGGAGGGGCCGGCGAAGGACTGCTGCGGGGCCGCCGACGGCTGCGGCTGCTGGGGGATCATCGAGGAGACGGTGAAGTCGTCGTCCGGCAGCTGCTCGCCACCGCCACCGTGGGTGATCGCGTCCGGGAGCATGACCAGCGAGGTGGTGCCGGCCTGCTCGCCCGAGGGGCGCAGCTGGACCCGGATGCCGTGCCGGTCGGACAGCCGGCCGACCACGAACAGACCCATCCGCTGGGAGATCGCGGCGTCCACGGTCGGCGGGTTGGCCAGCTTGTGGTTGATGTCCGCGAAGTCCTCGGCGGTCAGGCCGATGCCCTTGTCGTGGATCTCGACCATGACGCGGCCGTCGGGCAGCCGGGTCGCGTTGACCCGCACCTTGGTCTGCGGGGAGGAGAACGTGGTGGCGTTCTCCAGCAGCTCGGCCAGCAGGTGCACGAGGTCGGTCACGGCCTGGCCGTGGATCTCGGCCTCGGAGACCCCGGAGAGCTCGATGCGCTCGTACTGCTCCACCTCGGAGGAGGCGGCGCGCAGTACGTCCACCAGGGGCACCGGCTGGTCCCAGCGGCGGCCCGGGTTCTCACCCGCGAGGATGAGGAGGTTCTCGCCGTTGCGGCGCATACGGGTGGCCAGGTGGTCGAGCCGGAAGAGGTTCTCCAGCTGGTCCGGGTCGGCCTCGTTGTTCTCCAGGTCGGTGATGAGGGTCAGCTGGCCCTCGATCAGCGACTGGTTGCGCATGGAGAGGTTGGTGAAGATCGCGTTGACGTTGCCCCGGAGGAGGGCCTGCTCGGCGGCGAGCCGGACCGCCTCGCGGTGCACCTGGTCGAAGGCGCGGGCGACCTCGCCGATCTCGTCCTGGGAGTCGATCGGGATGGGCGTCACGCGGGTGTCGACCTTGCCCGGGTCGGTGCGGGACAGCTGGTCGACGAGGAGCGGGAGCCGCTGCTCGGCGATGTCGAAGGCGGCGCCGCGGAGCCGGCTCATGGAGCGGCTCATCTGGCGGGCCATCATGCCGGCCAGGATGAAGGCGGCCAGCAGGGCCAGCACCACGATGGCGCCGTTGGTGATGGCGGCGTTGCGGGCGTCGTCGGAGATGGCGGCGGCGTCGTTGACGGCCTTGTCGAGGAGTTCCTTCTCGATCTCCGAGTAGCCGTCGAACTTCGCGGTGGCCGCGGTCTGCCAGAACAGCGCGTTGGTGCCGTTCGCGGCCAGCTTGTCCTTGTCCTCGCCGCTGGCTATCGCCTCGGTCATCCCGGTGAGGTAGGAGCCGCCCACGTTCGGCGGGGCGCGGAAGGGCTTGCCGCTCTGGAGCGCCTGTTCCTTGGCGTCCTCCAGCTTCTCGGCGCCCTCGGCGGCCTTGGTGCTCATCACCTGCTTGAGCCGGTCGGTGTCCGCCTCGGTGCCGCCCGCGACGAACTCGCCGATGGCGATCTCCTCCAGGTAGGCGTACGAGGAGAAGGCGATCAGCTGCGCGCGGTGGACGTCCGCCTTGGTGCTGGGGCGGACCAGGAGGTGGGTGCCGACCGAGCGCTGGAGCGAGTTGGCGGCCTTGGCCAGCTGGATCGCGTAGACGCTGCGGCCGTAGGCGGTGATGTTGCCGGTGCCCAGGCCGAGTTCGTTGGCGAACTGCATGAGGTAGTGCTGGACCTGCACGTACCCCTCTTCGGTCGGGATGGGGCCGAGCACGTTGTTGGCCAGGTCCTTCTTGGGGGACTCCAGCACGGCGGCGTAGGCGGTCTCCCGGACCTTCTGCAGCTTGGGCTCCTCCTGCTGGAAGAGCTGGAGGCGGCGTTCCAGGCCCTGCTTCTCGGGCAGTTCCTTGACCGCCTCGGCGAACTTGGCCTTGGCGGCGTCCGTGTCGGCGTACGCCTTCTTGACGATCTCGCTCTCGCGTTCGCCGCTCAGGATGGGGGCCGCGGTCAGGTCGCGCTCGTTCAGCAGCGCGGAGCCGTACTCGGCGGCGGCCTGGACGATGCGGGCCGTCTTCTCGGCGTCCTGGGCCTCGCTCCAGGTGTCGATGGAGCCCTTCACCTGGAAGCCGCCCATGACCAGTCCGACGAGGACGGGCACGAGCAGGATCGCGTTCAGCCTGGTCGGCACCCGCCAGTTGCGGGGGGAGAACCGGCTGGAGCTTCCGGTGCCACCGGCGAGCGGCGGGTCCACGGGCACGTCGAGGGGCGACGCGGCCGCACGGGGCGGCGGGGTGAAGTTGCCGCGCGCGGGTTCAACCGCGGGGCTTGAGTTGCTTCGCCTCACTCGACCAACAACCTCTCGGCGGCGCTACTAGCTAGTTCGTTGATTCCAGCACGGGTTACGGCCGTGTTCCAAACAGTTGAATCCGGCCATTTCCAGAGACTTACGCCTCACATAAAACGGACATAAAGAGCGAGCAGCAGCAAACGCAAGGGGAATTGTGCGCGTAGCGACACCGGGTGAACGCACGGTGTGTCCGACTACCGCCAATTCTCTGTCGAAACGTTATGAACGCCACGGGCGGGCCGTGTCCTGGGACACAGCCCGCCCGGTAGCGGTGTGGAGCGCGTTACTTCAGTCGTGCCATGAGGGCGTGTTCGACGAGGGTGATGAGGGCGCTCTTGGCGTCGGCGCGGTGGCGTGCGTCGGTGGTGATGATGGGTGCGTCGG
>NZ_JBVIRI010000061.1:0-4819 GCF_055576225.1 Streptomyces sp. NPDC033845 | reverse complement strand
ATCAGGGGTGTCCGCCGTTCCGCCGCCCTGCGGCCGCACCTTCGATGGCGGGATCAGCGGTTCGGCGATCTCCCACAACCCGTCCGGAACAATCCCACTCCACGCACCCCGCCCCATACCCAGGCCAACGACACCTCACCACATAGGACACGGTCTTAGAGGGCGTCTTACCCATGGAGTCGACGAGCGCGATCGCGTCCCGGTTGAACTCCTCGGTGTACCGCTTCGTGTACTTGTTCACCATCTGGTGCTACTCCCCTTGGAACCTCAGGTCCCAGTCTCCAGGTGTCCACGATCAAGGGGAAGGTTCAATCACCCTGGATTTCGTGTTCCTCTTGCGCCAGCTGGGGGATCCGCTACTCCCCCAGCTGCCCCACCGGTTGGCCGATGGGTCAGCGTCTGCGTGTGCCGCATCGTAGTGACGAGCCTGGACCGCGCTGTGTCCGTGCCGGAATTTTCGAGAGAGGAAAGCGCCATGACTGGTACCTATGGTGGTTACGGAATTCTCGCGAAGAAGGCCCTGACGCGAATGCGAAGCTGACACCAATTGAGCGTGCAGTCCTGGGCTTTCGCCAAGTAGGTCGAATTTACCTGCGGGGTTGCGAAACCGAGGTCGCTCAACGAAGGCTACGTCGGCGCCCGCATCAAGAGATGGAGAGCCTTGCCGACCATCCGGCTCTCTACCGCTGCGCGGCCCACGACCTCGAACACAGCACGGCCCTCCGCCGGGCAGTCCCCTGCGAGGAAACCGCCACGCCGTTCATGCTTATAGGACATCTCCAGGAGTCCTCTACTACCTACCACTGAGCTCTTTCAATCTGCCCACCGATCGGGTGACATGCCGTCAACGTCCTCGGAACAAGTCCAGACTGAAAGCGCTCACTTACAGCCGGGTGAAGCGCAGCATCGGATGGATTTACCCCCATCCACATCCAGGCCCCCAGACTCGAACGTTTCATTAGCGTCAGGGGCACATCCGCCGCCCTACCCGGCCCCCAAGCAGTCAATAAGATTCCGACATAGCAATTCCACCAAAGGAGAGAATGCGGCCATGAAAATGCGCATCTTCGGAAAGAATCGAAAAACCCGGAACCCAAAAGAACTGAGTTTCTTCGCGCTCTTTGTGTAATTTTTGAGGGACTTCGCAGATAGGGGCTCCAGCTGAAGGCCAAGATCCTCCCATCGAGCGTTCCCATTGAACCCCTCTTATCCTGAATTTATGCAAGTCAGGAGGGTATGGACGGCCTTGACGATGGTGCTGATTCGGTTGGTGGAGCATCGCTCCCGTCGGAGGATCTTCCACGATTTCAGCAATGAGCTTGTCTAGGTTGGCCACTGAATCCTTTTCATCCTGGCAGTGAAGGGGTGAACGTGCATCGGTGACGTGGCAGGGCCCCTGGTCGTTGGCGTGGTGACTTCACTCAGCACACCGGCGTCCGAGGGGCCCTGTTGGTTCCGTATTCTTCCACGCTCGACGTCCCCCACGAGCTCGTCGAGCATGTCTCGTGGCTGTTGCACGCCCGTCGGCTGGAGCTGAACTCTCCCTGGCGATGCCTGGGTTGTTTCCAACAGGCCCTCATGGCCCTGGCCCATCTACGCAAGAACGAAACGTTCCCGCAGCTCGCAGCCGGTTTCGGTCCCTCCACGACAACGGCCTGGCGGTACGTCGACGAGACCCTGGACGTGCTAGCCGCATGGGCACCCGGCCTCCACGAAGCCCTGGTGGGTCTGAGTGAAGGCGATTTCGTCACCGTCGACGGCAGCATCATCCCCACCGACCGCATCGCCGCCGACGAACCGTACTACTCGATGAAGCACTGCTGCCATGGGATGAACGTGCAGGTCATCGCCCGCCCGGACGCCACACCCCTGTGGTTCTCCCGGGCCCTGCCGGGCCGGACCCACGACCTCACCGCGGCCCGCGCCGACGGAATCGTCCAGGCCTGCCTTACCCGGCACATCCTCATCCTCGCCGACCGCGCCTACCAAGGCGCCGGCGCCACCGTCCGCACCCCCTACCACCACCACAGCATCCAGCCGGCCCACTACCAACAGTTCAACCGCGACCACGCCCACCTCCGCGCGCCCGGCCAACGCGCCTTCGCCCTGCTGAAATCGTGGAAGATCCTCCGACGTGCACCATGCTCCCCCAACCGCATCGGCACTATCGTGAAGGCCATCCACACCCTGCTGACCTGCACAAATTTAGGAGGGTCTGTCAATCGAGCGGCTCTGTCTCACATTCGGTGGTAACGCTGAGTGGTGACGGTCGTTGTTGTTGGCGTGATGGATGTCAACGAGCTTGTGCAGATGGTGTTTTCGGGGATATCGCCGCTGGTCATCGAGGATGTGGTCGATGAGGGCGGGCGGGTCGTGGTGAGGGCGCGGGCTCCGAGAGAGCCTGCGGCCTGCCCGGTGTGCGGGGTGGCGTCGGGGCAGGTGCACGGCTATCACTGGCGGACGGTGGCCGATGTACCGGTCGACGGCCGACGGGTGGTACTCCGAGTACGGGTGCGGCGCCTGGTGTGTCCCACACGTGGGTGCCGCCAGACTTTCCGCGAGCAGGTGCCAGGGGTGCTGGAGCGCTATCAGCGACGCACTACCCGTCTGACCAGGGACTGTAAAACGTTCGGCTCTGTCTCACATTCGGTGGTGACGCTGAGTGGTCGAAGTCGTTGTTGTTCGTGTGATGGATGTCAACGAGCTCGTGCGGATGGTGTTTTCGGGGATGTCCCCGCTGGTCATCGAGGACGTGGCCGATGAGGGCGGGCGGGTCCTGGTGAGGGCGCGGACGCCGGAGGGGTCGGCGCCCTGCCCGGTGTGCGGCGCATCGTCGGAACAGGTCCACGGCTATCACTGGCGGACGGTGGCCGATGTGCCGGTCGACTGCCGGCGAGTGGTACTCCGCGTGCGGGTGCGACGGCTGGTGTGTCCCACGCGCGGGTGCCGTCAGACCTTCCGCGAGCAGGTGCCCGGGGTGCTGGAGCGCTACCAGCGGCGTACTGCCCGCCTGAACATGCAGGTCAAGGCGGTGGTGAAGGAGTTAGCGGGCCGGGCTGGAGTACGCTTGCTGGCGGCACTGGCCATGGGTCTGTCCCGTCACACAGCCCTCCGTTCCCTGCTGGGTATCCCCTTGCCGGTCGGGCGGGTGCCGCGAGTGATCGGTGTGGACGACTTCGCTCTGCGCCGGCGGCACCGCTATGCCACCGTGGTGATCGACGCCGAGACCCATCAACGGATCGACGTCCTGCCCGACCGCGCGGCCAACACGCTGGAAGCGTGGCTGCGCGCGCATCCAGGGGTCGAGGTCGTGTGCCGTGACGGATCGACGACCTACGCGGAAGCCATCCGCCAGGCGCTGCCGGACGCCGTGCAGGTCAGCGACCGCTGGCATCTGTGGCACAACCTGTGCGAAGCCGCCCTGGACGAGGTGAAAGCGCACAGCACCTGCTGGGCCGCGGTACTCGACACACCCTTGTATGACGGCCCGCGCGCGCAGACCACTCTGGAACGCTGGAACCACGTCCACGATCTACTCGACCAGGGCGTGGGCCTCCTCGAATGCGCCCGTCGCCTGCAACTGGCTCTGAACACCGTCAAGCGCTATGCCCGCGCCGATCGGCCCGAGCGGATGCTCCGGGTCCCCAAATACCGGTCCAGCCTCGTCGATCCCCACCGCGAGCATCTGCGCCAACGCCGGGCCGAAGACCCCGCCGTCCCCGTCCAGCACCTCTTCGAAGAGATCAAAGCTCTCGGGTTCACGGGCTGTCTCAATCTCCTGCACAAGTACATCAACCAAGGCCGCGCGGACGCCGACCGCAGCCACATCTCCCCACGCAGGCTCGCCCGGATGCTCCTGACCAGGCCAGACAATCTCAAGGCCCAACATCACGATCTCCTGGGCCAGCTGACGGGCGCCTGCCCTGAGATGACCGACCTGGCCACCGCCGTCCGGACTTTCGCCCCGCTCCTGAAACCGAAGCCCGAGAACGCCGACGCCCTCGGACCCTGGATCACCCAGGTCCGTACTGCCGACCTGCCGCACCTACACGCGTTCACCCGCGGCCTCGAGCAAGACCGCAACGCCGTAGTCGCCGCGCTCACACTTCCGTACAGCAACGGCCCCACCGAAGGAATCAACACCAAAACCAAGCGGATGGCCCGCCAAATGCACGGACGAGCAGGCTTCACCCTACTCCGCCACCGCATCCTCCTCGGATAACACCACCCTCCGTCACCACCGAATATGAGACAGAGCCGTTCCTTTTACAGGTGGGCGAGATTGGCTGCGCTGATCACCTCGGGTACGGGAAAATGGGGTCGGACGTCCCGGTCAGCCGATGGGCCTGCGATGCTGGCAAGCTCGTTTTACAGGATGGCGATGGGGGCCGACCAGGGGACCACGGATTTTTGCCAGGACGGGATTTGTCTGCCGTCTGGAGCACGCGTGTCAGACTCCGCCATGCCCTTGGCCCCTCCGGGATGCCCGCCGCACACGGGGGTGTTCGGGCGGGAGGGAGATCAGGATGGCCCGGCTCCAGGATTCCAAGGACGAGGTAATTCATCTACGGTCCGCCGGCGTGGACCTCGGAAAGCGGTTCCTGCTCGCATGCGTTCGGACGCCGAGTGCGAAGCGGAACGGCAGCTGGTCGCTGGAGACGGAACGGTTCGGTACCACGACGGCTGAAGTCCGGCGTCTGCTGGCCTGGCTGGTGGAGCGGCAGGTTGAGGTGGTGGTGATGGAGGCGACCTCGGACTATTGGCGGCCGGTCTACTACCTGCTGCAGCCCCACCTGAATCTGATGCTGGTCAACCCGGC
>NZ_JBVIRI010000060.1:0-5162 GCF_055576225.1 Streptomyces sp. NPDC033845 | reverse complement strand
GTACAAAGGAAGCGTCCGCACCTTGAGAACTCAACAGCGTGCCAAAAATCAACGCCAGAAGTTGATACCCCGTCCACCTCGGTGGATGAGGTTCCTTTGAAGTAACACAAAACACAGCGAGGACGCTGTGGACAGTCGGCCATATTCCGGCATGACTGTCCCGCTCTCGTGGTGTGCACCCGATTACGGGTAAACATTCACGGAGAGTTTGATCCTGGCTCAGGACGAACGCTGGCGGCGTGCTTAACACATGCAAGTCGAACGATGAAGCCCTTCGGGGTGGATTAGTGGCGAACGGGTGAGTAACACGTGGGCAATCTGCCCTTCACTCTGGGACAAGCCCTGGAAACGGGGTCTAATACCGGATACCACTCCTGCCCGCATGGGTAGGGGTTGAAAGCTCCGGCGGTGAAGGATGAGCCCGCGGCCTATCAGCTTGTTGGTGGGGTAATGGCCCACCAAGGCGACGACGGGTAGCCGGCCTGAGAGGGCGACCGGCCACACTGGGACTGAGACACGGCCCAGACTCCTACGGGAGGCAGCAGTGGGGAATATTGCACAATGGGCGAAAGCCTGATGCAGCGACGCCGCGTGAGGGATGACGGCCTTCGGGTTGTAAACCTCTTTCAGCAGGGAAGAAGCGAAAGTGACGGTACCTGCAGAAGAAGCGCCGGCTAACTACGTGCCAGCAGCCGCGGTAATACGTAGGGCGCAAGCGTTGTCCGGAATTATTGGGCGTAAAGAGCTCGTAGGCGGCTTGTCGCGTCGGATGTGAAAGCCCGGGGCTTAACCCCGGGTCTGCATTCGATACGGGCAGGCTAGAGTGTGGTAGGGGAGATCGGAATTCCTGGTGTAGCGGTGAAATGCGCAGATATCAGGAGGAACACCGGTGGCGAAGGCGGATCTCTGGGCCATTACTGACGCTGAGGAGCGAAAGCGTGGGGAGCGAACAGGATTAGATACCCTGGTAGTCCACGCCGTAAACGTTGGGAACTAGGTGTTGGCGACATTCCACGTCGTCGGTGCCGCAGCTAACGCATTAAGTTCCCCGCCTGGGGAGTACGGCCGCAAGGCTAAAACTCAAAGGAATTGACGGGGGCCCGCACAAGCAGCGGAGCATGTGGCTTAATTCGACGCAACGCGAAGAACCTTACCAAGGCTTGACATATACCGGAAAGCATTAGAGATAGTGCCCCCCTTGTGGTCGGTATACAGGTGGTGCATGGCTGTCGTCAGCTCGTGTCGTGAGATGTTGGGTTAAGTCCCGCAACGAGCGCAACCCTTGTCCTGTGTTGCCAGCATGCCCTTCGGGGTGATGGGGACTCACAGGAGACCGCCGGGGTCAACTCGGAGGAAGGTGGGGACGACGTCAAGTCATCATGCCCCTTATGTCTTGGGCTGCACACGTGCTACAATGGCCGGTACAATGAGCTGCGATACCGTGAGGTGGAGCGAATCTCAAAAAGCCGGTCTCAGTTCGGATTGGGGTCTGCAACTCGACCCCATGAAGTCGGAGTTGCTAGTAATCGCAGATCAGCATTGCTGCGGTGAATACGTTCCCGGGCCTTGTACACACCGCCCGTCACGTCACGAAAGTCGGTAACACCCGAAGCCGGTGGCCCAACCCCTTGTGGGAGGGAGCTGTCGAAGGTGGGACTGGCGATTGGGACGAAGTCGTAACAAGGTAGCCGTACCGGAAGGTGCGGCTGGATCACCTCCTTTCTAAGGAGCACAGTACCGATTGCAGGCAAATGTTCTGCACGGTCAGCTCATGGGTGGAACGTTGATTAGTTGGCACGGTCTGTAGATGGATTCGCGAGTACTGCTTCGGCGTGGAAAGTGAAGATCATCGAAGGATCGTGCTTGGCACGTTGTTGGGTATCTGAGGGTACGGCCGGTTAGGTCGAACCTTCGCGATGCCGGCCCCAGTGAACTTGTGCCTTTGGTGCAGGGTGATGGGTGGCTGGTCGTTGCTTGAGAACTACACAGTGGACGCGAGCATCTGTGGCCAAGTTTTTAAGGGCGCACGGTGGATGCCTTGGCACCAGGAACCGATGAAGGACGTGAGAGGCCGCGATAGGCCCCGGGGAGCTGCCAACTGAGCTTTGATCCGGGGGTGTCCGAATGGGGAAACCCGGCAGTCGTCATGGGCTGTCACCCATGCCTGAACACATAGGGCATGTGGAGGGAACGAGGGGAAGTGAAACATCTCAGTACCCTCAGGAAGAGAAAACAACCGTGATTCCGGGAGTAGTGGCGAGCGAAACCGGATGAGGCTAAACCGTATGCGTGTGAGACCCGGCAGGGGTTGCGCATACGGGGTCGTGGGAATGAGCTTTCATGGTCTGCCGGCCATGAGGCGAGTCAGAAACCGTTGATGTAGTCGAAGGACATGCGAAAGGTCCGGCGTAGAGGGTAAGACCCCCGTAGACGAAACATCAGCGGCTTGCTTGCTCATCTCCCAAGTAGCACGGGGCCCGAGAAATCCCGTGTGAATCTGGCGGGACCACCCGCTAAGCCTAAATATTCCCTGGTGACCGATAGCGGATAGTACCGTGAGGGAATGGTGAAAAGTACCGCGGGAGCGGAGTGAAATAGTACCTGAAACCGTGTGCCTACAAGCCGTGGGAGCGTCGCCGTTGTTCTTCGGAACAGCGGTCGTGACTGCGTGCCTTTTGAAGAATGAGCCTGCGAGTTAGCGGTGTGTAGCGAGGTTAACCCGTGTGGGGAAGCCGTAGCGAAAGCGAGTCCGAATAGGGCGATTGAGTTGCACGCTCTAGACCCGAAGCGGAGTGATCTAGCCATGGGCAGGTTGAAGCGGAGGTAAGACTTCGTGGAGGACCGAACCCACCAGGGTTGAAAACCTGGGGGATGACCTGTGGTTAGGGGTGAAAGGCCAATCAAACTCCGTGATAGCTGGTTCTCCCCGAAATGCATTTAGGTGCAGCGTCGTGTGTTTCTTGCCGGAGGTAGAGCACTGGATAGGCGATGGGCCCTACCGGGTTACTGACCTTAGCCAAACTCCGAATGCCGGTAAGTGAGAGCACGGCAGTGAGACTGTGGGGGATAAGCTCCATGGTCGAGAGGGAAACAGCCCAGAGCATCGACTAAGGCCCCTAAGCGTACGCTAAGTGGGAAAGGATGTGGAGTCGCAGAGACAACCAGGAGGTTGGCTTAGAAGCAGCCACCCTTGAAAGAGTGCGTAATAGCTCACTGGTCAAGTGATTCCGCGCCGACAATGTAGCGGGGCTCAAGCGTACCGCCGAAGTCGTGTCATTGCAGCAATAGGGCCAACGCCCGCTGTGATGGGTAGGGGAGCGTCGTGTGCCGGGTGAAGCAGCAGCGGAAGCTAGTTGTGGACGGTTCACGAGTGAGAATGCAGGCATGAGTAGCGATACACACGTGAGAAACGTGTGCGCCGATTGACTAAGGGTTCCTGGGTCAAGCTGATCTGCCCAGGGTAAGTCGGGACCTAAGGCGAGGCCGACAGGCGTAGTCGATGGACAACCGGTTGATATTCCGGTACCCGCTTTGAAACGCCCAATATCGAATCAGGCGATGCTAAGTCCGTGAAGCCGTTCCGGACCCTTCGGGGAAAGGAAAGTGGTGGAGCCGACGAACCAGACTTGTAGTAGGTAAGCGATGGGGTGACGCAGGAAGGTAGTCCAGCCCGGGCGGTGGTTGTCCCGGGGTAAGGGTGTAGGCCGAGGGGTAGGCAAATCCGTCCCTCATATAAGGCTGAGACCTGATGCCGAGCCGATTGTGGTGAAGTGGATGATCCTATGCTGTCGAGAAAAGCCTCTAGCGAGTTTCATGGCGGCCCGTACCCTAAACCGACTCAGGTGGTCAGGTAGAGAATACCGAGGCGTTCGGGTGAACTATGGTTAAGGAACTCGGCAAAATGCCCCCGTAACTTCGGGAGAAGGGGGGCCATCACTGGTGAGAGGACTTGCTCCTTGAGCTGGGGGTGGCCGCAGAGACCAGCGAGAAGCGACTGTTTACTAAAAACACAGGTCCGTGCGAAGCCGTAAGGCGATGTATACGGACTGACGCCTGCCCGGTGCTGGAACGTTAAGGGGACCGGTTAGTGACCTTTCGGGGTTGCGAAGCTGAGAACTTAAGCGCCAGTAAACGGCGGTGGTAACTATAACCATCCTAAGGTAGCGAAATTCCTTGTCGGGTAAGTTCCGACCTGCACGAATGGCGTAACGACTTCTCGACTGTCTCAACCATAGGCCCGGTGAAATTGCACTACGAGTAAAGATGCTCGTTTCGCGCAGCAGGACGGAAAGACCCCGGGACCTTTACTACAGTTTGATATTGGTGTTCGGTTCGGCTTGTGTAGGATAGGTGGGAGACTGTGAAGCGGCCACGCCAGTGGTTGTGGAGTCATCGTTGAAATACCACTCTGGTCGTGCTGGATGTCTAACCTCGGTCCGTGATCCGGATCAGGGACAGTGTCTGATGGGTAGTTTAACTGGGGCGGTTGCCTCCCAAAGGGTAACGGAGGCGCCCAAAGGTTCCCTCAGCCTGGTTGGCAATCAGGTGTTGAGTGTAAGTGCACAAGGGAGCTTGACTGTGAGACCGACGGGTCGAGCAGGGACGAAAGTCGGGACTAGTGATCCGGCAGTGGCTTGTGGAAGCGCTGTCGCTCAACGGATAAAAGGTACCCCGGGGATAACAGGCTGATCTTCCCCAAGAGTCCATATCGACGGGATGGTTTGGCACCTCGATGTCGGCTCGTCGCATCCTGGGGCTGGAGTCGGTCCCAAGGGTTGGGCTGTTCGCCCATTAAAGCGGTACGCGAGCTGGGTTTAGAACGTCGTGAGACAGTTCGGTCCCTATCCGCTGTGCGCGTAGGAATATTGAGAAGGGCTGTCCCTAGTACGAGAGGACCGGGACGGACGAACCTCTGGTGTGCCAGTTGTCCTGCCAAGGGCATGGCTGGTTGGCTACGTTCGGGAGGGATAACCGCTGAAAGCATCTAAGCGGGAAGCCTGCTTCAAGATGAGTATTCCCACCTCCTTGAGAGGGTAAGGCTCCCAGTAGACGACTGGGTTGATAGGCCAGATGTGGAAGCCCGGTAACGGGTGGAGCTGACTGGTACTAATAGGCCGAGGGCTTGTCCTCAGTTGCTCGCGTCCACTGTGTTAGTTCTGAAG
>NZ_JBVIRI010000059.1:0-5739 GCF_055576225.1 Streptomyces sp. NPDC033845 | reverse complement strand
ACGCGACGGCGACTTGATCAAGCAGACGGTGGCAGACTGACGGCACATCGAAGCTCCGACTGAGAACGGCGACTTGGCAAGGTCACCCGTCTTCAGCCGGAGCTTCGTTGCATCCGTCGCGGCCCCCGAACCGATCGTCACACCCCTGTGACCAGGCACACCACAAGATCACCACGACTTTGAATCAGCCCTGGGCCCGCCAGGCGGCGAACACCGGCTCAATCAGGGCCCACCGGGCGTCCGAGACGTCACTGCGATAGAAGCGCGGGTTGTCACGCCCCCGACAATGGCCATCGCCGCACACAGGTCACAAGAAAATCCCAAATGCGAACTGAATAGATCAGATGCTTTCTCATGATGACAAGGAGGGATAGCGACGCATCGCCATCAAGATCGACACAGAGGAAACCGCGCCTTACCTCTTGTTGACGGAGGGTACGGTCATTAAGGGTCTACCGGCTCGGAAACCGACCTGCCTCCAGCGGACTCGGCGTGCCCTCGACCCAGAAAGGAAGCCACAGCTCACGAGCCTGTTCCCGTCTCTGCTCAGACGCCCGCGAAGCCGTATCCCTTCTGATCGCCCGACCAGCACAGCGCCGATCCGTTCAAGAAGCACGTCACGCATCCCGGAACAAGGTGTCCTCAAGGACGGCTTCGTCGTTGAAGCGCTTATGACACAGAACGGGCGAACCGTTCCCGCACCCCGGCACGCCTTCTCCTACGGCTACGGCAACACAGATGGCGCCCTGTCGGACACGCCGATCTACGACGCGGTCACGCTGCTCTGGCTGCAGGCCGGCCGCGAAGTGCCACGACCGCCCAGAGCAGCGCAAATCCCGGGTGCGCCATACAGCCTTTGCATGGACCCGAGTTGCTGACGTACCAAGAGCGAAGCGAAGTACTTCCGCAGTCCCCGTCATGCGCCGTGGGTGTGGCGCTTCCTACCGCCCGCCTCCGAGCGGGAGAAGCTGAACCGGTTACCGGACCGCACAGAAGGAGCAGCACGCCGTGGCAGCCACAACCGCCCGTACGCAGACCAGCACCACGGTGCGCCCCTGCACACCGCGAGACCTGGAGAGGGTCCTGGAGCTGATCGGGGGCGACCGGCTGCCCGGCCGCCCGACAGTCAGTGCTGACACGCTCGGGCACGTTGTTGCCGGCTGTTGCCCCGGGGACGCGGCTCCCTCCGTGCTGCAGGAGCCCCGCACGGACCTGGCTGTCGGCACCGGCGGTGAAATTTTGGGCGCCATCGGTTGGGCCCTGAGCGAACACGAAGGTGACGCGATGTTGTTGTGGCTGCACTGTGTCGAGGACGATCAGCAGGTCGCCCAGGTGCTGGTACGGCACATGCTGGACCAAACGGGGCAGCGCACCCTGCACGCGTTCGGCACGCCGACCGCGATGTCGTTCGCGGGTCTGCCGGTACGCAGTCGCCGCGGCAGCGCGGTAGCGCTGGAGGCCGCGGGATTCTCGCGCCAGGATGGCTGGAGATACTTCCACTGCCGCCCCGGTACACTCCAGCGTCTGCCTTACGAGATCATCGACATCACCGAGAGCCCCGATCCGTACGGGTGGTATGTGCGGCTGCGCACGAGTGACGGCACCCACATCGGGAAAGCGGTCGTCAGCCGTCCCGTCGAGGGGACAGCGGTCCTGGAATGGCTCACCCTGGACCCGGAACACCCAGCCGGTCACCTTCACCTGCGTCAGTGCCTGGCGCACCTTGCCGACCGCGGTATCCGCGAACTCACCGTCCTCCTCGGCACACCGGCCGACGGTACCAGCGACACCCTCGCTCCGGCCGCGGAACTCCACCGGCAAGCCGGCTTCCAAGAAATCGACCAGCTCCACCCCTACACCCGCCGACCGTAACAAGCCGCTTGGCCCGCCCGTTCCCCGGGATCCTGTTCGTAAATGCCGTGTCGTCACCCCGTCGGCCTACAGCGGTACCGTGCCATACAGGGGCCTGTCCAGTAAACCGCTCTGTCTCACATTCGGTGGTAGCAGAGGGTGGAGTTACCCGAGGAGGATGCGGTGCCCCCTTCCTGACTCGTCGGAATCACGGTACTGCAGAACAAATTCAAAAGCCTTTTCTCGCGCCCTAGACAACTCAGGGTCACCATCGAGCATTCTCCGCTCACTGGGCTCCATTCCGATGTAATGAGCGTAGTAGGCAAGCATTCCCTGGCCTGCCACTTCTTCGCGGCAGCCTGCGCGAGTTTCCTCCTCAGGCGAGGTCGCGTATTTAGGAGCATTGCCCGTCAGCAACAGGACCCCGCAGCGAGGACCGGTGGGGACTCAGTGCCGTTGTCGACTTCCACGCACAGCAGCGGCATCCGGCTGCCGGGCATGGCGCGGACCAGGTCCGCCCGGATACTGCCCCGCCCCGGCGCGGCGAAGGACCCGGTCACGGGGAGGGCGACTTCCGTGGACCACGTGCCGATCGGCCCCAGCCCCCGCGGCCGCACCCCCGGCACCGGAGCCGGCTCCGGTGCCGGGGCGGGTACTGCCGTCTTGCGGACCACGGGCGCGGTCCGCTCCGCAGGGGTCTGCAGGAACGCCGCCAGCGTGTCGGTCACCCGCATCGCGTGCTTGGCTCCCGAGGCCGCCGCCGCCTTCGCCGTGCCCCCCATCTCCTTGGGGCGGCGGTCCCAGGATCACGGGAGCCGCCTCCAGGCCCGCCAGCGTCAAGGACCACAGCTTCTCCGTGACGCGCCGACCGTCCGGCTCGACACGGGAGGTCCGGCCCGCCGAGAACACCAAGCCCTCGGCCTCAAGGTCCTTGCAGCCGCCCCGCACCGTCGCCGCGTCCGCGGTCCCCGGACACGTCAACGCCCGGATCTGCGCGGCCGTGGCCACCTTCACCACACCCAGGGCCTCCAGCACCTGCCCCCTGGTCTTGGCCGTCGACTCGTACCTCCGCGCAGCCGTCCCCGCCACCCCGGCCCCTCCGCCCCTTGCGCCAGCAAGCCACCGCCCCGGAACTGCACATAAAGAAGTGTCGAGGCAGCGTCCACGGCCCGAAACAGCGGCCGACCTGCACGGATGCTACCGGTCGAAGGGTTTGTCACCACAGGGGGAACAGGAGGGGAAAGCGCAGAGACGCGGGCAGGGGCCGGCCGGGCTTGCCCAGTGCGCCGAGGCCGCCGGGGCTGGAGGGTGGGCAAGCCTCGCATCAAGGCCCCCGGCAGGGTCTGCCGGGGGCCTTCGCATAGCGCACGGGAAGGAGGAAGAAGAGCACCGCCGCTTCCACGAAGAAGGCGGCAGCCTCGAAGGCTCACCTGCGTGCTGGGTGGGGATCAGCTTGCCGCGCGTATGGCCGTGGCCCCGAAGACGTCGTCGAAGCGATGTGCGTTGTGGGTGCTGACGAGGTGGTAGGCGCCGCTGCGGTGGCGGCGTGCGTGCCCGGTGTAGTGAAGGATCTCGGCCGGTGTGAGGACCTTGAGGTCGCCCAGTACGTAGTAGAGCGGTGTCGGCGCGTGAGTGCCGGTGAAGAGAAGCCCGGCGCGGACGGCATCGCTGCTGAGGGCGTAGCGGTTGGAGGTGGATGAGGGCATGCGGTCTTTGGCGTCGATGGTGACGATCTCGCCGTCGCGGGCGGCGATGAGGTCGGGAAACCAGCGCAGTGGCGAGGTGGTGCGGGCGAGGGCCTGCCGGATCTCGTGCGGGTAGGTGCCTTGTCCGGAGTGTTGGACCGTCCAGCCTCTCGTGCGCAGGGCGGCGGCGACCCGCTGCTCGTGTGCATCTCCTACGGCCTTGCGATCGTGCCAGTGCGTCACCACGGCTGCCCCTCCACTGAGTTCTACGCAGGTGATACGAACGGATCTCTTTTTGTATTACTCTTGCATCGCTATGATGCCCATCATGGCGGCATACGTAGACCCACGGTTTCGTCCCACGCTCTGGCCTGGAACTCCCGTGCCCCCACCAGCGTTGAGCCCCCTCGCCGACGCACGAGCCGAGGACGGATGGATCGTCTGGACTCCCCAGGCCCGTCGTCCCGGCGACGGGTCCGCCACTGTGCCGGAAGACTTCTACCTCCGCGAGTTCATGGAACTCGACGCCACAGACCTCGACGCGATTGCCTCCGTAGTACGGCGATACGGGCATCTGGGAAGCCTCGTAGATGACCTGAGCCTGGACGAGGAAGACCACCGCTACTACACCGCCCTGATGGGCTCCCATCCCGAGCGCGGACCGTTCGCCCTCCATGGCGAACTGGCAACGCTTTTCGTGGAAGCAGCTCAGGAGGCCATCACCACGTGGCTGGCCCTGCGCCGCGAAGGCGGGCTGGACGAACTCGTCCGAGCGGAGGCCACCGAGGAAGAGCTGCGACGGTGGCAGGCTGCCAACCGTGACGGGGCAGCGCTTTGGCCGCGCGATCTGGACCACATGCGCGAGGAACTGCTGAATCTGAAGATCAGCGACTTGGCGAGCACCCTCAATGCTGCCCTGGAGCCCTTCAGCATCGGCATCGGCGGCCTTGACGACCGATACCCCACGCTTCTGTCCGTGGTCTTCCTCCAGCTGTACAACCACCTTGCCGAGGAGGCCACCATCCGGGAATGCGCCAGTGAGACCTGCCGGCGCCCCTTCGTCCGCCAGCGCGGCCGCGCGGAGTACGGGCAAAACCGCACCAGCGGCATCAAGTACTGCACCCGCGAATGCGCCCGCGCCCAGGCCCAGCGCGAACACCGGCGCCGCCGCAAAGCATCGGCTGCCCACGGCGCCATCGGCATGGGCCCTCAGGGCAAGGAGACCGGAGCGTGAAGGGGTCGCTGTACGCGCACCAGTACGAAGCCGTCGATGCCGTGCTGCGAGCCCTCACCTTCTTGGCGCTGGCCTGCAGGCTGAAACCCGCCTCCCGCAGCAGGCCGGCGACGGTGTCCGCGCTGACCTTGTGGCCGGCCCGGGTGAGCTCCCACGCGAGGGTACGGGTGGACTTCACCGTCCACCGCAGCGGCGACATCGGATCCCCGCGCTCGTCCGGCTCCACCAGCGCCAGCAGCGCGGGCCGCAGCCCCAGGTCGAGATCCGCGACCCGCTTGCGTCCACCGCCCGGGCGCCGCACCCGCCTCGAGCTCGAGTAGGCCCTTGCGAACCGTCGTCTCACTCACCTCAGCCGGCCCGGGCGACGGCCCGAATACCACCATGCCCCAGCACCCGAGCCTCCGCGGCCATCAGCAGACGACGCTGCCGCTCGTCCACATGCGGGAACAACACCTTGAACTTCACTCCGAGTTGGCTACAGACCTCGTCCGGGATGCGCATACCACACCAACGAGCCTCAGAACGGGAAGCAACACGTTGATTCCCTGCAAGCCCTGACGAGCTCGTGCATGGTTGGCGGTGCAGTGCTGGGGCTTCGTCCCTGATCATATTCGTGTGGTGGGGAACGAGGCTCGTGCAGTCATCATCAGCGACCGGAGGATCACGGGGCTGTCGTCCGATGTGATCGCCGAACTCGTCGCCGAGGTGGGTCCGTTATGGCATGAGCGGCACCAGGCAAAGCTGGAGTCCAGGCCGAGGAAGCGGGCCGTCGGCGCCGGCGCGAAGCACCGTCTGGTCTTCGTCGACCGGCTGCTGCCAAGCTCGTTCACCTTCGCCACGGTGTCACTCATGACGTGCTGGCCTGCTGGTTCGACGTCGACCGCTCCACGATCACCCGGGCGGTCGGCGAGGTGCGGCCCCTGCTCGCTGCTCGGGGCTGCACCATCGCGGCCGGCGTCCGGCTCCGCA
>NZ_JBVIRI010000058.1:0-8257 GCF_055576225.1 Streptomyces sp. NPDC033845 | reverse complement strand
CCAGTTCGTCGCCGACCACCAGCGCCGTCACGGCGTGAAGCGGCTGTGCGACATCCTGGGCATCGCCCGCTCCAGCTTCTCCTACTGGCGCCGGACGTGCGGACCGGGCGGGCCGGCAAGCGGCCGACGCCCGCCTCGCCGCCCGGATTCGGGCCGTGCACCGGGAATCGGACGGCACCTACGGGGCCCCGCGGATCACCGCAGAGCTCCGTGAGGGAACGGTGAGGCCGTCAACCACAAGCGTGTCGCCAGGATCATGAGGGTGTCCGGGATCCAAGGGGTCCGTCTGCGCCGCCGGCACCGCACCACCGTTCCCGACCCGGCGGCGGCCAAGGCGCCGGACTTGATCGGCCGCGACTTCACCGCCGAATACCCGGACATGAAGTACGTCGGCGACATCACCTGCCTGCCCATCGACGGCGGGAAGTTCTGCTATCTCGCGACCGTGATCGACCTTGCCTCACGTCGTCTGGCCGGGTGGGCGATTGCCGATCACATGCGCGCGGACCTCGTCACCGACGCCCTGGCGGCAGCGGTCCGCACCCGCGGCAGTCTCGCCGGATCGATCATGCACACCGACCACGGACCCAGCTTGGACTCAACCGGTCGTCGCAACACCGGCTTCCTGGAGCGATAGTAGGTGCTCGTTGAGGGCTTCCGCTGGTGTCTTCCAACCGAGGGTTTTGCGGGGCCTGGTGTTGAGGGCGTGTGCAACAGCTTCGAGGTCGTCCGGCTGCTAGCGGGAAAGGTCCGTTCCCTTCGGAAAGTACTGACGCAGCAGGCCGTTCGTGTTCTCGTTGGTGCCCCGCTGCCAAGGGCTGTGGGGATCGGCGAAGTAGATCTGGAGCCCGGGTTCGACGCGAAGCTGGGCGTGCTGGGCCAGTTCGGTGCCCCGGTCCCAGGTCAGCGACCTGCGTAGTTGCCCGGGCAACGTGGTGATGGTGGCGGTGATCGCGTCCTTCACGGCCGCGGCGCCGCGGCCGGCGAGCGCGGGTCCATTCTTGGTGCGTGGTTCGGTGCCGAAGCCCTCCATCCGGGGCAGGTGCAGCAGCATCGTGAACCGCGTGCTGCGTTCGGCCAGCGTCCCGATCGCGGACCGGCCGGTCCCGATGATCAGATCGCCCTCCCAGTGTCCCGGGACGGCGCGGTCCTCGGCCTCGGCGAGCCGCTCGCTGATCAACACGTCGGCGGTGACATGCCCGCGGACACTCTGTCTGGTGCGCTCCCGCGGGACACGCAGTGACCGTCCGGTGCGCAGGCAGGCGACCAGCTCGCGTTTGAGCGCGCCGCGTCCCTGGACATAAAGGGCCTGGTAGATCGCCTCGTGTGAGATGCGCATGGACTCATCGTCGGGGAAGTCCACCTCGAGCCGCCGCGATATCTGCTCCGGACTCCAGGCCGTCGCCCAGCGCCGGTCCTGACGGCGGGGCTTGTTCCTGCCCTGCCACGGTGGCACCTGCGGTCCCGCGACGGCCGGCCGGCCGTGGCGTGGACGATGGTCCCGGCCAGCCGGTCCTGGACGTACTCGCGCAGGTGGTCGTGGGCCACCAGCTTCGCCCTCTTCGGCCGCTGGGCCCGCCGCTCTGCGTGCCACTGCGCCAGCGAGGCCCGGTATTCCAGGTGGTAGCTCCGCGTCGAGGCATTGCGCCGCAGCTCCCGCGAGATCGTCGAGGGCGAGCGCCCCAGACACCGTGCGATCGCACGGACCCCGAGGTTCCGGGCACGCAACAGCGCGATCTCCTCCCGCTCGGCGAACGACAAGTAGCGGCCGGAGCAAGGCACGGATTCACCCCGCCAGCATGACGAAACCACCGGGACCCCACCGCAGGCGAAACCTCGATCACGGCCGCTGCATCCACCGAACTCAGCCCCCGCGCGATCGCCGCCCAGAACCTGACCCAGTCCTCACGCCACGCAACACCCGGCCGCCCCGGCGAGGGCATCTGCCCCCGATACTCCCGCACCGCCCCTGCCGAATCCCCACACCCACCGCAAACCTCCAGCTCACACAGGTGTTGCGAGGACCGATTGAATCCGCCCCCTCGACATGCCCGGTAAGGTCGCGACTTGCTACGGGACGCCGACCTGGAGGCCGCCGAGCGGGCGGCCCTCGATCAGAAGGTGGTCGTGCGGCGCGGCCAGGGGTACCTCTTACGCGTCACCGCGGTCCAGGCAAGGGCGACCGCGAGTACGTGAACGGCGTCAACGCCCTCGGGGCCAAAAGCCCGTAGCAAGCCGCTGGCTTCAAGATCATCGAACGGCGGCGATTGGGCTCGCCTACCGATACTGGATCCGCTGTCCGGACGGAACCTCAGGCTATGCGGCGGAGCCCTTGAGCCAGATGTTCCAGGGCATGTTCCAGTCGCTGAGGCCGTTGTCGGGCTGGATGCTCTTGTCGGCGGAGTGCTTGACCGTGACGACGTCCCCGATGATGGAGTTGTCGTAGAACCAGGCCGCAGGGGTGCTGGGGTCCTTGCCTCCCATGAGGTCGCTCAGCCCGACGCAGCCGTGGGTGGTGTTTTCCTTCCCGAAGACCTTCTTATCGGCCCAATAGTTGCCGTGCAGGAAAGTGCCCGAGGCGCTGAGCCGCATCGCGTGCGGCACGTCGGGGATGTCGTACGCGGGCTTGCCGTCCTTGTCGGTGAAGCCGACCGTGGAGCCGTTCATCCGCATCTCGTCGTGCTTCTCCGAGATCACCATCTGTCCGTTGTAGGTGGGGCTGTCGGGCGCGCCGGCGGATATCGGGATGGTTTTGACGGTCCTGCCGTCGCGGACCACGGTCATCGTCCTAGTCTTGGCGTCAACAGTGGAGACCTGTGAGCGGCCGATGTGAAAGCGGACCATGTTGTTATGCACGCCGGTGATGCCTTCACCGCCCCAGACGCCGTCCAGGGCGAGCTTCACCGTGACGTCGGAGTCCGGCTTCCAGTAGTGCTGGGGACGGAAGTCCAGGCGGGTCGGGCTGAACCAGTGCCCGACGATCTTCTGGTCGCGGGTGGAGCTGACCTGGATCGCCGACTGCACGGCCTTCCTGTCCGCGACGGGCTTGTCAAAGTTGATCGACACCGGCATGCCGACACCGACGGTGGAAGCGTCCTCGGGAGTGACGACAATCTCGGGTTTCGAGGTTTCCCGCGATGCGGGCGCCGACGCGGTCTCCGGGCTCGCCGACGGCTTCTGATCGTCAGCGGGAGCTGCGTGCGCCGTCACCGGCAGAGCCACTGCAGCTGTCGCCATTGTGGCGACCAGAACAGCGAGACGGAATCTTTGCTTCATTTTTTCTCCTCGGTCAACTTAGTCGTCGGAGTCATGCCTCCTGGAGTGGCGTAGCAGCGATCAAAGGCAAAGCCGCAGGTCATACCGGAATCGACAGGCGTTGGCAGCCCCCTCGGACTGACAGCCCGTCAGCCTGGAGCGTCGTCACTGACAACTGCCGGCCTTCGTTCAAGGACGACGTCGAGGTCACTCCCGCGAAGACCGCTGTCACACCACTCGGAGGGACACCGTCGTCGGCCTCGCGCCTGTGAGACACGGCCACGGTGCGAGCAAGGAAGACGGCCCAGGTCTGCCGTACCCATTCGACTGCCTGCCGCCGGGGCGGAGAGGGGGAGTGCGGTGCGGGTTGGCAGGGCGCAGAACTCTCCTGCCCACATGCCAGGGCTCGCGGGCCCCGGGCGGCTTTCTAGCTAAGCCGTTCGGCTACTTGCTTGCGCAGGTCGGGGACGATTTCGTAAAGCTTGCCGCCGGGACAGGCAGTGACGTTCACGTCCTTGTGGCTGGAGATCACGGGGACGTCGAGCACGGTGCCTACCGGGTGCGGGTTGGTGCCGCCTCCGCCGGCCGAGACGAGCTGTGTGGCCCCCTCCGGGTCCAGCTTGTACTGGCCGCCCTTCCAGGCGAGGAGGTCGGCGAGGCTCTTGACCATGGCGTCACTGGGCTTGGGGTCGGGGCCGGTGTCCTCGCCGCCCTCGCTGTTGTTTGGTTCGAAGTTGCCGAGCGTCGCGACACCGAAGGTGTTGGTGTTGAAGCCAGCCGCGTGGCCGCCGAGGATGCCGGGAATCGCGGTGCCAGGCTGCATTTCAATGGAGCCCTTGCGGCCTTCCCAGATGCCCCCGAACCGGTCGACGATGAAGTGGTACGGGAAGTCGCCATACCCTAGGTTCTTGATGTGGTGAACGTAGATTCCGTTGATGATCTGCGGCACCTGCTCCTGGGTGTAGGAGTTGTTCCCCGTCACGGTGTGGTGGACCAGGGCCGCCTTGATGGAAGGCTGCGTCTTGTACCCAGGGTCGGCCAGGTTCTCGTCCGCGCCCCAGTCCTTTCGCAGGTTCACATCCGGCTGCCCAGCCTGTGTCGACTGCGGCTGACGAGCCGGGGATGAGGCGGCGGAGCTCTGGGCCGGATCGATGAAAGACAGTCGCAGGTCCTGCGGCAGACTGCCTGTCGGCGAGGTGAAGCGAACCTCCACACCGTCCGCATCCTGCGTGTAGAAGGCCGGGGCGCCAGCCCGCTTCGCTTCCTCGGCAACGCCCTCGTCCAGCTCAAGGGGAATGTCCCGCCACGACTCCCAGGCGCCGTTGCGGTGGATCCGGGTTTTGGCGGTGAGGCCCTTGTCGATGGCGGACTCCTTATTCCAGCTCAGTCCGATCGACGAGAATCGCTTCCCGGTGATCTCACCGGTGGAGAACACCTTCTCGCTCTGCGCCGCAGTCTTCGCAGACAAGGTGCTGGACGGCTTGCCGTTGCGGTCGGTGAGCGTGGCATCTTGGGCCTGAGAGGAGTCATCCGCCTGCACCTCGACCGCCGTCGCCGCGGTGCTGGTACCTGCGGCGGCCAGAGGTGCAGTCAGCGAGATCACGCCGAGTGCGATTGCGGGGAGCTTCTTGCGAATGGTCATGGAATTCCTTGTGCCGCGGCCTTACCCCAAGCCAAAGCACGAGGTGGCGCGCACGTCTAGCCGGCCAGTGTCCACGCCAGGCTTGCATTCCTGAGAGTCTCACCTCCTCAGGTGAACGGTGGGTTCATCGGGTGAAGGCCTACTCCCCCAATCGGCATCCGCCCGCCTGATCATCGAATCTCTGAACACACTTCGCCCCGGCGATCCAACCCATCGAGGGACGGCGCATCTCCGTTCTCTCCGTGTCTGGCCCGAGGTCGTGGAACAGCGGCTGCCCGTACCTTGAGCCTATTCAACTTGGCCACTGATCGGGTGACGGGGCGGTGGTCCTGATACGGGCAGAGCCCCCAGGCTGTTGGGCAAGGTGTCTATGCTCAACTCTGCAGCCTGGGATCTTTGTTGATTCCCTATCGTGCCGTAATGGACGTCCCACACGCACTCGTGGAGTGGGTGACGATGCTGATCGCCACCCGGGAGGGTGACCGCCGGTGAGGTTTCCCCGTGATCTTGGGCACTCATTCGTCATGCCGCGAGGGCGTGCTGATGCCGTTGCCTGGTCTCGGCCGGGGTGAGGTAGCCGAAGATCTTGTGCTTGCGTAGGCGGCGGCGGTTGTAGAAGGTCTCCCGTGAGGCGCAACGCCGACTCGCCGATCACGTCTGGCGCACCATGATGGCCGACGAGCGCCGACGAACACGGATGACGGGCCCAGGAGGACAGACGGGGGCGACTACAGAATCCAGCGCGGCCGGCCCAACCCCGACGGCCGACTCTTGGGACAAGTCACTTCCTGGACCCGCCGGAAGCGAGCCTACGCCACCGCCCCATACGGCTTGACAAACACAGAGGCACCGAAAGCCACAGACCTCTCTCGGTGGTCCGCCGAAGACCTCGAGCCGTCGCATACGCACTCAACAATCGACCCCGCAAGATCCTTGGCTGGAAGACACCCGCCGAAGTCTTCGAAGAGCAACTACGCTCACTTCAAAAACCCGGTGTTGCATCGATCGGTTGAACTCGCCCAATACACGAGCAGGGCATTCGCCGAAGCATGCAGGTCAGCAGGGGTCCGGCACAGCATGGGGCGCGGTCGGCTCCGGCGCGGACAACGCCGCTGCGGAAGGCTTCAACGCCGCCTCGGAGAGGGAGACGCTCAAAGGGCGCAAAGTCTGGTCGAGCGAGCGTGAAGCCAGACTCGACGCCTTCCGCTGGCTGACCCGATACAACACCCGGCGTCGGCACTCGCGCCTCGGCCAGCGATCCCCGATCGCCTACGAGAACGCCCTCCAAACAGCAGCGACTACCCTGGCTCAGGCCGCATAGATGTGTCCAAAATCCGGGGCCAAGGCCCGAACGCACGACGGTCTACCGACTCCGTCGGCAGACCGTCAAGAAAGATCGAGGCTAAAAACCGTCCGAATTTCAAGAAGAGCGGTTCGAGAGATTTACCAGATAAGGCCTGATGGATACATCCATCCCGGATAGATAGCTATGCAGAGGCAGTTTCATCGCGTCCCTCCCAAATCTCTCACAAATCCACATGGCCTCCTTCCAAGCACGCGCCACTCCCCGGACATCCACCTTGTCGGCCGAAGCATACATATTGAGGTTGATGTTCTTGAGATTTTCGGCCCGCCAGCGGGCCATGATCTGCACATAGCTGTCAAGATAACGGCGGTAAGCCTTCTTCGCCTCCTCCGCATTTTCATACTTCGGAAATTCGGAGTTCTTCATTATGTATCCGAGAATTTCGGCGGCGTCACCCAGGGGGGTCAGGGACAGAGCGTTGAAATGCTCCTTTGACTCCGGCCTGGCCTGCCATTCAATCAGGTCCTTGCACAGATTTCTTTCAGAGAACTGACTCTGGTAGAACTTGCGCCCTTCCCTCTTCACCTGCCGCAGCCTGACGATCTTCGCCGCGATTTCACGCATTTCACTGTCCGAGAGGATCATCTGATGGGGAGTTGACACTGCTACTTCCTCACACTAATTTCGAAAGAATTACCGGAATGCTTCACGGGGATTTTTCCGTCAGGCCTTGAGCCTTGCATCGATAGCTTTGCCTGCAAAACTGATTGCCTGTGCCATCATTTCCTCCTTCTCTTTTGATGTCGCATCATCAAATAGAGAGAGGGCTTTTCCGTAGATAATGTAAGCATGGGCGTTCACGATGTCAGACTGAACTCCCTGGGTGCGCCCACCATTTCCTGATCCGACCGCCGAACCCTCTTGGGGAAGATGCGCGTTGACATCGGCCGCCGTCGCGTTCCAGTCACTGCCCCGCCCCGGACAGCTGAGCCAGACGCCAAGGTCCGTATCCCAAGTGAATAGCGCCCCGCGTTCGTCGTAACGCGCAGTCAGCTCGTTCTTCAGGCGCGCAAGCAAGCGGGCATCCTCCAGGCCAAGGTGCTCGCCCAGATCACGGCAGAGCTCGCCGAGGGCTCCTTCGAGTTCGGTCGCATTGTTGCTGAATATCTGCCGCAGATCGTCGACCTCGCGGGCATCGACGACCAGGGAGGCGATGTTTTGGATCTCCCCCAGAGGGATGAAAAGTTCATGTTCGTACTTCTGCCAGTCTATCATTCGAATTCCTTAAGAAGGTCTTACGCGTGTTCGGTCTAGCGCCCGCATCAGTGCCGCTAGGGGTTTTCAGTCAATCTTCTTGACAGCCAGGAATTGGATCTAGAATATTCTGCCTCTGTCGGCGTGAGCTCTTCGACAAGGCCATTAGGATGGGGGATGGCCCTTGGTGACCTTGACCACGCGGGACTGGAGAAGCCGCCGGGTCTTCGCCTCCACATAGATCGATTCGGATTCGACGGCTCGTTTGACGAAGCTCAGATTAATATGCTTCGCCGCTTCAGCGTGATTCTCTCTCGCCTCCGCCCAGCGCCATCGCATCTTTCCCATATTCGAGAAATCGAAATTACCTGAAAGAGTCACCCCAGGGAATAAGGCGCAATGATTCCAAAGGAGTTCACAAGGAACGTATCCGTACCGCCGATACTCTCCTTCGCCTTAGACATGCACCCACGCGATCAGCTAGCGCAGACATTGGATACGCCGAACAGCTTCTCTGAGGAATCATCGGGGTTCAAACCTCGAAAAGATTCACTTTCCGCTCCTTGTGGGCTCTCGGACACTAACAGTATGTGCATTCCCTTGTTGACTTACCCCTGGCGGAAGGTTAAGAAATGGGGTCTTCTCGGGTGATGGGTGAAGCCGTGCTCTATTGATCAGAAACTCATGGGGTTCTCGTCCAGGACGAGCGGACATGTGGGCCGCCGAAGCCGTGGACGATGTGCGGCTGACGCTGGCGTCTGCGGAAGAAGCGGCGGGTCTCCGCGGCGAGTTCGGCCTGG
>NZ_JBVIRI010000057.1:0-8569 GCF_055576225.1 Streptomyces sp. NPDC033845 | reverse complement strand
GCACCTTCTTCTTCGCCATGCTCTCCATGATGAACATCATCCTTCCGGGGCCAAAACCCCTGATCTCCGATGTCCGTCAAAGCGAAGCAAGCCCACCCCCTCAGCGACACGGCTACGGCCGACACACGGTCAGGAGGAGTTCGAGGTACGGGTGTACGCGCACCTGCGGACAGGCCCCAGGGCGGGCGGATACGCCTGCCCGGGGGCGTTGCCTGATCAGGAAACCTTGGACTACGCGCTCCGGCACTGACCGGGCTGCTGCCGGGCCCCGGGAGGACTGGCCCGGTGCCGGGTGGCGCCTGGCACGTCGGCATGCCCAGCGGGGCGGCCTTGTCGAGGACGTCGACGACCAGGGGTCACGCTTCGGGCGGTCGGGGCGAAGGGCTACTCGTCGGCACCGGACCCATGAGGCCCGCGCGGGGTCGCGAGCAGCCGGCCCATTTCTGGCCGCGCGTCCTCGTCGTACTGCCGCTGGATGTGCGCCAGCTCGTCCAACACGAGCAGGTCTCGGCAGGGGGGCGCTTCTCCGCGTGCTGCAAGAGCAGGGCGGGCTGGTTCACGACGGTGTCTGCCAGCGCAGCGGCCCCGGTCAGCCCCACGCGGCGTAGCACGTGGGGTGTGCGCTCCCGCTCCCATCCCGGGCCCGCGTTCAAACAACTCCGAAATTTAAGGTTGCAACTACTCAATCGAATAGAAACAGCACATACGATGTTCCGCACACGGAAACTAGCAGCCGATCGCATTGGACTAGAATGAATATCTCGGTACGTCAGATAGCGGGAGTGAGTGCCGCGGCTTGCACTCTCCTGGGTATCGCCGCAGGAACGTCTTATGCTTCAGCAGCACATTCTACCGAACGCACAGGCGTCGACTGCCACTTCCGGCAAATCAGATGGGGTGGAAGCTAGCTCGAACTGCTCAACCATTTTCGATGCAACGAATGCCACAAAAAACATATTAAATCTTCACAAATACTACGTTCAAGAATACGGTGAAAGTGACCGTGCCTTTGAGCAGAAGCCTCAAGAATTCATTGATCCCGAAGCTGCACGAAATAGAATCGCAAAGACCAAAGCCGCGTTTCGCGGCCTGTCCATACCCGTCGGATCAATTTCCCTAGCCTCCGCCATCTACTATAAGATTGATGAGGGGACAAAATGCGAAGTCCGCGTACGCGTACCCGAGATCGGCAAGAATAGCGTGACCGCTAGCGGAAACTACAAAGCAATCATTAGCTCTGGCTGGCATCCCGCAGTTCATGTTCAGATGGAGAATTGATAGTTTCCCGCGAATAGCAACCGGGATTTGATGTAGCGCTCAGGTGCAAAAGGATCCCTGAGCGCTACTTAGCTCGCAGTCGTCCAATCGCTCGTTGACCGCCCGATCAGATAGTAGAGGCCCGTCTAATAAGGGTCAAATAGACGGCGCAAGATAGACCCTGCGCCCATCCGGTCGGATGTGCAGATTACGCTCACACTAGTACAAGCCATTTGGCCGGTTGCATCCAATTGTAAAACAGTTGAATGCTCCAGCGAAAACGCGGAGGAGGAGGAAAAAATTGCTGGGAAGGATATCGTTGTATACATCAGCTGTCCTGTCAACGTCTTTGATGCTCGTTACCACGAGTTTCGCAGCAGAACCAAGCAACCACAACATGAAGGACGAAGACGTCTCGACGCAGAGCTCTATAACCGGAGTCGTCCACAACGAGACTGCAAACAATCTGCGCTTGACCAGTACCACCAATCGGGGAACTTGGCACAGATCCCCTCAGGGGTACATTGCGTCGGACTCAGATGCCGCGAGCTTCAAAATCGGCGCACCAGGCCTACCGGACAAGCTATCCGCCGAGTTCACCTACGAAATAGAGGGAACCGGACAGATTGCCAGGTTCTACGCACTCGTTCCCTTCGCTACGTCGAATAAAACATCGTGCAGTATTACCGAAAGGGACGGCAGCAAGTCCCAAACATTTGCATGCGCTGCCGACATAGGGAATCACTACGATCCGTCCGCAAACTTCTACGTCTACTACATCGGGAAAAGAGAAATATCAGACAAGAAAGCACAAGGGAAATACTACGCAGAATATTGCACCAAAGGCAAGTGCTCTTTCGGACCTTCATCCATGAATAAGAAAGCATATTCTTCACCGCGCTTCATTTCCAAGGTTTGGGATAACTGTTCTGACCAGGAAGTAATCCATCATTTCGGCTGGCATGAGAAGGCGGAGTATACCAACTCCATCAGCACGGAGGCCCACTTCGGAATGGAGTCCTTCGTTACTGCGGGGATCAAGAAAACGTACAACGAAACCGTTTCCACGTCAAAGCTGCAGATTGACAGCGTCAGCGCACCGATTGGCCCCTGGAAACGCGGCTACATAGAAATGCTAACCGCGGAAGTCCAATACACTGGCGACATTACGGTATCTCATCACTCTGGAGCAACTCTCAGTATGCCATCCGTTACTTTCGGATATCCAGACCCCAGCCGTCCAGACAACCCCAGAATTCATGGTGCGCTAGATGCCCAATGCGCGCTCAAAACCGGTGACTATTGATCGTAGAACGATGTAGCCACGGTATTCGTCGGTGTTGTCGAGAGGGCCCGGCCGCAAGTCTCCAAGCAGCGGCAGTAGCGTCACCAGACCGACCCCTGCAGCCCGTCGGCGATGATGTTGTCCTGTCCCGCAGTGTTGATGTCGTGACCTGGGACCTGATCGTTCAAAGGCCACCGTATCGGCGATGCCGACCGCCCGGCTCCCGCGGTGAGCCCCCCTCCGGGGACCGGTGGGGCGGACGCACTCCGCCAGCAGTCGGCACCGCCCGATGCCCTCGCCGAACGCGCCCGGGCCGCCGCTCGGTTCACCATCACAGGGGAGGCCGTGCGGGCCGCCCTCCACCACACCGCGGACCGGTACTGAACTTGAATGCGTGATGTCGGTCAGTCGTCCATGATCAGGCCGGTGCCGGCCAGGCAGCCGTGGACCAGGTCCGGGCGGTACTGGATCCGCTTGAGCCTGCGCTTGACGTCGCGGGTGATCTGGCCGAGGTCGGCCGCGGCGAGGTTTCCGATGTCGCGCTTGACCAGCGACCAGATGCCTTCCTGCGGGTTCAGAAGCCGTATCTCAACCGATCATGGAGCGTGTGGTTCGAACAGGCTTATCGCCCGGGTGATCTTCCCGTTGTGCGCGTATGAAGGCAGGGCCTCTCGGTAGCTCGGGGATGCGAATCTGACCGAGCAGTGCCCGGAGGCCCTGGTGTCCTTGTTGTACGTGTCCGAGCCCTTCCGGTTCAACTCAGCTGCACCATCATGTGATTGCCTCGCCCACATGTACGGTAACGCGGCCGACCATCCCGACCGGGTGCGGCGGTATCCGTCGGACATGACGGACGCGGAATGGGCGGCGGAAGATCTTGGTAGATAAAGAACAAGCTGAGTACCTGATCCATATCCGTACAGGCAGACAGTGCTTCCCCATCGGGCATGGTTGACCTTTTGCTCTGGCCGTGGTCCTGACCTGTGCGTACGGTCGTGGGAGTCCTTGTTCACGGCGTTCCTGGTGCTTCCGGATCCGCCTCAAAGAGTCGGGAATCCGATGCCGTTCACCCTTGCGCATCCAGCTGCGGTCCTGCCCCTGCTTCGGCGTCCGTTTGTTCCGGCAGCGCTGATTGCGGGTGCGATGGCACCCGATGTCCCCTACTTCCTGGGGGCTCTCGGCCTGTCAGCGACGTCTCATACGTGGTACGAACCGCTGACGAACGCCACCACTTCGCACGCGGTCACCGGGATCTTCACCGTCGACCTGATCTTCACGGCCGGCTTGCTCGTCCTCTACAGGCTGGTGCGCGGTCCCGTGCTGGCCCTGTGTCCTCCCGCCTGGGGCAGGCAGGGGGAACAGCCGCAGCCTGCGGAAGGCCTCCTCGGGCTCGGGAAGAAGGGCATGTGGCTCCTGGTGTCCGCCCTGATCGGCATCGCCTCCCACCTGGCATGGGACTTGCTGACCGACACCGGTCTCCTGCCCGGGAACATCCTGACCTACGTGAACACAGCCGTGGGCCTGGCTGCCATCGGGGTGTACCTGTGGCGCCACCGCGACCGGCTGCGCACCTCGCCGGAAGGTCACGACCGCCTGAGTCCGGCGAAGCGCTGGAGTGTCGTGGTGGCCCTGGCGCTGGCCGGCGTGCTTGGGGCCGCGGCACGGTTCCAGGGCTTCGCCGCCTACCGCTACACCACCGAGACCAACTTCGACCAGCCGACGACGCAGACCCTCCCGGGCGGCGGCAACATCACCACCTATCCGGAGCGGATGGTGGAGGCCCCGTGGGGGTCCACCATCCAGGGATTCCTGTACGACATCGCCAAGGGCGCCGTCGCAGGACTGGCGGTCGCCTTGCTCGTCTACGGCATCGCCTGGCAGGTCAGCCGGCTTCTCCGGCGCCGACGGGACAACAGCGAACTCGCAGGCAACCTGGCATGACACCTGACAGGGCCACGTCGATATTTGCCGTGGGAACCGCAGTCAGTCTCGAGTGTGTTCGCGGGAGGCCGGCTGGCCTGTCCGGCGGGATTGTCGGCGGATGATCCGCCTGGCCATCAGGGTGATGGCTGCCCAGGTGATCAGAGTTTCGGAGTGCTGGACGAGGCGTTCGTAGTCGCGTGCATTCCGGCGGGCGTGCATGACCCAGGCGTGCGACCTCTCGACGACCCAGCGGCAGGGCAGGACGACGAAGCCGACCGCCTCCTTGGGACGGCTGACCGTCTTGACCGTCAGGTTGAGGTAATTCTTCGCCCAGGTCACGAGCTGGCCGGCGTAGGCGGAGTCGGCCCAGACGATCGTGATCTCCGGGTGCATCAGCCTCAGCCGGAACAAGACTTCTTTCGCTGCGTCGCGGTCGGTCATATCGGCAGGGGTGACCATGACGAACAGCGGCAGGCCCTTGGTGTCCACGACCAGGTGCCGCTTGCGGCCGTTGATCTTCTTCGCCGCGTCGTAGCCGCGTGAGTCGCGGCCGACGGTCTCGGCGGCCTTGACGGACTGGGAGTCGATGACGGTGGCGACCGCTCCCGGGGCCCGGCCCATGTCGAGGCGGATCCGTTTGCGGAGATGGTCGCGGATCTGTCCGATCACGCCGGCGGCGGCCCAGCGGGCCATGAAGTTGTAGCAGGTCCGCCACGGCGGGAAGTCCTTCGGCAAAGCCCGCCACTTGCATCCGGTGTCCACGACATACCGGATGGCATCCACGATCTCCCGCCGCGGATGCCTCTCCGGCCGCCCTCCTTTCGGCGTCTCGCAGGCAGGGATCGGCAGCAGCGGTTCGATCAAGGCCCACTCGTCATCGAAGGTGTCCGAGGGATAGCAGCGCCGCCGGGTCAACGGGTTTCCCCTCCCTTTATGGGCAGGTCCGGCCGCGAAGCGGCCGGACCTGCCCATTTTCATGCATCGGCGTAGTCGGCGATGATGTCGAGGGTGGATTCGACGGAGTTGAGCTGTGTGTGCATGCCGGATCCACCGGCCCTTGGGCTGTAGGACGGTGTGGGGGGCGACGACGCCGGTGATGAAGCGGCGGATCTCGGTGAGCTTCTCTCGGATGACCGCGACTTCGTACGCCTGGAGTTCGTGCGGGTCGGAGCAGAACCGGTAGCCGTCGGGCCTGGTCCAGATCAGCGGTGGCCAGCCCCCGCTCGGCGATGGTGTCGCGCAGGCAGGCCAGTCCCGCGCGGGCCTGGGAAGGGGAGAGTTCGCTGGAGCGGACCAGCTGGCCGAAGGCCAGTCCGGCCGGGCGGGCCTCGAAGAGGATGATGCGGACGGTGTCGGCACGCCGTTCGGCCGCGGCCGAACGGCGCCGGATGGCGCCCGGCATCCGGCTACTCGCCCTGGAGCAGGCGGGCGAGTTCGACGTCGACGTCGACCTTTCCGGTGTCGACGGCGGTTTCGATCCAGTCCAGGGTCGCCCTGACGCGGGCGATGTTCTCGTGGACGATCACGCGTTCGTCCTTGCCGAGCTGCCGGTCCCGCAGCCCCGGTACGACGCGGCCGGAGGCGGCGACGAAGGCGTGGCAGGCGGTGATCAGGTCCAGGAACTCCACCGTCCGATCGATACGCCTCACCGCAGGAGCCACCGGACTGGTCTGATCGAAGTGTTCTCGGGCCTGTCGGCCGCGTTCGACCTGGGCGTGATTGACCTGGTGGCGGGCGGTGTCGTCGCCCATCGCCTTGAAAGCGACGGCTGGCCTGCGCAGTAGACCTGTGGTCACCGTCGCCGCGACCTGTTCGTCGCGGGTCAGCTCTTCCACCGCCCTCACTCGGTCTTCCTGGCGGACCTGGGCGACGACCGTGGGGCGTTTGAGGAGGTCACCGGTAACGGCCGCAGCGATCTCCTCGTCCTCGACCAGGCTGTGGACGGCGCTGACCCGGTCCTCGGCACGGACCTGCGCGACCACCGCCGGCCGCCGGAGCAGGTCACCGGTCACCACCGCGGCCACATCCTCGTCCCTGGCGAGGGTGTGGATCGCACTCACCTTCTCCTGCGGGGTGACCGGCCGCTGGACCTGCCGCCCGACCCTGCGGTTCGCCTCGTCCGGCGTCCACCTGCCCGTAACCGCCGGCGGATTCAAGATCGCGGCAAACCGCTCCTGTTCGTCCTCGATCGACGCCAAGATCCGGTGGACCGTGAACGACACTGACGGTTGCCGGTGCTGCTCGGGCCAGCAGGAAGCCGTCCACCGCAGATGCTTAACCTGTGAATACGACAACCCGATGTCCTCCGCCAACCGGAACAGGGAGTCTCGGACCGTGAACAACTCCTCACCGCGTTCCTGGTAGCCGCACTCACGCATCGGCTCGATCTCCAACGCGTAATCCCCGATCGCGAACTGCCCCCGACTCTGGGCCTCCACGACCTTGCGCAGTTCCGCCACGATCTGCTCGTAACGGTGGGCGCTGACACTGCCGACCTTGTCGGCACTCTCGATCTTCTCGGGCATGGCCATGGTGCCCACCACCCTGAACGGGCCGGGGCACAGCCCCTCGGCCGTGACAAGACGCGGCCCGCTTCCAGACCGAGAGTCGGGACAGCCTGGCAAAGATCGCAACGATTGACCACAAATAGGCGGAGTCTGACTGATTGTCCGATTGAAATGCGTTCGCAGAGCGGTCACTGTGACCGTTCGCCGAACGATTCCTTCCGGGCCCGCCAGGCCCTTGTCACGCACCGCCGTGAGCAGAAGACGGCATCCGAGCGTCGGTCCACCCCGGCCACCCAGCCCGTCCCGCACTCGGGACACACCGCCCGGCCGGCCCCACTCAGCTCCGCCACCACCCGGCGCCTCAAACGGCGTGTTCGGCGCCGCTGCCTGGCACGACACGCAGTCGAGCAGAACAACGCGTCCGGCCGCAATCCCGGATCCAACCGGTCACCGCAGCCACCGCACACCCGCACACCCGACCGCCCCGAACCTCCGGACACTGACCCAGCCTAGAGCCCACGACCCATCGGCAACCGGGATATGGATCAGGTACTCAGACCCCGGCCAAGGTCAGCCTGAGACTCCCCCGTCGCGTACATCAGGGCCGCCACGGTGAGGCGGAGCAAGGCCTCTGAACTCTGCATATGGGCAACTCCCATCAGACATGCACTGGTTGCATACAGGCTAGTCGGCGGGGAGCACCGAGGGGGCATGAACACCGAACCCGGGACTCGCAGTTTCTATATGGGTTGACCGGCCGGCTGAACCGGCGCCCCTGGAACCGGGATGATGACGGTCATGGGACACACCATGGTCATCGCCGTACTCCCCGACCACCTCGCCCGGCTCGATGCCCTGGTCGCCGAGCAGCAGTCCGCCGAACTCCGCTGGCGCTCCGGCGCCGAGCAGGACGCCGGTCTGCTCGGCCTGCGGGGTGCGGAGCTGCGGGAGGTGCGGGCGCGGATCCGCGGGGAGCGGGGGCGGTTGCGGGAGGACGGGACGCACCGGGTCACCCGCTGGTACGCGCTCGCCCCCGCACTCCGTACCGAACTCGACGTCCGGGGCCTGCTGCGGGAGTGGGAGCCGGTCCCGGAGGACGCGCAGCAGGGCGGGCAGCTGCTCGGCGGCACCGGCCGCCACGGCGGGACCGGGCTGACGGGCCGGCTGTGCCTGACCCTGCCCGACAGCGTGGCGGTGCCGCTGCGGCGGGGGGTCTACTGGACGAACCAGCCCCACCTCCGGGTGCTTCAGGAGTGGGGAGACCGGTGGGGGGCGAGCGCGTTCCGCGAGCAGAGCGCCCCGCCCGAAGCCCTCACCGAACGCGCCCGCGCGGCCGCCCAGGTCACCACCACCGGGGAAGTCCTGCGGGCCGCCCTCCACCGCACCGTGGGCGGGTAGCCGGCCCCGGCGCAGCTACCGGTTCCGGCGGGTCCCCCACGCGGCCAGCGAGGCCCGGTCCGGGGACCGTGCCGGCGGCATCGCGCAAGCCTCCGCCGCGATGGCCAGTGGGCGGTGCTGGGGCCGTTGTTGCCGGTCGCGGGGTTGGGCAGGCCGTCGGTGTGCCGGCGGCGGTTGATCGACGGGATCCGCTGGCGGG
>NZ_JBVIRI010000056.1:0-8792 GCF_055576225.1 Streptomyces sp. NPDC033845 | reverse complement strand
CCGCCCGCCGCAGGACCTCGTTCTCCTGCTCCAGCAGCTTGATCCGCCGACGTGCTTCCCGCAGCTCCGCGCTCTCCTGGCTGGTCGTCCCCGGCCTCACGCCGTCGTCAATGTCCGCGCGGCGCATCCACTTCCACAACGCCATCGCGTGGACGCCGAAGTCGGCGGCCACCTGCTCGACCGTGACACCCGGACCGCCGTTCCTCGCGACCCGCACGACGTCCTCACGGAACTCCGGGGGATAAGGCTTGGGCACAGCGACATCCTTCCCACCTGCCATGCAAGGCAAGCCAGTTCACATGTCACCCGATCGTGCGGAAGACCCAGGCTTTCCCGAGCAAAGCCGTTGGACAGGCCGGAATTGCCAGGTGATTCTCTCTCAATGAGAGAGGCTCGGCTGCGACCCTCCGGCCGCACCAGCTTACGAGAAAGGTCAGTAGTTTGATGTGTATCCGGAGGACGTCTGCGTGGGTTACAGGCCCAAAGGGCCACGGCGCGGTGCAGCTGACTGTGCCGGAAGACTTCCCTATGGGGAAGGTGGAGTCGGTAATTTCAGGCAAGAATGTTAACTACAACCGATAGGAGGAGACGTGCTATGACGACCCCGATAGAAGATACCGTGATGGCGATGAGCCTTGGTGAGAGTGTAATCAACCAAGTCAGCACGGCTGATGGCGTACTAGTCGATTATGTCTTCTTCCATAACATGAACTGGTATGTTCGAGACAGGAATGGCCGTGATGTCTGTCTTGCTGTCGAGAAGAGCGGATTCTCTGGGGCCGCCGAGGGTAAAGACTCGATTCTTTTTCCGGCAAACCCTGACAGTTGCGAGCCCGAGTACTTGGCGCTATCTGCTTGTATTTTCGCGCTAGGGTTGGACTCTTTTCCTGACGGTCATGCGTCATGTGACATCCTTTCCCGTACGAATGAGCTTGCCTCGTATTTCAGCATCCCTCTTAAAATTGCTGGGTGCGGCAGTGACGCAACCTTCCAGCCCTGCGTCACCAATGCGCAGCAACTCGCGTCGAATCATGTCACTGTTATACGGGATGGCAGCAGGGTGCATACAACTATCAAAAAAGCGCGGGAGGCGCTCCTTAATCCGACCAGCGAGAAAGATCGGGAATTCTGGAATAAAAAGCTTAAAGCGTCTCAGGAGAAGTTGGATAACGCCGTCAAATCACTTGACGCAGCTTCGAGCCCGGAGGCTCAAGGTTACCTGTTCGAGTCGCGCGATCTCCCGTTCCAGCACGACGATAATGGCTATCCTACGTACAATGAATTTGAGGCCTTGCAGGATCTTGGATCTCAGGCAGTCGACGTAAGCAAACGTATACAGCAGCGGAAGCGTCCAGTCATGGCTTCAGCTATGAAATTCGGTGGCGAAGCCTATGTTTCTGGCAGCGAGCCGAGTAATGTCGCAGCTGCATCCAACCCAGTCGTAACCTTGCTACTTAATCGAGTTGATGGCATAGACCGATCGAAGGGGCATGGGAAATGCGCTGAAATGGTGATCCTCAACGCATATCTGAATAGGAAAGGAATATCCGACCTGGACGCCGCTAAGCTTCACTTTACCCAGGTGGGAGCCGCCAGTTATGCGCGGATCGTTAGCAGCTCGCTCTCTGCACCACCGTGCAGTTCTTGCTGGAAAGTCCTTAGGGCTCTTAACATTTCTTTCGAATCCGGTAGTAAAATAAAGGCTGTCGATTCGAAATCGCGGCACTTGTTCGTGCAGCGAAACAAGGCCAATATTGAAAAACTGAAACAATTCGAGGAGGAAACTGCTTTCGTTGTAAATCATGACGTGTTCTTTGGTGAAGAATATCGAGAATATGTGCAGAAAGTCACCAAAAATATAGACACCGGAGACGTCCTATCCGAACTTCTTTTTTGGGTCGATGGCAGCCAGATCAAATTTAGGCTAACAAGCGGGTCCAGTGCGATTCCTATGCATGTTATTGGGGAGGCGCTTGCTGAGGCCGCCCCGAACCTTCGCTGGGACAGGACCTGCATCGGATTGAAAGCAGACTTGCGCGCGTCGAATAGACGCTGACGGCTCTTTTGCGCGTGCCATTGCGTCGGGCGAGACTTTTAAAGCGTGTTGCAGAAGGCTTCGAAACTGGCATTTCCCCTGTATGGGTGGGGTGTTGAGGGCTGAGCCGTTGTGGGTGGAGACGTTCAGGGCCGTGGTGCCTGCCGCTGGCAGACCGGGTGCTGCCGGTGGCCGTCTACTACCGCACGAACCTCACCATGCGGCAGCTCGCCCCTCCGTTCGGCGTCTCGCCGGCGACGTCTGCCGGGTGACAACGGCTACGGCCGCTGCTCGCGATCGAACCGGCCCCGCGCCCGGCGGACGCGGTCGAACGGCTGTGGATCGTGGACGGCACTGGGCCTTTTCAGCTCAGCCACCGATCGGGTGACGGCGGAGTGACCGTGGAACGGGCAGAGCCCCGGGGCTGTTGAGCAAGGTGTATAGGCTCAACTCTTCAGCCTTGGGGCTCTGTTGGTTCCCTATCGTGCCGTACTCGATGTCCCGCATGCCCTCGTGGAGTGGGTCACGATGCTGATCGTCACCCGGGAGGGTGACCGGCGGTGCAAGCTCCCGCCTTCGGGCCGTGCCATGGCCGCACTGGTGTACTTGCGGAAGAACGAGACCCTGGCCCAGCTCGCGGCCGGTTTCGGGATCAGTGTCGGCACGGCCCACGCCTACGTCCACGCCGTCGTCACACTCCTGGCCGGCCGGGCACCGGGCCTCACGGCTGCCCTGAGGGGAGCCGACACACGCTACGTCCTGCTCGCTCAACGACCACGCGAACTCGGAGCGAAACGTCCCCACCGTCGCCGGCTTCCGCAGGCAGATGCAGGACGTGCTGAAGGGTCCCGGGACCCGCCCACTCACGGAGAGCATGATCCAGAAAATGGACACCCTCATCACGGGCTCGTCCGGCTGGGGAGCGCTGAAGAAGAGCGGCCTGACCGCACTGAACGGCGACGTCTACGGCGCAGCCGAACGGCTCCTGAAGAGCGCCGCGTTCCACGGACTGTTCCTCGTACCCTGCGGCGAGCTGGAGGGCTGGGGCCGCCGTGTTCCGTCGGAGAACAAGGCCCGGTGGCTGGAAGAAGTTTTCAACGGACCGGACCGGTGGTACCTGAGACCGACCAGCGAGCTTGCAGAGTTCTGCGCCCAGATCCGCTCCTACTTCGACGACTCAGACCCCACCACCACGCCGTAGGCCAGGGGAGCCCTCGCTCGCCAGTCGGTTGACGAGGCGCAACTGCGTTGAGAGCAGCCGGTTCATCACTGACTGGCCGTGCTGGTCGTGATCCTTGCTGTCGACCATCGGTCAATCCTCGTAGAGACCATCACCTCAAGAGGTCCGGGCGCCTGCTCCCGACGCCACGGCGAGGCGGCCACCACTCTGGTGGACACCCCGCAGGCAGTCGTCCCATGTGTGCAGCAGAACGGGGCTGGCTGCCCTGCGCCGTGACGAGCCGCCAGGTCGCGGGCGACCGATTGCGGCCTTCCCTTCACGTTCCGTGTCCGGGAGACTACGGTGTTCCAGTCTTCGGTGAGGGAGACTCGCGGTGGGCAAGCACGGTGACGGCAAGGGCGGGAGTGACGGGGACAAACAGCAGTCCCCGAGGGAGTCCGACGGGCAGTGGAACAAGCCGGTGACCAACCCCCCGAAGAGGTAGCCGGTGTCCTCCCCCGACAAACTCGCCCGGATCCTCACCGCCAAGGGATCCCTCGACGCCGCGTGGACCGACACGGTGCGGGCGGTGCCGCGGGAGCTGTTCATCCCCGACCGGATCGAGGTCGGCGACACCGTGCTCTCCCGGGAGCGGGATCCGGTTGGATGGACGCGGGTGGTGTACGACGATGTGCCGGTCACCACGCAGGTTAATGACGGGCTGCCGGTGGGTGAGGGGGCATACCGGTTGCCGACGTCGTCGAGTTCGATGCCGACGGTGATGCTGGAGATGCTCGGCCTCCTCGACGTCCGGCCGGGGCTGCGGGTGCTGGAGGCGGGGACAGGGACTGGGTACAACGCGGCCTGGCTCAGCCACCGCCTCGGCGCGGAGAGCGTCACCTCGGTCGACATCGACGCCGCCCTGGTGGCGCAGGCAGGGGAGAACCTGGCCAGCGCCGGGTTCGCGCCGTATCTGGTGGTGGGGGACGCGGGGGCCGGGTGTGTCGGGCGGGCGCCGTTCGACCGGCTGATCGCCACCTACACCGTTCCCGAGATCCCCTACGCCTGGGTCGAGCAGACTCCCGCCGGTCGGATCGTCGCCCCCTGGGGCGGGAGTTTCTTCTCCCACTCCTACGCCGTCCTTGATGTCGCCGGTGGCCGTGCGGTGGGCAGGTTCGCGGGGTGGCCGGCGTTCATGCGGTCCCGCACCGGGCGGCCCCATCGCGGGTACATCGCTGACTTCTACCGGCAGCACGACAGCGGCACCCCCGGAAGCACCCGGATCTGCCCGCGAACGTTCACCGGCGATCCGGACGCGCTGTTCTTCGTCGGGCTGGCGCTGCCTGATGCCTGGTACCTCCTCGCGGAAGCCGGGGATGGGAGCGGGGAGGCCACGTTGTGGGTCCTCGCCGACGACCGCGCCTCCTGGGCCACCGTCGAGTACGTACCGGGGGTCGCCGAGTTCGAGGTCGACCAGTTCGGCCCGCGCCGGCTGTGGTACGAAGCCGAGACTGCCCACCACTGGTGGGACCGCTTGGGCCGCCCCTGCCGGGAACGGGCCGGCCTCACCGTCGACCGCGAAGGCCAGCACCTCTGGCTCGACAACCCGGACACAACCCTGGCGACGCCGCCCCGGACCTGATCCTTCCCTCTGCGTCACCAGATCTCCATTCCAGATGCCCTCGGCTCGTTCGGAAGAAGAGAGGGCCTGCCGACCGATGCCGGGGCGAGGGGGCGGTTCGCCGTCTCGCCCCGGTGGCAGCGTCAGAGCATGGCTGGTCGGTATACATGCTGTTTGGTCAGCGTCTCCGGTGTGTCGGGTAGGAGTGCAGGTTCGTCGCAGTGAGCGGCGAACAGGTCCTCCAGCGCCCGCCATATCTCGGCGCTGTCCTCATGGCCGGAGGCCAGGTCCTGCATGCTCGGCGCTGCCCCGGGCGCGCAGGCGTCTGCGGGCAGCGGGCCCGCGTCGGGCGGGCGGGGACCCTCGCCGGGAAGTGCCGCGATGGCGGTCGGCGGGTTGCCGGAGCCGACACCGGGGGTTGTCGCTGGGGGCGCGCTCTGGCGGCTGGTTTCGAGGCGTGGCGGGTGCGCGGTCAGCAGCAGTGAGATCAGGAGGATTGCGGAGCGGCTCCTGAGGGTGCGGGCGGATTCGATGAGTCGGTGGCGCTGGGAGACGGGCAGGGAGAGAGCGACGCAGCCGGCTTCGCCGCCGACGCCTCGTCTTCCGAGTCAGGAATTCTGTTCAGATATGAGGCGAGGCGTTCGAGGATCTCGTCTGCGGTCTTGGTCCAGACGTAGTGCTTGGGATCGCTGTTCCATGCGGCGATCCAGGTCCGGATGTCCTGTTCCAGGGCCCGGACGCTCTTGTGGACGCCTCGCCGTATCTGCTTGTTCGTCAGCTCCGCGAACCACCGCTCCACCAGATTCAGCCAGGACGATCCGTTGGGGGTGAAGTGCAGGTGGAACCTGGGGTGAGCCACCAGCCAGGTCTTGATGGCCGGGGTCTTGTGGGTCGCATAGTTGTCGAGCACCAGGTGGACGTCCAGGTCGGCCGGTACTTCTTTGTCGAGTCTGATGAGGAACTTCTTGAACTCCTCGGCGCGGTGGCGGCGGTGCAGTGAGCCGATCACCCTGCCGGTGGCGGCCTCCAGGGCAGCGAAGAGGGTGGTGGTGCCGGCGCGAACGTAGTCGTGCGTGACCCGCTGTGGGACGCCGGGCATCATCGGCAGGACGGGCTGCGAACGGTCCAGTGCCTGGATCTGAGACTTCTCGTCCACGCAGAAGACCAGGGCCCGCTCCGGCGGGTCGAGGTACAGGCCGACGACGTCGTGGACCTTGTCGACGAAGTACGGGTCCGTCGACAGCTTGAAGGTTTCCGAGCGGTGCGGCTGCAGGCCGAACGCCCGCCAGATCCGTGACACGGTCGACTGAGACAGGCCTGTCTCCTTCGCCATCGACCGCGTCGACCAGTGCGTGGCGTCCTTCGGTGTCGACTCCAGCGTCCTGGTGACCAGCGCGGCGACCTGCTCGTCCGTGACCGACCGTGGACCGCCGGATCGCGGCATGTCTCCGAGGCCGGCGATCCGGTGCTCGACGAACCTCGCACGCCACCGGCCCACCGCATGCGCGGTCGAGCCGAGCCGGGCTGCCACGTCCTTGTTCGAAGCGCCTTCCGCACAGGCCAGAATGATCCGGCAGCGAAGTGCCCACGCCTGCGGCGTGGAACGGCGCCGCACCCACTCCTCGAGTGCGGCCCGCTCCTCATCCGACAACGTCAACTCGGCCTTCGGCCGCCCCGTCCGCGCCATGAACCAAGCCTACACATCTGAACAGAATTCCTGACTCAGAAGACTAGGTCATGTTGTGGCCGGTCCGAGGTGGTCGGCGCCTGCGAGCAGCCCGCCACCATCCCCAGCAGCGAAGCAGCCGTCAGCACGGCCATACCGAATAGCTTCTGACGCATCGCAACCCACCCCGAACCCCGGTCTCCGAACCATCCGTCCGGACCCTACCCGCACTCCCCGATCCCGATACGGCACCGGCTCTTCTGCTCGACCGGGCCGACCCCGGGGAGCACAGGGCTCTTCTCGTCGTTACGGGGCGGGGGTGAACTCCACGTCCGTGCCGCCGCAGCCGGCCGCGATGCCCAGCAGCCGGTCCCGCTCCAACTCGTCGACCGCCAGACCCCAGCGGAGCTTGGTCGCGGTCCACTCGGCGCCGTACCGGCACAGCACCTCCGCCGAGGACGACTGCGGCAGCCACTCGGCCGGGTCCTGATCGGCCTTCTGCCGATTCGACCGCGCCGTCACCGCCACCAGGGAGGCCGCCTGGCCCTGGTCGTTCGCGTACGCCTCCCGACGGGCCGCTGTCCACGCACTCGCCCCGGAGTCCCAGGCCTCCGCGAGCGGCATCATGTGGTCGATGTCCAGCGCGCCGGCCGGCGTCACCTCTCGCTCGTCGTAGTACGACCACCAGGTGCCCCCGGTCAGGGTGCAGCCGGCCCGATCTCCGGATAGACGACAGCCTCGGCCAGCAGCACCTCCTGGCGGGTGTTGCAGCCATCAGCCGGCAGCTCGCCGGCGTTCCAGTGCCTGAAGGAGGTCCGCTGGTACCCGGTCCGGTCCTCGGCCGCGAGCTGGAGAGCGGAAACGGCCACCCCGATCGGCACGATCGTCGGCACCGCGGCCGCAGACTTCCCGGCCGCTGGCGGGACGGCGGGCGCGGCCGCCGTGGCGGTGGTTGCGGGAAGGGACAGGGCGAGAGCTGCGGAGGCCGCGACCGCGACCCGCTCATGCCAAACGAAACACCAAGGCAGGGATATAAACGGCCGTACCACGGTGTGGGAAAATAGCCAGCAGGCTGCGGAGCGGAACGACACCAACAACTTGTCCGGTGGGGTGGGCGGGATTCGAACCCACGGCCTGCGTATTAGAAGTCCGCTGCTCTATCCGGCTGAGCTACCACCCCATGTCCCAGACGAGAGCACGCCGACGGCTCCGCCTTCAGCAAGGAAACCGTCCCTGTGTGGGGTGGGTGGGGCTCGAACCCACGGCCGACGGATTATGAGTCCGCTGCTCTGACCAGCTGAGCTACCACCCCAGGCGCCCCTGCGGCCCACACTCACGATTACAGTAGAACATCCAGTCGATCGCCTGTCTTGCTGCGGACATGGCGCCCTCACTGCCGGGTACCGGGGCCCTCTCGCTGCCTGCGATCATGCAACTGTCTGGAACGGCCCTCCGGGCCGGTGTCCAGCCCGGGCCGCGCGGGGTAGGGATCGCTTCACACGCCCTGGCCCCGTGCGGCCCCCGTACACTACTGCCGGAACCCGGAACCGCGCGACATCAGTGATCACACGCCTCCGCACTTGTCGCGCCAGAGTCACAGGCAGGATTCCGAGCATCCCGGCGTACCGGCATCGCTTACGTCGGCGCCTCACCGCCAGCGAGCGCCGGCCATCGTGGCTCATGGCGCGCAACCATCGCTCGCCTGGCTCGTCCCCCTCACCGGGAACCTGCGCCTTCCCCCGGCTCTGTGCCGGCCCGCCACCCCACGGCCGGCACAGAGCACCCATCACAGGCTCCGCCTATGCTGGCCGTATGGACCAGGGCGCGCGGTCGCAATCCCGCCTCCCCCGACCGGACCCCCAGCGGGCCCGAGGTTGTCGGCTCTGCGATGGATGGGGCACCCTCACCGACCCCCGCAGAGGCCTGACCCTCTGCCCTCGCTGCCAGCTCCAACCGGATCGCAGCCCATCCACAGGGTGTGCATACGGGTCTGCCGCACGATCGGGTGACATGTGAACTGGCTTGCCTTGCATGGCAGGTGGGAAGGATGTCGCTGTGCCCAAGCCTTGTCCCCAGGAGTTCCGTGAGGACGTCGTGCGGGTCGCGAGGAACGGCGGTCCGGGTGTCACGGTCGAGCAGGTGGCCGCCGACTTCGGCGTCCACGCGATGACGTTGTGGAAGTGGATGCGCCGCGCGGACATCGACGACGGCGTGAAGCCGGGGACGACCAGCCAGGAGAGCGCGGAGCTGCGGGAAGCACGTCGGCGGATCAAGCTGCTGGAGCAGGAGAACGAGGTCCTGCGGCGGGCGG
>NZ_JBVIRI010000055.1:0-8815 GCF_055576225.1 Streptomyces sp. NPDC033845 | reverse complement strand
GCGACCCCCGCAACTACCTGGCATTTCTCGGCCTGGCCGCTGCCATCTGCTGCTACAAGCGCCTACTCCGCCTCACCACATAGGACACGGTCTTACACAATCTTTCAGACACGCTCCCCCTAACGGGCGATCACGTTGGACGCCCGATGCCGGGGCCACCGGGCCCGGGAGGCACCTCAGTGGTGGGCGGGCGCTCATACCCCCTGGTCCACTGATCGGTCCTGTCCGGTGCCTCCCTCTGGGGCGTCGGATAGGGGAGTCCCCCTTTCCCCGAGGAGTGCCCCATGCTTTCCGAACCGTCCGACCCGTGTACGGCTGCCGTACGCGCTCCGGTACCACGAGTTCTGTCGGAAGCCGTGGTGGACCTTGCGGCGATCGCCCACAACACGCGCGTGCTGATCGCGCGTGCGCGCAGGGCGGTGATGGCGGTGGTCAAAGCCGACGGTTTCGGCCATGGCGCCGTACAGGTCGCACGGACCGCCGTCGGCAACGGAGCCGCCTGGCTGGGCGTCGCCACCCGGACCGAGGCGCTGGCCTTGCGCGAGGCGGGGATCACGGCTCCGGTTCTGACCTGGATGTACCTTTCGGACGACGATGTCACCGAGGCCCTGCGGCAGGAGATCGATCTGTTGGTCTCCTCGCTCGCGCACCTGGAGGGGATAGCCGCGTACGCGGCGGCGTCGGGCACACCGGCGGCCGTCCACCTGAAGGCGGACACCGGACTGCGCCGCAACGGCGCCTGCCCGGCCGACTGGGCGCGCCTGCTGGACGCCGCGAGCGAATTCGAACGGCGCGGGTTGCGGGGCATCTGGTTCCATCTGGTCCACCCCGACGACCACGGTCACCCCACCACGGCCGTACAGGTCCGTGCCTTCGAACAGACGGTGGGTCGGGCACGCGAATCCGGGCTGAGCCCCGAACTGGTCCATCTGGCGAACTCCGGTGCTGCTCTGGCCGCTCCGCGCACGCACTTCGACATGGTGCGCGCAGGACTGGCCCTGTACGGGGTCGAGCCGGTTCGTGGCAGGACACGACGAAGCGGATCCTGGCGGCGGGCGGCTTGCCCGTGGCCGACTGGGCCCTGCTCCGGAGCAGGGACGGCGGACTGTTCGCCCCGGGCGCCGAGCGGCTCGGACTGCCGGTCTTCGTCAAGCCCGCCCGGGCCGGCTCCAGCATCGGCGTCACACGCGTCGAGGACTGGGAGGACCTCAAGGAGGCCCTCGCGGAGGCCCGCGCGTGGGACGGCAAGGTGCTGGTTGAAGAGGCGGTCAACGGCCGTGAGATCGGCGTGGCGATCTTGGAGCACCCTGACGGCCGTCTGGAGGCCGGCCCGCCGCTTGAGATCGACGTGTGCGGTACCCGGCCATTCTTCGACTACGGGGCCAAGTACGAGGACCAGGCGACCCGCTTCACCATCCCCGCCCGCCTCGACGACCACGTCACGGCCGAGTTGCAGCGCCTGGCCTTGGAAGTGTTCGAGACCCTGGGCTGCTCCGGCCTGCTGCGCGTCGACTTCTTCCTCCGCGGCGGCATCGACCCCGTCGTGAGGTCAACACGTTCCCTGGATTCACCCCCGCCTCCCAGTACCCGCGGATCTGGGCCGAGGCGGCTCTGCCGTACGGGCGCCTGCTCGACGTCCTCATCGAGACCGCGCTCGCCCAGGAACACGCGCGAGGCCCGGTCCGCGGCGCCTGAGAGGGCGGTCCACCCCTAGCCCCGACTCGAGCAGCAATACGTCCGGTAGCCGGTCCTGAAGAACCAAGGAGTCTCCGAATGCCCCCCGCAACCTTCCGTTCACCGCCCTCCGACGTGGTGCCGCAAGCAGGGCGACGGCGCCTTCGGACCGTACTGCCGACGCTGACCGCCGCCCTGTGTGCCGCGGCAGTCGCGCTCACCCTCGTGCTGGTTCCCGGCCCCGCGACCGCCGCACCCCACGTCTCGCGGGTGCTGCCCGGCGCACCGGTGGCGCCGCACTGGCCCGCGGCCGGCCAGGCCGCGATCACCGTGGTCGGCGGTGGCGAGTTCTCCTCACCGGACCAGACCCCCATGCCGACGGCCAGCACGGCCAAACTCATGACGGCATACGTCTTTCTGTCCCGGTACCCGTTGTGGCACGGCAAACCCGGCCCCTCCTTCACGGTGTCCGCCGCCGAGGCGGACCGCTACTCCGCCCGCCTCGCCCGTTCGGAGTCGGTGATTCCGCTGCGGGCCGGCCAGCGCATGACCGAACGACAGGCCCTGCAAGCACTGCTGGGCACCTCGGCGAACAACGTCGCCGATGAACTGGCCCGCTGGTACGGGTCCACCCCCGGCGGCTTCGTCGCGGAGATGAACCGTGCGGCACAGCGGCTGGGCATGAACCACACCACCTACACCAGCCCCAGCGGACTGAAGGCCACCAGCGTCAGCACGGCGTCCGACCAGGTCCGGCTCCTCCGGACAGACCTGCGGCTGCCCGACTTCGCGACCCTCGCCAGCTCCTCCTACACAGACGTCCTGGGGCGACGGCACGCCAACACCAATCCGCTGCTGGGCCGTGACGGCGTCTTCGCGGGCAAGACCGGCCGCACCACCCCCGCCGGAAGCAACCTGGTCTTCGCCGCCCACCGTGACATTGCCGGACGCAGCCGGCTCGTCATCGGTGCCGTGATGACCCAGCCCAGCACCTCCGCGCTTACCACCGCCACCACGAAGCTGCTCGCCGGAACCGACGGATCCCTCGTCACGGCACCCGTCGTCCGTGCCGGTGAAACCCTGGCGTGGGCACGCGACGGATGGGGCAGCAGCATCGCCCTGCGTGCCCGTGAAGACCTGACGGTCACCGGACCGCCGGGAGCGACCGCGACCCTGGCCGTCGAGCCGGGCGCGTCCCTGCCCGGGGGCACCCCCGTGAACACCACGGCCGCGCATGTCGTCCTCGCGGGTCTCCGTCCGGCGGGCGCGTCCGACACCGGGGACCCGTCCGACGCGTCCGCAGAGGGCGCCTATACCCACTCGGCCGCGCGCGTCGCCCTCAAGACCGATGCGGCACTGCCCCGCACCCCGCCCCTGTTCATGCTGCCCTTCCGCCCCCTGCCGTGGCTAGCCCAGGCGGTCGTCTCGTGACCGGAGGGCTTGCGCGGGGCGCACCAGAAGCACCGGCATCCGTCGTCCTCCAACACGTCGAGACAGGCGGTACCGGCGGAACCGGCCGGCAGACATGGCCAGACGTGGCCAAGGGCATCTGTATCGTCCTCGTCGTGCTGTGGCACGTCACGGTGAAGGACTATCTGCCTCTCGGATGGCATTCGGCGATTCCCGTGACTGGATTCTGGGGGGCGGCGGGAGAGGCGCTGCTGCCGCTGCGGATGCCGCTGTTCTTCGTCATCTCGGGGATGTTCGCCGCCCGCGCCGTCAGCCGCCCCTGGCAAGACGTTGCCCGCAGCAGAATCGCACGTCCATGCTATCTCTATCTGCTCTGGGTGCTGATCCACACGGCGCTCTTCCAGCTGACCCCAGGCTTCGATACGGTAATCGGCCATAGCCCAGGTCAGTTGCTGGAACAACTGACCATCACCCCCACGAACCAGTGGTACCTGCTCGCGCTCCCGGTCTACTTCGTTCTAGCGAAGCTCACCCGCTCCCAGCCCGTGGTGATGCTTGCCGCGTCCCTGGTGCTGTCCGTCGCGGTGTCCTCGCACTGGTTCCATGCACCGGGAAACCGGGCTGGCCTGCTGCAGAACCTCCTCTGGTTCCTGGTGGGCCTGCACGGCTCGGGCATTCTCGGGCGGTTCGCCCGCCACACCACCGGCCGCCGGACGGTGGCGTACACGACCGGCTACCTGGTCCTCGCGGCCGTCGCCGCGGTCGTCAGTGCCGACAACTGGCTGGGCCTGCGACAGCTGACGGGCTTCATAGGTGTCTGCGCCGGCATATCCGGAGCTGTGCTGATCTCCCGCACCCGCACCCGTATCGGTACCAGGTCCGGTGACGCGGAGCGGCCGGGCCGCATCGGCCGGGCCCTGGCCTGGCTCGGGCGGCACACGCTGCCGATCTATGTGATCCACATGCCGCTGGTCGCGTTCCAGCACGATGCGGCGGAAGTACTTGCCCGGCAGGCACCGGGCCTGCTGGACAACACCGTCCTGAGCTCCTGCTACCCGCTGCTGGCGACCGTTCTCACCATCGCCTTGAGCCTGCTGCTGTACACCGGTCTGCGGCAGGCCGGCGCACGGTTTCTCTTCGATCTGCCGGGCGGCCTCCACCCGCGACTGGCCCGGTTGCTCGATCGCTGCCGCGGTTGAATGATCGGAGTGGCCATGGAAGGCACTGGTACCGGCGTACGGAGGAGACATGGCGCAGCTGGAAGAGAACAAGGAAGTCGCCCGGCGGGCTCTCCTGGAGCTGTGGACCGACGGTGACCTGAGCGCCGTCGACCGACTCTTTCACCCGGACTTCGTGAGCCATCAGAACCCCGGAGAGCTACCGATTCCAGAGGTACGGGGCGTAGCGGAGCTCAGGGACTTCGTCCTGGAGTTCAGGAACGCCTTCTCGGACTTCACCGACCGAGTGAGCATCCAGTGCGCCGAAGGACAGCTTGTCGCCACTCGCTTCGTCTCGTCGGGCAAACATACGGGGGAGATCTGGGGGATCGCCCCGACCGATCGCCAGGTGGAGTGGAGCGGAACGACCATCGACCGGGTCGTCGAGGGGAAGATCGTGGAGAACTGGGTCAACTGGGACTCCGCAAGCATGCTGCGGCAGATCAGGCCGAGTCACTGAGGCTGTAGGCGTGATGTCGTGGGGGTGAGGCCGGTCGCGGCGAGGCAGCCGTCGATGACGTCGCTTAGGTGTTGGCCTGGCTGGTCCGGCGAAGCACCGACCAGACGCCCTCAAAGGAAAGACCGCACCCAGGGGCCCAGTTGAGGCTCACCGACTCGGACGGCATGCCGCTCACGTGCTTCGCGACGAACACCACCGGCCTGCCGATCGCCGAACTCGAGCTCCGTCACCGCCTGCGGGCCCGGGCAGAGGACCGGATCAGGGCCGCCCGGGCCACCGGCCTGCGCAACCTGCCCCTGCATGACACCGCCCGGAACCGCATCTGCCTGGAGAACGTGCAGCTCGCGTTGGACCTGCTGGCCTGGATGCCGATGCTCGCGCTGACCGGTAGGGCCCGGCTCTGGGAACCCCGCCGCCTGCGGCTCCGCCTGTCCACCGCGGCCGGACAGCTCGTTACCACCGGGCGCCGGCGGACCCTCCGTCTCGCCCGGCATTGGCCCTGGACCCTCGACACCACCACCGCCCTCGACAGAACGCACGACGGTCTGCCGACTCCGTCGGCAGACCGTCAAGAAAGATCGAGGTTAGGAAGGGTTCGTCGGCGCCGCACCTTTGGAATCGACCTGTCCAGGGACGACTGCCGAGGTGCCGTGTACCGCGCCACCACCCTCGGGGAGATGCGGGACGGCAGACTGTGAGTATTCTGCCGTGCCGGGCGTACTGCTACGGCAACGTCGTGCCGGTGCCGCTCTGCGGGCAGAAGGCAGACTTCTCGTTCGCGGTCATGGGGCGTTCCTGGAACGAGATGTTCATCGGCTTTTCCTTGTCGACTTGGTCCGCGGTCATCATCGGGTACCAGTAGTGGTGGTACCACTTGCGGTTGGGGTAGTCAGCCGTCCATTTTCCGGTGATCCGCTTCACGGACACGCCGGAGGAAATGATTCCGACGTAACCCGGCGAGACGTCCTGGGTCGCGTCGTACCACTGTGAATGTTGTGTGGAGAATTCACTTCCGAATGTAGTGCTCAGCGTAGTTTCGATTTTCGCCTTGGTGGACCCGGCACCGACTTCCACACCGTATGTGCTCGACATCCCCACACTGAAGTTATAGGATGAGGTGCGGGTGATGGTATTGGCGAATCGGATTTTCTGGGGGTTCGCCGTACAGTTCCAGCCCAGCATCTCGTTCTTCATCGAGCTCGGCACGTACTCGATCGACGAGATGGGTTCGTAGGTGCATTTTGCCTTGTTTGCCTGACAGTCGTTCTGGGCTTCCTGGGACGAGAGGCCGCCATGCAGGGACAGGGAGTTGGCCCGGTTGTCGCCCTTGGTGATGTTCGACTTGTAGTTCTGGCCACCGATGAGGCTGCCGAGGTTGGAATCGTCGAAGTGTTCGGCGAAGCAGCCGTTGTATGGAGCGAACGAGCTGATCCTGTCAGTCCACCACCGGTCGGCGGTCTGCCCGAGGTTCTTCACCACCCGTTCGCTGCCGGGCCGGCAGCTGCCGCCGGTTCCCCAAGTCACGAGGGCGTAGCCCCGGTAGTCAGGGTGCTCGAATGCGACCGAGAGGATGCGCCGGTCACCGGGTGCCCCGTTGACGGCCTGGGTGAAAGCCGGACTGTGGACGGCACCACGCGGATCCCATCGCCACGGGGACGCGTCCACGGTGCCTCCGCTCGCATACTTCACCGCCTCGTCGAAGAAGGTGAAGCACTTCATCTCCGGCACGTAGGCGGCACCGGGTGACGCCCTCACGGCACAGTTGTACGGAAGCGGGTCTGAGGCTACGGCCGGCGCAGCGGCCGTAGCCGTTCCCAGGACCGCCAGAGCAGCGGCGGAGGCGACATATCGGGCATGACAACGGGATATGCGTATCACAAATATCTCCTGCCATCAGAAGGAACAGAATTACTGCCCTTCGGGGAAGTTGGCTGCACTCAACAGGAAGGCGGCTTCCCTGGCAAGGCCTAAAGCGTAGATTGAGCTTTATTTGAGGTTGAGGTTAGAGCACTATTAAATAAGGCTTAACGGAGGGCTGTCGACCCGCCGGTAACGTCACCGGCGGATAACAGAGAATCGTTCCCGCGTGGGCGTGGGCGGGATGCCCGGCCCCTCATATTCCCGTTCCGCTGCACCATCGACGGCCCGAAAGTGAAGGAGGCTGGGGGCTGCTCCTCCTAGAATGACTGCCCCCGTCCCCCTCACCAGCAGGATGCGAACATGTCTGAATACAGCAGCGGATATCATTCCGATTCAGAGATTGCATACACCCCCGACAGCTTCTACGTACCGAGCGGCTACCACAGCGAAGGAGGCGAGGAAATTGATTCGTGGCACTTCGACGAATCGGGTTCGTCATCCGATTCCTCTGGCGACAAATCGGACTCGGCGTCTATATTTGTGCCCTGGGACGGCTTTTCCCTCTCCGATGGAACAGAAATGATCGTCTACGAGATCCCGTATGGCACCAAGCTGACGCCGACCGAGCTTGTCGGATTCCACCACGGACTGGCCACCGGGCAGATGGGAGACTGCAACTCGGTGATCGTCGCATGGGGCTGGAACGAGGAACTCGGTGTCTTCGACAGGATGCGAGGAGCCCACGGGCTTGGCCACATGGGAGCCATCGACTTCGATGCCCTGTACGCAGGGGTGAGCAGCCCGGTCACCTACGTTCTGAGGTCCCCGTTCGCGAACGAGACCACCGAGAGGGACTGGGGTATCTTCCACGCGCGTACGGCATCCTGCGATGTCGGCCTGGTCATGTCAGCGAACGGGGACTCCTGCTACACCGTTTTGCGCAACGGCGAGGTGTACAGCGGCGATCTCAACGGCCAGGAATTCGACAGCAAGTCCCTTCACCCCGTGTACCTGGAACAGAAGTAGGCACGGGGTGTATGGATGGGTGTGGCGGCGGCTGCCGGGTCCGTTCTGGATGCGTGCCCTGATCGCGTGCGCGGCGGCCGCAGCGGTCGTGGCCGGCCTCTTCCAGGTCGTCTTCCCCTGGGCTGAACCGCTACTGCCGATCGGAGACGCGACCGTGGACGCCGCACCGTGAGCCGTCGGCCGCCACGCCCGGCGCCCGACGCGGTCGCCCCCGACGGCCGGGCGGCGCGTCGGCGAGCAGTCCGTAAGCACCGGCGGAAGGCCGGCGGGGCGGGCAGGGTGCTCTTGCGACTTCTCGCGGAACTCCTGCTGACCGCGGGGACGCTTCTCCTGCTGTTGGTCGTCTACCAGCTGTGGTACACCAACGTTCTCGCAGAACGGTTCGCCAGCCAGGCGACCACCGCTCTGGAGCAGGGGTGGGACCGGCCCACGGGTCCATCCTCGGCCGCGAGCCCGTCCTCGGGTGCTGGGGAAGAGAAATCCGACGCCTTCGCACCCGGCCAGGGCTTCGCCATCATGCACATACCCACATTGGGTGTGAAGGCGCCCGTCGGAGAGGGAACCGGGAAGAAGGAAGTGCTGGACCGGGGAATGATCGGCCACTACGACGGAGCCGACGGCGGACCGTCTTCCGCGATGCCCTGGGACGAAGAGGGCAATTTCGCGGTCGCCGCACACCGCAACTCCCATGGCGAGCCGTTCCGGCGCATCAACCGGCTGGCCCCGGGCGACCTGGTCGTCGTCGAGACGGCCCACACGTACTACACATACGAGGTGACGGGTTCGCTGCCGCAGACCGCGCCCGCCAACTCGGCCGTGATCGCACCCATCCCGCAGGGCTCGGGCTTCGAAGGGCCCGGCCGCTACATCACACTGACCACCTGCACCCCCGAATTCTCCAGCTCCCACCGTCTGATCGTCTGGGGACAACTCCTCTCCGAACGCCGCCGCGCCCAGGGCCCGCCTCCGGCCCTCAGATCCTCCGCACGCTGATGCCAGGTCGGCTGTCCGTGCCCTTCCGGGCAGCCGCACACGCCATCCACGGAGTCGCATAGGCAGGGCTGATTCAAAGTAGTGGTGATCTTGTTGGGGTGCTGGTCAGGTGATGCCCAGGGGCTTGAGCGGTCGGTTGAATGGTTCGTAGGACGCCTCGCGGAGTCCAGCGGCG
>NZ_JBVIRI010000054.1:0-9127 GCF_055576225.1 Streptomyces sp. NPDC033845 | reverse complement strand
CATCCACGGCAGGCAGAAACCGGCAGTCCGCGAGCAGCGGGAACTCATAACCCTTCAGAGAAGAGGTACTGGTGATGGCACGTCAGCTAGTGGTGGGCGGTGAGCAGACCGAACTGCTGCGCATCGGAATGGAATCCCTCCAGGACACCGACCCCGAGCTCGCCTCCCTGCTGGACGCGGAGGTCAGCCAGCAGAACACGACCCTCGCGATGATCGCCTCGGCCAGCATCGCGGACCCCTCGGTCCTCGCGGCCGGCGGGGCGGCCCTGTCCAATGTGACCGCGGAGGGCTATCCGGGGGCCCGCTACCACCCCGGGGCCCGGCAGTTCGACGAGGTCGAGAACCTGGCGGTGGAGCGCGCCAAGCAGCTGTTCGGCGCCCGGTACGCGAACGTCCAGCCGCACTCCTGCTCCTCGGCCAACCTGGCGGTGCTCGCCGCCCTGGTCCCGCCGGGCGGCACCATCCTCGGCCTGGACCTGGACGCCGGCGGCCACCTGACGCACGGTTCCAAGGCCTCGGTGACCGGCCGTCACTACAACGCGGTCCACTACGGCCTCGACGAGACCGGCCGGATCGACTACGGGCAGGTCGAGGCACTGGCCCTGGAGCACCGCCCCAGGGTGATCATCGCCGGGGCGAGCGCCTATCCGAGGACCGTGGACTTCGTCCGCTTCCGCGCCATCGCCGACCTGGTCGGGGCGTACCTGCTGGCCGACATCTCGCACATCGCCGGTCTGGTGGCGGCGGGCCGGCACCCGAGCCCGGTGGACGTCGCCCACATCACCACCATGAGCACCTACAAGCAGCTGGGCGGTCCGCGCGGCGGTCTGATCCTCAGCGGCCGCGACCACCAGGTCCCGGGCCCCGACGGCCGCACCCCGCTGCACCGGCTGATCCAGCGGGCCGTGTTCCCGCAGTCGCAGGGCACGCCCAGCCCCGCCTCCATCGCCGCCAAGGCCCGCGCCTTCGCGGTGGCCTCCGGCCCCGGCTTCCGCGAGACCGCCCGGCTGATCGTGGAGAGCGCCGACGCGCTCGCCGCGGAGCTCTCCGCCCTGGGCTACCGGATCCTGACCGGCGGCACCGACAACCACATCGTGCTGCTGGACACCACCGACGTCGGCCTCTCCGGGGTGATCGCCGAGCGGGCCCTGGAGGAGTGCGGGATCCTCGCGAACCGCAACCGGATCCCCGGCGACACCAAGCCCCCGCTGGTCACCAGCGGTCTGCGGCTGGGCACCAACATCCTGGCCCAGCGCGGCATGGGCGCCGAGCAGATGCGCGAGTGCGCCGGTCTGCTGCACACCGTGCTGAAGGCCACCACCGCCGTGACGGACACCGAGTACCGGATCGACCCCGCGCTGGTCGCCGCGATCCGCGAGGAGGTGCGCTGGCTCTGCGCCCGCCACCCGCTGCCCATCGAGAGCCCCAGCGTCAACAGCGTCAGCGTCGGAACAGCCCTGATCGGAGTCGGACCATGAGCGACAACCGCAGCCCCGAAGCCTCCCCGGAGGTCTCCCCAGCGAGCTGGCCGCCGGCCCTGGTCCCCTCGGACCGCCCGCGCCTGCCCGGCCTGGCCCCCCGCTCCTCGGCCGTGACCCGCTCCTTCCTGGAGATCCCGGGCACGGACCCGGCAGCCACCCCCGCCGGCACCGCCGCCGGCACCCCGGCCGTCCCCGCCGGACTGCACGCCGCCGCCTTCGCGGCCCTCCTCTTCCGCTACACGGGCCAGGACCGCATCGTCCTGGCCGGCCCGCAGGGCGGGATCCGCTTCCCGGTCGACGGTGCGGCCACCCTGCTCCAGCTGGCCGAGGCCGCCACGGCCTCCCCCGCCGGCACCACCGCCACCGCCACCGCGACGACCGCCGCCGACGTCCCGACCGCCTTCGCCGAAGGGGCCTCCGTCCCCGCGAACGCGCCGTACGAACTCCTGCTCGGCGTCCACGGCGAGGCCCTGGAACTCCACTACGACCCGGCCCTGTTCGACCGCGACACCGCGGTCCGGCTGCTCGACCACTACCGCGTCCTGCTCGCCGACGCCCTGTCCTCCCCCGGGACCCCGGTCTCCCGGCTGCGGCTGCTCACCGACGAGGAGCTGCACCGCACCCTCGTCGAGTGGAACCGCACCGAGACCCCGCTGCCGGAGCACGGCACCCTGCACGCGGCCTTCGAGGCCCGTGCGGCGAGTGCCCCCGAAGCGGTCGCCGTGGTCCACGGCGCCGAGCGGATCACCTACCGGGAGATCAACGCCGCGGCCAACCGGCTCGCCCACCACCTGCGGTCCCTGGGCGTCGGCCCGGACGTCCGGGTCGGCCTCTGCCTGGACCGCTCCCCCGGCCTGCTGATCGCCGAACTGGCCGTCCTCAAGGCCGGCGGCGCCTACGTCCCGCTGGACCCGGACTACCCGGCCGACCGCATCGCCGTCATGGTGAACGGCACCTCCTGCGCCGTGATGGTCAGCCGCGAGGACCTCACCTCGAACCTGCCGGAGCGCGACGGCCAGAGCCCGCCGCTGGTCCTCCTCGACCGGGACGCCGCCCTGCTGGCCGCCGGCCCGGAGCACGACCCGGCCCCGCTGGCCGGCCCCGAGCACCTCTGCTACATCATCCACACCTCGGGCTCGACCGGTGCGCCCAAGCCGATCGCCCTGCGGCACCTGGGCGTCCTCAACAACGTCCACGACCTCAACACCCGCTACCAGGTGGGCCCCGGCGACTCCGTGCTGGCCCTGTCCTCCCCCAGCTTCGACATGTCGGTGTACGAGTTCCTCGGCCTCACCGCCGCCGGCGGCACGGTGGTCGTCCCCGACGCCGGCCGCACCAAGGACCCGGCCCACTGGGCCGAGCTCGCCGCCACCCACGGAGTCACCGTCTGGAACTCCGCCCCCGCCCTGCTGGGCCTGCTCGCCGACCAGCTGGAGCAGACCGGCGCCGCGCCGCTGCCCCGGCTGCGGGTGGCGCTGCTCGGCGGCGACTGGGTACCGGTCCCGCTCGCCGAGCGGATCCGCGTACACGCCCCGGACCTGCGGTTCATCGTGATGGGCGGGGCCACCGAGTCCTCCATCCACTCCACCCTCTTCGAGGTGGAGAAGGTCGACCCGGACTGGACGAGCATCCCCTACGGCCGGCCGATGGCCAACCAGCGCACCTACATCCTCGACGAGGCCATGCAGCCGGTGCCGCCGGGCGTCCCCGGCGAGCTGTTCCTGGCGGGCGTCGGGCTGGCCCGCGGCTACCTCGACCAGCCCGAGCGGACCACCGAACGCTTCCTGGACTGGTCCCACGGCGAGGTCACCGAACGCCTCTACCGCACCGGCGACGTCGCCCGCTTCGGCCCCGACGGCCTGATCGAACTGCTGGGCCGCGCCGACTTCCAGGTGAAGATCCACGGCCTGCGGGTGGAACTCGGCGAGATCGAGAGCGTCCTGCGCGCCCACCCGGCGGTCCGCCAGAGCGTGGTCGTCGCCCGCTCCAACCGCCTGGTGGCCTATGTGGTCCCGGAGACCGACGCCGCCACCGGCGCGGGCACCGGCCCCCTCGACACCGCCGCACTGCTGCGCGCCGCCGCCGCCCGGCTGCCCGAGTACATGGTCCCCGCCGCGGTGGTCACCCTGGACCGGCTGCCGCTCACCCCGAACGGCAAGCTGGACCGCAAGGGCCTGCCCGAGCCGGAGTTCGCCACCACCGCCTACCGCGCCCCGGGCACCCCCCGCGAGGAGCTGCTGGCCGCCGTGTTCGCCGAGGTCCTCGGCCTCGAACGGGTCGGCGCGGACGACGAGTTCCTCGCCATCGGCGGCGACAGCATCCGCGCCATCCAGGTGGTCACCCGGGCCCGCGCCCGCGGCCTGGAGCTCACCCCGCGGCAGATCCTGCGCTCCCGTACGGTCGCCGCGCTGGCCCTGGTGGCCACCGGCACCGACCCGCGGGCCGCGGCCGCCCCGTCCGCCCCGCTCACCGCCGCCGACTCCCCGGCCTTCCTGGCCTGGCGGCAGCGCTACCCGCGGCTGGCCGACGTATGGCCGCTGACCGCCCTGCAGTCCGGGATCCTCTTCGAGTCCGCCCTCAACGACACCGGCTACGACGCGTACCAGATGCAGACGGTGTTCCACCTGTCCGGCCCGGTGGACCCGGCCCGGATGCGGGCCGCCGGACAGGCCCTGCTCGACCGGTACGCCAACCTGCGGGTCGCCTTCGTACCCGACTCCGACGACAACCTCGTCCAGCTCGTGGTGGACGGTGTGACGCTGCCCTGGCGGGAGGTCGACCTGACCGGTCTGGCCCCCGCCGAGCGCGACGCGGCCTTCGAGGCGTTCCTCACCGAGGACTACGCCGAGCACTTCGACCGCACCGCACCCCCGCTGCTGCGCCTCACCCTGGTGCAGTTCGGAGAGGACCGCCACGAGCTGGTCCTCACCACCCATCACGTACTGATCGACGGCTGGTCCGAGCCGATCCTGATGCAGGACCTGCTGCGGCTCTACGCCACCGGCGGGGACGCCTCCGGGCTGCCCCGGGTGCGGGACTTCCGGGAGTTCCTGGCCTGGCTGGACCGGCAGGACCGGACACTGACCGCGAAGGCCTGGGCCGAGGAGCTCGCCGGGATCGACGAGCCCACCCTGCTGGTCCCGGCCACCGCCCCCCGCGGACGGGCCTCCGGCGCCGGGGAGGCCCCGCTCGGACTGACCGAGGACGAGTCCACCCGGCTGTTCCGGCGGGCCTGCGAACTGGGCGTCACCGTGAACACCCTGGTCCAGGGCGCCTGGGCGGTGCTGCTCGGCGGGCTCACCGGCCGCGCGGACGTGGTCTTCGGAGCCACCGTCTCCGGCCGCCCGGCCGCCCTCCCGGGGGTGGAGTCCATGGTCGGCCTGTTCATCAACACCCTGCCGGTGCGGGTCCGCCACGACTCCTCCGACACCCTCGCCACCCTGCTCACCGGGCTCCAGGACCGGCAGTCGGAACTGCTGGACCACCACCACCACAGCCTCCCGGAGATCCACCAGGCCGCCGGCCTGGACACCCTCTTCGACACCCTGGTGGCCTTCCAGTCCTACCCGGTGGACCGGGCGGGCATCGCCGAGGCCACCGCCGCGGCCGGGATCGAGGTCACCGGGATACGGGCCGAAGGCGCGGCCAACTACCCGCTCGCGCTGATCGTGGAGACCGACCCGCACATCCGGCTCACCCTCCAGTACCACCGGAACCTGTTCGAGGAGCGGGCCGTCGGGGACATCGCCGAACGGCTGCACACCGTCCTCCGCCAGCTCCTCGACGACCCGCACCGCCGGGTCGCCGAAGTGGACCTCCTCCTCGACGCCGAACGCCGGCGGCTGCTCGGCGGCCGACCGGAGCCGGTCACCGCCGACAGCGCGGCCGCCGGTCCGGCGGAAACCCTCCCCGAGCTGATCGGCCGGCGGGCCTCCGCCACCCCGGAGGCTCCCGCGGTGGTCCGCGGCGGCCGGCCGCTGACCTACCGGGAGCTGGCCGAACGCTCCGAGGCCGTCGCCCGGCAGCTGGTCCGGCGCGGAGCCGGACCGGGATCGGTGATCGGACTGGACCTGCCGCGCTCCGGCACGCTGGCGATCGCCCTGCTGGCGGTCCTCAAGTCCGGTGCGGCGTTCCTGCTGACGGACTCGGGCTGGTCGGCGGCACACCGGCAGTCGGTGCTCGCCGCGGCCGGCGCGGCACAGCTGCTCACCGCCGCCGACGTCGACGCCCCGTACGCCGTGCCGGACGGCGGGTCCGGCCCGCTGCCGCTGACGCCGGCCGGTCCGCTGGACGCGGCCTGGCTGCGGCCGGCCCCGGAGACCGCCGACGGCGGCCCGGCGGGCGCGGCTCCGGCCGGACTGACGGTCGACCACCGGGCCCTGGCCGAGGCGGTCACCGCCTTCGCCGCCGACACCGGGCTGGGCCCGGGCGGCCGGCTGCTGGCGGCCTCCCCGGACGCCGACGGACAGGCCTTCGAGATCCTCGCCGCGCTCGCCGCCGGCGCCCGCGTCGAACCCGTCGCCGACCTCTCCGACCTCTCCGACCTCTCCGGGACGGCCGGACCGGGCGACCGGACCGGCACCGTGATCAGCACCACCGGCCCGCTGTTCGCCGCACACCTCAACCGCACGGCCCGGACCCCGGACACCTTCCCGGCGGACACCGTGGTGCTCACCGGTACGGACCCCCGGGACCCGCTCTCCGCGCGGATCCGGGCCGCGCACCCCGGAGTCCGGGTGCTCGGCGCACACGCCCCCGGCGGCATCCTCCGCGCCACCACGGAAGGCGGCCCCCGCTTCCACGTGCTGAACGACTCCCTCGCCCCGGTCCCGACCGGGGTGACCGGAAAGCTCTACGCGACCGGCGGCGCCACCCGCGGCCACCACGGCTGGGGCGCCCTGGCCGAGGACCGGTTCGCACCGGACCCGTTCGGCCCGCCCGGGGCCCGGCTGTTCCGCACCGGGGAACTCGCCCGCCTCGACCGCGACGGCCGGCCCGAACTCCTCGGACCGGACACCGCTCCGGCCCGGATCCGCGGCCGCCGGTTCCGCACCGGCGAGGTCGAGGCCGTACTGGCCGCGCACCCCGAGCTGTCCCAGGCCGCCGTCGTGGCCCGGCCGGCCGGGGAGCCGGGCGGCGACGACCGGCTGACCGGCTACCTGGTCCCGCTCCGCACGGCCGACGTCGGAACGGCGGCCGGCGGAACGGCGGTCGGCGCACCGGACCTTGAGCGGATCCGGGCCTACGCGGCCGGACTGCTGCCGGACCACATGGTCCCGGCCGTCCTGGTCACCCTGCCGGAACTGCCGTTCACCGCGGACGGCCGGATCGACCGCGCCGCCCTGCCCGAACCCGGCGCCGACGGCACCACGGCCGATGCCGGGGCCGGTGCCGGTGCCGGTGCCGGGGCGGACGGCGGGCACCGGGCGCCCCGCACCCCGCAGGAAGAAGCGCTCTGCGCCGTGTTCGCGGAGATCCTCGGAGTCGAGCGGGTCGGCATCGACGACAACTTCTTCGCCCTCGGCTGCAACTCCCTCAAGGCCACCCGGATCATCGGCCGGATCCGCCGCACCCTCGAACTGGAGGTGTCCATCCGGCTGCTGTTCCAGCACGCGACGATCGCCGAACTCGTCGGACACCTCAAGCCCGCCAAGACCAAGGCGCGACCCAGCCTCGGCAGGTCGCTCAAGCAGACGGTCCAGGACATCCGCACCGAAACGAAGGCAAAGGTCACCGACATGCGCGCACAGACCAAGGACCAGACGAAGGACCTCAAGGAGCAGCTCACCGCCTCCTACCGGGAGCAGTACTCCGGAGACGCCTTCCAGGCCGGCATCCAGCAGAACATCGACGACCGCATCCAGAACGGCCTGCGGCGGGGCGGCGACAAGCCGGCCGACGCCAAGGACGGGCAGCGGCGGCTGAAGCGGATGCTGGAGCGGTTCGAGGAGGAGGTGCGGGACGGCGCCAAGCACGAGGCGCTCACCCAGGAGCAGCTGGACGAGCTCCAGAACGCGCTGGCCGGCACCGCCCCGCAGCTCCGCGCCCTGCTGAACGAAGACCGCAAGGCCCTCTGACCGGGCCCGCCCTCCCCCGGCGGCCCCCAGGCCCCCCGCCCCGGCTCCCCCGCCGGCGGGGGGCCTTCCCCACACCCCCGCCACCCCTCCCGGCGGGGGTGGCGGCGTTCCCGCGGCACCGCGCCATCCGTACGGGGCAGCCGCCCCCGCCCGCCCCGGACCGTGCGGCCCTGCACGGGCGCCGGGCAGCCGCCCTTCCCGGGCCGCCCGGGGCCCATGCGCCACCGTCCGCCGGGCCGGACACCCGTACGGGCCGGGCGCCGCACGGCCGCGCCCCCGAACACAGTCCCCCGGTACGGGGCGCGGGTGCCACGCGCCGACGACCTCGGCCCCTGCCCCAGAGCCGGCCTACCGGCCGGACAGGCCCGCGCGGGGTGCCGCGCACCCGCGCTCCGCAGGTCGCTCGGGGGCCGGCAGCCCCCGTTGCGACCGGCCGACGGGCCGGGCTCCGTACGAGGCGGGCGTCGCTCGGGGCGGGCGTCGCTCGGGGCGCGGACCCGGGACCGAGGGCCCGGGTGCCGGGGCCGGCGGCCCGGCGGAACCGGTGGCCCGGGAAACGCGAAACCGCGCCTGCCGGGGGCAGGCGCGGTGGGGGTGGGGCGGGTGGGGTCAGGGTTCGGGGTGCGGGGTGGGGGAGCGGCGGATGACGATGTCGCCTATGACGGTGCGGGCTTGGACCTGGACGGTTTCCTCGGGGGCGGACAGCAGGGTGTCGAAGAGGTCCAGGGAGCGGTAGACGGTTCCGGAGCGGGCGTCCAGGTCGAGTTCGGCCGCGGTGCCGTCGGCGATGCCGACCTCCACCAGTCCGTCGGCCGTCTCCAGGGACAGCGGGCCGCGGTGGGCGCGGTCGATGCGGATGTCGCCCTGGGCGGAGCGGACTTCGACCCGGGTGTGGCTGCGGCCGATGTGGACGTCGCCGCTCTCCACGGACACGCCGAGCCGGCCGGCGATCTCCTCGACCCGGGTGCCGCCCTTGGTGCGGTGGAAGTGGGCCGCGCCGGCGATGGTCCGGAAGGTCACGTCCCCGCAGTCGGCGGTGACCTCCACGTTCCCGTCGGCCCGGTCCACCGTGACGTTGCCCAGGCCGGTGGTCAGGTGGAGCGCCCCGGTCTGGGCCAGCCGGACGTGTCCGCAGTCGCTGGTGAGCCGGCACTCCCCCAGTCGGCCGTCGCCGCGGAAGTCCGCCGCGACCCCGTCCCCGTACACCGTCGAGCCGGCCGGCAGGTGGATGACGATGGCCACCGCACCGCCGGCCCCGGCCGGGTCGGGGGCCTTCGGGACGCTGACCACCAGTTCGCCCGGGACGTAGTCGACCAGGGTCCGGGCGGCGCTCGCCAGGTCGCGGGGCTCGGCGGGATCGCAGGGGCCCACCTCCACGACGGTGTCGGCGCGTTCGCCCGCGATGAACCGGACGTTGCCGATGTCGAGTTCGACGCTGGCACGGATGGGCTTCGGGGTCATGAATGTCGGCATGGCGGGGGCCTCTTGGAAGTGGGCTCGCTACGGCAGGCAGCCCGGGCCGGGTTGTCGGCCGCGGGCTGCGGTTGCTGACGGTGCGGGGTCGGCGGA
>NZ_JBVIRI010000053.1:0-10929 GCF_055576225.1 Streptomyces sp. NPDC033845 | reverse complement strand
ACCGGATCGCCCGCGACCTCACCCTTTGGATGGCCGCCCGCTACTTCCCCGGACGCCCCACCCAGCACACCAGCAACTTCTAAAACAGGCCCTAGATCTGTTGAGAGTTCGCCCCATCCGTGGCGATGGAACTGATGCGCCCGACCCACGAGTCCGGTGTCAAGGGGGACCAGACGATGCCGATCTCGATACCGTGGAGGGTACGGGTGAGATCCGCCAGCGGCGTGAAGACCGCCGCCTGCACATCCTCAAGGGCCGCGTCGGTGGGCATCGCGACCTTGCCGCATCCGCCACCCGAGTCGTCGGCGGTGAACGTGTAGGGCCACGCGTCCGGTCCTGACAGCAGGATGATCTCCCGCGGTATGTCGAACGGAGGCCGCTTCTTCTTCGCCCTGCCTCGTCTCGTCATGGCGCCATCCAACCCGACGGATCGCGAGATCAGAAATCAGTATGTCCAGGGTGGTATTCGCCGCGCAGATCCGCCAGCGCGAGCTCATGCCAGAGTGACATCCATGCCACCCTGGGCCAGGGCTTCGAGGACTGCGGAGAACAGGTCGTAAGAGTGGCCATCCGGTGTCAGGGTGTGGGACAGGTACTCGCGTGCGGTCGCGGCGTCTCGCCAAAGCAGTGTGGCGGGGGCGGTGTAGCCGAAGGTGCCGCGCAGGCAGTCGTCAAGCGCGGCGAGACAGTCGCCGAAGTAACCGCCCGCCCCGTTGATCGCCTCCCCGAGTGCCAGGTAGAGGGCTGCTTCGTCGGTGATGTGCCGGCCGTCGAGTTCGTAGCGGTGACCGGATGGCCGGTCGCAGTGGGTGCGCCGACAGGCCCGCTCTCGGACGAGGTCATGCCAGGCTCCGCGGCGGCGGGTATCGAGGCCGGCCCAGGCGTTCACGGCGTCCGGCGGCCCGGAGAGCCACCGCTCCCAGATGGGCCGGGCGTACTCGGGAACGGGTGTGAAGCCGCTTCCGTCGAGCTCCAGGTCGATCAGGTCTGCTCCGCAGGCGGACGGACGCCAGCCACGGACTGTTGCCCAGACCAGCCGATCAGTCAGTAGCTCACCTTCGGCGTCCCGTATCTTCAGAGCGGCCTCCTCCAGATCCAGCGCCCTCCGGGTGCCCTTCATCAGCGCCGCTCTCAGCTGATCACTCTGGGCGAGCCCCCGTAGGACCAGCGGGGGCGGCACCTGCTCGGGCGGCAGGACACGGGTGAACTCCCGGCAGGACCCCAGCCAGCGGTGCCCGTCGTGCACGCGAACGCGCCCTCTGTGCCCCTCGGGCGGACCTTCGTAGTCGTCCATGCCGGTGAGCAGCAGACTGTCCGTCCGGCGCAGTTGCCCCAGGCTCTCCGCGTCCTCCAGCAGCCAGGCATCGAGTGCCTCGTCGTCCGGCACCAGCCACACCCGGCTGCCCACCCAAACGGGCACGCCGGATTCCTCCGGAACCCAACCGAACAGCTCGTACGTCCCGCGCTGGGATTCCCCGAACAGTCCCTCCGCCTCGGCGCAGACGCCCCAGACATGGCCGTGCTCAGTCTCGGCCAGTGTGTACCGCGCGCTCACGCGCTCGTTCTCGTCCTCATGCACAGCGGAAATCATGCCCCGACCACATTCCGACGGCGGAGCCGGCCGTCGCTGGCCAGCTCCCCACGCGCTCGGTGTCCGCCAGAGCGGAACAAGCGCCGTAGGCCAGAGGGGTGGCCGGCCGGAAGGCGCGGCGCCCGTGGGGGCGGACATGGCCGGTGCCCCGACCCTGGGGGGAGGTGGGTCGGGGCACCGGATGTGGCCGCGGCGGACGGGCCGCGGGCAGGGGGTCAGCGGCGGAAGGTGTCCTTGACGTCTTCCTTGGCCTGACGGGCGTGGCCCTTGGCCTGGTCGGCCTGGCCGTCCGCCGTCATCCGCTCGTTGCCGACCATGCGGCCCATGGCCTCCTTGGCCTTGCCCTTGACCTGCTCGGCCTGCGCCTTGGTCTTCTGCGTGCCCGACATCGGGACCTCCTCGTGGTGTTACCGGATTGGTCGTGACCCCCTCCTGCTCGCGATCACGACGGGCAAACCCTCCGGACTCCCCGACCTGCCCCCGGGAACCGAACAGCCGCCTGGCCAGGCACTATCCGCGCATCCCGACAGCACCCGACCACCGCCGTAGGCGAGGATGAGGGGCGCCGGTCACGGCGTCGGACAGGGGGAGACGGATGGGCATCATCGGCGACAGCCTCGACCGGGCCGGGCAGCAGGCGTTCACCCGCCCGATCCCGAAATCCGCCGGCGCCCGCATGCGCTACCTGGTCAAGCAGCACGCCGGCTCCACCCGGCAGGTGGCCCAGCTGCTCGGCATCTCCCAGCGCACGGTCGAGCGGTACGTGAAAGACCAGATCCGCACCCCCAAACCGGACCTGGCGCAGCGGATGGAGCGGGAGGTCCGCCAGCGCTGGCAGCCCCACGTCCGCAAACGGGCCCGCCAGCGGGCCGCCGGACAGTCCGGGCTGGTGATCGAGACCCGCGCCCGATTCGGGTTCACCGCGGCTCCGGGGTCGACGGACGACGGCCGGATGCGGCGGATCACCCAGCACCTCCCGCCCGAGTACGCGGGCCGGCTGCTGTCCGCCCAGGACGCGGGCGCCTCCGAGGCGGATCTCCGGCGGATCGCCGCCGAGGGTCTGCAGGACGTCTACTTCCGCGACGGCGGCCGCCGCGCGGACGACCTGGTGGTGGAGTTCACCGACATCGACTACCTGGAGATCGACCTCTGACGGCCGGCCCCCTGGGGGGAAACTGAGGGGGAAGCTCACGGGGAACCTGAGGGGGAAACCGAGGGGGAAGCTGAGGGGGAAGCGACTTCGGGGAACGCTCGGCATCGTCCCTGCTCAGACCTCCTCTTCTTGCCGGTGAGTTTCCAGACTTATAGGTAGGAGGGGGGTGGGGTTGCGGGTCGTTGCACGGGGCTGGGGTTCGGCCGGGCCGGTAGGGCGCTCTGGTTCACCCGGTCCGGGGCATAGAGGCCGTGCGGCGCTGGTGTCGGGGGTGGGGGCGCTACGGTCGTTTCCATGTCGGTTTCGGGTGTGGTTCCGGATGTTGCGCCGCTGTGTGCGATCCCGTGGGGGGTCTGTCCCGATCACGGTCCCACTCTGGGTACCGGTGGGGGGAGGAGCTGGTGTTGCTTTCCCGGGTGTGGTCGGCGGTGGTCGTATGACCGGCTGGATCAGCCGTGTGCGGAGCTGGTGACGCACAGGGTCACGGGTACGGCGGGTGGTGTGATCACGGCGTGCGCGGTGCACGCGGCCGAGGCCGGCCAGTACATCGACGACGCCACCATCGAGCCGCTCACCGAGGAGTAGGCATCCGGGATCTCACGACGTGGATTCGCCTCCCGTAGGCGGGTGGTGGCTGGGATCCCTCTGGGGCCGCTCAATCTGTCCGGTTCATCCGACAGACAGGGAGTCATCCCGCAGTATGGAACCGTGTTGAAGCCGGGCTGCTGTCACCGATGCGCGGCTACGACAGGGGAGTTGGGGGGAAGAGATGAGCATGTCGAGGAAACAGCGGATCGTGGTGATGGTCGCCGCAGTGGTGGGCATCGGTTCGACCCCGGCCATCTGGCTGCTCGACGGCCCGGGTACCGCGGGGATCGTGGGTGCGTCGATTCAGGCCGCCACGGGGGTCGCTGCGCTGGTGTGGGCCTGGGCCCAGTCCCGGGCTGCTTCACCGGACGCAGGAGGAGACACCGCAACGCAGACCGGACGAGCAGATGCCAGCAGCGGAGGGCAGGCGCATACCGGCGTACGACGTCGTGGAGCCGGCCCTGGTACAGCCCGGGTTCAGGGAACCGGCGACGCCATCGCGCGTGGACCGGGCAGCAGGGCTGGGACCGGTATCGATTACACCGACTAGCGTGCCCACGCCAGGAGAGCGAATGCCGGGTACCTCATGATGTGGCGTCCAAGGAAACAGCTTCCGTCCCCTCCGCAGGACGATGCCGCAGCCTCCTCCGTCAGCGACAGTGGTGACGCCATCGCGTCGGCCGCGGGGGCGGTCGCGGTGAGCGGTCATGTAGGTCATCTGACGATCGCCCAGGCCGTCGCGCAAGGGCCCGTCCAGTGGCCCCTCCGCTTGGGAGCAGTTCCCGCTCTGGCATCGGCATTCCAGCAGCGACCCGAGGTCCGCAACACGATCGAACAAGCCGCCGCCGGCCATACCGCGGTGGTACTGACTCAGGTCCTGTCCGGCGGGGGCGGCGTCGGAAAGACCCAGCTCGCCTCCGCGTACGCCCATCAGGCCTTGGCCGACGGCATCGACCTGGTTGTCTGGGTCGACGCCAGCGAAACGGACCAGGTGATCGCTCGCTACGCGGTCGCCGCTCACGTGATCGATGTCCCGAATGCCCTGGCGGGCCAGACCGGAGAGCAGGACGCCAAAGCGTTTCTCCAGTGGCTGGCAACCACCAAACGGTCCTGGCTCGTCATCCTCGACGACATCACCGACCCCGACGCGATGCACTCGTGGTGGCCACCATCCTCTGCATGGGGCTCCGGCCGGGTGGTGGCCACCACCCGCCGCCAGGATGCTGTCCTGTCGGGCAACGGTCGCGCGGTCGTAGATATCAACACCTACAGCTCACAAGAAGCCGACACCTACCTACGCGCCCGCCTCAAATCGGCCCGTGCGGAACACCTGATTGACTCGCGGACCCAGCCGCTGGCCGAGGCCCTCGGCTTTCTGCCCCTGGCGCTGTCTCACGCCGCCGCCTACATGATCAACGAGGACGTGCCCTGCACGGACTACCTCCGCCTCTTCAACGACAGCGCTGCGAAACTGGATGATCTGTTTCCCCGCCACGCAGACACGGAGGGCTACGGACGGCAGGTGGCAGCCGCCCTGCTCCTCTCACTGGACGTAGCCCAGGAATGCGAACCCGTAGGCCTCGCGATCCCGGCGCTGCGCCTCGCCGCGGTTCTCGATCCTGCCGGCCACCCCCGGGAGCTCTGGGGCGAGAAGGCAGTCATCGACTACCTCAACGCCCACCGGCGGACGACGACGTCGCCCGATAGCCCTACCCCGGTCGACAGGGCTCAGGCCAAAGCGGCGTTGAGGCTCCTGCACAGATACGGTCTGCTCACCGACGATGCGCAGGCCGGCTTCCGCGCGGTGAAGCTGCACGCCCTGACGGCACGCGCTGCTCGTGAACACACACCGAGTGCCGAACAACGAGAGATCGTGAAGACAGCGGCTGAAGCACTCACAGAGCTATGGCACACGAACGTGGAAAGGGCTGTGCTGCATACGAATGTCGACAGCCTGGACGGATTCGCAGGGGATGTGCTGTGGGAGGTGGACGGTCACCATCTGCTCCTATGGGTAGGCCGCAGTTTGCGCTCCCGGGGCCTCGCCACCGCCGCGGTTCCGTACTGGCAGCGAGTATCGGACACAAGTGAACGGATCCTCGGCCGGACTGACCGCAAGACCGTCATAGCCCGACGTGAGCTGGCTTCGGCCTACCTGGGGGCACATCGCACCAAGGATGCCTTTGCCGTGTTTCAGGAGGACTACGCCTACGAAACCGAGGTACTGGCTGAATCCATCCGTAGGGCGCGTGAGGCCCCGCGCACGAAGCCGGAACTCTTCAAGAAAATGACTGCTGCAGACTTGCTGGGTTTGATGGAAGACACCCTTGCGCTTCGCGAGCGGATTCTTGGCCCATCTGACCCCTCGACCTTGTCCTGTCGGGTGAGGCTCAGCATCGCCTACTGGGATGCAGGTAGGAAATCCCAGGCTATCAACATGCTGAAACTGGTCCTAGATCACCAGAACAAGAATTTGGGCGTTCACCATCCCGACTCCATCGCGACGACCCAGCTCCTGCGCGAATGGCGAGGGCAAAGAAGAGGGCAGTGGTGGAAATCGCTTCGGCAAGCACCTGACCGTCCATAGCAGGCGGCGTTGAAAAGCGTCACGCCCGCACTCGATCCCGAGTTCGGCGAGAGCGGCCGGCTGGCCGGCGGAGCTGCTGTTGTTTTCCCGGGTGTGGTCGGCCGTGGTCGTATGACCGGCTGGATCAGCCGTGTGCGGAGCTGATGACGCACCGGGTCACGGATACGGCGGGCGGTGTGATCACGGCGTGCGCGGTGCACGCCGCCGAGGCCGGCCAGTACACCGACGACGCCACCATCGAGCCGCTCGCCAGGTAGCGGTAGGCGCCCGGAGGCCAGTTGAGGGCGCCGCTGAGGGGCGGGGGCCGGGCCCGGGGGAGGAAGTCGGGGCCCGGCGCCCCGGGAGCCGGGGGACGGCTCGGTGCATCGGCATGTGCACGGCTCCGGCGGAAGCCGCGGTGCCCGCCCACCGGCAGCCCGTCTCGCGGGTCAAGGGGACAGGCCGCGCACGGTGACGGCATACCTGCTCGGACGCCGGGGGGAGGGGGCTGGGGCTGGTGACCGGGTTTTCGTCGACGAAAGCCCGGTTGCCCCTGCAGCGCACAGTTCCTCAGCGCGGCGGCTTGTTCTTGCGGGGCGTTCTGGTGATGTCAGTCGGACCGGACCACAGAGAATTCCGAACAGTCGTAAAATGTTCCTGCGACGCCCAGCCTGCCACTGATCTTGGTTGGACGGCTCTCTTCGACAGGCGCTGTGAGGTCGAGCATGGCATAGCCATCGGGTTGTTGAATCCATTCCGTTGCCTTTAGTTCGAGCACCTCGCTGTCCAACCTTCCGTACATGCGAAACGAACCTTTGGGTACACCGGGGTTTCCGGGATGTGGGCCGAAATTGAAGACGGCCGTCAGGGCCTTGTCCTGGGAAGGGGTGATGGTCAGGTTCAACCGGGTTGGGTTGGAGCTGCAGCCGTATTGCCCCTGCCACGCTCCGATCACGCCGATCGGCGTAGGTGACGGTGTGGCACTGGTTCCTGATGTCTCATCGGTTCGACCGGGACGGTCGGCCGTGGGGGCAGTCGTAGGTGTCGGTGATGTTGGCGGACCGCTGATGGATGCCGAGTGCCCTGGTTCGTTCTGCCTTGCCGTGGTCGCCCACAAGGTCGCTGCGGTCCCCAGGACCGGAATAAGTATGCCTATCACCCACCAGGCCCATGGCGGCGGGACGTTCGACGTGGAGCGTGATGATGGGGGTTGTATGTCCGGGTCAGTACCATCTGGAACCGAGCTTGTCGGCAAGTCTCTTCTGCTCCCCTTGTGTCAGCGAACCTGTACGGCCTCATCGTCGTACATAACCCTGCGCCCGCTCACCCCCTTGCGTACCCTGGCTACTTGCGGACTGACCTACCCCTTGGGGCACCCGCACCGGACTGTGAACACCGAGTGTCATCGACGTAGGCGTACCGTCCCCGCTCCCATGCTCGCCGGCGAGCTGTTCTGCGAAGCGCTCGCCGAGGCCGCGCAGTCCGCGGCGATCGCGATGCGTTGCAGTTGGCCCGCCAGCTCGTCCTGCTTCAGCGGGCCGGCGTCGACATTACGGCTTTCCTGCCTCAGCTCGGCACGGTCGCTTCGACCGTTCAGCGGGCCGTGGAGGTGAACTCGGCGACCATCAGGGCCGCGGGCACCGACTGGTGGGCCGACCAGCTCCGCGCGACGATGCCCGAAGGGATGGTCCGCGACGCGATCCTGGCCTCCCCGGCCTGGCCCGACATGGCCGCCGCCATGGACCGCCTCCACAACCAGGGCGTGGACGTGACCCGCCTGCTCAACGACGCGCACGCGGCGGGGGTCGGCGTCGACCAGGCGGTGGCCGCCGTGGCGCCCTCGGTGGAAGTCCAGCGGCACGCCGCCCGCGAGGCGGGCACGGCACCCGGCGCCTGACCCCGACCCGGTCACCGGGCCCACTCCACCCCGAGCTCGGCGAGCGCGGCCAGCTGCTCGGCGGTCAGTCGGTCGCGGCGTTGTTTCTGGTTGACGATCCACACGCCGGTGCGGTGCGGTCCGTCCGGCAGCTCCTCGACGTGGTTGCGGCCCGGAAGGCCGCCGCCCTCCCGTTCCTGGTACTGGGCAAGGGCCTGTACGCCCTTGTCGAAGGCACTCCCGCCCCGCTCACCCGCAGCTGCCCGCCCGGCCGCTGCGGCGCTCTGGCGAGGCTGTGGGGCGGCCTTGACCCCGAGTTCGGCAAGGCGCCGCTGCTGCTCCTCGGTCAGCCGGCCGAAGGTCTGGCGCTGGGTGGCCAGCCACCGGCCGATGTCCTCCCCGTGGCGGGTCACCCCCGGTCGGACCGCGGCCAGCCGCACTCCTTCAGCGAACATCTGCGCGAGGTAGGAGTAGTGGCGCTGCCAGTCGACGGTCCACCCCAGCGCCCCGGGGTTCCAGTCCGGGTCGATGGCGGCCAGCGCGGCCTCCCTCCGGCCCGCCCGCCCGGGATCCTTGCCCAGCCCGCCGGGGCGGCGGAGGTTGGTGAGCCACTGCCCGACCGGCCGGTCCAGGGTGGTCGCGTGCCGGGGAGCGGCGAGGGTGCCGTGCAGCTGGAAGTAGGCGCGGGCGGCGGCGAGGTTCTCGGCGAAGGCGGCATCGGCGGTGTCCCACACGATCCCCAGCCCCTCCAGTTCGGCGGCCCGCTCCCCGGTCATGGTCCCGGCCCGGAAGTCCTGACGCTGGTCCGACAGCCACCGCCCCAGCGGGTAGGAGCCCTCGGTGTGCCCGTAGGGGACTTCGAGGTGCTGCTCCCGTTCCCGGTAGCGGAACGCTGCTTCGATCCCGCGCTTCCAGTCCTCCCGCTCGGTGTTGAAGACCGCGAACTTGATCCATTTCGCGATGAGGGCGGGGTCCCGGGGGGCCGCGAACCGCAGCAGCAGCCGGGCCTCCTCCTCCCCTTCGGCGGGGGCAGGACCGAGGATCGGCGACGGCTGAACGTCCCGCTTCTGCTCCTCCTGCGGAATAGCCAGCAGCTCAACAGCACGTTCATCATGCGCCCGAAGCCCATTCAAAACCCGAATGAGCGGCCCATACGACTTCGACGTGAGAATATCCTCCGGCGCCTCCTCCTGCTTCAGGAAGATCGGCACGATCAAGGTAGCCATCTTCCCCTGACCGGGCTTCTGGCGCAGCGCCCGACCGATGGCCTGGACGATATCCACGGCGGACCCCTTCGGGTCGATCAGGGCCACACTGTCCACACTCCTGATATCAACCCCTTCCCCCAGAACCCGGCAATTCGAAAGGACAGCACGCCCGGCCCGGCGCCCGAAGTCCGCGATGATGTCTGCCCGGTGCTCGGCCTGGTGCTCCCCGCGCAGCCACCCCGCCCACACCGTGGCGGGGTGCCGCTCCGGATCCACGGCATGCAGCCGGCGGGCCACCTTGGGCAGGCCCTCGGCGAAGGCCTCCGCCTCCACGGTGCGATGGTGGAAGGTGATGGTCGTCTTCAGGTCGTGGGCGGCCATGGTCTCCAGGAGCGCGGTCTGGACGGCGGCCAGCCGCTCCCCGCGCAGTTGCTCCTCCCACCGCTCTTCGCTGTAGAGCCGGGCGGGGGTCACGACTGGGTCGACCAATTCGGCAACTACTACCTGATATCGCGCCAAAAGCCCCCGGGCGATGCTGTCGGCCAGGGACAGCTCATAGACGACGGGTCCGAAGATCTTCGGGTCGTCCATGGAGCAGGCCATGTCCTTGGGGAGCGGGTCCACCCGGCGCAGCGGCACGTACGGCTGACCCCCCTCTTGAGCCTTCAGCTTCCGTGCTTCCTCCTCCGCACGCCGCCGCTCGGTCTCGGCCTGCTGCTCCGCCCGGGTCCGGGGTGGCCGCTCGGCCCAGATCCGGGGGGTGGCGGTCATGTAGAGGCGTCGGGCGGCCGGGATGATCTGCTGTCGGTGGACGTCGCCCCAGGCTTTCCCGGCGGATCCGGAGGTGCGGTGAGCTTCATCGACGACCACCAGGTCGAAGGGATCCATGGGGATCCCGTACTCCCCCCGGTGCGCCTCGGCGATCACGGGCAGGGACGCGTAGGTCGCGTAGACGGTCACCGGCCCCCGCCCGTGCCACAGCCCCAGCTGCGGAGCCGACGTCGTGGTTCGCACGCCCAGCCCGTACAACTGGGCGTGGTCCTCCAAGGAGCAGACCGCGACCGCCGGCCCGGTGTGGCCGGCCGTACGCCACTCCCCGGCGGTCTGGGTGAGCAGGTCCAGGGTGGGGAGCAGGACCAGGACCCGGCCGTGCCGGGCCAGCCGGAGCGCTGCGGCCGCGGCCATGAAGGTTTTCCCGGTCCCGCACGCGGCCACCACCGTGGCCCGCAGGCCGTTTTTCGGAATTCTCTTTCCCGGCGGGAGTTCCAGCCCTCGGACAATCGCCTCAACGGCCTCTTCCTGATGCGGCCGGAGAGTGATTGATGCGGTCTCCTGCACGAGAATCCTCCATCGAGTCGAAGAACATGAACGGGGGCCAGTGGTGGTTTTCGCGGGATTCCACACAACATCCGAATACTGGCCGAGGGGACGGAGCGAGCGGAATCATCAGGTAGGTGGTGTCCAACTTGGCGTTATGCTACACAGGTACATCATGTTGATGTATGGTGACTCTACCGCGTTGGCCCGGCCCGCTTGGCAGGTTCGGAAGATGCCCCGCCCGTTCGGGTCGATCCGCCGGCCCGGCCCATCGAGCGGACCCGAGCCACCTCCCTCTGCTGCTTGCCGGACCGCGGAGCGGTCCTCAGGTCCTGGAGGCGGAGCCGGAAGGGCCCGGGGTGGGAGCGGAGCGGACGCCCCTCGGGCCGTAGGCCCGTGACCCCGTGAAACGGGGTCAGCTGGTGGGGAGCGGAGCGGACCTCCAGCAGGGCCAGGCCGAAGGCGTGGCCCCGGCCCGAAGGGGCCGGCAGTGGCCCGGCTTCGCTGGGCCTGCTGGGCGGAGCCCAGCGCCCGAAGCGGAGCGCAGGGCAGGCCCCGAAGGGGCCCGCTCCCGCGCAGCGGGAGCGCGTCTGTCCTCAGCGCGCAGCGCTGAGGGACCCGCTCCGCGGG
>NZ_JBVIRI010000052.1:0-12387 GCF_055576225.1 Streptomyces sp. NPDC033845 | reverse complement strand
GTGGAGATGTCGCAATCCACACCGAACCCGGAGGCCCTCACCCATTTCAAGAACCCAGCACGCGTGTCACCAACGTCCCGGGACAACACACCTAGGCCGTCCCTTCCGGGCTGCCCGGCGGATCCGGGCGTGGAGGCGGCCCGTACCCCCGCCGACTGGGGTACGGGCCGCAGCTCTCGTGGGGGACTGTGCAGGCAGTGTGAACCTGCCGTCGGGAGCCGTCAAGCGTTCGCGCAACGGCTCCGCTCCGGGCCAGGTCAGCGGACCGCCACCACCGCCGAACCATGCCCGAACAGGCCCTGGTTGGCGGTGATCCCGGCCCGCGCGCCCGGCACCTGCCGGTCCCCGGCGGTGCCCCGCAGCTGCCAGGTCAGCTCGCACACCTGGGCGATGGCCTGGGCCGGCACCGCTTCGCCGAAGGAGGCGAGCCCGCCGCTGGGGTTCACCGGCACCCGCCCGCCCAGCGCGGTCGCCCCCTCCCGGAGCAGCTTGGCGCCCTCGCCCTCCGGGCACAGCCCGATGTCCTCGTACCACTCCAGTTCCAGCGCGGTGGACAGGTCGTACACCTCGGCCAGCGACAGGTCCTCCGGCCCCAGCCCGGCCTCCTCGTACGCGGCCCGGGCGATCGAGGACCGGAACGAACCGGGCGCGGGCTCCACCGCGACGGCCGAGTCGGTGGCGATGTCGGGCAGGTCGAGCACCGTCCGCGGATAGGTGGGGGTCACCGTGGACACCGCCCGGATCCGCACCGGGTCGCTCACCCCGTGCGAGCGGGCGAAGTCCATCCCGCACAGCACCAGCGCGGCCGCCCCGTCCGAGGTGGCGCAGATGTCCAGCAGCCGCAGCGGATCCGCCACCACCGCCGAGGCGGCCACCTCGGCCGCGGTCACCGCCTTCCGGTAGCGGGCCAGCGGATTGAGCAGCCCGGCCGCCGAGTTCTTCACCTTGACCTGCGCGAAGTCCTCGGGGGTATCCCCGTACACGGCCATCCGGCGGCGCGCGTAGAGCGCGAAGTACGCCGGATTGGTGGCCCCCAGCACCCGGAACCGCAGCCAGTCCGGATCGTCCGGGCGGTCCCCGCCGGCCGGCGCGAAGAACCCCTTGGGCGCCGCGTCCGCACCGACCACCAGCACCACGTCGGCCAGCCCGGCCAGGATCTGAGCCCGGGCCGTCCCGATGGCCTGGGCCCCGGAGGCGCAGGCCGCGTACACGCTGGTCACCCGGGCCCCCTGCCAGCCGAGGGCCTGGGCGAAGGTGGCCCCCGCGACGTAGCCGGGATAGCCGGACCGGACGGTGTCCGCGCCCACCACCGAGTCGACCCGCCCCCACTCCAGCCCGGCGTCGGCGAGCGCGGCGCGCGCGGCCGCCCGACCGTACTCGACGAACCCGCGGCCCCACTTGCCCCAGGGGTGCATACCGGCGCCCAGCACCGCGATGTCCTCGGTCACCGCGCACCCCCCACCGGCCGGAAGCACCAGCTGGCCGAAGCCGACTCGGGCGCCGAGGCCGCCCCGTCCGCCCCGTCCGCTCCGGGCCCGCCGCCGAGCACCCCGGCCACCACCTCGACCTCCATGCCCACGGCGAGGTCCGCGACGGTCACCCCGGGCGCCGCCTGCCCCAGGACCACCATCCGCTCGGCCGCCAGCTCCACCGCGACCAGGGTGTACGGCTCCCAGGGGACCTCCGGATCGGAGAGGTAGGGGGCGGGCGGCCGGTAGCGGCCGTCGGTGTAGGACCAGACGCGGCCCCGCCCGGACAGCGGGACCTCGACCAGCTCGCCGTCGCCCGGGCAGCCGGGATTGCGGCAGAAGGCGTCCTGGCGGGGGAAGAACACCGAGGCGCAGGCCGAGCAGCGGGTTCCGAGCAGCCGGAACTCCCCGTCCGGCCCGTCCTCGGTGAACCAGCCGTCCACCACGGGTGTCAGCGCGCTCTCCAACTCGGCCCCCTCCGACCGCGTCCACCGAAACTGACGTACCGTCAGTTCCCTGTCGGGTGCAGTCTGACACGGGACCCCGCCGGGGTCACCGGTTCTCGGCCAGCCACTTCCCGGCGATCTCGGCCAGCTCGCCGTCCCGCCCGGCCAGCATCATCCGGATCATCTGCGCGTCCCCGCGCAGCGACCAGGCCGGATGCCCGAAGGTCGCCGGGTTGTTCCCCTCGATCAGGAAGTGCGCGGGCCAGGCCGTCCCGTAGCCGATCAGCGGCAGTGCCGCCAGATAGCGCCCACGGCCGCGCGCCAGCCCGTAGGCGGCGATGGCGAGCCCGGTCAGGGTGCCCGTCAGATGCACCCAGCGGGTCGCGGCACGGGAGTGCATGGCCACGTAGTAGGGCCAGAACTCCTCATAACACCCGAACCCCGCCCCCTCACCGGCCTGATCCGTCACCCCATCCGTCACCCCATCCGTCACCCCATCCGTCGTTGCCCCGCCCATCGCATCGCTCATCGCATCGCTCATCGCATCGCTCATGCCACGGCACGGTACTCACGGCCGGACCGAGGCGGAACGCACCGGAGCGTCGAAGTGCCGCTCCGGATAAGGCTCTTCGGCCAGCCGGAAGTGCCACCACTCCTCCGGCAGCGCGGTGAACCCCTGCCCGGCCAGCACCTCCGCGAGCAGCCGGCGACGCTCGCGCGGCGCCCCGGTGATCCGCGGATCCGCGCCGTGCGACAGCGGATCGAAGAAGTCGAACCGGGTGCCCATGTCCAGCGGACGCCCGGCGGGCGTGGTCAGCGTGACGTCCACCGTGCTGCCCCGGCTGTGCCCCGACCGCTCCGCGATGTACCCCTCCGGGATCAGCCGCGCCTTGGGCACCCGGGGATGGAACTCCGCCCGGATCCGGGGGTCCTCCGGCTCCGCGGCCCAGCGGACGAACCGGTCCACGGCCCGCTGCGGCCGGTAGCAGTCGTACACCATCAGCGAGAACCCGCGCCGCGCCAACACCCGCCGGGCCCGCCCCAACGCCACCGCCGCCTCCCGCGTCAGCAGACAGACCGGCTCCTCGTACCCCGGCACCACCGCCCCCGTGAAGTTCCCCGCCCCCGCGTACCGCATGTCCTGCCACACCCCCGAATCCACATCCCCCAACCGCACAAACCCCCGAGGCAACCCCCCACCCCCCACCCCGTCCGAGCCGCCCGGCCGGTCCTCGCCCGCCACCCCGGCCCCACCCGTCGCCCGGGTCGCACCCTCCACCCCGACGGCCCCCCGGGTCCCGGCGGCCCCCTCCGAACCGGCTCCCCCCACCACCTCCCCGACTCCCCCCACTCCCACGACCGCCGCCAGCACCGCCGCAACCACCGTCCACCTCATGCCCCTTCACCTACCATGGCGCCATGCCCACACCGGCGAAGGACTCGCACTGCTCCGCCTGCGGAACCCCGTTCACCACCACCGACTGGCCCCGCACCTGCGGATCCTGCGGCTCCGCGGCCTACCGCAACCCGCTGCCGGTGGCCGTCGCGCTGCTGCCCGTGGAGGACGCGGAGGGCACCGGGCTGGTGGTGATCACCCGCACCATCGAGCCGGCCCTCGGCGGTATCGCCCTGCCCGGCGGATTCATCGACTTCGGCGAGGACTGGCGCACCGCCGTGGTCCGCGAACTCCGCGAGGAGACCGGTATCCACGCCCCCGCCACCGAGGTGGTCCTCGCCGACGCCCTCAGCTCCCCGGCCGGCCACCTGCTGCTCTTCGGCCTGCTGCCGCCCCGCCATGCCGACACCCTGCCGCCCTCGGCGCCCACGGACGAGACCACCGGCTGGCACCTCCTGCGCACCCCGGCCGAACTGGCCTTCCCCCTCCACACCCGCGCCACCACCGCCTGGTTCGCCGGCCGCTACACCTGACACCCCCCACCACGCACCCCGCCCGGTGCGGCGCCCCGCTCCGGGCCGCCGAGCCGCGGTTCCGCCTGAGCCATGGCCCGCCGGGCCCGGCTCACAGCCCCCGCACCACCACCTCCCCGCCCTCCACCACCGAGCCGTCCTCCCGCTCGACCACCACCTCGTCCTCCCGCCACCGGGACACGAACCGTTCGACCGTCACCGCCCCGGTCCCCGACTCCGCCGCGGGCCCGCCGCAGGCGACGGCGCCGCCGCCGGTGCGTCCGCGGGCCGGGGCCCACACCTCCAGCAGGTCCCGGCCGCCCTCCCGGACCGGGATCACCGCCCCCGCCCGGGCCAGTACCGGGATCCGCCCGAGCGGCGCCTCCAGCAGCACCTGTCCCGGCCCCTCGTACGCCCGCCCCGTGGCGGTGTCGTACCAGCGCCCCCATGGCAGCCGCACCGCCCGCCGGTCCGCCCCGCATTCCAGTACCGGCGCCACCAGCAGCGCGTCCCCCAGCAGGAACGCGTCCTCGCAGTCCCGCAGAGCCCGGTCCTCCGGCGCCCCCCACCACAGCGGCCGTACGTACGGCGCCCCGGTCCGCCGGGCCAGGTGGGCCAGGGTCAGGAAGTACGGCCGCAGCCGCTCCCGTTCCGTCAGCGCGGCCTCCGCCGCCGCCAGCACCTCCGGCCCGAACTCCCAGGGTTCGCGCCGCCCCGCCCAGATCGCCGCGTGGGTCCGGAACAGCGGCAGCCAGGAGCCCAGTTGGAACCAGCGCGCGTACAGCTCGGGCGTCGGCGACCCGCCGAAGCCCCCCACGTCCGGCCCCGAGTACGGCACCCCGCACAGCCCCAGCCCCAACACCAGCGCCAGCGAGGCCCGCAGCCCCTCCCAGCTGCTGTCCACGTCTCCCGACCAGGTGCCCCCGTACCTCTGCATGCCGGCCCATCCCGACCGGGAGAACAGGAACGGCCGCTCCTGCGGCCGCAGTCGGAGGAGTCCCTCCCAGCCGGCCCGGGCCATCCCGAGCGCGTACACGTTGTGGGCCTCCCGGTGGTCGCCGCCGGCCCCGTCCAGATGGTGCCGGGCCGACCTCGGCAGGCTCGGGTCCCCGAACGGCGCGAAGGACACCGGCTCGTTCATGTCGTGCCAGAATCCGGCGAAGCCGTTCGCCAGCCGTTCCTCGTACAGCCCGCCCCACCATTCCCGGACCGCCGGATCGGTGAAGTCCGGGTAGCCGCAGGTCCCCGGCCACACCTCGCCGCGCACCTCCTGTCCGTCCGCGTCCCGGACGAAGGCCCCGGCGGTCCCCACCGCCCGGCCGGAGGCGTACAGCGAGTCCGGCACCTCCGGCTCCGCCTTCACCGCCGGGTCCACGATCGACACCAGCCGGGTGCCGTCCGCCGCCAGTTCCCGGGCCAGTGCCGGAAGGTCGGGGAACGCCTCGCGGTCCACGGTGAACACCCGGTGCGCGTCGTAGTGGTCGATGTCCAGGTGCAGCGCGGCCAGCGGCAGCCCCCGCTCCCGGTAGCCGGCGACCACCCGCCGCACCTCGGCCGCCGTCCCGAACCCCCATCGGGCGTGGTGGTGCCCCAGCGCCCAGTCCGGCGGTACGGCGGCCCCGCCGGTCAGCCCCGACCAGCCCTGGAGCACCCGGGCCGGCGTCCCCACCAGCACCCAGCAGCGCAGCGGCCCGCCCTCCATCCGCAGTTCGCTCACCCCGGGCCGGTCCGGCCCCGAACCGGCGCCCTCCTCGCCCTCGCGCAGGGTGAACCGCCCGTCCCACGGATCGTCGTAGAAGACGAGGTGGGTGCCGGCGTCGGCCACCACCATCTGCACCGGCATGGTGAGGTACAGCGGATCGTCCCCGGGGCCGAATCCGCCGCCCGGGTCGGAGTTCCACAGCCGGTACTCCCCGTCCCGGAGCCGGGGCCCCGAGGCCCGGCCGCCGAGCCCGAAGAACCGCGCGTCGGCCGGCACCTCCGACCGCACCAGCCACCGGGCCGCCCCACCGGAGCCCCCGCCCGCCCCCTCACCGGACCGCCCACCGGACGGCCCGCCGGAGCCGGAGTCCCCACCACCCCCCGCCGGCTCCCACCAGCGCGGCGGGGACTCCCGCCGCAGCACCGTCCCGCCCGGGGTCCGCAGCTCCACCGCCCCCACCCGGGAGACCGCCACGGTGACCCGTTCCGACACCACCCGCCAGCCTCCCCCGGTGTCCGGCTCCAGCACCACCCGCGGATCCGGTTCCGGCCCCGGACCGACCAGCGCGTACGAGGGCTCCGGCCGGGCCCCGTCCCAGCCCCAGAACACCGCCCCGCCCGCCGTGACCCGCACCAGCAGCTCCGACCGCGCGAACCGCAGCACACCCCCGCCCGGCATCGGCTCCACGGACGCCAGCACCCCCGGCACCCGGGCCCGCTCCGGCCCCCGCCGCGGCAGCGCGGCGGCGTCCGCGCGCCGGTGGCGGACCGCGGCCCGCCACGCCCGCCGGCCCCGCGCCGTACCGAGGTCCTTCAGCGCCCGCACCAGATCACGACCTTGACCGTTCATGCCGCTCACCCTGCCACCGGCCGCTCCCCGAGCGGGCCGCGTTCAACTGCCGTTCACCAGGAAAAGGATCATCCGTGGCCACCCCCGACCGCTCTGGTGCGGAAGTCGATCACATGGCATGGTCCCTGTGAGCCGACGCGCACCCACCCACCGCGCACCGGCGCCGTACGCACACGAGGCGCACCGCCGCACACCCCCGGGAGCCGACCCATGACCGCAACCAGTCCGTCCGCACCGCTCTGGACCCCCGGCCCCGACCGGATCGCCGCCGCCCGGATCACCGCCTTCCAGGCCTGGGCCGCGGAACACCACGGAGCGCCCGCGGACGGCGGCTACCCGGCCCTGCACCGCTGGTCCGTCGACGAGCTCCCGGCCTTCTGGCAGGCGGTCGCCGAATGGTTCGACGTACGCTTCGGCACCCCGCCCACCGAGGTGCTCGCCGACCGGGCCATGCCCGGCGCCCGCTGGTTCCCCGGCGCCACCCTCAACTACGCCGAGCACGCCCTGCGGGCCGCCGAGGACCCGGCCCGCTCGGCCGAACCGGCACTGCTCCATGTGGACGAAACCCACGAACCCACCCCGGTCAGCTGGGCCGAGCTCCGCCGCCGGGTCGGCTCCCTCGCCGCCGAGCTCCGCGCCCTCGGCGTCCGCCCCGGCGACCGGATCAGCGGCTACCTCCCCAACATCCCCGAGGCCGTCGTCGCCCTCCTCGCCACCGCCGCGGTCGGCGGGGTCTGGACCTCCTGCGCCCCCGACTTCGGCGCCCGCAGCGTCCTCGACCGCTTCCAGCAGGTCGAACCGGTGGTCCTGTTCACCGTGGACGGCTACCGCTACGGCGGCAAGGAGCACGACCGCCGCGACACCGTCGCCGAGCTCCGCGCCGAACTCCCCTCGCTGCGCGCCGTGGTCCACATCCCGCTGCTGGGCACCGAGGCGCCCGAGGGCACCCTCCCCTGGGACTCCCTCACCTCCGCCGACACCGCCCCCGTCTTCGAGCAGCTGCCCTTCGACCACCCGCTGTGGGTGCTGTACTCCTCCGGGACCACCGGTCTGCCCAAGGCCATCGTCCAGTCCCAGGGCGGGATCCTGCTGGAGCACCTCAAGCAGCTCGGCCTGCACTGCGACCTCGGCCCGGAGGACCGGTTCTTCTGGTACACCTCCACCGGCTGGATGATGTGGAACTTCCTGGTCTCCGGCCTGCTCACCGGCACCACCGTGGTGCTCTACGACGGCAGCCCCGGTTATCCGGACACCGGCGCCCAGTGGCGGATCGCCGAACGCACCCGCGCCACCCTGTACGGCACCTCCGCCGCCTATGTGATGGCCTGCCGCAAGGCCGAGGTGCACCCGGGCCGGGACTTCGACCTCTCCTCGGTGAAGTGCGTGGCCACCACCGGCTCCCCGCTGCCGCCGGACGGCTTCCGCTGGCTGCACGAGGAGGTCGCCGAGGACCTGTGGATCGCCTCCGTCAGCGGCGGCACCGACGTCTGCAGCTGCTTCGCCGGCGCCGTCCCCACCCTCCCGGTGCACATCGGGGAGCTCCAGGCCGCCTGCCTGGGCACCGACCTCCAGTCCTGGGACCCGTCCGGCAAGCCGCTGATCGGCGAGGTCGGCGAACTGATCGTCACCAACCCGATGCCCTCCATGCCCATCCGGTTCTGGAACGACCCCGACGGCAGCCGCTACCGCGACAGCTACTTCGAGATGTTCCCGGGCGCCTGGCGGCACGGCGACTGGATCACCATCACCGACCACGGCTCGGTGGTCATCCACGGCCGCTCCGACTCCACCCTCAACCGGCAGGGCGTCCGGATGGGCTCCGCCGACATCTACGAGGCTGTGGAACGCCTCCCCGAGATCAAGGAGTCCCTGGTCATCGGCCTGGAAGAGCCGGACGGCGGCTACTGGATGCCGCTGTTCGTGCACCTCGCGCCCGGCGCCGTCCTGGACGACGCGCTGCGCGAGCTCATCAAGCGGACCATCCGCACCGAGCTCTCGCCGCGGCACGTCCCGGACGAGATCATCGAGGTCCCGGGGGTTCCGCACACCCTGACCGGCAAGCGCATCGAGGTCCCGGTGAAGCGGCTCCTCCAGGGCACCCCGCTGGACAAGGCGGTCAACCCGGGCTCGGTGGACGACCTCGGCCTGCTCGGCTTCTACGCTGAACTGGCCCGGAGCCGCCGCCCCTGACCCACACCAAAGGTCACTGTCAGTATCCATGGTTACGCTGAGTGAGCACTGCTTGTCATGCCACCAGGGGGGACCATGCCGAAGAACCGCACCACGACCACCGCCCGCGCCCGGATCCGGGCCCGCGGCAGCCGCGGCCTCCGCCGCGAAGTCCCCAGCACCCTCGGCCTGATCGCCGACGCCCGGGACTTCGCGGCCATGCGGGGCTACCCCAGCTTCACCTTCCAGGACCACCAGGAATACCTGGACCACGTCGACGCCCTGCTCCACGCCCTGGCCGCCGAAGGCATCCACACCACCGTCGCCCTCTTCGACCCCGAGGAGTTCGCCGAGTTCTGCGCCGAGACCGGCCTCGACCCGGACACCCCCGGCGCCCGCACCTGCTTCACCGCCGAACTGGCCGGCACCGGCGCCGGCCTCCCCTATACCGGCCAGCCCATCGGGGAACTCGTCCCCCTGCTCATCGACGAAGCCGTCCGCCAGGCCACCTGGGAGTACGCCACCCTGCTCCTCGCCGGAATGGGCCGCTGCGCCGACTGCGGCGAGGACATCGGCCAGGCCTCCTTCGAACAGGCCGGCCGCATCCTCACCCGACTGCTGGCCGGCGCCGGCCCCGGCCACCAGCACCTGGTCTGCACCGTCCCCGCCGAAGCCGAACTCCTCACCGCCGTCCTCACCACCGAAACCCCGGAAGCACCCCCGGCCACCCCTGCCGCCCACGCCCGCGCCCGCGAACGGATCGACTTCCTCACCGTCCTCGCCGCCGGCATCGCCCTGGCCGGCCCCGGGGGAGTGGTCCTCCGCCGCAGCACCCCCGGCCACCCCGACCGGCTGCACGGCTGGCGCCTCGACTCCGGCCGCCTGCTCCCCCTCACCGAGGCCGCCGTCTTCGACGCGTACTGCACCGACGCCGACACCGGAGACCCCGTCGCCCCCGAACCGGGCGTCGAGTACCGCTCCGGATACCCGGTGGACGACAACCCCCGCCCGCACCACTGACCGGACGACCGGACACGACCGAGGGGCCCCCGCCGTCCAGGCGAGGACCCCTCGGTCACTCCGGTCGATCACTCCGGCCGAACCGGCCGGTCCGGCCTACTCGCCGGACAGCACCGCCTGCGCGGCCACCCGCGCCTCCTCGGCGCTGTCCGCGGCCCGGGCCGCCGCCGCGGCCCGCTCGCACTGCGCGAGGGTGTACTTGGCGAGCGTCGCCCGCACATAGGGAATGGACGCGGCACCCATCGAAAGGGAGGTCACACCCAGACCGGTCAGCACACAGGCCAGCAGCGGGTCGGAGGCCGCCTCACCGCAGACACCGCAGCTCTTGCCCTCGGCCCGGGCCGCCTCCGCCGACATCGCGATCAGGTCCAGCAGCGCCGGCTGCCAGGGGTCCTGGAGCCGCGACACCGCGCCGACCTGACGGTCCGCGGCGAACGCGTACTGCGCCAGGTCATTGGTGCCCAGCGAAAGGAACTCCACCTCCTGGAGGATCGAACGAGCCCGCAGCGCGGCGGAGGGGATCTCCACCATCGCCCCGAACTTCGCCCGCAGCCCCGCCTCACGGCAGGCGTCCGCGAACGCCTTCGCGTCGATCCGGTCGGCCACCATCGGGGCCATGACCTCAAGGTAGACCGGCAGCCCCTCGGCGGCCTTGGCCAGCGCGGTCAGCTGGGTCCGGAGCACCTCCGGGTGGTCCAGCAGCGACCGCAGACCCCGCACGCCCAGCGCCGGGTTCGGCTCGTCGCCCGGAGTCAGGAAGTCCAGCGGCTTGTCGGCACCGGCGTCCAGCACCCGCACCACCACCCGGCCCTCGGGGAAGGCTTCGAGCACCTTGCGGTACGACTCGATCTGCTTCTCCTCGGACGGCGCCTTCTTGCTATCGTCCAGGAACAGGAACTCGGTGCGGAACAGACCGACGCCCTCGGCGCCCGCCTCCACGGCCGCCGGCACGTCCGCCGGACCGCCGACGTTCGCCAGCAGCGGCACCTTGTGCCCGTCGGAGGTCGCACCCGGACCGGAGGAAGCGGCCAGCGCCGCCTTCCGCTCCGCGGCCGCCGCCTCCAGCTGCGCCTTCTTCTCCGCACTCGGGTCCACGAAGATCTCACCGGTGGAACCGTCCACCGCGACGACCGTGCCCTCGGCCAGCTCACCGGCACCCGGCAGCGCCACCACGGCCGGCACACCGAGCGCCCGCGCGAGGATCGCGCTGTGACTGGTCGGCCCGCCCTCCTCGGTGACGAAGCCCAGCACCAGCGCCGGGTCCAGCAGCGCCGTGTCCGCCGGCGCCAGGTCCCGGGCGATCAGCACATAGGGCTCGTCACTGTCCGGCACGCCCGGCATCGGCACGCCCAGCAGCCGGGCCACGATCCGGTTCCGGACGTCGTCCAGGTCGGCCACCCGGCCGGCCATGTACTCCCCGGCCCCGGCCAGCAGCTCGCGGTACGCGGCGAACGCGTCGTAGACACCGCGCTCGGCCGTGCTCCCGACGGCGATGCGCCGGTCGACGTCCGCCATCAGCTCGGGGTCCTCGGCGATCATGGCCTGGGCCTCCAGCACGTGCTGGGCCTCACCACCGGCCAGCTGACCGCGAGCGATCAGATCGGCGGCAACCGCGCTCACGGCCTTGCGGGCGCGCCCCTGCTCGCGCTCCGCGTCCTCCGCGGCGATCTGCTTGGCCGGCGGCTCCAGGACCGCCGTACCCATGTGCCGAACCTCGCCGATCGCCACACCGTGGCTCACGCCGACGCCTCGCAGCGTTGTCTCCATTTCACCGTCTCCGATTGAGCGGCGGAACGCTCCGCCGCGATGGATGTACGACCCCTACGACCGGCCCCCGGAGGGGCCCGCGGTCACGCCCAGCCGAACAGGACGTCGCTGGCCTTGACGTCCCCGGACTCGATCACGTCGGAGAGGGCGTCGGCCGTGGCCTCCAGGGCCACCACCGGACACACGGGGGACTTGCCGGCGGCCTCGACGGCCGCGGGGTTCCACCGCACCACGGCCTGGCCGCGGCTCACGGTGTCGCCCTTGGCGACGAGCAGCTCGAAGCCCTCGCCGTTGAGCTGAACGGTGTCGATCCCGAGGTGGGTGAGCACACCGTGCCCCTCGTCGTCGACCACTACATAGGCGTGCGGGTGGAGGGAGACCACCACACCGTCGACGGGGGACACCGCCTCCGAGGGCTCGCGCACGGGGTCAATGGCGGTGCCCGGTCCCACCATGGCGCCGGAGAACACCGGATCGGGCACTGCCGCGAGTCCGATGGCGCGCCCGGCGAGTGGGGACGTCACGCTGGTCATGGGGGCCTCCCAGGGGTGGGGCTACGTCGTGTCGCCGTCACTGACTGTTGCGAACGGCGTACTCTTCAGAAGGATAAGTCACAGGTTGTTCCGGTTCGCCCGATGATGGTCCTGAACCGGACCGGACCTTCGGCACGGAGACTAGTGGACTAGACCGGTGGACTAGACCACAAGTCCACGCGCGGTCGCGCGTGGCTTCCCAGCGATTTGCCCGCACCTCGCCCCGAGGTGTACTGTCGTGAGTCCTGCCTGACCGGGGCACGTGAACACAACGTGAACAAGAGGTCGGCGGGCATTCGTCTACCATCAGCCGTTCCCGTTTTCCGAAACGCATTTGCATGCCCCTTTATCGGGTGCGAGCGAGTGGTCAGGAAGCCGCGGAAACACTGATAGAGTCGGAATCGCCGGAAAGGGAAACGCGAAAGCGAAAACCTGGAAAGCACCGAGGAAATCGGGTCCGAAAAGATCTGATAGAGTCGGAAACGCAAGAACGAAGGAAGCGCCCGGAGGAAAGCCCGCGAGGG
>NZ_JBVIRI010000051.1:0-13417 GCF_055576225.1 Streptomyces sp. NPDC033845 | reverse complement strand
ACCGCTACGAACGCGACCCCCGCAACTACCTGGCATTTCTCGGCCTGGCCGCTGCCATCTGCTGCTACAAGCGCCTACTCCGCCTCACCACATAGGACACGGTCTTAGACGGCGTTGTCGTACCGAACCTGAGACCGGTGTTTTCGCTGTTCAGGTATAGGTTTGGTGTTCTCGTGGGAGGGGTGGCTTGTCGTGTTCCTCGTTCCTGGGGAGGTCGTGGATGCCGTCGGTCGTGGGGTTGCTCGAGCAGCGTGAGTTGGGTGCTCGTCGTCGTGTGGACGAGCTGCGGGAGGAGACCGATCCCGTCCAGGCCGAGCTGGCCGTGGCCGAGTGGGAATGGAAGGAGCGGGTCATCGCCCGCTCGCGGGTCGGCGAGGTGCTGGGTCCGGTGGACGTAACCGCAGATCACGCACGGACCGAACCGGCGAGGCTGGCGGAGGAGGCATCGTCTGCCTCGGCGGCAGCGCAGCCGAAGGCGCAGGTTCTGGTGTGGGGCGAGGGGCGAGTGGCTGGACGCCTCGGTGCCGTCGGCGGACTACCAGCGGCATCCTGCAGGCCCTCACGGACCGCCATCGCCTCCATCAAGGGCTTCTGAGCTGCCAGGAGATGGCCGTCGTGTTCGGCCTGGACGCGGTCCCGGCGAAGGTGGAGGCGTTGCGGTCGAAGGCGAAGCGCCTGGTCGCGCGGGGCTGGCTGGCCGAGCGGCAGCCGGGCCGGTTCACGCTCTCGTGGAACGTGAGCGGGCAAGGCGGAGGGTCATGATCATCGTCTCGGTGCTGGTCGTGGATCGTTCGAAGTCGCGGACGAGGCGGCGGCTTCGCATCAGGTGGGCGAAGAGCCGTTCGACGATCCACCGCTTGGGCAGCACCACGAAGCCGCGCGTGTCGTCGCTGCGTTTGACGATCGCCAGGACCAGGGCGAACGCGGTCAGGCAGTGCTCGACGAGGCTGCCGGTGTAGCAGCCGTCGGCCCAGACGAGTTCCAACTGGTGTTGGGCGCCGGCCACCTGGGCGAGCAGTGTCTTCGCGGCGGCGCGGTCGCCGGTGTCCGCCGCGGTGACCATGACGCCCAGCAGCAGGCCGAGGGTGTCGACCACGACGTGCCGCTCGCGGTCGTTGATCAGCTTGCCGCCGTCGAAGCCGCGGCTGTCCGTGCCGACGACGGCGTCGGCCTTGACGGACTGCGAGTCGGGCACACGCCCGACTCCGATCACCCGTGGAACGAGCCTTCGCCCGCCTCAAGGCCTGGCGGATCTTCCGCAGAGCCCGCGTCAGCCCCAACACTCTCACGTCAATGACCAAGGCCTTCCTCACCCTGGAGAAGCAACGCTGAAGAAGCTCACTGATACCGAATCCCGCGGCGAGCTGCCGGAGGGTGTCGTTCTTGCGTAGGTACACGAGTGCGACCGGAGCGCGCCGGGATGGTGACAGCTTGCACCTGCGGTCACCCTCGCGGGTGACGATGAGCATCGTGACCGCCTCCATCAGGGCATGCGGGACGTCAAGTACGGCACGATAAGGAACCAACGAGGCCCCCGAGTTGAAGAGCAGTGGACGTCAGACTACCGCTCAACAACCCGACGGCCTCGCCCGTTACGCCACCCCGACGTCACCCGATCAGTGGCAAACCTGAACAAGCTCAGTAATTCCCCTGGTGCGGCATCCAGAGGAGCGAGTGGCCCCTATATGATGTTACAGATCGGTGGCTTCTTCCTTGCCGGCTTCTTTCCGGAGGTCTGCAGCTCTTCCTGCTCCATGTTCTTGCGCATGCCGTCGATCACGATCTTCCTCAAGCGAGGATCCTGGATTTTCTTGATTCTTTCAAACCTCTCCTTTCCTAGGTAGCCTGCAACGTCCAAATTATCCTCTCCAGGGAACCAGAAATTCGGGTCCTTGTTGTCCAGGAGAATACGGGAGAATGATCCATGCGTGAGCCGCATGCCTCGCTGCTCGAGCCAGCCCCTGGTGGTCTCGTTCATCAGGAGGGCGCGGATCGTGTTTTCGTCCTGAGCAAGAAAAATGGCGGCGAGGGTATTCTTTCCCCTGGCCTGTATGAGATCGACGATAGCCTGCTCTATTTCTGCCACCGGAACCGCACCTTTAGGCATGGAGCGTCGCATCAGTGCATCGACCTGGAACGGCATCGCAGATTCGTCGTAATAGCCCGGATTCGCCCGAGCTGAAGCGTCGAGCTCCCCCAGCTCCGCATAGGCTGACTCCTGGACGTAGTTCGCATCCATTCCAGTATTAACTGACGCTCCAAACCTCCCGCCGACCTCTCGCAGCTCGACTGCGAGACAAGCGGCCCAATGGATCCGATCGTAACCAGGCATCGATTCTACAATTTCTGCCAGCGTGGTTTCGCGCTCAGGTATGAACTGGTGATAGTTTTCATTTTCCGTGATACGTGTGATCTCAATGTCACCCAAACTGTGGGCGGGCCTAATGGTGAAATTCCAGCAATACCCTTCGGCGCACTCCTGGAGGAATGTCGGAATTTCACCGTCCGGGATATCTTGCAAACTTTCCCCGTAAATTCCTCGGAAAGTCAGGGACGGCGAATCTAGCGCTTCCGGAAGGAGTGATTCAATATCCTTTCCCTTGCTGTCACTCAGAAGGTGGAGGAAGTCTTGATAGAATCGAACCTCTAGTCCTGGCGGAAGCTTCACTCGGGCCGGATGCGTCATGGGATCGAGGGACGAGTGTCCACTCACGATAAGGTCGGGCATGTTCCACCTCAGCTGTGCCATCGGTTTCAGCGATGCATCAACCTTTCACCCGTCGACACATCGCGTACGGGGCCTTCAGGCAGTCGTCGGTGCAGACCTAGGGGCAGAGTCGGCATCTCGTAGTTGCGTGGAGGGGGCGATCTTGCAGTCGTACTCGGTGAGCGTCCTGCAGATCGGCTCGACGCCGCCGAAGCGGCCCTTGAACTCGTCGACGAACGTTACGAGTGCGTGTGTGGCCGGTCGAGCTCGGCCGCGAAGAAGGACGCCGCCGCCTTCAGGATGTCGCTCGCCCGGCGGAGGTCGGCGTTCTCCTTCTTCGGCCGCTTCAGTTCCGCCGACTCCTCGCTCGTCACGCCGGGCCGGTTGCCGGAGACGACCTGGTCCTGCCGGACCCACTTGTGCAGTGTCTCGGTCGTCCCGATCCCCAGCTTGGCGGCGACGGCCTTCGTCGCCGACCACTCGGTGTCGTAGTCCGGTCACTGCTGGTCAGGCCGTCCCGCTCGCCGGCGTCGATCTCGGCCTGCTTGACCCAGTCCCGGACCACGGTCTCCGTCGGACCCAGGTGGTGATGAGTCGGAAATGACCGGGCGCCCGGTCTGGGGGCTACTGGTCAACTGAGCGGATCGAGCGTGATGCGGACCTCACGCGGGTTCGGGTCCTTCAGCGTCGAGTCGTAGCCGGCGACATCGTCGAATGCAAAGGCGTAGGCCTTTCCATCCGTCATCTGCTCATGCACTGCACGGGCGTACAGGTTGGCCGCCGGATCCTTGTAGAAGGACGTGGCGTCCTTCGTGGGCTGCACCGGGTCGGTTAGGAGAGTCGTACGGTTGAAGCCGGCGCAAAGAGTTCGAGAGATCGGTCCGCGCACTTCGTCGTTCGGTGCGTCCAAGCTCTTGTGGCAGCCGTACACGCTGTCCGCATCCGGCTTCTGAAACGAAGTGACCTGTTTCCCGCTTTCATCGGTAAACTTCAGCGAACCGTCGGAGACCTGTCCGAAGTATTTTATCTCCGGATTATCGACGAATGGAATCACTGTCAGTTTAGAGGTGCTGTACTTTTCCCAGACTTTATCGATATACTGTTCCATTGGTGCGGTGGAGAACTTCCCCAAGTCGATGGCATGGCTGGGATTCAGGGCCCGGAGGACTGTTCCGTCAGAAGCAGTCTGAATGAGTCCAGGCCAGTCGCCGGACATTTTCTTGAGCTGGCCGAAGAATGACGGGTAGCCGCCCGGTTTTAGCTGCCCGGCTTGAGCGGAGGTTCCGTCCGAATGCTTGATGCCGACCGTGTAGGGGGCGGAAAACATGTCGACCTGAGTGCTGTTGATGTACAACCCTGCATTATCGTTCGTGTACTCGGACCAGTTGAACAGAGTGTTCTTGTTCGGATCGGCAGGGTTCCCTAGATCCGGCTGGACCAGCCCGTCTTCGGTCAGCTTGAAATCAAGCTTCTTGCCGTACGATACGTATATTCTTCCCGAGAATTTCGGCATTTTCACTGTCAGGGATTTTCCGTCGGCAGGTCCGGCGATAGAAGAATCCGGAGCTTCGATCGGTGGTGTCTGTCCAACAGGCCAGGAATGAAAGGTGCCGTTTTCGTCGGCCCATCCCTGCTGACCGGTGGGCAGGTACGTTCCTATGTCATAGATATACATCTTATCGCGGCCTGAATTGTTGGACACCACAAGAGGAAGAGTGCCTGATTGTTCCGCCCAGGCTGCGCTGGCGCCCGCCAGTGGAACGATCGAAGCTGCAATCGAGGCAGCACCGATGAACGCAGCAGCTTTCCGGATGGTTTGCACAAGAGCCTCTTTCTGTGTGAACTGCAAAGCCGTCTGATCGGTACGCTACGCAACGCAACGTCCGCACATCTCGCCGGAAAGGCCGTAGGGCAGTAAAGGTTGGCCAAAATATCCGGCATCTGCGGACTTTCTTATTTGTCTGTTAGGGGCGCCTTAACCATCTCTGCTGCTATGGCGGGCGTACATGGATCTCATACACACAGGTCGGCCGCTGTGTAGTCAGGGCTGCGCAAGGATCTACGGGTGTAGGCCCTGTGTGATGTCGTGATCAGATTCTGGCTTCTGCTCTCTTTGCGGGGTGGAACCCGGTAGGACTGTGGTCGTGACGCGTAGGCAACTCACCCATGCCCAGTGCAAGTTCATCGAGCCGTACTTGCCGATCGGCGAGTACGGCCCGTACCCGGAGCGGTTACGGGAGCAGTTCGAGGGTGTGATCTGGCGGTTTCGCTCCAGTGGTCAGTGAGCGTTTTCAGTCTGGGCTTGACCCGAGGACTCTCTGGGGGCCTGACCTGCAGAGACGCTGAAGGCGTGTCACCCGTGGGTGGGCTCGTTGAAAGAGCTCAGTGGCGGGAGATGCCTGCCGAGTTCGGGCCCTGGGCCACCGTCTATTGGCGTTGCAGGGTCTGGCGGAACGCCGCGGTGTTCTCTGCTCTGCTGGAAGGCCTCATGGCCGAGGGAGCCCGCGCCGGACAGACGGACTTGTCGCTGGTCAGCGTGGACTCGACCACGGTCCGCGCCCACCACGACGCCGCAGGGCTCCGCGTCAGCAAGCACCTCATGGACGCCCTGGAAGAAGCCGTGCAGTCTCGCGTCTGCCCCAGGTGCGGGAGGTCGGCGGCGTCATCGAGAAGCCGGCTTCGTCGCTGAGTAGGCCCGGGGGGCGGTGCCGGGATTGCTCCCGGTCCGTTTCCCCGGACCTCTCGCCGAACCCGCCGTTCCTATTAGAGGGCGTCAAGAGATGATTTACGCTGGTAATCGCGTCTCATGACCGCCGGACTTGAGGTGTTTGCGCCGTAAGCGCGTCCCTGCGTCCGTCGAGTCACAGACGAGCCCACCCGTTTACTCCGCTCCTCGCGCATGAAGTACGTCTGATTCGAAGATGGGGCAGAAACGCCCAGTAGCGGCAGAACAGCGCCGTCCGGCGCGTCCATCATCACGCTGCGACGTGATCCAGCGGAAGCCTTACCCCAGCGACTTGTCCGACGCCCGATGGGCCCTGATCGAGCCGACACTGACGGCCTGGCGGAAAGCCAGGCTCGACCGCCGGCCCACCGGCCAGCCGCCCAAAGTCGAGCTCCGCGACGTCTTCGACGCGATTCTCTACGTCAACCGTACCGGAATCCCCTGGAAATACCTCCAGCACGACTTCCCGGGCCACGGCAACGTCTACTTCTACTACGCCGCCTGGCGCGACGAAGGAATCTTCGCCCGGCTCAACTACGACCTCACCGGCCTGGCCCGCGTGAAGGAAGGACGCAAGCCCGAACCCACCGCCTCCGTCCTCGACACCCAGAGCATCAAGACCTCCACCAACGTGCCTGTGACCAGCCAGGGAACGGACGCGGCCAAGAAGATCGTGGGCCGGAAGCGGGGCATTCTGACCGACACCATCGGCCTGATCCTCGCCGTGACCGTCACCGCCGCACCTCAACGTCGGTGACCGTCAGGCCGTCCACGCCAGGAGTACGGGCTCCCCGGCTTCCGGCGACCCGGTCGAACGCCACGATCAGCGTCGCCGGATCGTGCACGAGGTTGAACAGATCATCGAACCGGCGGCCAGGATCGGCCGCCGCCCAACGGTGAAGCTTGGCCTGCATCTCCGATACCCGCTGACGCAGCCCCACCGGGTCCGACTCCAGCAGAGCGCCGCTGTTCAGCGGTGCATCTTTCGGCATTGCAGCGTCCTTCCCTTCTCGATACCGCTGCCGCCCTTCCCCATGTGCTCGGGCTTTCCCCGGCTCGGAGTACTACGGCGGCTCCGCCCCACCCGGCCGGTTCGGCGGTCGATGCGCCTATCCCCACCAGCTGACTGGAGGCCCACAAGAGAGGAGTTGAGACCGGTGGTTCCCGTGTTCACTGTGATTCGCTCGTCGAAGTAGTACTCCAGCCGGACTGTGTCCCTGCGGCATCGCCACGAGTACGCCATAGTCCTTCCCGGACGGCTTCGAAATACCGGCCGAGGAGTTCCCCACCGCCACCAGACGGCAAGTGCGCGCCGCTTCCACCAGGTTCGAGCCGGTGTCATAGTTGAGAGACGTAAAGACGCCGGTTCCTCGCGTACTCCTCTTCGTCCCGCTCGCCGGACCCGCACCATCTGGCAGTACTGGCACGTCCCGGCTTTGTCAGGGCCGCCCCCGCCCTCCCCGGCATCACCCGGATCAGGCTGCCCTCAGCTCCACCTCCCCGCTACGACAGGTCGGCGGTGAAGGTCTCTCACCTCCACACGAATCACAGCGCCTCACGGCGCAACTCGAAGACGATCCAGGCCCCGAGCGCCGCCACGGTGGTTCCAGGTGCGGCCACACCTCCTTCACCCAGCCGGCCACCGCCACCTCGTCACGCTCCACGGCACGACGGGCCGGAACCTGATGGCTCCAGCCGCGCCGGCGCAGCATCTGGGAGATGCCAGACAACGTCATGCTCTTGTGGAACCGTCGACCGATCAGCGCCTTGATCCGCGCGAGTGTCCACCGCTGATCCGGCCAGCCGTGAGCGACCGGGCCCTTGGCCAACTCCTCCTCGAGCACGGCGAACAGCGCATCGTTCAGCTTCGGACGCGACGCCGGGTCACGGGAGCGAAACCGTGTCCCGGCCGGCCTCCCGCCAGGACCGCCGCCACCGCTGCACGGACCGGACGCTGACCCGCAACTCCTTCGCGATCTCCGTGCTGCCCCGCCCATCGGCGAACATCCCGGCCGCTTCCATCCGGACCCGCTCACGGAACGCGTGCCCCTCCGCGGTCAGACCCCCACCCTACGGATACCTCATACATCCGGCATACCGCGACGATCACCAACCGTCAGCCCCTACGACAAGATGACTTCAAGGTCAGTAACCAGAGTTAAGCAACTACTAACGGGATATTAGAGAAATCTTAGAGTCCTGGAAAGAGAGTCAATGGAAATCCTTCTCGGTGGTTACTATTGCACACTCTCTACCCTGGCATTGCCAGTTAATTGCACGGTGCGCGGACACGGCAAGTAGGGTGCTTCAGGCAGGCAGGAAGGCCGGTAACGGGAGCGCGGCCTCCTGTTGTCTAACAGCGCAAAACTACTAACCGTACGGAGAGTTTGAGCATGCGTAGATTTAGGCAGAATGGCCTGGTGGCGGCCGCACTGGGTACGGGGATAGTTGCCCTCAGCCTTCTGGGCGCACAGAGCAGTTCAGCTTTCGGGACCATAAATGGCATGGGGCAAGAGACAGAACATGAGCGAATTACGCGAGCCGCTCTCGCCTGCAAGGCAGGGGAGCAAAACTCTGACAACCATTGCTTCGAGTCAGTTTCCCTCGACAATTTGGCGGGCAAGGCGGGAACTTGGGGGGCTGTAGGATCGCCGGATAGTGACGAGATGTTCGACTCTGCAGCCCATTGTGACAACGCGGACTACCTCGATGTACCGAAATATCCCGCGACTCGTTCAAATGCAACGGCTCAGCTGAAGAAATGTGTATCACATTTGCAGGGGCGGTTTGAGATGGGGGTTTCGCATGCAGGCGGCATGATGGACGCTGATGGGGGGATCCTCCCTAAGGAAGTAGACTTTAAGTCCACATGTACATTCAGTGGAGGATTCAATGGGCGGGCCAAGTGTAATGGCCTTGAAGGTTTCGGCCGTGCGCTGCACGGAGCTCAGGATTTCTATGCGCACAGCAACTGGACCGATGAGGACAACGGCGCTCCTCACACGCCTGCGAATCCGCCTGGTCTCGGGCTGGGTGCTCCCTCTGTGCTTCTAGACATGAAGCGGATCGGAGGGCCTTCAGAAAGTGACGTTCCGCATGACTTCAGCACCGGCTGCTTCGTTGCTGTCGTCGGGTGCTCGTCAAAGCGCGTCGGTCACACGAACCTGAACAAGGACAACGGTCGAATCGATGCGATGACCGGAATTTCCAGCAGCCCGAAAACAGCTCGGGGAAGGATAGGAAACAATTTTGACCGCGCTGTGCAGGGGGCGATCTTGGAAACTCGAAAGCAGTGGAGCGACTTCAGGGATTCTTTGATTTCTGAGTACGGGAGCGAGCGAGGCCGCCTTGCGGCATGTGCCTTCACGCATGACGACCCGCTTGCCTCCTGCCGTCCGACCTACGTTCCGCGTAAGACAGCGGCCTAGAGTCACGAATATGGGGTCTGACCTGACCGGACATGGGTGAGGACGCCTGTATCAACGGCTGTGAGACTCGGGGTGGCCGGTCTGGGATCGGCTGCCAGGGTGGTGTCGGTCGTCCCACCGCGTGGTGACTCTTGTCAACGATGGCCCCAACAGGGTGCCCTCGAGTGGTGAGGTGACCCCTGCGATGTGGACAGACCTGACAATGGATCTTGTTGATCCAGGAAGGTGAAGGTCTACGTGGCACGGCCCTCGAAGTACAGGGTGGAGTTCCGTTCCGACGCGGTGGCTTTGTGGCGGGCGTCGGCCGGGCGGCGGAGGTTCAGGGACGTCGCGGCCGACTTGAACATCAACCCCGAGACGCTGCGGAGCTAGGTGCGGGCCGCTGAGGCGGGGCCCGGGGACGGCGCCGGCAGCAGGCCCGAAGGGATTCAGGAGGAGCTGACCTGGCTGCGGGCGGAGAACGCCCGTCTGGCCAAGGCGGAGAAGGAGTGGCAGCTGGAGCGGGGGATCCTGCGCCGGGCAGTCGCCTATTTCGCGAAGGAGATGCAGTGAGCCTTTTCAGCGGCGGGTCTCCAGGGTGAGGATGGCTCGGGCGATTGACGTGAGGTTGTTGGGACTGAGGCGGGCTTTGCGGAGGATGCGCCAGGTCTTGATGCGGGCCATGGCTCTCTCGACGGGCCGTCGGAGGCGGGAGTGGGCCCGGTTGACGGACTTCTGTTCGAGCGTGAGGTCTTGCGCCGGCTTTCGGCGGTGGGGCACCGCGGTGATGTCGCCGGCTCCCTGGTAGGCCTTGTCGGCCAGGACGGGGATGCCCAGGCGGACGCTGGTGGCGATGAGCCGGTGCCGACGGGCTGCGGTCAGATCACTGAACGCAGCGATCTACCGAACCGTCATCGTCCGGATGCAATCCCATCAGCCCACGATCGACTACGTCGCCCGCCGCACCACCGAAGGAAAGACCAAACGCGAGATCCTCCGCTGCCTGAAGCGCTACGTCATCCGCGAGGTCTACCACCTGCTCCGACCAGCCCCACACACATCCCAAACGGCCATTTGACAGCTATAGGAGCGTCAACGCGATGGCCGAGAGCCTGGGGCAGAGCCTGAAGCGCGAGGCCGGAAGACAGTTCACGACCATGGCCCTGGCCCGGCTCGAGGTCTTCCGGGGGCTCACCTACTACAACACTCGCCGACGTCACAGCTCGACCGGCTACCTCACCCCGCTGGAGTTCGAACGCCAGCAACGCAACCCGGCTAAACTCTCCCTCGCGGCATGAAACCCCTGTGTCCACGCTCCGGGGGTCACCTCAGTGGTCGTTAAGTCCGTTTCTGGTAGCGGCCTCGTCCGGGTTGGGTGAGGAAGTCTTGGCGGGTGAGTCGTCCGAGGCGGCTGCGGGTGATGTTGACGGATGCTTCGTCGGTGGGCATGTCGAGGAGTTCGTGCAGCTCGGGGGCCCGGAACGCCTGGTCGGGGTGGTGGTTGAAGGCGTCGACGATGGTCTGGTAGGCGGTGCTCGACTCGGGCGGATTGGGTTCGGTGCCGGCAGGTGCGAGTTCGGTGATGATCTTGCGGGTGGTGGCGAGGTCCGCGAGGCGAGCTTCGGTCTCGGTGAGGGCGGCGGTGAACTGCGCGATCTGACGGCGGAGTTCGTCTGCCCGGGCCGTGGCCTCGTTCTCCCGGAGATGAAGGTCCACCAGGAGGTCGGTGATGTTCATGCGGCCAGCCCGATGGTGTCGCGCCAGGCCGGCGTGGGCGTGGTGAGGCGCCGAGCCATGTTGGCGGTGGAGGCCCAGTAGACGCGTGCGGTGGAGGTGTCGGGCCGGTGGTCGTACTCACGGGTCAGACGCCGGTGGAGCATCAGCGTGCCGTTCGTCTGCTCGACCACCCACCGCTTGGGTTGCGGGACGAACCCTTTGCCCTGGTCAGCGGGGTTGCGGCGGACGACCTCGACGCCGATGTCCAGCAGTGCGCCGTGAACGATGACCGCTTCCTTGAAGCCTTGGTCGACCAGGGCTTTCTCCAGGCGCATTCCGCACCGCTCGGCGGCTGGTCGAGCAGGGCGATGCCGGCGGCGTTGTCGTGCGCCGAGGCAGACATGACGACAACGCCGATGATCAGCCCCAGCACGTCGACGGCCAGTCCCCGCTTGCGTCCCGAGACCTTCTTGTTCGCGTCCAGCCCCGTCGTGGTCCTGGGGACACCCGCCGCAGCGCGGACGGACTGGGTGTCGATGATCACGAGGGACGGGTCCTCTAATCGGCGGGCTCTCTCCCGCACCTGGCAGCGCAGGAGCTCCTGAATCCGCTGGTCAAGCCCGTCCTCGCGCCACAACCTGAAGTAGTAGAACACCGCCGACCAGGCCGGCAGGTCATGCGGCAGCATGCGCCACTGACAACCCGTCCGGTTCTGATAGAAGATCGCGTTCACGACCTCCCTCAGGTCACAGGACCCGGGATCCCCGGTATCCGACCGCGCCACCCGGCCCTGTTTCCAGGCCGTGATCATCGGCTCGATCAACGCCCACTGCCCATCCGACAAATCGCTGAGATACGGCTCTCTCATCACGCCCCGCATCTCAGCATGGACATGCCCATCGAGCAGCCCGGACCACGATCAGTACCACGATCGAGCGATCACGAACGAAGAGAAGTCGGACTTAACGACCACTCAGAACATCATTGAGCCAACACGACAGCAGAGTCTCACCCATCCACCCCCCCCCACACCCACTGAACTTACGCAAAGATCAGTAGCAGGCGATGTCCGCGACGAAGTTGGGGCGGCCCGGCGGTACTGCCCCCATGTATGGGCACCGGGCCTCGCACGTGCACGCCATTTCGGCACGGGCTGGGGCTGACTATAGCCGCCCTTCCATTGCAGCCGGATCACAGCCGACCGGGCGAGCGAGGGCTTCTCGCGCTGGGTCGGCCGGGCCCGGGATGGCGGCTCTGCCCCCGGCGGCGGAGGCCTGTGGAACGGCTGCCCTATGGGCTGGCCCGGAATCCTTGCCTTTCCCTGCCGTCCGACCGGAAGCTGGACACCCGCCTGGATGGGGCACATGGAATGCCCTGGCCTGCTGTCCGGCCTCGAGTCGCTTGCACGGTTCCCTTGGAGAGTCATATGTACTTGCAGAAATACGTTGAGTCCGGAAAGCATCCGCAGGAGACGTACTACGTGGATGATCGGTTTCTGATCGCGGCCTTCGCCGAGTGGATCGTGACCTCGTACGAACTCGCGGTCGACATCAGCCGGATCGACTTCGAGGCGGGGGAGAAGGAGGTCGACGACGCGGTCCGGGAGATCGCCTGCCTGACCCCCGATCTCGCGCCCTACGCCGAGGACACTGAGAGTGACATCTTCGAGACCGGCATTCAGGCTCTCTTCCGGCTGTTCCTGGAGTCGCTCTCGGCCGCACGGCACTCGGGAAGCTTCCAGAAAGGATCTGTATCCGAGATCGCGGCCCGCCGGGACAAGCGGAACCGCCCTCCCGAGCTGAAGAAGCAGGACCTCAGGGACTTCCTACGAAGCGAGGGCACCATCCGAGGTGCCCGGGAGCTGAACAGCAGGTCCCTGCGGCGCCTCTGGGAGAGCAAGGGGAAGGCAGAGTCCGTCGCCTACCTCCAAACTCCCTATATCTCAATGGTGATCGATGGGCAGGTGGAGGCGACGAAGAAGATTGCCGATACGGTCCCGGAGGACATCGTCGCCACCGGTAAGATCACCTGCGTCCGTCGAGGCCTCGTCGGGAAGCCGTACCTGGTCATCACGGGCTCGGTGGACCTGGCCGAGTTCAAGAAGTTCACCGAGCCCGATGTGGCGAGGCACCTCGCCATCAAGGACCGGAAGGATGAGCTGAACGTAGCGCTGGCCCACAAAGCCAAGCGGGCCGAGCGGTCGGCCAAGGAGTACGAGCGGCTGGTCGGGTCTAAGGACGCCTCTGAGAGGGCCGTGCCGTGGGATCAGGAGAAGATCGCGGCGCTCAAGCGCTACCAACATGACTACGGTATCGCCGGCGAGGCCGGGGACGCTACCGGGCCTCCGGCAGCCGATAAGTTCCCGGACACCGCTTACTGGTATGCGGGAAGGATCTCCAGCATGGCGGGGAAGGCGACTTCTGCGGAGAAGCAGGAGGTATCTGGGCTTGCTGAGGTCTCCGCATTCGTCAGCAAGGCAAAGATCGCCGGAATCTACGCCGTGAAGGGACGGAGCGGCAAGCAGACCAAGCGGCCTGTCGAATACTGCTTCGTCGTCACCTTCGTCGAAGGCGTGTCCACCGTGATCTACCTCGATCGGCAGGGGAAGGAGCGCAGGATGGAACTCGACCGCTTCACGGCGGCCAACCCCATGGAGCTCACGCCCGGACAGCTGACGATCGAGACCTGGGCCGTGCGGTAGGCCGACGGGGCAGGGGCGCCGGAGCCCCACGGTGGCCGGCTCACGCCGAGGAACAGTCGCCGGGCCTTACTGACCTCAGCTCGTCAGGGTGATTCGTTGCGAAGTGGCTGAGGGGCTTGGCTCAGTGGCTGTATCCCATGGTGTGTGAGATATGCGGATGG
>NZ_JBVIRI010000050.1:0-13436 GCF_055576225.1 Streptomyces sp. NPDC033845 | reverse complement strand
CCGGCCGCGACTCGTACAGCGCGACCGCGTCCGCCTTGAACTCCGGCGGGTAGTACTTCATGACCACGAGATGTCCGTCCTCAGATCCTCAGGATCCAGTGTCTCGTGTGTACAGGATCCGGGGTCAAGGCCCGGAGCCTTCTGGCGCAGCCAGGAGCAAACCCCGCAGTCCGCCTGAACCAATCAAGACCGGACTCTACGAAACTCGGGGCAGCTCACCGGATCTCAGTTCGCCGCCGTGAGATAGCAGGCGATGGGTGTCGATTCGTCCAGGCGTCGGTCCGGATCCCCCCGAGGACTACCTCCATGGCGATTCTGCTCTGCATCCGCGCAAAGTATTGGCCGAGGCGGGTATAGGACGCGGCACTGAACGACAGGGCGCGCCGGAGGGCTCCGCGTTGTCGAAGAGGTCTGGTTCGGGGAACATCGCCGGGTCGCGGTTCGCGGCGGCAATGGAGAGCTGGACGACCGTATCCGCCGACACCGGTGTCCGTGAAGTTTGATTTCCTCGTAGGCGATCCGAGGAATGAGAGTAATGGATCGCAACGGATGGATTCAGCAAGGGTGAATTGAGAACTCTCGAATCGCGCCGGACCTGAGTCAACTGATCAGGATGCTGGGTGAGCATCCACACGTGATCCCGATGAGGTTGCTTACCTCCACATGCCCGACCAGAAAGAGCAGCATGGCGCTTCCGGTTATTTCTTTCGTTAAAATTCCCTGGCTGCCACATCCCGAGCGCTGTCGATCCTGCGCTGGGCAGTATCTTCCGTGATCGGCAGACAGTTGAAGGGGTCGAGGGACCACTGGACGGTCCGGGCGTGGTCTTCGGCCAGAATCTGCAACATGTCGGAGAGGGCGTAGGGCGGCAGCGGGAAGTCCATGCAAACTTCGGCTCGGCCGTCCCGTGCGTGGCCTGGTCGAGCAGCTCCTCGGCGATGAATTGGATCCGTCCTGCCGTGGCAACGTGCTGGCGAAACCAATGAAGGTGGTCGAAGGTGCACTCGACGACCGACCGGTTAACGCCGAGACCGCAGCCGGTGGGCCTGGCCATTCTTGATCACCAGCTATGTCTCGAGGTAGGGCTTCACATCCAGCAGCCCTGCCAGACGGACGCTCCGGTGCCGATTCGACGAAGCCCTCCGGACGGTTGGCGCCGAGGCGGGCGATCGTCACCGAGTTCCTGGACATCTGAGTGGGAGTAGGCCGGATGAATTTCTCGGAACCAAACGAGTTCTTCGAAAGGCGGTAAGGCGGTCTGCCATGAAAATCAGATACGGGGGAGGCGCGGCCAGTGCGTCCATGGAGCCCAGGCCTTTCTTGAGGAGCCCTTGGTGAGCCTGGGCAGAATAGGTGAGCAGGGCAGGTTAGAGCCGTTTCCTTTGCCGGGACAGGTCGGTGCGTGTATTCCGGCCCGTGCCCCCTGCGCGAGCCGCTGGCGTGTACGTCAGAGCAGTGTCAGCACCTAAACGAAACACCCCCGTTGATGTATCCGGTGAATCGATTACCGCATTTCCCGTTAGGGGATCCCTAAAGGAAAGCTAGAGGTGTCATAAATACCTGGAAGTAACATGGGTCTTTGCTTAATCTTGAGTCTCGCATTACTGCCCACATAAGCTTTCAGTAATATCTCCGCGTATGGTCTAGGCGTCGTGATTCGCTTTGTGGTCGCTTGCTGATCTCACTAGGGAGTTTCAATTGAATCTGGCCAGGATATTTGCGGTGTCGGCTTCGGCTGCACTCGTGTGCCTCGGTGCCACCTCGACTGCCGCGATGGCGGCCCCGGCGCCGGGAGGCGCCGGGGGCAAGGGGGAGGTCAAAGTCCAGGGGGAGTACAACCTGGATATTTTCGGGACAACGCAGACTGACTCGGGGGTTTCCCTTCAGGAGGGGAGGGCTTCGACGAGCTACAATATTGTTGACCGCCCCGAGACCACGGTTCCGCTCGGATCTTCTGATGCCTGGCATGTGGATGGTGCGTTTCCGGACGTCCGGCTTCAGTACCACATAGCCGACCGTAACGGAAAGCTGACCGATTTCTGGTTGACCGCGAACTTTTCCGTGCCGCTTGTCGGGGACAACTCGAAGGGCTGCGCGATCTACAAGGGGGACCCTTCGAACGGGGGGAAGAAGGTCAGTAATTCTCCCTACGGCTGCCAGTGGACCAATACCTCAGGATATAATCCCCACCCCATTCTCAAGGTCTCGTCGCCCGTCGAAGTGACCGACTTGGCGGAGGGGTCGGCCCTGCTGAACAAGTACTGCAACAAGTCTTCGACCAATACGTCGTGCGACTTTTCCAGCGCAAAGCTGACGACCGGCTTGGCCCCCGCCAAGGTGGTAACGGTTCCCGCCGGCGGTGGTACCTCATACTTCCAGAACATGGGCCCCAACAATTTCGACAGTGCTGTCGCCTGGACACAGACCACTTCGCAGAGCACGTCCATGGGCGCCGAACTCTCCTGGGAGGTGACCGTGCCGAGCCTGGTCAAGCAGACCGCCAAGCTCTCGTTCAATCGCACCGTCCTGGACAGTTTCACCACGTCCTCCACGAACACCCTGCACGTCGCCCCCAAGCACGTGGGATGGTTCGAACGGCGTCAGGCGACCTTCACGCTGAGCGGTGACATCTACGTCAACTCCGGCAGCCAGGCCTGGCTGGTCCGGAACGCCTCTTTCACCTCTCCTGACAGCCCCAACAATGGCCAGAGCGTCCTGATAGCACAGGACTGCGAGCTGGAGAACTGGACCGTGGGCACCAACATCTGCTCCGCGGGCCTCAAGTCCCGCAGTGTGAGCTGACCCGCTGATGAAACGTGCCGGGCGTCGGCTCCCGTTCCGGTCCCCGATGTGACAGCCGGACCGCCGCCCTCCCTCCCCCCGGGACGGCGGCGGTTCGTCGTATCCGGTCCTCGAGGGGGACCGCCCCGTTCACCGGTGGCCGAGGAATCGGGAGGAAATCCTGTTCCGGAAGGCCGCGATCAGCAGGCCCGCGGCCAGAGTGACGGAGATCTCCACGATGACGAAGGACGGGCTGTCCAGGTTGGCTCCCGCGGTCTCGGCCAACGAGGTCACGCAGTCGCCCGCCGTGACGGCCAGGAACCATACGCCCATCATCTGGCTGGCGTACTTCTCCGGTGCGAGCTTTGTGGTCACGGACAGGCCGACGGGAGAGAGGCACAGTTCGCCGGCCGTCTGAACGAGGAAGATCAGGGCCAGCCAGAGCGGGGAGGCCTTGGCGCCGTCGGCCGTCGCCGCGAGCGCGGCAAGGAAGACGCCGAAGGACAGAGCCACCAGCAGCAGACCTGCGGCGAACTTGACCGGGGTCGGCCACTCACGGTTCCTGGCGCCCTGGAATTGCCAGAGCCAGGCGAAGAGCGGCGCCAGCATCATGATGAACAGGGGATTCAATGACTGGAACCAGCTGGAGGGGAAGTCGAACCCCAGGACCGTGGTGTCGGTGTTCTGGGCGGCGAAGAGATTGAGGGTGGATCCGCCTTGGTCGTAGACCATCCAGAAGATCGCGGCAGCCACGAACAACCAGATGTACCCCGACACGCGGCTCCTCTCGGCCGGGGTCAGCTCCGGATCGTTTCGGATCCGGAACAGAGTCCAGGCGGGAAAGACCAGACCGATCAGCGTCAGCGGGATCATGACCCAGTCGAGGGTGTAGTGCCCCGAAAGGCCGACCCCTGTGTAGAAGACCACGGGCACCAGGAGCCACAGAATCCCCTTCCGTAGAAGTGCCCTGCGGTCCGACGGGTCGAGCCGCGCCGGTGTCACGCTGCTGCTCGGGCTCAGGAAACGCTGCCCCATCAGGTACTGGACGAGACCGGCTGCCATTCCGACACCGGCGAGCGCGAACCCTGCGTGGAAGCCGATCTTCTGCCCGACCGTGCCGATGATCAGCGGAGCGAGGAAGCCGCCGAGGTTGATGCCCATGTAGAAGATGGTGAAAGCGCTGTCCTGTCGGTTTTCCAGCGGCCCTTCGTATAGATGTCCTACCATCGTTGAGATATTCGCCTTGACCAGGCCTGAGCCGATCGCGATCAACGCCAGGCCGACGAAAAAGAACGACGTGGGGGGCACGGCCAGGAGGAAGTGGCCGACCGTGATGATGACGCAGGCCACTGATACGGACCGACGGGGCCCGAGCACCCGGTCGGAGACCCAGCCCCCGGGCAGCGTGAGCAGGTAGACCATCGAGGAGTACACGCTGTAGATGGCCACGGCTGTGCCGTCGGAGAAGCCGAGACCGCCTTCGGAGGCGGGGGCGGCGAGGTACAGGGCCAGCAGGGCCCTCATGCCGTAGAAGCTAAACCGCTCCCACATCTCAGTGAGGAACAGCGTGGACAGCCCCCACGGATGTCCGAAAAACGTTCGGTCCGTCCGGCTCTCCCGCTTGCGGCACAAAGTCGTCACCTTCCCGAAGCCTGAGCCCAGAAGCTAGAGCGGGCAGCGGGCGCTCCCCTTTGCGCCACGGCGCCACGGCTTCCGCTTCCCCCCTATGGAGCACAGGGGACGGCGCAGGGGACGACAACACGGAAGCCTTATACCGTGCGAAGTCGGGCAAGGAAAATCGTCTTCTAGCTCGGGCTTAATCATCAGGCGCGCACGATGGAGCCTGCACCCACCGTGATCCGAGGCGACCGGACCCCGGTGCGAGCAGGGCCGCGTGCTCCCCCACATCACGCAGTTGGCAGTGCCTACCTCCAGAAATACGTCGAGCGGGCCCGTTTGCCCAGCTCGCCATCCCCCTCGAGAAGGTCTGAATGTCCCGAAAAGGAAATCTCCTCGCCATCTGCGGAGGCATCTCCGTGGCGTTCGGCGCCATTACCATCCCGATGGCGGCGAGCGCCTCGGCTGCTCCCGGCGACATCACCGTCGCGAACTGCAAGATTGCCGACGGTGCGACGCAGTGGTGGGCAGACGGGGAGGTGAATCTGGCCAATAGGGACGGAGCCGATGCCAAGGACTGGAAGCTGGAGTTCGACATATCCCAGGGACAGGCCACCATCGATAACCCTTGGGCGTTCAAGCTGCTCCAGAATGGCACTCGCGTGACCGTCACGTCGATCGAGGACCGCGGCAGCGTCCCGGCGGGCGGGCAGCGGATGGTCAAGGTGGGCATCAACCCGGCTGGCGTAGCGGTCCCGAAAATCAGCAACTGCATGGTTGACGGCTCGGACCACAACCCCGACAAGGCGCCTTCCGCCCCCGAGAACAATGGTTCCTTCGTCATCGACCACACCAAGGTCCATGTGATGTGGAGGCCATCCACGGGCTCCGGTTCCGCCGTCGCCGCATACGAGATCTACCAGAACGGCGAACGCGTCAAGGAGGTCGGTGGCAGCAACACGATGACCAACGTGGAGCAGCTCACCCCGGACACGACCTACACCTTCAAGGTCCGGGCGGTCAGCGAGACCGGGAAGACTTCGGCGTTCAGCCAGGACATCCCGCTGCGGACCAAGACCGAACCGTCTCCCGACAAGCCGGCCCCCACCCTCCCCAAGAGCCTCGAAGCCAAGGCAAACGGGCCGCACCAGGTCGACCTGGCCTGGCAGGCCGGGAAGGACGCTGACGGGGTTACCGGCTACCGGGTCTACCGTGACGACGCCAAGGTACAGGAGGTCGGCGGAAACGCGACCCGGACGAACGTCGGCGGCCTGGCCTCGGACACCGCCTACAAGTTCAAGGTCACGGCCGTGAACGCATCGGGCAAGGAGTCCGCACCGACTGACGAGGTCAGCGCCCGCACCGGAAAGGACCAGGACGGGGGAGACGAGAAGCACGCCCCCCGTGAGCTGAAGGTCTCCACGGCCAGCAAGGAGAACGGTGACGTCAAGGAGCACTACCTGAACCTGGGCTGGTCGGTCCCGCAGGGGCAGGGAACGATCAGTACTTACCAGGTCTACCTCAACGGCAAGCTCGCACAGACCTTCATGTGGGGCACCGACAGCCCGACCATTCCGATTCCCTCGGGCAAGGCATCCAGGGAGGTCCTGGTCGGAACCGAAGGGGGCAAGACTTTCGAGGTCAAGATCCGGGCGAAGCTCGGCGACGGAGCGTGGAGCGACTTCTCGAACCAGGAGTCGGTCACCACGACTGAGGACGCTGCACTGTGACCATCAAGCCCCCCACCAAGCTGCCCTCGCGCCGCGTCGCCGTATTCGGCGCCGCCGCCGGCGCCGCCCTCCTGTCCCTCGTCACCGTCTCGGCCGGCACCGCATCCGCTCACGGCGCCACCGGCGACCCAGTCAGCCGATCCGTGGCCTGCGCCAAGGAGGGTTGGAGCCCGACGAACGCCGCCTGCGATGCTGCTCTGAAGGTCAGCGGCGCCCACATCGGCGACTGGAAGTCGATCGTCCAGGCCGCCGCGATCGACCACGCGACGACCCCCTCCTCCCCGCAGCACCGGGGCAAGATCCCGGACGGGAAGCTGTGCAGTGCCAACAACCCGCAGTTTGCGGGCCTGGACCTGGCACGGACGGACTTCCCGTCCACGGACCTGCCCAGCGGCAAGAACTACGACCTCAAGTACGACATCAGCACCCTGCACAATCCGTACCGCATGGAGATGTACGTCACCAAGGACGGCTACGACCCTTCGAAGCCCCTGAAGTGGTCCGACCTGGAGCCGACGCCGTTCCTGAGCGCGGACAACACGGCCGCCGTGACCGCCCCGGGCGGCTACCTCGGCAGCGGCAAGATGTTCGAGTTCAACGTGGAGCTGCCACAGAAGAAGGGCAAGCACATTATCTACACGATCTGGCACGGTCTGAAGAAGCCGGACGGCTCATTCCAGAGCGAAGAAGCCTTCTACTCCTGCTCGGACGTCAACTTCAAGTAGACGTTAGTCTCGATCTTTCTTGACGGTCTGCCGACGGAGTCGGCAGACCGTCGTGCGTTCTGTGGCTGGTGAGGGCAGCGCGGATGCCCGGCTGTCGTGTCGGGTGGGCGCCGGGTTCCACTGCTCCGGGTCGGGTGGTGCTGTCGTCGGGACGGGAAGCTGCTGGTCAGCCGGGATTCGGGAGTCGGGCGAGCCGGTCGAGGGCGGTGGTGGTGTCGAGGGTCCAGGGCCAATGCCGGGCGAGACGGAGGGTCCGCCGGCGCCCGGTGGTAACGAGCTGTCCGGCCGCGGTGGACAGGCGGAGCCGCAGGCGGCGGGGTTCCCAGAGCCGGGCCCTACCGGTCAGCGCGAGCATCGGCATCCAGGCCAGCAGGTCCAACGCGAGCTGCACGTTCTCCAGGCAGATGCGGTTCCGGGCGGTGTCATGCAGGGGCAGGTTGCGCAGGCCGGTGGCCCGGGCGGCCCTGATCCGGTCCTCTGCCCGGGCCCGCAGGCGGTGACGGAGCTCGAGTTCGGCGATCGGCAGGCCGGTGGTGTTCGTCGCGAAGCACGTGAGCGGCATGCCGTCCGAGTCGGTGAGCCTCAACTGGGCCCCTGGGTGCGGTCTTTCCCTGCGGACGCTGAGCTGCATGCCCTTCGGCCAGACGCCCAGGACATCGCCTGTGAGTTCGGCGACCCAGGCGCCGTCCCGGATCTCGCCGTCCGCCTCGACGGCCGGTGCCCAGGCCGACACCGGGACCTTCAGCACGTGCCGGTGGATCGCGTCCGTGATCACCATGCCGACGGAGTAGGACAGCCAGCGTCGGGTCGTGCGCGGCCTTGAGCCGGCGGATCATCTCCGCTTCACCGTCCGCGCTCTTCGGTGTGGCGGTCGCGAACCCGGCGAGGACGGCGTGGGCTGCGTTCGCGGCGTCCAGAGTGTGGGACTTGCCCTTCATCCGACGCAGCCGCCGGTCCGGCCGGCCCGCCTCGACCACCTTGTGGCCGGACCTGCGCAGGAACGATGTCAGGGGTGCACCGTAGGAGCCGGTGCCCTCGATGAAACCCAAAACCCTGCCGAATGAGTCGGCCCAGTCGAGCAGTTACTGGAAGCCGCCGATGTCGGTGGGAATGGTCAAGGTCGCCAGTATCCCGCCGATCGTGTCCGTCACCGCCGCGACGTGTACGTGTTTGTGCGTGTCAACGCCGATCACGACATGCCCGGACCTGGGCTGCTCGAAGCTCTGCACGATGTTCCTTCCGGCCGGTAGCGTGGGAGGTCACGCTGTCGCCGGTCGGACGGACAGGACTGTCACGGGGACGCTTTGGTGAGTCGGCTCCAGGCTCTTATCAGGTCACGTCCGTCCGGCGGCAGCGCTTGCTGCGTGCCCGGCCGACCGGTCGACAGATCAACGCCAGGACACCCTCAGGGTCAGTCATAGCAAGAGTCAGACCACCTCGGCGGGGGCTACCCAATCCTTGCGGGATCCGGCGCGAAAAGACTGACAGTTGTAGCAGCTTCCAGTGCGGCCCATGCTTTGGCGGTGTCCCAACTCTTTTATTCTGAGGCGAAGTCGGTGGGAGGTGTATTCGGATCCGCGATCGCTGTGGATCACGCAGCCGGGCCCCAAGCGGCCGAGCGCGGCGGCCATGTCAAGGGCGTCGACGACGAGGGCGGTGCGGTGGCGGCCGGCCATCGAGAACCCGATCACCTCGCGTGTGGCCAGGTCCAGCAACGTGGCGAGGTAGAGCCAGCCCCTCGGCGGTGGGGTTGCAGGTGATGTGCCCGACGGTCTTCGTTCCGGGGCGGGTGGCTGTGAAGTCCCGGCTGATCAGGTCGGGCGACGGGGCGGCTTTGGTATCGGCCTTGGTCAGACTGCGGCGTCCGGTGCGCCAGCTGTTCCCGGCGATGCCGTGCCCCCTCATGACCCGTGACACCCGCTTGCGGTTGACCGCCCGGCGAGAGCGCCCGGTGAGCGAGATATGCCGGTTCATCGTCCTGCCGCGGCGCTCCCCCGGCCGGAGGGGCCGATCGGAGGATGTCCCACACGCTCGGACGGAGAAAATGGCTCCGTAGGATCGGAATTTCCTTAGGAGTGATCGTGACAGTGCAGCAGCATTCATCGGCCCGCCACGACTTGGTGGGGACGAATCCCCACCGTTGCCACACTTCCTCGTGCCACACGGTGTATCCGCCATCTGAGTCCGATCCGCCTGTTCACCCGTCCTCGGTGTGCGCCGGATTCGACATGGAACGTGACACGTATTTCTGGAACTGTAGCCAGTGCATGATCTGGTACCCGGGATTCCGCACCCTTGCCACTGCCTATTCCATGGCACGGGCCCACAGCGACCTGCGCAACATGGACCACTTGGTCGGCCGGGCGATCCGCCGCAAGTCTCGAGCGGGGCTTCCGGAGACCCTCTCACTGCCGGAGCTCAGGAGGGTGCTCGACGCGGGGCGACCGCTGCGGGGTGCGGACCGGGGCCAGCACGCCGCTTGAAGGAGTGAAGCATGAATTCGCTTCCCCGGCCCCTTAAATATCCCCTAACGTAACCCTAGAGTTCGATTACTTCACAGGCACTCTGCCTAATTTTGCATAAACTTTACCCGACTGTCCTCTTTTCGGATGAATATTCACGGTTGCTTGACGTACCGTCCTGGCGGGATTCACTTACAGGCAAGCTGCTTCCGTACGCCTTCTTTGACGGCACGAATATCCGAAGGACTCGCTGGCATGAATTTCTTCCCGATACAGGACCATTCGAACCTCTGGACCCTCCGGGCGCGCCTGGCACAGTCCCGGTACAACGACATCGTCTGTGATTCCAGTCCGATGTGGAGCGATCTTCGCCAGGCCGAGGACGGGACCGTCCCCTCGGCCGAGATCCGTTCCGTGGCCGTACGCATGACAACGACGTTGAACGGCCTGACGGATGATGCTTCCCGCTACTCCAACCCCGGCATGTCCGAGGAGACCAGGCTGAAGGCCCGGGATCTGCTGCAGCAGACGTGGGAGCAGCTCAGGACGGGGGAGCTTGGGGAGGACGAGCTGCGGCACCTCGCTCGGGTCACCAAGAGTGTTCTCCGAGGCCTGCTGGTGTCCCAGGAGGACCAGGCCGTCGGGTGACTTCCCCTGACCTACCCCTTGCCCTTCCCCATCGCCTCAACGCGTGTACGAGAAGTACAGTCCGGCGGCGACCAGTGGAATCAGCACGTCCGAGTACAGGACGAAGCCGATGTTGCCCGGAGAGGCGTTGCGTGCGGTGAGGTACTCCCGTACGTGGCCGATCGCCGCGCCCAGGAGGAACACGGCGGCGACGACGATCACGGCGAGCCAGAACCCCTGGTCCTGCCCGGCGGCCATGACCCCGGGGATTCCGTAGGAAAAGTTCGCACAGCCCACCTCCCACTGCCAGGGCGTCAGGGCGGGCCATCCGATCGACCGCGCCACCGGGACGCCCAGGAGGATGTGGCCAGTCCCGGTGACGATTCCGTTCACGCCGATGAGGTACGTGATGAAGTTGAGCAGCAGGGACCGCTGCGTGTAGCCCTCGCCCGACAACTGGATCGCCTCGGCGCCGATGAACCAGGCCAGCCCCACGAAATGGACGCAGGACAGTGCCCGCGCGGCCAAGGCGCTGGGCTTCTCCTTCCCTCTCCGGTCAGTGTCGCGCGGCATCCGGGGCATCCAGGGCATTCGATGGGACCGGCAGCCTGCCCGTCCGCAGCAGCCGGTGGGCGACGGTGATACCGATGACCGCGGCGGCCAGGATCACGACTCCGCCGAATCGGAGGATCGAGTCGTAGACCTCCGAAGGTGTCCGGTGCGGTGCCATCGAGGTGAGTACCGCCGCGGTGATGGCCAGCGCCACCGCGCCCAGGGTGACGAGGAACGTGAGCAGGACACCCGAGGCCTCTCCGGCTCTGGCGGGGGCGACGAACTGCTGGGTCGCAACGCTGGAGAATGTCCAGCCCAGCCCCAGGCCTAGGCCGCACCAGGCGAACACCGGTATATAGGCCCACCAGGCGTTCACCAGGGTGAGTGCGTACATGCCCGTGCCCGCGACGGCGGCGGCGAGCGCCATGACGGTCGTCGGCCGCATGTGCTGTGCCAGCCTCGCGCCGAGGGGGCCGCTGAAGGCCACCATGAGTGCCGGTGCGAGAAAGACGGTGCCGGCCGTCAGCGGGGGCAGTCCTCGCACACCCTGGAGGTACAGGGTGGAGATGAAGACGGTGACCGCGTAGCCCATGTTCGCCACTGAGCCCATGCCCAGCACCAGCACGTAGGGGACATTGCGGAACAGCCGGAGGTCGACAAGCGGATGGCGGGCCATTCGTTCCCGTACGACGAAGAGCACACCCGCTACCAGCGCCACGGCGAAGGTCGGCACAATGCCGGGGTAGCCCCAGCCCTGGGCGCTGCCCCGCTCGATTGACAGGGTGAGCGTCGCCAGGCAGCACACGATCAGGAAGCAGCCGACGAGGTCGAGGTCGCGCGCTGTCGACGCATCGCGTGAATCGGGGACACAGCGCAACGAGATCAGCAGTGCGAGCACGGTCAGCGGGGTCATCAGCCAGAAGATCCACCGCCAGCCCGGTCCTTCGGCGAGGCCGCCACCCACGAAGGGGCCGAGGGCGGTACCGATGTTCGCGATGCCGAAGAGGGCCCCAAGAGCCCGAGCGCGGCCCGCCACGGGGAAGGCATTGGTGATCACGGACACCGATACCGGGAAGATGAGGCCCGCGCCCACTCCCTGGACGACTCGGCCCCCGACGAGGGCTCCGAGGTTCGGGGCGAGCGCGCAGGCCACGGACCCGACGGTGAAGAGCCCGATGCCCGCAAGCAGGGTGCCCCGGCGCCCGAAGATGTCGCCCAGCCGTCCTCCGACGATGAAGAAGCAGCCGATGGCGAGCATGTAGGCGGACAGGACCCACTGGGCGGCGGAGATGGTGACGCCCAGTTCCTTCGAGATTGCGGGGACCGCAAGGTTGAGGGCGAAGAAGTCGAGCTGCACGCAGAACAGGATCAGTGCGCACGCGACGAACGCCCCTGTCCGCACCGCCCGCGAAGGCTCTGCCAGCATCGGTGCCACCTCTCGGGTCCGTACGCTCCGGAGATCGCCACATCGGTCTACCGTGTGACCTGCCTACATAGTGACGCCGCCTTCTTCGGAACGCAGTCCAGAGGGAGGCAGCGTCACTGCCCTAGCAGCCGCCACCGGGAGAGCGGCCAGGCCACCGCGAAGGCCCGTCCCACCACGGATTCCTCGACCACGGTGCCGTTTGCCTGGTCGAGGTGGGCGCGCGAGTCCGAGGACTGGAGCCGGTTGTCGCCCATCACGAACAGGCGGCCCTGGGGCACCTTGATCTCGAAGGGAATCTCGGAGGGCTGGTTCCCGGCTTTGACGTAGGGCTCGTCCACGGGTTTCCCGTTGACCATGAGGCGTCCGTCGGCGGCGCAGCATTCGACGGTGTCGCCACCCACGCCGATCACCCGTTTGATCACGTCCCGCTCGCTGGCGCTGGGCAGCAGGCCCAGGCCGGTGAGAGCGCTGCGGAGGATGCCTCCGTCCCCCGAGCCGGACGCGACGCGGTGCGGGTCGGCCGTAACCCATCCGCCCGGGTCCTCGAAGACCACGATGTCGCCACGCTGCGGTCGGCCGCCCAGCAGCGGGGTCACCTTGTCCACGAGTACGCGGTCACCAATCAGGATGGTGTCGGTCATCGAGGCGGACGGGATGGCGAACGCCTCGACCGCGAAGGACTTGAGCACCACGGCCACCAGCAGTGCGGCGCCCGCCAGGCGCAGCAGATCGCGCAGCGGCCGGGTCCGGGCCCGTCTGCTGGCCCGCCGGGCACGGCGGCGCCGCTCGGCCCGCCCCTCGTCGACGCGGCCCGCCGGGCGCCCGTCCTCACCCGACCGACCGGCCAACCGCGCACGTGGCCGGCGGCGCCTACCCATTCATACGGCCCATCCGAAGCATGCCTAGAATTCCAGCAGAATCCGCCGCCCGCCGCCTTCCCGGTCGGTCCCTTCCGTTGGTTGTCTTGCTGCCCGACCGGCTGGCCCTACAGGATGGCCGGGTATGGCGGCGGCTCTTCAGGGCGGATGACGGTGTGAGGTCCCGCGAGATCTTGGACAGTCTGGTTCCAGAAGATGCTGGACGTCATCAGGAGGTGTTGGACAATCGGCGGTCAGTCCCGGGTGCGAGCGGTGGCCCTGAACTGGGTGACCGGCTTGTCGTTGGTCCGGGCGTGTGTCGTCAGCTCGACGTCACCGTCAAGGACGCGGAAGACGGTGTCCTCGATCAGGATGACCACGGTCTTCCCAGCGTGGCTGCGACCGACCCGCAGCCGTTGGCCGGCCACCATCACCACGCCGTCGACAGGTACTCGCCGGTGGGCTCGCAGAGCCTGAGCTGAGGGTGGGATGACGTCGGTGCGAGGAGCTCGAGCGCCGCTGATCTGGGCCCGTCGCTCGCCGGGGACTGGTGCGGGCAGGGTCTTAGAAGCCGTATCTCAACCGAACGTGATCGCTTGATTTCTGCTGGTCAGGCATGGTGCGGCTCCGAATGAGGGAGGGATCCGGCGTCTTGTTTC
>NZ_JBVIRI010000049.1:0-14179 GCF_055576225.1 Streptomyces sp. NPDC033845 | reverse complement strand
AGCGACACCATCCAAGCCGTTGCCGGACTCCTCTCACACCAGCAAACCGCCACCCGAGGCACCCGTCAGGGACAGTGACCACCACGCTGACCTGCACCTCTCGTGGCGCCACCGCCAACCATGCACGAGCTCGTGAGGGTTGTCCCGTAAATGATCTTCGGGTGCCCTCGGGTGCGGTTGGCCGCTGTGCGGCCCGCTGGGCTATCCGGCGAGGGCGAGGTTGTGCATCCGGGCGATGCCGAGCATGGGGTGGTGGACGCCGTCGCCCTTGAGGCGGCAGTCGCGGAGGATCTTCCAGGTCTTCATGCGGGCGAAGACGTGCTCGACCCGGGCCCGGACCTGCTTGTGGGACGTGCTGTGCTCCTCCTTCCAGTCCGGGAGTGCGGTCTGGCCGCGCTGCCGGCAGTGCGGGATGACGAGTCCGGTGCCCGGGTAGCCGCCGTCGGCGATCGTGAGTGTGCTGCAGACGGCGGCTTTGGCGCCGGATTCCTCCCATGCCTTGCAGTCGTTGCGGTTCCCGGCGAGCGGCCGGCCGACCACGACGACCAGGCGGGTGTCGGCGTCGATGACGACCTGGTGGTTGGTGGAGTACCGAACGCGCTCGGCGATGGCATGGTCGCGGGTGGGCACGAGGGTGCCCTCCACGATGAGCACGGTGTCCTTGGCGAACCGCTTGCGGGGCTGGAGAGAGAACATCGGCCCGAGGTGGTCGATGATCCGGTACGCCGCCGACTTCGAGACCCCGAACAGAGGGGCGAGCTGCCGCATGGTCAGGTTCGTGCCCCAGTACGCCGCGACCAGCAGGGCCGGGTCCTCCAACGGAAGACTCCACGGCCGTCCCTTGCGGACCGCATCCGCACCCTCACGCCGCAGCACGGTCACCAGCTTCCCGAACTGCCGCGGGCTCAGCCCGGTGAACGGGGCTATCCAGGACGGGGGAGCTTCAACCGAAAACTTGACCTTCTGCTCGAACAGCTCGACCGCCTGCATCCACACCGATTCCTTGCGCCGACGCCCCACAGGACTCAACCCGCCCCCATACGAATATCTCACACACCACGAATACAGGAACCCGCTCACATCCATCAGGGACTTCGCAACCATTCACCCCAACGAGCTGACGTAGGTAACTCGCCATTCTCGAATTCGAATGCAATATGGCTTGCTAAAAAATTTCGACAATACTACCCCCCGATCCGACGCTCCCGAAAAGTGAAGTCTCTATGTCGGATGAGAACTCGGATTGGTAATCAAGCAGGACTGTCCGGAAAGCATGAAGGAATTCATTGAAGAATACTTCAAGATAGTCGATAAGGCATAGTTTTAGCGAATTAAACTCGTCTGCGCAGTTGAATATTTCGCTATCCTTTTCAAGCTTGAGAAACACCTTCGAAACGGCTTCTCTAGCCTCGGCGGGTAGTCTGTCTATCAGATCTTCGGATCGCAGGTACTCGTCGAAAACCTGGAAATTCCCCTCTACTCCTGGGCGATAGCAAAGGAACCACAATGCGTCCGCCCAGTGGTTCTGCTCCGGGCCTCCATTTTCTCTCATCCATGAATAGAAGCACTCCCTCCAAGCCGAATCATCACATTCGAGTGTGCTGAAAAATTCTGGATAGGGGGACCCGGATTGCAAATCTACTGCAATTTTATGAACGTGCCCCATATCGAATTTCTGGTACAGGAGCGGCGCCTCCGATGGGAGTGCGTCGTAGGCAGTCCGTAGTGCTCGCATTGCTGACGTAGACTTCTCTAGCATGGACTGCTCGAGACTGTCGGCTGAATCGAATTTTTCCTTGAACTCAAAAATCGCACTAGAGAAACTTGAGTTCATAGGGGTTTCGCCAGGGTCCTGCACGCGGCTCTCTGGGGGGGAAAGAGGGGACCAGCTCTTCGCGTCCCTATTATGGGGCATACAGCAGAGCATATGCAGATTCACAAGCCCGCTGCTGTAGCGCCTGTGAATCTTGTTTATTATCCCAGCGCAATCGGTATGATGAAATCCAAGATTCCAAAAATTCTGACAAAGTTTCGGAGTGGAACACAGGCGGGATTCAGTTGTGAATCCCGGCGTGTAACCCACGAATATCAAATTGGTGGGCAGCAGTAGGACCTGCTCTGCCCTTTCCTTTTGCGCAATCGTCAGGGGCGCCAGATAGTAATTCCTGATCAGGTAACCTTCACTTCGGGTCTCGTAAACTTCTACGGGGTCCCCGGTCCCAGATCTGGCCAATATCGCACTTTCATCGGCCAGTGGAATATTATAACCTTCGGGCGCATAGGTTTTGATGCAGAAATCCTTCGGAAGCATAACCTCCTCGTCTCGAAATCCGTTCCCGTGTCCAATTATGTAAACGTCGAGTGCCACTAATTCCCCTAATTGTAGGTTAATTCACTTAGAGTCTTGTTCCGAGATTTTCATGCTAAAGGGATGGCCCTTAGACGGAAGTTTAAGCAACCATAGGGCTGATTTCAGCCGTGGCGGTAAAAAAGCATCGGCCACTGAGTGATTAAAACTGGCCACCGATCGGGTGACGGGCTGCGGGCGGTGAAACAGGCGAAGCGTCATGGGTGGTGAGCGAGGTGTCTATGATCAGCTTCAGCCTTGGGCTACGTTAATTCCCTGTCGTGACGTACTCAATGTCCCCTACGCACTCGTGGAGTGGGGTCAGAATGCTCATCGTCACCCGCGAGGGCGCCCGAAGAAGAATGAGCTTCTTTGAGTTGGCCACCGATCGGGTGACGGGCAGGGGCTCGTAGCGGGCGAGGCTCCCGGACGGTGAGCGATATGTCTCACGTCTCAACTCGTTTGCCAGGGAGCCTTGTTGGTCACCTATCCTGCCGCGCTGAACCTTCCGCATGCCCTCGTGGTGTGGGTGGCGATGCTGATCGTCACCCGGGAGGGTGACCGACGGTGCAAGCTGCCTGCCTCTCAGCGGGTCCTGATCACACTCGTGTATCTGCGCAAGGCACGACACCCTCGCCCAGATCGCGGCCGGGTTCAGGATTAGCGAGAGCACGCCCCACACCTATGTACACAGCGTGATCACACACCTGGCTGCCCGCGCTCCCTCACTCACCCGCGCACCGCGGCAGACACGTCCCGAGTACGTGTTCGTGGACGGCACGCTCGCCAAGTGCGACCGCGTCGACAACGGCCAGGACGACTACTCCGGCAGGCACCGCAAGCACGGCGTGAACATCCAGGCGGTGACAGGTCCGGTAGGCGAACTCCTCCGAGACGACCTGGAGGGCGGCGCTCACCGCGCTCGGAAAGGCCGGCCGTTCCTGCCTCCCTCGGACCCTGCCCGCCACCAGCACCCTGGTGGTACATGGCCGGCCCGCAGCGTCTCCGCGCCGTTTCTGGAGGCCTGCCGGGTCTTCGCCGAAACCGGCAGGCAGGAAGCGGCCAAGGACGCTGCCCAGGCAGCGCGCACGCTGAAATCGTTGATGACCGTGCCGCACCTGCGCCACTATCGACAGCCCGCCCCGCCCCCGGGCAGCGACCCCGCGACCGTGTTCGCCCACGAGCGGACCGGTATGGAGAGCAACAGGTTCCTCGCGGGGGGGGCCTCCCCCTGAGTGGTGGACACGCTGATTCTGGATCTGCTTGATCCGGAGGAAGCGAGAAGACCGCCGATGGCGCTGAAGGACTATTCGGACGAGTTCAAGGCCGACGCTGTGGCCCTGTACGAGTCCACACCCGGGGCGACGTACAAGGGCATCGGCGCTGACCTGGGCGTCAACCGGGCGACCCTGCGGGAGTGGGTACTGCGGGACCGCGAACGCCGTGGCGTCACCGCCGCACCTGCACGGCCACCCGCCCGGCCGGCGGCGGTCGCATCCGCGGATCCGGATGAACGGGTCCGCCGCCTGGAGGCGAGGGTGGCGGAACTCGAGGCGAGTGAGCGCAAACTCGCGACCGAGCGGGACATCCTTCGCAAGGCGGCCAAGTATTTCGCCGGCGAGACGAACTGGTGACCAGCCGCTTCCAGTTCGTCGACGACCACCGGGCCACCTTTGAGGTGAAGCGGCTGTGCCAGGTCCTGGACGTCAACCGTTCCAGCTACTACAAGTGGCTCGCCGGCGCCGAGGCGAGGGCCGCCCGGCAACAAGAGGACCTGGTCCTGGCCGAACAGATCCGCCAAGTCCACCACGAGTCCGGCGCCTCCTACGGCTCCCCGCGGGTGACCGCCGAGCTCCGCGAGAAAGGACACCGGGTCAACGAGAAGCGGTCGCACGAATCACGCGGACGTTCTCCATCACCGGTATCCGCCTGCGCAGACGCGTCCGCACCACCGTCCCCGACCAGGCATCCTCACCGGTCCCCGACCTGTTCCAGCGGGACTTCACCGCTGGCGAGCCGGGGCGCAAACTCATGGGCGACATCACGTATCTCCCAGTCGCAGAAGGGAAGTTCCTCTACCTCGCGACTGTGCCGGACTGCTTCAGCCGGAAGATCGTCGGCTGGTCCATCGCCGACCACATGCGCACGGACCTCGTCACCGACGCCCTGAGGATGGCCGCCCGCACCCGCGGCTCGCTGGACGGCGCGATCTTCCACTCCGACCACGGAGCCCAGTACGGATCCAGGGCCTACGCCGACCTCTGCGACCAGCTCAAAGTCCCCCGGTACACAGGGCACCTGATGGGATGAAAGGAAGGAATGTGATTCCTTTCGTCGGCTAGGATGCGAGGAAGTTAGTTGATTGCGAAATTCGACTCCGCAGTTTGGGCCCGATGAATTCCAGAAAGGATTCAGCAGCTGCCCCACCGGAGACATATAGACGGACCCGTCCGAAGCTCCGCCCACAACGGATTGAACCACTTGCAAAAACTTCATTCGCAAGCCGTCCAAATATTTCAGATGCCCAAGCAGAGGAATCACCTCTAGCCTTGTCGAATATAACCGTGACGTCCGACGTCTGGAAGTAGGACAGACTAGCCTGATCGTCTCCTTCGGAGAAATCTTTCAATAGTTTGGCAATGCACGAAGTGTTCAGTTCCATAATTTTGGGTGTCACCTGCAGAGTACTCAGCTTGAACTGCTCATCCGTGAGGGCAGAGTAGTCAAAATTAGACTTTTCCCAAAATTCAACACTGGAATTACTGAGGATCTTGTGTGAAACGTTTCCGCCACGAATATTTACACCCTCCCCATCCAGCCACCACCGTAGCGTATCATTCAAAAGAAATGCACGCTTCCAGTTATCTTCAAATTTCAAGAATGCTCGAATTAGGCCACGCGCACCTCCCGATTCCTTCGCCCAGAGAAGCTCTGTGATGAGATAGGCGACATCCGCATCATAGGTGGCACCCTTCGGCATGGCACGCCTGGCCAACTCGTAGGCAACGCGACCAATCTTCGAATTTTCGTCGTAGCCTGGGTCGGACTTTACGTTCCCTTCGACGTCAGGGAAAAAGGCGGGATCCGATGACACGCTAGAGTCCCAACCCGTATTGACCATCGCACCGACCCGTCCGCCGACATCTTTGAGATCAACGGCCAAGCATGCAGCCCAGTGAATTTCTGAAATATGGGGATGGCTTTCAATGATTTCCGAGAGAGTGATTTCCGAGATCGGGACAAGCTGCTCAAATTCTGAATCCGGAGAAACGAACGCGAGCGAAAGACCATCGGCGGGACGTGCAGAGAAATTCCAGCAGTACCCCGGCTCGCAATCTAGCTCGTTGAGAAAGGTCTTCTCTGCCCCCTCTGGCAGCGGAGGAGCCAAGTCATAATCTGCCCACTCGTAAGTCCGAGTGGGCAGAGAATCGTAGACGGCCTTCTCCAGCAGTCTGCCTTTTTCGTCTGAAAGATTGTGAAGGAACTCCTGATAGAAGTGAACACGGACGCCCATTGGGAGTTTAATCATAGCTGGGGAGGTTCCGGGGTGCATGATTCCGTGTCCGCTTACAATTAGCTTCATGGTAATGCCTCTCGCACTTCAATCGAGGGAGTTCATGTTTGGCTATTCTGCCATTGTGGGAATTTTCCTGACTGGCTATTCGGGCAATCCAAGGAGCACTGTTCCTTCCCTCCCGCCTGGGGCCCCCGGAGGTCACCGCCGCCGGGTGGTCGTGGTGTGTCGCCCGCCCAGTCCCACAGACCCGGGTCCCCCGCCCGGGATTCGTAGTGGGCGCGGCCGCCGGGGCCGTAGAGACCGTCCTCGGCGATCAGCGCGACCCTGCCCGCCTCTTCGTCGTCGGTCCACCCCGTCACGTCGAGCAGCTGCCCGTCCAGGGGGATGCTGTGTGAAATCCCCCGAAACTGCACAGCATTCACCGAACCCGATTGCTGACGGCGTACGCCAGGCTGGCCGCTGCTATTCCTACCGCGAGAGGGGGGACTGACACGAAAATGACCCCCGTGGTGCGGTGGTTCAGGCCGTGATGGGGTCGAAGCGGATGGTCAGTCCAAGGTTGTTGGCTTCCTTGATCATGCGGCGCATAGCGCGTTCGGGATCGCGGCGGGTGAAGTGGTCGATGCCGAGGTCACGGTAGGGCGCGTGGTCGTGCAGGACATGCCAGATGGCGATCGAGAGTTTGTGCATGACGGCGACCAGGGCCCGTTTGCCACCTCGTCTGGCCGCGATCCGTCGGAAGAAGACACCGAGGCAGGAGTCCTTCTTCCGGATGGCGACCATCGCGGCGATCCCGAGCAGGCGTTTGAGGTTCTTGTTCCCGGGGCGGGTTCGGCCGGAGCGGTTCACCCCGGCCAACTGGTTCTATCCGGGGCAGACCCCGATCCAGGACGCGAGGCGGTGGGGCCTTGACCCCGGATTTTGAACACATCTATGCGGCCTGAGCCAGGGTAGTTGCTGCTGTTTGGAGGGCGTTCTCGTAGGCGATCGGGGATCGCTGGCCGAGGCGCGAGTGCCGACGTCGGGTGTTGTATCGGGTCAGCCAGCGGAAGGCGTCGAGTCTGGCCTCGCGCTCGCTCGACCAGGCTTTGCGGCCTTTGAGTGTCTCTCTCTTGAAGGCGGCGTTGAAGCTTTCCGCGGCTGCGTTGTCCGCGCTGGAGCCGATCGCGCCCATGCTCTGCCGGACCCCTGCTGACCTGCAGATTTCAGCGAATGCCCTGCTCGAATATTGAGATCCGTGATCCGTGTGCATGATCACTCCGGCCAGGTTCCCGCGGGTCCGCTCGGCGACCGTCAGGGCGTCGATCACGAGCTCTGTCCGCATGTGGTCGGCGATCGCCCAGCCGGCCCATCGGCGTGAGACGAGGTCGATGACGGTGGCGAGGTAGAGCGGTTTCACGCCGCTGACCGGCAGGTATGTGATGTCGCCGACGTACTTCGTGTTCACCGCGGCCGCGGTGAAGTCACGGCCGATCAGGTCCGGTGCCTCGCCGCGGCCTGGTCCGCGACGGTGGTGCGGTGCCGGCGGCCCAGGCGGACTCCCTCGAGCCCGATGGTCCGCATGATCCTGGCGACGCGCTTGTGGTTGACTGCCGGGCCGCCCTCGTCGCGGAGTTCCGCGGTAATCCTGGGGGCTCCGTAGGTGCCGTCGGAGTCCTGGTGGATTTTGCGTATCCGGGCCGCGATCTGGGCTTCGACACTCTGGCGGGCCGCTCTTGCTGCCGCGGTGCGGCGCCAGTAGGAGAAGCTCGACCGGGAAAGGCCGAGGATGTCGCAGAGCCGCTTCACGCCGTGCCGGCGCTGGTGATCCTGGACGAACTGGTAGCGGTTCACCAGCGCGTCTCCGTCGCGAAATACCGGGCCGCCTTGCGGAGAATGTCCCGCTCTTCCTCCAGCTCACGGATCCTCTTGCGGGCTGCGGCCAGCTCGGCCGGAACGGCGTCGCCGATGGCCTGCGACGCGGCCGGCGGTGCGGAGGGGGCGCCAGGTCGGCGGCCGTCGGCGGCCCGGATCCAGTTCCGCAGCGTCTCGGTGTTCACCCCGAGACCACCGGCGACCGACTTGATCGTCGCTCCCGGCCTCGACCGGTACAACGCGACCGCGTCCGCCTTGAACTCGACGGGGTAATGCTTCATCCCCACAAAGGACTCCGTTCTCCTGGACCATCAAGATCCAAGGGTCTCCGGTGTCCAAGATCCGGGGTCAAGGCCCATCTCCGTGCTGCCCCGCCCATCGGCAAACATCCCGACTGCTTCCATCCGGACCCGCTCACGGAATGTTTGTCTCTCCGCGGTCAGATTCCCACCCTGCGGATACCTCATACATCCGGCATACCGCGACGATCACCAACCGTCAGCCCCTACGACAAGACGACTTCAAGGTCAGTACTGACTTCGGCGTTTCAAGGTGAGGCTGGGTTGTCGAGGGTGAGGCCGGAGCAGGCTATGAAGCCGTTGAGGGTGTGGGGCCGGTATTGAAGGTGTTTGAGGCGGTTGCGGACGAGGGTTTCGAGGCGGTCGAGGGCCATGACGGCGAGGTTGGCGAGGCTGCGTTTGACGTGGGCCCATACCCACTCGACCGGGTTGAGGTCGGGTGAGTAGGCGGGCAGCAGGAACACCGTCAGCCACTTCCGCTCCGCCACGAGACCCTGCATTTTGCGGGACACGTGGGTGTTCAGGCGGTCCCAGACCAGCACGATCGGCGCCCTGACCAGCTGATGGACTCCGTCGATCAGCGCGATGAAGTCCCGCTCGCCCATGCTGCGACGTGTGCCCTTTCCCGCGGGGTGGGTCCGCAGACGGTGGCACAGCCGGGTCCTCGACCCCGGTCGCATCGCGATCAGCCCGGCCACCGACAGCCGTCCCGAACGCCAGCCGCTGACCGTCACGACCGGGGTGATGCCGCGCCGGCCCCAGGTCCGTCCGCGAGGCGGCCTCCGGGTGACGCCGGCTTCGTCCTCGAAGCAGACGTAGCCCCCGCAGGCCGCCCTCGCCCTTTTACCTCCGCCCAGGTCGCCTCCTTCCACACGGCGACGGCCTGTTCGTCGCGTTCAGCGACCCGCCGGGCGGGAACCTGAGGACTGAAGCCCAGCCGGTGCATCAACCGGGTGGCCCCGGAGACGCTGTAGGTGATGTGGAACTTCCCGCCGATCAGCGTGGCCACCCTTGAGGCGGTCCACACCTGGTCCTCCACCCATCCATGAGCGGCCGGCCCCTCCTCCAGATACGCGGCCAGCTTCTCCAGACACCGCGGGGACAGACGACACCGCGACCCGCTCGGACCGCGGGAGGCCAGGGCCTGAACGCCACCCTCCCGCCACAACTGGTGCCACTTATAAGCCGACTTCACGCTCACTCTCAGCCGCGCTGCAACCTCCGACGGCTTGACCTGTTGCTCAAACAATTCCGCCGCCTGCATCCGCACAGACTCCCGTCGACGGCGCCCCGTCGGAGTCAGCCCGCCCCCATCCGCATATCTCACACACCACGGATACAGCCACTCATCCGTACCCGTCAGGGACTTCAAAGACATTCACCCCGACGAGCCGAAGTCAGTAATGCTGAAGTATTTCGAGTTGGAGGGCCGGTTCCCCCAGTGCCTGGAGGAGTTCCCGCCGGCCGCGGTTGACTACGTCGCCGACGTGGTCAAGGTGCCGGGCGGAGACCTGGCGAAGTACGACCTGTCGTCCCGGTCCGCGAAGGGGCACCGTGCGCAGATCCGCGAGGCCCTCGGGTTCCGACCGTCGACCCGCGCCGACGAGGAACGGCTGACCGGCTGGCTCGCCGATGAGGTCTGCCCCGTCGAGCTGGTGGAGGACCGGCTGCGCGAGGCCCTGCTCGTGCAGTGCCGCAGCGACCGCATCGAGCCCCCGGGCCGTATCGAGCCGATCGTGGCCGCCGCGCGGGCGCGCGGGCGGACCGGGTCTTCTGCGCGCGGACCGTCGCCCGTCTGAGCGAGGTGTGCGCCGGGCGCATACTGGAGATGGTGGCGGAGGGCAACGAGGACGGCACCGCGCTGCTGGCGGCGCTGAAGCGGGACCCCGGCGCGGTGGGCCTGGACTCGCTCCTGACGGAGATCACCAAGCTGACCGCCGTCCGTCAGCTCGGTCTGCCAGAAGGGCTGTTCGCGGACTGCTCGGAGAAGCTGGTGGCCCCCTGGCGGGCACGGGCGATCAAGATGTACCCCTCGGACTTTCGGGACGCGGGCGAGGACGTACGGCACGTCTAGCGGAAGAACGTCTGCATCTACTCCCAGCTGAAGTCCTGTTCATCGTCCGAGGTCGCGGCGATGATCGAGGGCCTGCTGCGGCACTGCACCGACGCCGAGATCGAATCCAACTACGTCGACACCCACGGCGCCTCGGTCGTCGGGTTCGCCTTCACGGAGCTGCTGAACTTCCGCCTGCTCCCGCGGCTGAAGAACATCGGCAGCATCCGCCTGTATCGCCCGGACGACACCCCGCCCGGATGGCCAGCGCTCGGCGCCTCACTGACCCGCCCCATCCGCTGGGAGCTGATCGGGCAGCAGTACGACCAGATGGTCAAGTACGCCACCGCGCTCCGGCTCGCAGCGGAGGCCGAGCAGGTCCTGCGGCGCTTCACCCGCGGCGGCCCCAAGCACCCGACATACCAGGCTTTGGAGGAACTCGGCCGAGCGGTCCGCACTGTCTTCGCCTGCGACTACCTGGCCGGCCCCGGCCTGCGCCGGGAGATCCACGGCGGGCTCCAGGTCGTGGAGAACTGGAACAGCGCGAACACGGTGCTCCACTACGGCAAGGACGGCGCGCTGACCGGCCCGGACAAGGAGCATGCCGAGACCTCGATGCTGGCACTGCACCTGCTCCATTCCGCGCTCGTACACGTCAATACTTTGCTGGTGCAGGAGGTCCTGGCTGAACCGGCCTGGGCCAAGAAGCTGGGCGATGCGGACCGGCGTGGGCTGACCGCGCTGTTCTGGTCGAACGTCAACCCGTATGGCACCTTCCGCCTCGACATGGACAAGCGGCTCGACCTGGGACTGCCGGTCACCGTGCCCCGCCCCCGCTCCGCCGAAGCCACCGCCCGGGCGGTCCGCTGAACCTCGGCGCGGCGGGCTGGAGAAGTGCTCGCTTCTACCGCACGGGCAGCGTTCTCACCGCAACGAGTGAGGGATCCGCACGATGCACGCTGCGATGTCCGCGAGGAGCCTGATGACGGGTTCGTTGTCACGGACCTCTCCGCGTGTCCGGGTGTCGTCGTTCCGGTGCGTGGGGAGCTCACCGAGCCGCTGGGCGTGAAGCTGGACGAGGTAGAGGCGCATGGCGTCGAGGGTGTCGGTCAGGGCTTGCGTGTGCGTGTCCTGCTCGGCAGGCTGCGGTGCTGTCAGGGCTGCGCGGGCATGAGTGCGGTAGTCGGCAAGGCCGGGGATGAGCCTGGCGCGTGACGTGGCGTGTACCGTCAAGGCGCCGATGTGCTCGAGGAGTGAGGCCAGGGTGGTGAGAGTGGCGGAGGCGACCGCGAGGGCTTCGGTGTTGCGGCAGGGTTCTTTGCTGGCGTGCTGCCATGTGGCCCGGGCCTTGACGAGTGCGTCTTCCGCTGCGCGGCGAACATGGTCTGCGGGGAGCGCCTTGGGGTCGGTGAGCGAGTGTAGGGCCGCGTCCAGGTAGGTGGCGGTGGCGTGGGTTGCTTGGGTGGTGTGCTGGGTGAGTCGGTCGTGGTCCCAGGTGGGCCACAGGAGGTAGCCGCCCAGGAGCGCGGCGGCGCTGCCGAGGACGGTCATGGCGATGCGTTCAAGAGCTGATGCCCAGTCTCCGGGCTGGGCGACGTCGCCGATCAGCAGCACCAGGGGGGTGCCGAAGACGACCCAGAAGGCGTAGTTGACGGGTCTGAGGGTGAACCCTGCGCTGATGATCGCGAAGAGCAGGACGGCGAGAACCGCGGGGTCTGTGACTCCTGCGATGAGGAGTGCGGCGCAGATGCCGCCGATCAGGTTGCCGGCGATGCGCTGTCCGGCGCGTTCGAGGGTGGTGCCGTACTGGGGGCGCAGGACGCGCAGGACGGCCAGGGTCGCCCACTCGCCGTGCGGAAGGCCCGTGACCGTGACCAGGATGAAGACGGCGGCGCAGACGGCCGTGACGCGCAGGGCGTGGCGGTAGGCGGAGGAGTCGAGCGTCATCGCGGCGCGCAGGCGTGCGGTGTCGAATCCGATCTTGCGTGGTGGGACTGGGTGGAGCCGGGTGGAAGCGTCTGCTGCCAGAGCACCGGCTTGCCGGTGCGCGGTGAGGGTGGCGGTGTGGATGCGTTCGAGAAGCCGGCGTTGGCGCCCGGCTCTGGCGAGCATCGCGTACGGCTCCTGGCCCAGAGCTGTCCGTGAACGCATGGCGTCGCAGACGAGGCCGAGATCCTTCAGCGCCCCGGCCGCCTCCGGAGTGGCGGTCGCGTGGCCCGGAGAGGCGAGCTTCCGTGCGGTATGCGAGAGGTGGCTGGCCAGCGCCTGGGCGGCGGCGGTGAACTGCGGTCGGATGGGCGGCGGCGGGGGGCCGGTCTGGGCCAGTGCCGCAGTGAGGTCGCCCAGCAGGGCCGCCTGGTGCAGCAGCGGATCGACCCGGGCAGCCAGGCCTTCATCACCGCCCGGGCCACGCAGTGCCAGAGCCGCCTGTTGTGCCCTGCGCAACGCGGGAACCGCACTCGTATGGTCGCCGTCACCACGGTCAGAGCCGGCGGCGATCCAGACGAGGCGTCGGCCGGCCTCCCGGTAGGGATCGGCTGCGGCCGTCAGGACGCTGCGCAGGCGCGGGGCGGGGGTGAGCAGGCCGGTGGCAGCGGCGTACCAGAGGCCACCCGCCAATACGAGAAGCGCGGCACTCACCGTGCCGTCCGATGGCCCGGAGGCGGCCTGGCCGGCTCCGGCCAGCAGCGCGGTCGCCGGCATGGTGCCCAGGCGGGCCACCATCCCATGCACCGCCTCGCCCATGGCAGCGAGGAAGACCAGCACGAGCAGCAGGGCCAGAGCGAGCGGGAACAGTCCCGTGGCCAGTTCTCCGGCCCAGAACGCGAGCGCGTTGACGACACCCGCCACCACCAGCCCGGCCGTCCGCTGCCTCCGGGGGCCGCCCTTGTTGGTGAACGCGGCCACATACGCGCCCAGGCACGCCAGTGCCCCAGCCTCGGGATCGCCAGCCACCACACCCGCCAGCAGGGGCAAACCCACGGCCGCCCCGTTGACCAGCCCCGCTCCGGCCGCGGGCCTGCTGCCCTCAGCCGGAGCGAACAAGCCGGACAGCCGGGCCCAGCCCCTGAGCCTTCTCAACCGCGCTGGAACCGGCCCATCAACACCGCCTGCTCCAGGACATGACCTGCCATGGCCACTTCAAGCTCCGCACGCCCCGCAGAAGGCGCCAATTCCAGGACGGTGTCGAGCGCGTACAGGGTGAAGAAGTACCGGTGCGGGCCGTCACCGGGCGGCGGGGCCGGACCAATCCACGTATTCGTACCCCTCGTGGTGACCCCCACCACCCCCACTCCCTCCTCGGCTTCGGACAGGCGGCGCTGCCCCGCGGGGATGTTCCACACCACCCAGTGGTCGAAGTTCCCATCCGGCCGTCTCTCCCGGGGCACATCCGGATCGTGCACCACCAGCGCCAGGCTCACCGCCCCGGCAGGCACCTCATCGAACTCCAGCGGTACCAAGGACTCGCTCCCGTCCACCGAGTGCTCGGCAGGGATCCAGCCCCCGTCCTGGAAAGACGGACTCGCAATCTTCATAGCGACATCCTCCGCTATTCCGGCAAAACCGGCTCGCTACCACGCCTTGCGCCACACACAGCGCCTGTCGCGGTAAATGCCGGATTTACTGCGGAGGAGCCTCTAGCGTGATCATCGCGACCTGCGGCGGGTTCTCCAGCTGTCACAGGCGAGGTGTACGCATTTACTGCGGCAGGGCCGGGAGGGCGGGATGGGTATGGCGATCGAACCGGTGACCGAACTCGGAGACGGGGGCGCGTTGCGGCTGCCACGCGCCGGGGTAGTGCCCCTGTCCGCCCCGCCCTCGTCGTACACCGCGGCGGTCGAGCGGTACCTCACCGGCGCGGGCATCGCGAATCCTCCGCGAGGATCTACCGGATCTCTCTGACGACCTGGGGGTGGATGCTGGCTGGCGAACCCGCGCCGACCGGACCGGCCCGCCGGGGCGCGAAGCCGCCCGCCTTCCCCGTCACCGCCATCGACGACCCGGCACTGCCGAAAGTGCTGGCCGAGCTGGCGGCGGCGCGGGCGGACGAGATGGACGCCGATACCGTCAACCGGGAGCTGTCCATCGCGCGCAAGGCGACCGGCTGG
>NZ_JBVIRI010000048.1:0-14502 GCF_055576225.1 Streptomyces sp. NPDC033845 | reverse complement strand
CTGCGGCCGCACCTTCGATGGCGGGATCAGCGGTTCGGCGATCTCCCACAACCCGTCCGGAACAATCCAACTCCACACACCCCGCCCCATACCCAAGGTCAACGACGCCTCACCACATAGGACACGGTCTAAGGAACCGAGCATTACTGTAGGTGGGGTAGCGGATCTTCGAACCGATGTAGAGGGCGCGATCGTCGAGGACGGCCTTGGCGTGGTTCGCGTAGGTGTGGCGGCCACCCTCGGGGGCGCCGGACGGAGGGCGGCGACTTGCAGGCTGCACCCCGGGCAACGAACTCGTGTAATCGAACATCTACGGCCTCAACAAGGAAGTCGCCGAGCCGCTCAGGAAGCGCGTCTCATATCTCAACGTAACAGCGCGAACACGGATGAGCAGACGATGGGAGGGGGTGCTCAGGACGATGCGACCTTGACACCGTCGCTCAGCTTCTACGCGATGGTCGAAGAGCCGGACGTCGACGATGGGCTTCATCGCGTGCAGAACGCCGACGCCAGTGAGGTCCTGTTGCCGGATCTCCACGTGCTGCTGGGCGCTCTCCACCAGCTTGAAGAGTACTGCCCGGGCCCGGTTGAGGATGGCATGGTCGTGGTTGCCGTTTACTGAGGTTTTCAGGGTGGGGTCGGTGGGTTGATGGCCAAACCCGTGGCGGTGAGGCAGCCGTCGATGAGGTGGGGTCGGAGCTGGATCCTGCGTAACTCGCGGCGGAGGGTACGGTCGAGGTCATCGGGGGTGTCGAAGGCGGTGTTGGCCATCGCTCTGCGCACGAGGGACCAGGCGGCCTCGACGGGGTTCAAGTCGGGCGCATAGGGCGGGAGCCGGACGGTGGTGAGCCAGTCGTGCTCGGCCTCGTACCGTTTCAGCCCGGCGGCCAGGTGGGTGTTCAGGTTGTCCCATACCACTACGACCGGACCCCCGAGCTGGATATGTGCCCGCACCAGCAGGTCGCGGTAGTCCTGCCAGGAGAAGCTCGTGCGCCCTTGAGCAGGAGGTGGGCCCGGGGCCGGTGGATGAGACGGCTCTTCTCACCGGGTTTGTAGCAGCACAGCGCGTCGACCGAGGTCCGGCGGCGGGACCTACCACGCACCCGGATGACGGGGGTGTGTCCGCGCCGGCCCCAGGTGCGGGCCCGGGGCGGAGTCATCGAGAAGCCGGCTTCGTCCTCGAAGACGATCCAGGCGCCGGACGCCGCCGCGAGGCTTTTAGCCGCGGCCACACCGCCTTCTTCCACAGTTCCACCGCGTGCTCGTCGCGTTCAAGTGCTCTGCGGGCTGGTGCCTGCCAGGACCAGCCGTGCCGGTTCAGCAGCCGCCACACCGTCGCCACCGACAGACCCACCCGAAGATGCCGCCGGATCATTGTCTGGACCCGGGCCAGGGTCCAGCGTTCATCGTCGAAGCCGTGCGCTGACGGGCCTTTGCCGAGTTCTGCCTCAAGCACGGCGAACTGGGTATCGGTGACGGTCGGGGTGTTCGCCGGACCCGCTGAGCGCCAGGCCTCCATGCCGCCCCCGCGCCAGGCACGACGCCAGCGTTCCACCGACCGGACGCTCACCCGCAGATCCTTCGCAATGACCGTAGTCTTCACACCCGCCGCGAACTCTCGCCAGCCTGAAGCCGGATCCCCTCACGAAACGCCCCACGCTCAGCGGTCAGGCCCCCGCCCTCTGGATACCTCACCTCACCGGCATACCGCAGGGATCAAGAACCGTCACTACCCGACGACAACCCGAAAACCTCAGTAGTCCGCCACGAACGGGCTCATACGCTGTGCGTCCCCGAGGTTCTCGACGAAGGCAGCGTATACAGCCAGGCGGGAGTACCTTGATCTGGATGTTGCGGCCGAGGCAACCCACGCCGATGAACGGACCGTCTCCCTAGACGGGCGCCTCGGTACGCGGCACGGAGAAAGCGCAGGTCACTTCATTGGATCCAGCGAACCAAACGCCTCTACCAGCAAAGATGCAGCAAGAACCGAGGCTCTCGAGGTGAATGAGAGGGCTCCAAGACCGGCTTGACGCGGGCCCGCAAGGGCGGTCCGCGCAATCGGGCGGTTAGACCGCGTGGACGGGGCGGTACCGCGGCCACCACATGGCCGCCTTGACGTCCGCCTCAGTCACGACAACACCGTGGGCGACGCCGTCCTCGGCCGATGCGCGGGCCACAGCGAGGGCGACCGCTGCCGAGGTGCTCCGAAGGTCCGCGATCGGCGGCAGGAGCGGGGCTCCCGCGTTCGAGTCATCGGCGCAGCTGGCCACCGCGTAGGCCGCGGTCGCGATCATGTGGTCGGTGATGCGATCGGCCTTGGCCAGGAGCGCTCCCAACGCGAGCCCCGGGAACACCAGGGCGTTGTTGGCCTGGCCGACGGTGTAGATGACTCCTCGGTGAGGGACGGGCGGGAAGGGGCTTCCCGTCGCCACCAGGACGCGCCCGTCCGTCCAGGAGATCAGATCCCCTGGGGTGGCCTCGCTGAGCGCGGTCGGGTTGGACATGGGGAGGATCACCGGTCGTTCCACGCGCCCGGCGATCTCCTTGACGATCGACTCATCGAAGGCACCGGGCTGGGCGGACGTGCCGACCAGGATGGTGGGGTGGATACGACGGACCACTTCCGCCAGCGGGATGCCGGCCGCGGAGCCCGCCGCGCTCCAGTCGGCGACCTCTTCCGGAGCACGTGCGAAGGGCGCTTGGTCGTCCCGCAGGTCTGCCATGTCCGTCGTCAGCAGCCCCTGGCGGTCCACGCACCAGAACCGGCTGAGCGCCGAGGCCTTGGTGAGGCCCTGGGAGACCATCTCGGCGCACAGCTGTTCGGCAATGCCGACGCCGGCCGTTCCGGCGCCGAAGATGACGATCCGGTGCTCCACGAGAGGCGTGGCGCTCGCCCGCGCCCCCGCCAGCACAGCGGCGAGGTTGACGGCGCCGGTGCCCTGGATATCGTCGTTGAAGGTGAACGTCTTGTCACGGTAACGGGCCAGGATCCGTCGGGCGTTGGGGGCGGCGAAGTCCTCCCAGTGCAGTAGTGCCGAGGGGAAGAGCGCCCGGACCGTGCGGACGTAGCGGTCGATGAAGCCGTCATACTCCGCGCCAGTAGCGCGCTTGTGACGGCATCCCAAGTAGAGCGGGTCCTCAAGCAGTTCGGGCCGGTCGGTGCCCACGTCAAGCATCACCGGCAGGGTTCGTGCCGGATCGATGCCGGCCGCGGCCGTGTAGACGGTGAGCTTGCCAACGGCTATGTCGACCCCGCCGACCCCCCAGTCGCCGATGCCCAGGATCGCCTGGGCATCGGTGGCGACGACCAGGTCGACGCCATCGGGCTGAAGTCCGCAGGCGAGCAGCGAACGCTCGATGTCCTCGGGGTGGTCCACGCTCAGGAAGCAGCCCTGCGGCCTGCGGAACTCACGGCTGTAGAGCTTGATGGCGTCGCCGATCGTCGGGGTGTAGACGATCGGCAGCAGCTCTGTCAGATGGTCGAGGAGCACCCGGTAGAAGAGGGTCTCGTTGCGGTCCTGCAGGGCGGATAGGTAGGTGTGTTTCACCGTGTCTTCGGACAGTTCCTGTAGCTGTGCGAAGGCCCGGCGGGTCTGCTCCTCCAGGGTGAGGATCTGGGGCGGGAGGAGCCCGGTCAGTCCGAGCGCGTCGCGCTCGGCCCGTGTAAAAGCTACCCCCCGGGCGATCCTGGGGTCGCTGAGCACGGCACGCCCTCGCGCGGTCGTCTCCCATGCTTCGGCCGCGCTGTTCCACCAGGTGGTGGAGGTGATGGTGCCGTCTGCGGCGTCCGGGCGGGCAGCCGGTTCGACATCCGTCATGGTGAGCCTCCCCGTCGGGGCCCGCCGCCGGGAAAACTGGTGTGCAGCGGTGGCTGTTCCTCACTTCACATTAACCGGGGCGTGCCCGGCCCGCCGGTTCGGGAAGGGTCAGCTGATCCCCAGGTAGTCCACGGAGCCGTCCCAGGTTGTGTAGTAGGCGCCGCTGACGCCGGCGGCCGCCAGCATGTGCTGGCAACGCCAGCACGGGCGGGCCATCGCGGGGGCGCCAGCCGCGTCGATCCGGGCCACGTAGAGGACGGCTCCCGCGGGGTTGCGCACCCGGCGGACCGCGGCCTCCTCCGCGTGGAAGGTGGCGTTGAGGTGGTCGACGTGGGGCGCGTTGCGACGGATGTTGGTCCGGATAGCGAGGACACGGGGCCCCGAGGCGACGACGGCCCCCATCCGGTGTCGGCACGGCGAGCCGGTGGCGGCCTTCAAGGCGAGTTTGATCAGCGAAGCCATGGGATCCGTTCCGGTGGGGCGGTGGGGCGTATAGCCCTACTATCCGCTGCCGGTGGGGGCTTCTCACCATCCGATCAGGGGGCCGTCGCGGGGGACAGCCCCTCTTCCTCAAGCCGGGGGTTCCAGGCTGGCGACCGACCTCAAGGCCCGCCGCCTCACCGGCGAGAACACCATCTCCTGGCGCGACCCGAAAACGTCCATCAAACGCCCCATCCCGGGATGAAACATCGGACGAAAACGACCTCTCATTGAGCGTTTTCAGTCTGGGCTTGACCCGAGGACTCTCTGGGGGCCTGACCTGCAGAGACGCTGAAGGCGTGTCACCCGTGGGTGGGCTCGTTGAAAGAGCTCAGTGACCGCCAGGCGCACCCCCTAACCAGAACGTAGATGATTGCCGCGAACAGCGTCTCATCAGGCGTATCCGCCGCGCCGCCGCCCTGCGGCCGCACCTTCGACGGCGGGATCAGCGGCTCCGCGATCTCCCATAACCCGTCCGGAACAATCCAACTCCACGCACCCCTCCCCATACCTTCATCACGACGCCTCACCACATAGGACACGGCCTAAAGGTTAATTTAACACTCCTCCAATATTCCCATAACTCCATCCTCAAATAAACCTCAACTTATCTGCTTATTCGTTGCGGATTTGATCTATGTTGTTGTCTAGTCAGGGCGTCCAGCCAGCGGGGGCAGCACCTCCGGCCCCTTGACAACAGGAGAAAACGTGACGCCTAAATCGCGAAGCCGCTCAGGATCAATCACTGCAATCGCAACCTCCCTGGCGTTATTCGGAATAGCTACAGCCGTTTCTCCGGCCATCGCGGCCGACCCTCTCCCGCACAACTGCGCCGTTAGGGCAACGCCTTCCGCGTCCTACACACAGGAAATGAAGTGCTTCACGTTCTTCGATGAAGCGGTTCAGTACGCAAGCGGGAATACCGTCGACGCCTCCGTATGGCGTTGGGATCCTCGTGCAGCCATTTACAGCCCGAACTTCGCCCAGGCAGTCAACGAGGCCCCCGGCGACCGGCGCATCCTGTCTATCGAGTTCGAGCACATGGACTACCGCGGCTACGCCCTCGTGGTCTGGGGAACCGGCGGAAACTGCTATCCCGGCCGTGAGCGCGTGGTGAAAGACCTCGGCCAGACCTCGGACCACTGGTGGACCGACAAGATCAGCTCGTTCTCCCCTTACAACGGCTGCTACTCCGAGCATTTCGACAACACCGACCTGGGCCGCCTCCTCGACGGCCAGAACTACAAGATGGACATGTCCAAGGGCGACAACCGCACCAACGCCCTGTCCTTGCACGGTGGGCTGTCGGCCAAGGAGGCCGACGACGACTGCAACTCCGGAAAGGCCAAGTGCACCTTTACCCCTGATGCGAAGGTCGAGTACGTTCCGACATCTATGAAGGACGAAATGTTCGGCTGGAACTGCTCGGCGCAGCCTCAGCAGATCAGGTTCAATGACAACATCACCAGGACATCCTCGTACTCTTTCGAGGTGGGAATGTCGACCTCCTACGGAGTTGAGGCGGGCGTGGGCGACGTCAAGAGCCACGTCGATTCCACCCTGAGCCTGACGTTCGGTGCCTCGTTCGGCGAGCAGTTGTCAAAGGACTACGACGCGACGCAGGTCATCGAGCCGGGCAATGTCGGCATCATTTCGTCGGCGGTCTCCACGAAGAAGATCTCGGGTATCTGGTCCGTGACCTACCCGAAGCGGAAGTGGTACCACACCGACTGGAAGCCGTCCATGACGGCGCATCGGCTGGACTCGGACAAGCCGATGCACATCGTCTACAACCAGCACGCCATGAGCGCCTCCGAGAAGGCGTCCTTCTGCGGCCGTAGCAACACCGGCGTTTCCTGACCATTCGACCGTCGCCGGCGGTTGAGCGCGGCGTCCCCGCAGTGCAGGCGCGGGGACGCCGGCTACCGGCCGCGGACGGTGACCGTTTCGTCGTTCTGGATCTGCTGGACGAGTTGCCGGACCTTCGCCTTGTCCCAGAGAAGGTTTCCGTGCCGCTCCCCCGAGAGAGGTATGTTCATCGAGACTCCGGTACCGCCGCTGACATCCTTCATCGCGAGGAACATGCGACCCAGGTCCCGCAGGGTCATGTCCTTGTCCACGATCACGGTGTCCAGGCTCGCGCTCAGCAGGGGGTAGAGGGCGAACGGATTGAGGAGCGTGGAGGGGGTTGCCGACTGAGAGGCGAGCGCCGCCAGGAACTTCTGCTGGTTCTTGGTCCGCTGGAGGTCCGACTCGGCGAAGGCGTACCGGGTCCTGACGAAGGCCAGGGCCTGCTCACCGTTGAGTGTCTGCCGACCGGCCTGGAAGTCGGCTCCCGCCTTCTTGTCCTTGAACGCCGTCTCTATGTCGAGGTCCACCCCGCCCACGGCATCCACGATGTTCGCGAACCCCGCGAAGCCGATCTCCACGTAGTGGTCGATGCGCAGCCCGGTGTTGTACTCCACTACCCGCACCAGCAGCTCCGCGCCGTCCATCGCGTACGCCGTGTTCAACTTGACCCGCTGCCCCTTGCCCGGATAGGTCCGGCCCGACTCGGAGCCGACGAAGGAGGGGATCTCCACCTCCGAGTCGCGCGGCAGCGAAACCATGGTGGTCCCAGTGGAGCACTTCGCGAGGATCAGCGTCGAGTCGGACCGCTTGCCCTCGGCCGAACCGGTGTGGAGCCTCTTCTTGTCCTTGGCGGACATTCCCTCCCTACTGTCGGAACCCACGATCAGATATGTGGTGCAGGGCCCCGCCGCCGGCCGCTCGATTACCTTGGACAGGTCCACTTCCCGGCGGACCTTGGAGTCGGCCCAGCAGTAGGTACCGACGAACGTCGAGATGAATGCGGAGAGCAGGATGATCGCGCCGATCTTGAGGCGCCTGCCCAGGCGCGGTCCCTGCGGTCCGCGAGCGGGCTCCCATCCGGGGAGGCCCAGCGGGAACTGCGGCCCGGCCAGACCCACCCGGTGGGCGGGCAGGCCGTAGACATGCCCCTTGTTGTAGCCGTCTCCGTGGCCAGCATATGCGTCATGGTTCGGGATCCACCGGGCCGACGGGTCCGGTGCGCCGGGCTGCCGGGGGACCGGCGGGATGGTGGGACGCGGCCCGTAGCCCGCCTGCCACCCGGTACTAGCCTCCCCGGGCGGCGATCCGTGCGGGGAGGCGTGGTCCCGGTGGCCGCGGCCATCGCTCCATCCAGCAGGCCATTCGTTCATGGGCCAAGGATGGGATCTGCCTGGTTAACGGTACGACCATGAGCACCTATCGGTCAGTTGTCGTGGTGCGGCGCCCCGGCGGTCCTTCTCAATGGTTGCGGGATCCGGCGCGACGGCGTACGGCGAAGGCGATCCCGGTGGCGGCCGTCAGTACCAGGGCTCCACCGGCTCCGATCTCCTTCGCGTCCATCGCGGCGATGCTTCCGCCGATTCCTCCACGAACGCCCATGGGAACTGTCGGAACGGTCGGAGCGATGGCGGCGGCGGAACTCTCGACGGCCGGAGTGTCCGGGCGCGGATATCGCGGTTCGGCTACGGGGGGTGGGACCGGTGCGACCGGGCGAGGCTGCACTGCCGGCGCCGTACCGACATCCCGGGGCGACGGCGTGACGGGGGGCAGGGCCGGCGGAAGCACGTCTTTGCCGACGGTCGGCGGTTCGACGGCAGAGGAGGTGCGCGGGGCTACCGGAATGGAAGGGGCAGGTGAGCGTGGCTGCTCGGCGGGCGTGCGGCGCGGAGCAGTCGACACGGCCGACGGAGTGCCGATGGCGCGGGGCGGCGGCGAACTGCTGGAACGTGTGGGGGTGGGGCGGGACCGTGCAGGGGCGGGGCTGATGGAACGTATGGGGGACGCGCTGGTGGGCCGCGGGGTAGGTGAACCGGCGGTGGCGTCGACGATGAGATCAGCCGAGACCTCCTCCTCGCCGCAGGTGAAGGTCACCGAGTGGGGGCCACTGGCCGCACTCGCGGCGATGGTGATCCGGGTGGGAACACCACGGGGGATGCTCACCGCGCTGAAAATCTCCGAATCCAAGGAGGCCGCGCTGGCGAAGGGCTCAGTGCAGCCGGATACTGCGAGCTCGACGAATCCGCCGGGTGCCACCCTCGAAGGGGATATCGAGAACGTGAATGAGGCGACGCGTGGCACAGCGGGTGGCCCTTCACCGGATGCTGGCGTCCCAGGCCCGGAACAGGCGCTGGTGAACAGAGCTGCGGCGGTCGCGGTCAGGCCAGCGGCGGCATAGGTGCGGATCGCACGCATGGTTGGTCCTCCGGATCTCCGAGGAGCAGCCGCGGAACCGTTTCCGCCCGTGGGTCGTGCGCCTCGATGACCGTCACGCTAGAGCGGTGCGGTCCGGACCGCGATCAGGGGCGGGCGAATGGGGCATTCCCTTCGTCCGAATCAGCGGCGCGAGCCCGCCGGGCGGTTTATCGGCCACGCGGGCAGAGGTCCGCGGCGGCGCGCCGGCCGTGTGCGGCCGTGCCCCTGAACCTGCGCGTGCAGGCATGATTTCGGCCGGTGGCTCCTCATACGGTTGCCGTATGGCCAGCTCCCCGAATTCCCAGCCCGGCAGCCGACGCCACGAGCGCCAACGGCTGCGCCGGCGGCGGGGACGACGCTGGGCGGGAGGGGTCACGTTCGCGTTTGTCCTGGGTTTTCTGGCCGTGCTGGTTACCTCCGACAGTCACCACGGCCGCTGCACCGTGACTGATACCGCCACAGGAGACACGACCTCCCTGACCACCCAGCAGACGGCGCATGCCGCGACCATCGCAGCGGTCGGTACCTCCAGGGAGCTCTCCCACCGAGCGGTCACCATCGCTCTGGCGACGGCCTTCCAGGAATCGAGCATGCGTAATCTCTCCTACGGAGACCGGGATTCGCTCGGCCTGTTCCAGCAGCGTCCCTCCTATGGATGGGGTACCCCCGAGCAGGTCATGGACCCAATCCACGCCAGCAGCCGTTTCTACCGGGAACTGACGAAGGTCGGCCGGTACGAGGAGCTGCCTCTGACGGTGGCCGCGCAGCGGGTGCAGCGGAGCGCCTACCCCGATGCGTACGCCAAGCACGAGTCCCGGGCCCACCTGCTCGCCTCGGCCTTGACCGGGCAGAACGGGGTTGCCCTGCGCTGTTCGGTACCGACGGCGGAGCGGCATGGGAATACCGGAACTGTACGGCAGGAGTTGATCCGCGCCTTCGGCGCTGACGTCGTTCCCGGCGCAGGATCTGCCGGTGTGACGGGCACTGGCCGACACCCGGACTCGGGCATCGCCGTGCCGGTGGCCGGCGGGCCCGCCAGCGGTGACCGGGCCCGGGCGGTCGCCCGCTGGGCGGTGGCACACGCGGATTCGCTCGGGATCCAGCGTGTAGCCTTCGACGGCTGGGTCTGGGAGGCCGGAGCACGCCAAGGCGGTTGGGGAAGGGACACCTCTGCGCCCTCCGGCACGGTCCTGATGTCGACGGCCCGCGCATGAGATGCGGTAAGTCAGGGGGGTGCACATCGACCGAGCGGGCTCGAACCCGAGCCCGCTATATGAAGACTCCCAAATGTGCGGGCATGGGTCACCCACTGACCCGGGTATTCTCCACCTGCACGAGATATTCGGCTTGCGCAGCCTTATAATCTTGCCATGGCCCAGAAAATCGTAACTATCTACACCGATGACATGACTGGTGAAGAGTCCCAGGATGTCTCCACCCACAACCTCGTGCTCGACGGCATCGCCTACGAGGTCGACCTTGCTCCGGACAGCTACGACAAGCTGCTCGAAGCGATGGCTCCGTTCCTGAACGCAGGGCGTCGTTCGGGCCGGGAGCGCGGAAAGCCTTCGAAGCGTCACACCGCTGATTCCGATGCGTCCGTGATTCGGGCATGGGCCAAGGCGAAGGGCTTTGAGGTGAACGGTCGTGGGCGGGTGTCGAAAGAGGTCCGCGAGGCATACGCAGCCGCTCACTGAGATCGGTCCTCTCGGGTCTCCGCGGGTGCGGGACGGCGGAAGACCGCGCCCCGGCGCGGTCTTCTGTGGTCTGACCTGCGGTGATGGGGGACGGGCGGCGGTTTACCTCCCCCATCTCGTGGTGACGTGACTCATCCGTTCCCGCCCCCCTATCGGGGGGCGAATCCTCTTCCAGGCCCACGCAGGCTATGAGGGTGTTGAGACGCCGGCAGTCAGGATCAACCGACGGAATCAGCCCCCATATCCCCTATCGAAGGCCTAGTCATGCAGCGCATTTCCGACGTCCGCTCGACCGTCGCCCGCCGAGTCGTGGCCGGTTTGCTCATCGGAGGAGGCGTGGCAGCCGCGGTTTTCACCACCCATCCCGCTCAGGCCGCCAGTCTGCCCCAGAGCCTGCCGCGAACCGCAATCACCTCTACTTCCAGCCTCCCCACGTCCCACGGCCAGCTGGACGTCTGGATCAACGACGCCCTCAAGGTCATGAAGGACAAGGGCATCCCCGGCTCCTATGCGGGCATCAAGAACAACATCCTGCGCGAATCCTCGGGTAATCCGGGTGCCGTGAACAACTGGGACTCGAACGCTGCCAAGGGCACGGCTTCCAAGGGCCTCCTCCAGATCATCGACCCGACGTTCAAGACCTACCACGTGTCGGGTACCTCCTCGGACCCCTTCAACCCGGTAGCCAACATCGTCGCCGCCAGCAATTACGCGGCCCACCGTTATGGCTCCATCGACAACGTCCACAGCTCCTACTGAGCGTTTTCAGTCTGGACTTGACCCGAGGACTCTCTGGGGCCTGATCTGCAGAGACGCCGAAGGCATGTCACCCGATCGGTGGGCGCGTTGAAAGAGCTCATTGAGCTTCTTCAGCGTTGCTTCTCCAGGGTGAGGACGGCCTTGGTCATTGACGTGAGAGTGTTGGGGCTGACGCGGGCTCTGTGGAAGATCCGCCAGGCCGCAGGCGAAGGCTCGGACCCCTGAGTGGAACTGGGTGAGCAGGCCGCATATCAGGTTGGAGGTGCGGGTGGCCTCGGCCGCGAGGTCCTGGTCGAACCCAACGAGGACGGTGAGCTCGGCGGTGGTGTCGTCGGTCACCTCCAGGGAGCGCAGGGTGTGCGGCACCGTCCGTGCGGCGTCCGCGATCACCGCAGTGTCCTTGGCGTCGGTCTTCGCCTCGCCGGGGTAGAGGTCGGCGATCCGTCGCATCGCCAGTCCAGGCAGGTAGGCGACCTGGCAGCCGGCATCGCGGGCGACAGTCAGCGGCAGGGCGCCGATGGAGGCGGGCTGGTCCACGACCACCAGAACGGTGCCGAACTTCGCGGCCAGTTTCTCCAAGACGGCCCGCAGCTTCGGCTCGCTGTCGGGCAGCGGCTTGTCGAAGACCTTCTTCCCGGCCGGGGTCAGCCCGTGTCCATGGTGCGTGCTCTTGCCCACGCCCAGGCCGAGGAACACGCCCACGCTGCCGGTGTCGATCAGCATGCCCCCACTCACTCGATATCGATGCTGGCCTGGGCGTCGGGGCCGTCCTCGCGCATCCACGTTATGCAGACCTGCCGCCCGGACACGGCCGGGCATTGCGCCCGGCCAGGCGGTGGTCGGACCTCTCAGCAGCGTCTCCGACGGCGCCCCTCTGGCCCGGCGACACCACCCCCAGGTCATCCGTTCGACAGGGGGCAACAGTCATATCTGGCCCGGAGGCCAGCGGCCCTCTTGCAGAACCGCGAAGAACATATCGGGGGGATCTGCCACCCCCCGCCCAAGCCCCCCAATCGGCTGACGGGCAGGACTCGTCACAGGCGTAGAACGGGAGTACGTCACCAGAAAGAGAGCAGGACGATGACACCGAGCCTGAGCATCCACGGCAGCAACCCCTACGCCCGCATCACGGGAGGGAGCAAGCCGGCACCGGCCCCGACCCGACCCGCCGGCCACCGGAAGGTCGTGGACTCGGCTTTCGACTGGATCATCGACTCGTACATCGTCCGCGAGCAGCCCGCTGGACGGCCAGGACTTTACTGACCTCGGCTCGCCAGGGTGATTCTTCGCGGAGTGTCTGACGGGGCTGGGAGAAGGTGCGGGGGCAGGCAGCCGACTTGTTCGGGCGGAGGATCAAGCCGCTTGAGGTCGCCAGACAGCTGAGGGTGAGCCCACTCGTGTATCTGCGCAAGCACGACACCTTCGCCCAGATCGCGGCCGGGTTCAGGATCAGCGAGAGCACGGCCCACACCTATGTACACAGCGTGATCACACACCTGGCTGCCCGCGTTCCCTCACTCACCCGCGCACCGCGGCAGGCACGTCCCGAGTACGTGCTCGTGGACGGCACGCTCGCCAAGTGCGACCGCGCCGGCAACGGCCAGGACGACTACTCCGGCAAGCACCGCAAGCACGGCGTGAACATCCAGGCGGTGACAGGTCCGGTAGGCGAACTCCTCTGGTATTCGTCCGCCCTGCCCGGACGGACCGCGGACATCACCGCCGTCCGCACCCACAACATCATCAACCCTGTGAGCGGCTGAAGATCCGCGCCCTTGCGGACAGGGCCTACCAAGGCGCCGACGGAACCTTCGCCACACCCGTCAAAAGGCGCCGGGACCGTGAGCTCACTGTCAAGGAGAAGTCCGTCAACCGGGCAGTCCGTCAACCGGGCACACGCCCGACTCCGATCACCCGTGGAACGAGCCTTCGCCCGCCTCAAGGCCTGGCGGATCTTCCGCAGAGCCCGCGTCAGCCCCAACACGCTCACGTCAATGACCAAGGCCTTCCTCACCCTGGAGAAGCAACGCTGAAGAAGCTCACTGATGTTCCGGAGGGTCGGCGTCGGCAGTGGCGTGCTGATCCTGCGTTGCGGTCGGCGATGCGTTCGCCGGGGCGGCCTGATCCGTCCCGAGCGCGAGGAGATCGCGATCCTCGGGGCGATGAACAAGGGCGTGCGTGAGATCGCCCGTGTCCTGGGTCGTGACCGCGGGACCATCTCTCGCGAACTGCGTCGCAACGCCGCCACACGCGCCGGCAAGCAGGAGTACCGCGCGACGGTCGCCCAGTGGGAGGCTCTGCAGGCGGCCAAGCGCCCGAAGAGTCCAGTGGCTCACCTACTACAACGCGCAGGCTTCACAGCAGCCTCGGCTACCTGTCACCCGTCGAGTTCGAACAGCAGCACCAGCGAGAACGTAGACGCGCTCTCGCAGCATGAACCGCGTGTCCACACCCCGGGGGCCGCCTCACTGGCCGAAGACCCCTCTCTTCCTGCCAGCGGGCGAAGTGGGCGTAGACGGTGTTCCAGCGCGGGTAGTCGTGCGACAGGTACCGCCAGGGGATGCTCGTCCGGTTCACGTACAGGACGGCGTCGAGCAGACTTCGAAGGTCGTGGTCGGGCGGCCGGCCGATGTCCAGGACGCGGCCTCGGCACGCGGACCGCCAGGCAGTCAGCACCGGCTCGACCAGCTCCCACCGGGCATCGGAGAGGTGCCTCGGATAGCGGCGGCGTTCAGGCATGGTTCCGAGCTACCCAGCCGGCCCAGGCGTGCGGACCGGCACTCGAAGCAGACGGCGCGAAACCCTGCCGCCGACCGTGGCCCCGAGCCCAACAGCCGCACTGGTACAGACCATTACAGGCAATCTGGCCAGCAGAAATGCTCCTGCTGTCATCCGCTTTCCGCCCGTAACAGGCCGAAAGGACCTCCGGATCGGCTCTGCTGAGGGAGGTGGCAGAGGCGGGGGTCATAAGTCCCTGCGGGACGGGACTAAAGACCCAGGCCGTCACGCCTGATGCCTCGTAACCTTCCTTCATGTCAGGCACGCAGCGTTCACACTCTGCTTGGCGTCGGCCTCCAGGGTCCGCGTGCGCCCCGCCCCGCGAGCGCGGTCCTGGAGGCCGGAATTTCTTAGATCATGCCGGATAGGCGCGATGCCTGACATACACGCCACGACGGGCGGTAACGGCACACGGACGCCGCGGGGTTGTGTGGGCGACAGTCTGGGATTAAAGCGTTCTTAGGTGCCCGGAATTTATGATCGTTTCGCCGGCAGGACGCTTCCGTCCTGACCGTGTGCTCTTTGTCCGAGGCACGGGACACCGTGCCCTCTACACCGTCTGAGCATTCAACGAGTTGTGGAGGCCGATGGCTGTCCATTCAATTTGGAGGCAGAACCATATGTGCGGAATCGTCGGATACATCGGCAAGCGTGACGTCGCGCCGCTGCTGCTGGAAGGGCTGCAGCGACTGGAGTACCGGGGT
>NZ_JBVIRI010000047.1:0-15885 GCF_055576225.1 Streptomyces sp. NPDC033845 | reverse complement strand
GCCGCCTACACCGACACCACGCTCATCACCCAGTTCGACGGCGACGAACCCGACTGGACCCGGCCCTCCCCCCGGCACGGCGGGGCACCCACCTCCTCCTCCACCCTGCCGTCCCTCGTCGCACGGATGTGGGCCGACGCCGACCTCCGAGAAGGACAGCGAGTCCTGGAGATCGGGACCGGCACCGGCTACTCGACCGCGCTCGCCTGCGAACGCCTGGGCTCCCAGACGGTCACCTCTATCGAGGTCGACCCCCACCGGCTCGCACAAGCCGCAAGCGCACTCCACGCGTGCGGCTACCAACCCACCCTCGCCGTCGCGGACGGACTGTACGGGTACTGGCCCCAAGCGCCCTTCGACCGGATCGTGGCCGCCTGCTCCTTCCGCACCGTCCCCCCAGCCCTCCTCGCCCAGACCCGGCCGGGCGGAAAGATCCTGCTCACCCTGTCCGGCTGGCTCTACGGATACGCCCGCGTCCTGCTGACCGTCCACCCAGACGGCACGGCACAAGGCCGACTGCTGCCGGGAACCGTCTCCTTCATGTCCGCCCGCACCCACGCCGCCCCCGCATTCGGCAACCCCGACCACTGGGCCGCCCGTGCAGACAACGACAGCCGCCCCGCCGCGCACTCGCCGCAGCGGATCACCGCGGCGACCGAGGAAGCATTCCACCTGCGCTTCCTCGCTCAGACCGCCGTACCCGACGCCCAAATGACCTGGCTCGGGAAGAGGCTGCTCCTAGCCGACACCGTCACCGGTTCCGCGAGCCTCCTCACCCCGCAAGACGAAGGAGGCTGGGAGGTACGCGAGGGCGGACCAGTACGGCTGTGGGAGCGCGTCGAGAACCTACTCACCGCCTACGACCAGGCAGGCCGACCCGACCCGCAGACGTTCACCCTGCACGCAGGTGACGGCGGCCAGCACCTACAACACCCGCACATTCCCACCCTGCCCCTACCCAAGCCCTGACCGACAGGCCGGGTGCAGCGGGCAGCCGGCAGCCGGGACCACCGCCCCGGTCTCCCCGGTGGGGTTGAGGACTCACGGACGCTTGGGGGCCGCCGCTCGGTAGGCGCGTGCTGAGACGACGGGGCCGCTCCCATACCCGGGGACCTCACGCCCACCCCTACGGGCAAAAGGGGTCCGAAGAGCACCGACCACATCCACCCGGAGGCACGCCAAGCACCTGTAGAGGCCGACCGGGACCGACTCTTGCGGGCAAGTTCCCGAATGCCGCGCCCCCTTCCGTCAGCCGGGCACCGCGTCACCGCGGTCGGCCGGCCCCGGCATGGCCTCGATCTCCCGGAACGCGCTCCACAGGGCCAGCCGGGCAGCGCCCACGAGGACGGCGAGGACGCCCGCCTGTGGCAGCAGCCAGGCCAGCACCGGGCCGGCTGGGAGCGTCCCGGCTAGGACCAGCAGGACCGCTCCCAGCAGCAGGGCCACCACCACGGTCCCCGGCACCGGCGGTCGGGCCGGCCGGAGGCCGGTCATCCTCTCCAGCGCCTCCGCCTGCCGCAGCCGGTACTCCGCCTCGCTCAGCTCCACCGCCGACCAGTCCCAGAACACCTGCCCCCGAAGGCGCGGCCACTGCCCCACCACCTTCTCCAACACCCCCGGCAGCAGCTCCTCGGGGCGGGCGTCGTGGGCAGGGCCGCGGACCTCGGTGAGGCTCGCGTACCGTGCGCCGTCTTCAAAGGTGAGGGTCCACGACCAGTACGACACCGGGTTCTCGTCCACAGGGTTCTCCTACGAGGTGATGACGGTCTGGAGGCTGCCGACGGTGGCCGCGCGGCGGTGGGCCGGCAGGCGCTTCACCGCATGGCCGACCCCGCAGAACAGGTCCGGGACCGGGATCCCGTAGTGAACGGCGAGGCGGTCGACGTCGGCCAGCGTCCACGAGGAGCCGCCGGGCGCGCCGGACTGCTTGCGGGAGACCTGGCCCTGACTCAGGCCCAGCCCCCGGGCGCGGTCGGCCTGGCCCTCCCCCGTGGCGTACATCAACGCGGCCACCGTGAGCCGGAGCAGAGCCTCTGAACTGGGCATATGGGCAAATCCCATCAGGGATGCACTGGTCGCGTCCAGGCTATCGGGGTCGGATTCAGCAGCAGGGGCTCATCCCCGAGGCCGGAACCGAAAGGATGACGGTATGGGACACACCACGGTCACCGCCATCCGGCCCGACCAGCTCACCCGGATCGACCAGCTGGTCGCCGAGCAGCAGTCCGCCGAGCTGCGTTGGAAGGCCGCCGCCGAACGGGAAGCCCGGGTGCTCGACCTCCGGGGCCCGGAACTGCGGGAGGAGCGGGCCCGGATCCGCGGGGAGCGGGAGCAGCTTCGGGAAGACGGCACGCACCGGGTGAGCCGCCGGTGGGCGCTCGCCCCCGCTCTGCGGACGGCGCTCGAACTACGGGGGCTGCTGCCGGACCCGGACCCAGTCCCCGACGGGGTCCAGCAGGGTGGACAGCTCCTCGACGGGACCGGACCAAACGGCGGGACCGAGTTGACGGGCCGGTAGCGCCTGACCCTCCCGGACGTCGCGGCGGTGCCGCAGCGGCGCGGGGTCTACTGGACGAGCCTCCCTCACCTGGCGGTACTGCAGGAGTGGGGGGCCGGTGGGGGCCGGACGGGGTCCATCGGCAGGCCGCCCAGCCCGAGGCCCTCGCCGAACGCGCCGCGGCCGCCGCTCAGCTCACCACCACCGGGAAAGTGCTGCGGGCCGCCCGCCAGCACCCCCTGAACCGGTAGCAGGGGTCGTCCTCGTGTTCCGGCCCGGAGGATGAACCGCGTGCTGTGGCCAGCCGGGGCTGCATGGCGCGGTCCGGGCGCCCACGCCATGGCTCTGAGCGTTCGGCAGCGGTCACGAGTCGTCATCTCCGAAGCGCACGCGGCTGTTACTCATTGTCTACTGCATGTCCAGTGATCATCACCTAGGCGTGTGCGGCGCTGTCGCGACGGAAACCTCGTGGATGCCCATGTGATTCCGGTGTTTGCCCGGTCCGGCCAGCAGGTGCCCGTGGGGCAACCCGCCGCCGATCAGATCAACGGGGGAGCAAGAGATGCAACAACATCCCAGACACATGCGGTCTGCGGGCAGGCCCTTGATGAGCACCTTGCCCGCCGGTCCGTCCGTCCATAGCAGCGCCGCGACCCCCGACCTGTCCCCCCGGCCCCACATCCACGCACCGCGACGGCCCCAGTCGCTCCTGAACCGCCTGCAGGGCCGCCTCGGTAGCTCCTGCGCTCGGTTCGACGACAGTCCATGTGTTGGGTCCGCGCCCCTGGGGCCGCTCAGGGTGCTGGAGTTCCAGGCCACGTTCATGGTGTTCGACTTGACGACGAGGCCCAGCTCGGTACTTCCCCCCGCGTTGGCCGTCACAGCGCCGCGTACCTGGGGGGCTCCTGCTTCCAGGCGGACCTGGTATGCCGGGCCGCAATGTCGCACTCACTTCCCCGGAAGACGTTATGGGCGGGCCCACCGCTGGTCCGCGAGAATCCGTTCTGGACCAGCGCCTGGTGGGCGGGCGGCTCCGAACGGGTCGATGACCGGGACGGCGACCGCCATCCGACGCCCGCTGATGCTGAGCCAGCTCACGACCTCGGGCATCGTGGTGGGGGCGCTGCCCGCGATGGGCGGGGCGTCGGACCGGGGTGACTGAGGGGCCCCGGCGCCGCTGCCGCGGGCGTCCGCACCCCATGCCAGCAGCTGACTCCCACTCCTGGAGGGGGCGTCCCCCTTGGTCGGTTCCGACTACTCAGCGCGAGGAATGGAACTGGACTCTACCGACCCCAAAAATACTGACGCCCGTTGGATTTTGTCCAAAATCGCCACCAAACAGACGGTATAGAAATTCCGACATATTGATGTCGTAGATGACCCACTCGCCACCATGAACATAGACCGCAACAGGCCACTCATCTGGATCGTCACCAGCCGTCACCCAACACAGAACATCAGCCTCGACCGTCTCCCCCCAGACCAGCAGATCCTTTGGATCGTACAGCTCTGCACATAGTGGATCCGCCCATTCGTTCAACTCGTCGAGCGACCGAACTTCTTCCGGAATTCGGGCGACCCTCCTGACGTACGGATCGGGATTGACCGCCGGAGCGAAAATCGAGAGTGAGCCACCAACCTCGCCTGCACCCCACCGAGAAATGAATTCAACATAATCAGACGGAAAAATCAATCCGTAGGCGGACTGGATCTGCTCCCAGTTGATTTCCATGGCATTCGAGCAACCAATAAGCATCGAACCCAGGCCTTCAATTGCACTCACGGAACTACATCTCCACCCTCATCGAAGGAAGTCATGCCCCCGGGTAGGGACGGGCGCACCGCCACTCGAGACCCTTCCCAGCTCATGCCAACTCCGCGTAGACGGGCCATAGAATTCGTTCGGAATTTCATCATCGAACAAATGTACAGAAGTGCCGTCGTGCCTCCAACCTTTCCCTTGCATCTTGAATGCATAAGGCACAGTGCGAGGCCCATCATACATCGGAGTCACCTTATAGTGAACTACTTGACGTTCGTTCTGTATGGCCCTGCGCACCTTCGCTTCGTATGTCAGCATGTTGGGCTTGATACTGGGGGCGCCTTCCAGGGACCAGGCATTGGACTGCCTGCTACAGGTAGCCAGATTTTCGGGGCGCGCATCGCCACTGAGTTTGTCCCCCAACAAATGGCAAGCATTTATCGCATACCCGGGCTTCCTCACCCCAAAGTCCTCTACGTGATTCCGGGCCCATCCGTATCCTGGGGGATCGAACTTTCTGTCCTTCGCAGGCTCCCCTTCATTCGCCGAGAGGAAACTTGAATCCAAGCATGCCTCAACGCCCGTGGCACGGTATCCATAGCGACTATCAGATGCCCCCCAGTACCTCCATCCAGCACCGTTGACTCGGCAGTCCCCACGACCCTCCTGCCCACCCCCAGCACCAGGTGCAGCACCGGGCGCGGGGTGATTCTGCGGAGCCTGTTCGGGAATCATGGTGTGGTCGCCGCCCTGTAGCATTTCAAGTAGGTTGCCGCCGCCATTGATCATGTCGACAACTGCCTTGGGATCCCATCCGCTTCCCTTGCCCGGGTCCCAGGAGGGCTTGGGAATCCACCTCGGTGCCGGAGCGGGGTTGCGCCCCTTATTCACGTTCTGGATCACCCTCGGCTTCGGCGGACGCGTGGTGCGCGGGATGATTCCGCGAGGCCCCGCACTAATCCGGCTGCAACCGCGTGTGCACGCCGAATACCTGCCGGATCCTCGTCCGGAGACGCTCTGCGTCACTCGTCCGACGCCGCTTCCGTTGCCTCGCGCAGTCGTTTTGGAGGTGGTGGTCCCGGTAGTGCGGTAGGGAGTGTAGGCGTAGTTGAGGGAGGCATCGTAGCTGTAGGAGCTGGATGAACTGGAGGATTCCGCTCGTGACCATTTGTCATGGACCATGGCGCCGCCTCCGACTGAGACGATTCCAAGGGTCCACCACCCAAGGGTCTGGCCCGTGATGCCCAGGCCGCCGAAGACCAGCGCTGCCCAGTGGCCGGTGGGGTCGATGCCGTTGAGGGGGCTGGCGTTGGCGTAGGTGTAGCGGTTGGCCTGCGCGGAGGGGGTGGGGTCGAGTTGCCAGGTGTCGCGGCTGGTGAAGCTGCCGATGCCGGGCTGGTACCAGCGGGCGGCCATGTTGATCTCGCCGGTGGTGGTGTCGGTCCAGCCTGACTGGTAGCCGGCGGCGGGGTTGGTGCCGGTGGAGGCGGTGGTCTTGCCAAAGGGGTCGTAGGCGCGGGAAGCGGCGACGGTGGTTCCGTCGGGGCTGAGGCCGGCGACGAGGTCGGTGTGGCGGTCGGTGACGGCCAGGGTGGCGGTTCCGGTGGTAGGGGCGGAGGCCAGCAGGGTGCCGCCGGGTGTCCTGGTGTAGCGGTTGGTGGGGTCGGTGACCGTGTTGTTGGAGCCGCCGTCGTAGGTGAAGGCGTTGCCGTTGTGGGTCATGACACGGTCGAGGGAGTCGTAGGTGAAGGTGCTGGCCCCGTTGGTGATGGTGCGTTCGAAGGCGTCGGACTGGATCTGGCGGCTGGTGGATCCGGTGGTGACGGTCTTCTCGGTGCCGCGGGCGGTGTAGGCGTAGGTGTCGGCGCCCCAGGTCTCCAGGCGGTTGCGGGAGTCGTAGGTGGCGTTGGTGGCGCCCTGGCGGGTGAGGTTGCCTGCGTCGTCCCATTCGTAGGTGGCCAGGGTGGAGCCCCGGGTCCAGCTCTCCAGGCGGCCCGCACGGTCGTAGGTGTAGGTGTTGGCGGTGGCGCCCGCGGTGCCGGTGGTGGTCTTCTTGGTGAGCCGGTCGGAGGTGTCGTATTCGTAGGCGATGCCTTGGACGGCGCTGCCGGCGGTGGTGGTGACGGTGTCGCCGGCCAGGCGGCCGAGGTCGTCGTAGCCGTAGGCGCGTTTGGCTGTGGTCTTGTACTGGCCTGCGTCGAGGCGGGTGTAGCGGTCTTCGGTGGGGCGGCCGGCCGCGTCGTAGTCGGACTGGATGCGGGTGGCGGTGAGCGGGTCGGTGGTGGTGTCGAGGCGGCCGGCGGTGTCGTAGGTGTAGGCGGTGGTGCCGGCAGCGTCCTTGCGGGAGGTCATCATGCCGTCGGCGTCGTAGCTGTACTCGGATGATCCGCCGGGGCCGGTGGCGGTGAGGAGCTGGCCGCGGTCGTTGTGGGTGTAGGTGTTGTCGTGCAGGAGGCCGGAGCCGCCGGCCTTGGTCATGCGGCCGGCGAGGTCGTATCCGAGGGTGCGGGGGCGGGTGGCGACGGCGGTGCCGGTGCCGGTCTCCCCGGTCATGCGGCCCAGGCCGTCGTAGGTGCGCTCGCGCTGGACGCCGCCGGGCAGGAGTTCGGAGACGGGCTGCCCGGCTGCGTCGTAGATGGTGGTCCAGGTGCGGACGTCGGCTGTCCAGTGCTGTGTGGTGGCCGGCTCGATGGTGGACTCGGGCAGTCCCCACGTGTTGAAGGTGTAGTGGGTGGCCTTGCCGCGGCCGTCGGTGAAGCGCGTCCGGTTGCCGGCCGCGTCGTGGCCGAAGGTGGTGCTGATGGTTTCGCCCGGATCGCCCGCCGGACCGGGTTCGCGCTGATCCACCAGACCGACCAGGAGCACACCGACTACACGGACGGCGACTTCACCCACCTCACCTACCGGCTCGCCTGGGGTGAGCCCCCGGCCCGGTACTGGCTGGTGAAGGACGAGGTGGACCGTCGGGTGGGCATCCTGACCGCGAAGTACGCCGAGATCGGCATGGGCCGCGCCGGGCGCGAACACGCCATCGACTTCGCCGCCGCCTAGCGGCGGGCCCGCTGCCACCACCGGCGCTGCCGGACCGGTGCGGCGGGCAGGTTCAGCGGCCTGGGCGGCGGCGCGATCCGGTCCGGGTCGAGGCCGACCCTGGCGGGGTGGACGCAGGCCGGGGTGCCGTCGGCGGTGTACCGGTGGCCGTCGGCCGGGTTGAACGGACACTCCCAGCTCGGCCGGCTGTAGACCACGAACGCCTCGCGGGGCAGCCGGTGGGCGGGGCAGATCTCGCACGCCGGATGGTCGGGGTCCGTCACGAACGGCGTCGTCATGACGGGACGGTAGCGCAAGCCTCCTCCCGGCCGCAGGCACCTGCCGGGCCTGTAGGAGGCGGTGCTCGGTCCCGCAGGTGAGGTCCAGCACGACCGCCGGCGCCTGGGCTGCTGAGGACGGCAGGGTCCTCAATCGTCGATAAGAGCCGCCCGAGTACGGCCGCGGGCGTGCGGGGGGGTGCGGGCGTGCCGGCCGCCGAGCCTTGGGCACGGGTGTACAAAGCCCTCACCCAGTACGCACGGAGAGCAGGGGCCTCTCCCGCCGGGCCGATGCCCTCCGGAGAGGGGGTCGCCCCTCGCCGGTCCTCCTGTTTCTCGGCCGGGGTGGACGGCCGGGGCTGTCCAGGGCGCGTCTCAGCCGCGGGCGGCGTCGAAGGCTTGCTGGAACCGGCTCGTGAAGTCCTCGAAGACCCGGCGCGGCGGCAGGCTCTTGTACTGGGTGATGACACCACCGGTCCGAACGAACGTGACAGTCCGGCCGGTGTCCTTCAAATCGGTCGGCAGGTCGGGAATCTGGCCAGCGGACCGCAGCTCCGACGGCGGTGCCAGAACGCGGTAGGCCAGCGCCTCCTCCCCCACCGGATACGCGGGCGGGACCTCCTTCACCCCGAATCCGTAGTAGATCTCCGCGTACAGGGCGTTGTAGGCGGCGCATCCCGGCAGTGCCGCCCGCAGCTCCTCCATCACCGTCACCGCGACATCGGGGGCGTAGCTGTAGGACTCCACCTCGTACTGGGGCTGGTCCCTGTCCATCAGGATGACCAGGGTCGAGGCCTCTGGGGCGCGTTCGTGTGACAGCAGTGCGGCGCTCATGTCGCCGCACAGGAGGTCGGGATTCGGCCCCAGGGTGAGATCGGGATATGCCAACTCCACGCGGAACCCCGGGACTTCCTTGCCGCGCGGCAGGATCTTCATCATCCGCGCCATGTCCAGGGTCCCGTCCCCTTCGACGTTGCTGTCGCCCCTGAGCAGGACGATGCCTCCGGCGGCCAGCACGACGACCGGAAGCAGGACGGAAAGCAGCGGACGGCAGCGCACGGGGCCTCCTCGTCAAACGGGTTCCGCCCATACTGCCGTGTCGCCCTCCGCCCCGGGAGCGCCGGGTGGGGCAGGGCGGACGCGGCTGCCGACAGGCCGGGCGCGGGTTCCGGCGCTCAGCCGGGGCTGCGGGTCCGGTCAGCCGGCTTGCCAGAGCTGCTCCAGTTCCCGGCCGGTGCGGGTGTTCGCGTGGGCGCGGGCGGCGAGCCGGGCGGTATGGGTGTTCAGGAGGTCGGGGTCGTGGGTGAGGTGGTCTTCGACGACCGCCCCGCCGGGTCGGCCGTCGGGCTGGGGGATCTCGACGACTCTGTGGTCGGTCCGGCCGGTGATCAGCACGGCCAGGAGGGCCAGGTACTCGCGCTGGAGGTCCGGTCGGGGCGACGCGCTGGCCCCCGGTGGGAAGCTGGAGGGAGGTATCGGGACAGGGAGACTTCATGGCCATCGATTGGGCGGGGATCGGACAACCAGCGTTCGAGCGGGCGGTAGAGGCGCTGGTGCACCGGCTCTACTCCGAGGCCGCGTCGGTCAAGGTGATGGACGGCCGCGGTGGTGACGGCGGCATCGACATCCTCGTCGATCATGGCAGCCGAATCCGGATCTTCCAGCTGAAGTACTTCCCCGACAGCCTCGTCGGCAGGGGACGCCGCCCGGGCATCAAGAATTCCTTCAAGCGGGCCCAGCAGCACGGTCCGTATGAGTGGGTGCTGGTGGTGCCCTGCCGTCTGACTCCACCGGAGTGGACGTTCGTCGAAGGCCTGGGAGGCGACGCGCAGCATCCACGGATCCGCGTGCTCGCCCGTCCGGCCCTGGACAGCCTGTTCGCCGCGCACGCGGACCTGGAGGCGTCGATCAACCGTGACGCGTTCAAGGAGAACGCCGTCATCTTCAACCGCGAGCGCGACAGCCTCCTGGGCGGTCCGGCAGACCTCCACGAGCGGGTCCACGCGCTCGGAACGGTCGCCGACGCGGTCGACCTGCACTGGGGAGTCGACTTCGAGCGGCGAGGGAACACCGTCGTCCAGACCCTGCGCGCCAAGCACCCCCGTGCGCAGGAAGCAAGCCCGATCATGGTCACGGTGGAGGCTGACCGGGCGTCCTTGAGCCCCGACCTGGAAGCGCGTCTTCAGCGGTGGGCCGGATTCGGGGTGCCCGAGAAGATCGTGCTGCCTGCCGAGGCGGTGCGGAAACTGACGGTCGACGGGCCGCAGTGGCTGCGCCAGACGAACGAGCGCGTGCAGGTGTCCTGGGAGCCGGCCGGACCGCCCGGCCAGGCCGGAAGGCCCGCGGAGGTGGAGGTCTTCGACACAGCCGGCCGCCACCAGTTGTCGGTGTCCGGAACCGTGCGCAACTGGTCGGCCGGGACCGTGGGCATGGCGCTGACGGTAGGGCTCCACGGCAGCACGATGGAGATCCTCAGCCCGCAGGACCCCCAGCAGCCTGCCCGCCTGGGTTTCTCCTTCGACCTTGTCGGCTGCCCCGTCCCCGACGCCCTGATCGTCGCAACCATGAACGAGCTCCTCCTCAGGGGAAGCCGTCTGCGCATCGCAGTCGACGGAGTCTTCGTCGGTGAGGCCGCCGTCCCGCCGGCCGCGGACACCGACCTGGCCTCCGCGGCCTTCCTACGGCTCTACCTCGAAGACCTCGACGCCGTGCAGCGGGGCTGCCGCCAGACCTTCCCCCTGCCCACCGGCATCTCCCCCGCCGACCGGATCGTGCTGCGGTACGCCCGCCTCCTGCTGGACGGGCACGTCGTCGCCGCCCCCTACCCGATACCGCTGCCGATGTCGCTCCACGACGAGGACGACCCGAGGGACCGTGCGATCCGCGCCGGCGAGCCCGGAGCGATCTTCATCCGCCGGGACGACTACGAAGTCCCCTTCGCCGGACGACAGCTCCGGCTCGGCACGGTCAGCGCATACCACCCGGAAGTCGCCCTCGACCTCGACGCCCCACCCTCAGGCGGCACGTCAGCCGTGCTCCGCCCGGTACGGGGCGAACGGTTCCGGTTCCGCCTCGCCACCAGCAGCCAAACCGACCACTACACAACCCATCCGTACGGACTCGACGGATTCACCGAGCCGCCATAGAACCACCTGCCGGACGGACGCGGCCGGTTCCGGCGTACCAGCGACTTCACACAGACATGCCAACGGATGGCCGCCCTCAGGTGTGGGGGGGCGTGAAGGAGAGGCACTGGCGGCGTCCCGGCCACTGCGGACCCAGGACCGGCCCCGGGTCGGGCCCCGGCGGCCGGGCGGGCTCCCGCCGTCCCGCCCGCGCACCCCCCCGGCCCGCCCTCGGGCTCGCCCGGGGCCCCCGGCGAGGTCGGCCTAGTGGGGCCACAGGCCGGCCTGCGTTGCGGCGGTACGCCGCCTGCCGGCAGGCCGCGTCGCAGAACACCGAATCGGCAGCGAGCGACCGGGCCACCGCCCCCGCCCGACACGCCCCAGCGGCCAAGCACCGTCCGAAGGCCAGGCAGAAGGCCAAGTCGAAGGCCTCGCGCCCGGGCCCGGTGCGGCGGGCGCCTTCCCGGCCGGCTGTACCGCGGCCCCGCCCGGTCGACATGGCGCAGCTGTGCCGGGACTCCCACGGGGTCACCGGGCCGGCGGTCAGCAGGCTGTGCCACGGCACCTACGGCCGGTAGCCCGGCTGACGGCCGGCCGCCACGACCGGCGGGGCCGGGGCGCCGTGTCAGGCTCCCCGATCAATTCGAACATGCACTCCATTGGAGGGGAGATCGACCGAGGAGTAGCGCCATGACCTCCCCCACCGCCCCGGCCCCCGCGCCCGCCACCTCCCGTCCCGAGGTCGCCACCTGGGCACCGTCCCGGACCGGACCGTGCTGCCGGTGCCACCTTCTCTGCATCAGCGGCTGGTGTAGGACGACCCATGCGGTATTCCTGCCTCGCCGCTGACGAGATTTCTGGGGCCTGGCATGACGTGCACCATGACGCAGACCCGAAAGGCCGATGGCGCGTAAGCCGCCCGGCGCCATCCGTGCTCAGCGATGGCCAGCCCGCATTGATGCTGCCCCTGTCCGCCAGGTTCCGGGCGTTCCTCGCCGAACCCGGGCAGCCATCGATCAGATCGAAGCTCGGTATCTCTGGCAGGGCGCTGTCGCCGAGGCCCTGCACCAATACGAGCGGTTCCTCCGCCAGCCCGGCCGGTATCTCTATCTGCCCTGGGACGACTGCCCCTGCTGCGATCCAACAGATGCTCGTGACGTCCTCGCAGACGCGCTCCGGCGACTGGCGCCTGCCGCCCGGGCAGGACTCCTCAAGATCGTCATCCCGCTAGTGCCGTAGCAGGCAACGTTCGCCCTGTAGCCGCCTGGGGCGTCAGCTCGTGCTGAGTGGTGCGCTCTCCTCAGCGTCGAGCTGGTGGTCCGCCCAGACGTAGCTTTCGGGAAGTAGGTCGGTGACGGGTACCGTTCGGAGGCTGTCGTTTGTCACGACGATGACCTTGAGGGCTGGGAAGTAGTCAAGAAGGGCCTGGCGGCAGCGGCCGCATGGGGGCACGACGCCTCGGTCGCGGTCACCCACGGCGACGATGGTGTCCAGGTCATAGGCGCCCTGGGCGGCAGCGCTGCCGATCAGGACCAGCTCCGCGCAGGGGCCTCCGGTGAAGTGATATGCGTTCACCGCGGTGATGATCCGGCCGTCTCGGGCGCGGGCCGCAGCCGCCATGGTGTGGTTGTCGCCCCGGCAGCGTGTGGCTGCGACGTGTGCCGCTGCCTGGATCAGTTCGTGGTCGACACGGTCAGTCTGTGTGGTCATCTTCTCTGCCTTCATGCGGTGTCAGGCGACGTTGGCCCTGTCGACGACGGAGCATAGGCGCCGGTCGTCGGCGTGGCGGTTTCGCCAGATGATGTAGCGGCGGATCATGCTGCCCTGTTCCTTGTGGCTGGCGCGGTCGGTGCCGTCGAGGGTGAAGTAGCGCAGGGCGGTGAACTGGGCTTCGATGCGGTTGAGCCAGGAGCTGTTGGTCGGGGTGTAGGCGATCTCGACGTTGTTCGCCGCGGCCCAGGTGCCGACCCGCCGGCACCTCTTCGTGGTCAGGTGCGGGGAGAAGTTGTCACAGACGATCGCGATACGGACCTCGGGCGGGTAGAGGGTTCGCAGGTAGCGGCAGAACTCCAGGAACTGGGTGCGCTTCTTGACCGGCTTGATAAGGCCGTAGAGCTTGTCTTTGGCCAGGTCGAGTGCGGCGAACAGGTGCCGTACTCCGCCGTAGCGGTTGTAGGTCGCCCGCCGCCTGCGTCGTGGTTCGCGGTCGGGGTCCTTGTGTTTGCCGCCTCGTTCGGCCCACTGCCGACCCGGGTGGGGCATCAGGTTGAGCGGCCCGAACTCGTCCATGCAGAAGACGACTTCGGGCTCGCCCTCCTCGAGTATGACCTCGCCGTCGGCGATCGCGTAGAGGTGTTCGACGCGGGCCTTCTTGGCCGCGTAGTCGGGGTCTCGGGAGGTCTTCCAGGTCTTCAGGCGTTGAAAGGAGACGCCTTCCTCGCGGAGCAGGATGCGCAGGCCCTCGTGGCTAATGTCGTCGACCACCCCCTCGGCGACCAGGAAGTCCGCCAGCTTGGTCAGGCTCCAAGTCGAAAACGGCAGGTCATGTTCGGTCGGCTTGGACTTCGCGATCTTCTTGATCTCGCGCCGCTCGGGCAGGGTGAATGTCCTGGGCCGGCCGCCCTTGTACTTCGGATACAGGGAGTCGAAGCCGTCGGCGTTGAAGTTGTGGATCACATCCCGGACCCGGTCCACGCTGGTGACCGTCACCTCGGCGATCTTCGCCACCGGCATGCCCTGGGCGGACAGCAGGACCATCTGGGCCCGCCGCCAGGTCACTACCGACCCGGTTCCCCGGCGGATGATCCGAAGCAGCCGTCTGCCTTCGTCATCGTCGATCTCGCGTACACGTACTCGTTCTGCCACCCGGACAGGGTGACGGCCACGCGCCGCCCGGCACAGCACCGGGACGGCGCGTTCACATCACAACAGGGCAAACGTTGCCTGCTACGGCACTAGATAGGGAGTTCCTTCGTCGCACCCTGCCCGACCCCGTGGCCACGTCTGTCAGTTCATGGCATGCCGAAGCGTGGTGGCGGCAGAGAATCCGGGAGAGATGACTCGTGTTCTGACACCAGGCAGCGTCCTGCTCAGCTGGGATGAGACAGACATCATCGAGCGGGCGCTCTTCATCGCCATCCACCACCGACGCCCCTCTGCAGAGACCGATCCTTCCCCGAACACGTGCAGACTCCTATTCAACGAGATCCGTGACGTCAGAGCGGTGGAACTGTCTGTCCCTCCCCTCGTAGCGTGGAGTCCGTGATTGCAGGGGAAGTTGGGATTCATGGGGTCCAAGCAACGGACGTACACGCCTGAGTTTCGTGAGGGTGCTGTACGCATAGTGATCGAGACGGGCAGGCCGATCCCGAAGGTCGCCGAGGAGCTCGGTGTGCACTCCGGCACGCTGCACAGCTGGGTGTCGCGGTGGCGGTGCAACGGGTCGGCGTCGTCCGACCGGCCGGCCGAGCCCGCGCCGCCGGGCGGCCGGCTGCGCGAAGCCGAGCGCGTCGAGCTGGAACGGCTGCGGCGGGAGATGTCGGAGAAGAACAAGCGGATACGTGAACTTGAGATGGAGCATGATGTCCTCAAGCGATGCATGGTCCTCTGGGTGAAGTGACCGGGACGGACCCGGCCGCCTTGGCCGTGTTCATCGGTAACCAGAGGACCGAGCATCGCGTCCCGCACCGTCTGGCCTGCCAGGTTCTGGGGGTGTCGGAGTCCCGGTTCTACAAGTGGGGCGACAAGCCCGCCACCGCGCGTGAGGTCCGGCGGGGGCGGCTGGCCGATGCGATCATGGGGATCTTCGAGGCCTCCGGTGGCACCTACGGTTCCCCGAAGGTCTGGGTTCTGCTCATCCGTGTGGGCTGGCGGGTCTCGGTGAACACCGTGGCCCGCCTGATGGCCGAGCTCGCCTTGGCCGGACGGAAGGTCCGCCATCGGCGGGGCTGACCCGGGCCGGTAAACGGCCGGCGGCCCCTGACTTCGTGCGCGGTGACTTCACCGCGGACGCTCCGGACCAAGGTGTGGTGCGGCGACATGACCGAGATCACCACCGGCGAGGGCAAGCTCTACCTCGCCACCGTCATCGACCTGTTCTCACGCCGGCTGCTCGGCTACGCAATGGGCGCCCGTCACGACGCCGAGCTGGTCGTGGCGTCCATGAACATGGCCGCTGCCACCCGCGGCGGTGACGTGAAAGGCGTGATCTTCCACAGCGACAGGGGCAGCGAATACGGGTCCGGGCGCTTTCGCCGGGCCTGTCGCCGCCTGGGCGTGACCCAGTCCATGGGCCGCGTCGGGTCATGCTTCGACAACGCCGTCAGCGAGGCGTTCAACAGCGTGCTCAAGGTCGAGTACGTCCACCGGCACACCTTCACCAACCGCACCGAGGCCCGGCTGAAGGTCGCCACCTGGATCACCGGCTTCTACAACACGCACCGACTACACAGCCTGTGTGGGTATCAAAGTCCGATCGACTACGAGCACGACCACCGGACCAACTCGGCCTTGGAACTGGCCGCTTAGAAACTCTCCACAATCCGAGGGGATTGACAGTCTCCGGCATCAGAACATCCACGGCCGGCTGCTGATGGAGTCCGGGTGCGGCGCGGACGGGTGAGCCGCGTTCTGATGCCGGAGAGTGCTTGGCCCACCGCCCGGTCGGCTCTCCTGCTGGCCTGTTTCGACGACAGCTTGTGCGAGCACGACTTCCAGACCATCGTGGGTTGGCCGCGCAACGCCTTCCACGCTCTCGCCGCAGAGTACGAGGCCATGGATGTGGAGGGCATCCGAGCCGGGCTATTTCGTGCCCGCGCGATGGAGGACGGTGTCCGACACCGCAAGCTGTTGACCTTCGCACTTGACCACATGGGCATAGAACCGTCCCGAAAGGACGTCGACGCGGTGGAGCGAAGCCTTTCCGCGGTATCCAGCGCTGGCGGTCCGGAGGCTTTGACTGATCTGCTCGCCAGAACTCGGGCCAAGACAGCGCCAGCCAGACGAACCCGGGACGCAAAGTCTCGTCGTCGCGTTCAACGGGTGGTCCAGTGAACGCCGTGACGTAGCCAGCCCCCGCACGGCCCCCAGTGGGTGCAGTTACTGACTTCAGCTCGTCAGGGTGACGCTGGGTCGTGGAGGGTCAGGCCGGTGCCGGCTATGAACCCGTCGAGGGTGTCGGGCCGGTACTGGGGG
>NZ_JBVIRI010000046.1:0-16117 GCF_055576225.1 Streptomyces sp. NPDC033845 | reverse complement strand
GCGGCCGCACCTTCGATGGCGGGATCAGCGGTTCGGCGATCTCCCACAACCCGTCCGGAACAATCCAACTCCACGCACCCCGCCCCATACCCAGGTCAACGACGCCTCACCACATAGGACACGGTCTAAGACGTCATCTCATTTGGCCTTCATGGGTAGGCTGGGTTCATGGCGGGGATCGTTGAGCGGTTGGTGCCGGACGAGTTGTGGGAGTTGTTTCAGCGCGTGGTGCCTGAGCCTCCGTCGCGGCCTCAGGGTGGCGGGCGGCGCCGGCACGGTGATCGGGAGGTACTGGCCGCGATCGTGTTCGTGGCCACGTCGGGTTGTACCTGGCAGCAGCTGCCCACGTCATCGTTCGGCCCCTCGGGGGCGACAGCCCACCGGCGCTTCTCGGAGTGGAGCAAGGCCCGGGTGTGGGCCAAGCTCCACCGCCTGGTCCTCGACGAACTGGGTGCACGCGGCGAGCTGGACTGGTCCCGGTGCGCGATCGAATCAGTGAACATGCGGGCCGTGAAAAGGTGCCTCTATGGTTTTCATCAAGCCAAAGTAGGTGTGGGGGGCTGGTAGAAGGTGCCGTCGCGGAGCATGGCGAAGAGGACGTCGATGCGGCGTCGGGCCAGGGCGATGAGGGCCGCGACGTGGTGTTTTCCCTCGCGGCGTTTGCGGTCGTAGTAGGCGCGTGACTCCGGCTGGGAGAGCGAGGCAAACGCGGCGAGGTAGAAAGCCCGCTTGAGCTGTTTGTTGCCGCGTTTGGAGGGCTGCTCGCCGCGTATGGATGAGCCTGAACTGCGGGTCACGGGTGCGAGGCCGGCGTAGGCGGCGAGGTGTCCTGCGGTGGCGAAGCCGCTGGCGTCACCAACGTCGATGAGGATGCGGGCAGCGGTCCTGATCCCGATGCCGGGCATTGAGATCAGGACCTGGGAAAGAGGGTGGGCCTCCAGGAGTTCCTCGATTCTCGCGGCGAGGAGTTTTCGCTGGTCAAGCACCGCCTGGAGTGAACTCGCGAGGCTGGGAACGATCAGCGCAGCCGCATCGGTGCCTGGCACCACGACGGTTTGCTCGTCGAGTGCGGTGAAGATGTCCTCGACCAGCCGGTCGGCCATCCGCGGTGCCTTGGGCCGTATCAGAGTGACCAGCCGTCGCCTTCCGGCCTTTCGGATCTGAGCCGGTGAACCGAACTGGCCCAGCAGCCTGAGCACGGCCGGGTGCTGGATCCGCGGGCCCAGCACCCGCTCGAGCGACGGATGGATCTGGGTGAGCAGGCCGCGGAGCCGGTTGGCGATCCGGGTGGACTCGCACGCGAGGTCGTCGTCGAACCCCGCGATCATTGAGAGTTCGGCGACGGTCTCATCAGCGGGATCGATGCTCCGCAAGGTGCGGGGCATGGCTCTGGCCGCGTCGGCAATGACGAAGGCGTCCCCGGCGTCGGTCTTGGCCTCACCAGGGTAGAGATCAGCGATCCGCCGCATCGTCAGCCCGGGCAGATAGGCGGTCCGGCAGCCTGCGTCCCGGGCAACGGCCAGCGGCAGAGCTCCGATGGAAGCCGGCTGATCAACGACCACCAGCACGCTTCCGTGCTTGGCACGAAGCTTGTCGAAGAGCTCTCGCAGCTTTGGTTCGCTGTTGGGAAGCGGCTTGTCGAACACCTTCTTCCCGGCCTGGTTGACGGCCGTAGCGTGGTGTTCGCCTTTCCCGACGTCCAGGCCGAGGTAGACGTCGATGATGGTCTCGTCCGGCATGCCCGTTCTCCCCTGCCCGTGCTCGCCCCGGCCTCACCTGCGGCATCAGCGTGCCGGCATCCACATCTGGGAGTTCTCCGTCCGCCCGGCGGTTCCGGAGTACTGACGCTGGACGCCGGCCGAGCGGACGCCCTTCTTCAGGAACCCGGTGTCGTCCACGATCAGCACCGCCTCCGGATCGCCGAGGTGCTCGATGACGTAGTCCCGCACGTCGTCCAGGACCTCGTCCGCGTTCCAGTCGATCCGGTTCAGCAACCGGTGGATCCGGTCCGGACCGCCGTGCCCGGCCTCCTCCGCGAGCGTCCACCCGTTCTTCCGCTCCAGCGGAGCTATCAGCCCCCGCATATAGGCAAGAGCCGACTCCCTCGGCTCCAACCTGGAGAAACGATGCGCGAACCGCTCCTGCAGGGCCTTCAGCTCACCAGCCCTCGACCGGGCATCAACACGTTCCTCACCCACAACCACACCAACGACCGACCTGCCCAACCGTCACGGAAAAGACCGTTGCAGTACTAAGGATGTGGCTCGCACCTTGGGGGGAGCAACTCGGAAGAGGCAGCAGATCCTTACTCGGCGATCAATGCAACTGCTGCGGCGCTCAGTTCACCGGCGGCGGCAGTACCGAGAAGGCGTGCGGAGGCAGTGTCGAAAGGGCAGGTGGGGACAAGGCAGGGTTGCACAAAGCACCTTCGGGGACAGGGGGGAAGGAGGGAACGAGGCGCGACCATGCGGCGGCGCCGCACCGGCGCGAAGGGGTGGGGGGACGCGGGCAGTCTCAGGCCCGACGCGCCTTTAGGGCGCAACCGGATATCAAGAACGTAGCTACGACCGACAGGCAGGGTCAACCTAACCGGCGCGATTGCCTACATAGACGTAGTTTACGTTACGGTGGGTTCGATCACGGCCGCGGGGACGCTACCCCTTGCGCTGACCAGGCATGTTGCCAGTCGATCCTCAGCGACCAGGGAACACGAGAAAGATCCAGATGTGGGCGTCACCAGACGACAGCTCCTGCAGACGGGCACGGGGACCAGTACGGTCACAGCCCTCGCCGGCTGCGGCGGCCGATGCTCCGAGAGCACCGCGCCTATGGGCGGGCTGAGCGACAGGCCACGCCGCGGCGGCACGTTGAGGTTCGGCGCACCGGGTAAGGCGGCCGCGGTCACCCGTGCCCCGCACGGCACTCAGGCCCACGAGAGCGACTACCTGATCATCAGCCTGAAGCGTGGCACCCTCACGGCTCCCGGGGTGGGCTCGAACATCGTCCCGTGCCTGGTAGCTTCCTGGCAGCCCTCCGGGGATCTGCGGGGCTCGAAGTTCATCCTCGCCGAGGGGGCCGCGTTCCGTGACGGCACCGCCGTCACGGCCGAGGACGTCGTATGGTTTCTCCGAACGCTGTGCCGCACTCCCGCCGGCAGCGCGCGCCTGTCCGACATCCGGCTCGGGTCCGTCAGGGCCGAGGGCGACCGGACCGTCGTCTTGGTCTCCGGCCACCCCAACGCCGACCTGCCCCTGCTCACCCGGCTGACTGCCCTGGTCCTGAAGCGGGACGCCGCGGATGACCGCATCGCGACAGCCACGGTCAGCGGTCCATTCCGGCTCGACTGGTACTGCGATGGCAACGCGCGCCTCGTCCGCAACGACCGCTGGTGTAGGGGCCAGGTACTGCTTGACGCGATCGAGGCGAAGTTCCTCGAAAGTCCACAGAACCTGGCGACCGCCCTGCTGGCCGGTCAGATCGGCCTCCCTTCCACCATGGGTGCCGTCGCCGCCAGTAAGGCCGAGGCCCGCGGGGGCGTGCGGAGCCGTCGGCGTCCCGACGACATGGCGATGCGCATCGTCATACACACCTCCGACGGCCCATTCGCCGACCCTCGGACTCGCGAGGCGCTCTGGCTCGTGGTGGACCGCTACGTCGTGGTCTGGCCGTGCCTCCCCGGCTACGGCATCGTCGCCAACGGCATCCCCGGCACCAGCGATCGCGCCTTCGCCAAGAACATCGCCCAGCGCGGGCTCGACATCGCCAAGGCCGCCCGAATGCTAGCCGAGGCTGCTTTGGGCAGGTCCCGGACCCACCTGCTGTTCATGACGGAGGAGGTGCCCGGACTCGCCGAGTCGGCGGCCCTCTTCGCCGCACAGGCCCGTGAAGCCGGCATGAAGATCGACGTCGTCAGGCAGGAGTTCCGGGCGATCTGGGACGATACCTGGGGCAAGAGCTCGCTGTTCACCACCTGCTGGGGCACCGACGACCCCGTGGTGTTCTTCGCCTCCAAGACGATGCTCTCCGACTCCGCGCAGAACGAGGCGGGCCCACCGTCCGCAGCATCCTGCTCGTCGCCCTGGCCTGGTGCGGCGGCGGGCGCCTCGCCACGGCCGTGGCGGCAACCCTCCTCGGTTTCCCGTATGCCGTACGGGGCGTCGCCGCCGCAACCGCTCCGGTCGCAGCCACAGGGTACGTCGAAGTGGCTGCGGCTGGCGGGAAACACTTAGGGCTTCTCGCCGTGCGCAAGGTTCTACCCAACCTCCGCGCCGCCCTGATCGCCCTGTTCGGACTGCGTTTCGTCGAAGGCCTCTACGTCGGTTCGCGGCGACCTTCCTCCAGCTCGGCCCCCAGCCGCCCGAGGCCGACTGGGCCCTGATGACTCGTGAGAACGCCGCTGGCATCACCCTCAACCCCTGGGCCGTGACGGACTCCTGTCTGTCATTGGACTCTTCGCAGTCAGCATCAACCTCGCCACCGGAGCTCTCGCCTCCGACCAGCCCACCCCGGAGGCACACCCGTGAACCACCCGTCCCCTGCTGCCAAGGTCGTCGGTCTGACCATCTCATTGGGTGACGCGCCTCTGATCACCGACGTCACCCTGACCTTGGTTCCCGGCAGGATCCAGGCCATCACAGGACCTTCCGGATCCGGAAAGAGCACCTTGCTGTCCGCGCTCACCGGCGTACTCCCGCCCGGTGCCCGCGTCGCCTCCGGCACCGTCACCGTACTCGGCGAGGACATCCTCGCCCTCCCGCCCGTCCGTCTACGCCATCTCCACCGCCACCATCTCGCGTTCGTCGGCCAGGACCCGGAGTCCGACGTCAACCCGCACATGCTGGCGGGCCGCATCATCGGAGAGACAGGCACCCGGGGCTCCAATGTCATCGACATGTTCAGCCTTATCCGTCTCCCCCCAGCGGAGCGCCTCGAACGCCGACGGCCCACCGAGCTGTCCGGCGGACAGCAGCGCCGTCTCGCCCTGGGGCGCGCCCTCGCCCGGCACCCGGACATCCTCCTTCTGGACGAGCCCACGGCCGGACTCGATCCGTCTTTGCGCGACGAGATAGCCGATCTGCTGCGGGACCTGGCCGTCCGTGAGAGCGTTGCCATTGCCCTCACCAGTCACGACCCCGCATTCGTGGCCCGCTGCGCCGACGACACCTTCTCTCTCGGCACCGTCCCACCTTCCGCCGGTCCTCTGCCCGAGCGGCCGCGGCTCTTTGCCGTCCCCGCACCCCGCCCGGCCCACCCAACGGGGAGCGGCCTGGCCGTGCGGGGGCTCTGCGTACGTCACGGCACCGGCCCAGCCCGGCGTTCGGTGCTGACCGGTATCGACCTCGATGTGGCACCAGGCACCCTTACCGCGGTGGTCGGCCCGTCCGGCTGCGGGAAGACTACGCTGATCCGCACCCTGGCCGGCCTTCACCCGCCCTTCCACGGCACCCTCACCCTGGACGGAAGGCAGCTGGCCGGGCTCTACCGGCAGCGCAACCGGAACCACTGCCGACGCATCCAACTCGTCCCCGAGAACCCGCTCGGCGCCCTCAATCCCGCCCACACCGTCGGAGCCGCCCTCAGACGTCCCCTGGAGCTCCACTTTCAGTTGGACGGCGACCGGTACGCGGGCCGCGTAGCCGAGCTCCTCAATCTCGTCGGACTGCCACCCGACTGCGGCGACCGCCGCCCAGACGAGCTTTCCGGCGGACAACGTCAGCGTGTCTCCATCGCCCGTGCCCTCGCCGCCGATCCCGCGGTCCTCCTGTGCGACGAGACCACTTATGCTTTGGACGCCAACGTCGCGACCGACATCCTGGAGCTCCTCGCAGCCCTGCGGAGCGAACAGGGCCTCGCGGTCGTCCTCGTCACCCACGACCAAGCCCTGGCATGCGTCGACGCGGACACCGTCCTCGACCTCGCCACAGCTGGCAAACGGTGTGCCTCCACCCTGCGGGAGAGGGAGAGCTGAGGCGCGGGCGGCACAGGAGGCCGTGCTACGTTCCTGGGCTCTTTTCCGCATGGAGGAGCAGGCGCCGCAGCGTCTCCTCATCGTCCTCCGACAGAGCGGACACGAATCGGTTCAGCACCAGCTCACGGCGTGGCTGGCGCTCCAGCTCGCGGCACATCCGCACGGCGGCGAGTCCGGCCGCGTCCTCCACCGGTTCATAGGCGAAACTCCGGCCGACCGGGGTCCGCCTCAGAGTCCCCTGCTCGTACAGCCGGGTCAGTACGGTGCCCGTCGTCGTCCTGGCCAGCTTCTTCTCGAGTCGTTCGTTGACCTGCTGTGAGGTCAACGGTTCACCGACTTCCCACAGCAGCCCTAGTACGTCCGCCACGAGCTCACCGTGCGGACGCCTGCCCGCACGACGCTGCTCCGGCATCTCTCCCCCGTCCTCCGGCACTCTCCGTGGGCACCGTTCGCCTGCCCACCCATCCACCTGCGCGGTGAAGGGTTCCTCTAATGCGCCCTTAACCTTCCCCTAATCTACCGCCTCATGTCGACCGGCACAGCCAAACCTCCCTCACACCGGCGGCAGCAGACGCGCCGACCATGAAGGGGTTATGCCTTGAGCTGCACCCCGTGCTCTTTCCCGTCCCCGGACGCGCGACCCAGCGTTTCGATGAGAAGGTCCTTGAACTCCCTCCGGTAGAGGGAGTTCAAGGACACCCATTCACCTGGGCCAAGATGCTCCGCCCCGGGACGCCGTGCGCAGTCTGATGCGAGCGCTGACCAGGATTCCCCGCCGCTTCCCGACATCGGCCAGATGATCAGAACGCCTCGGTTTCCTCAGCCAGATAGTGAAGGACGTCAGTGGGGCACTTCCGGATGTTAAAGACCGTCCGCTGCCGGGCGGCACACGAACCGTCCTTTAGAAGCTTCCCCAGGGTCCGCGTCACGAAGGCGTACTCTCCTGCCGCGTCCAGCTCCGGCCCGACGAGATTGACCAGCCGCCGCGCGAGTCCGGCCGCCGAGGTCCGGGCCCCCGTAAACGGGTCCAGAGCTTGTCCTTCCAGGCCCTCGCAGGCGGCCAGCCACCGAGCGAGACGCAGCTGCGCCTCGGGCACCTCAATGCACGGAACGCCCTCGCGTTCCCGCCGGAGCGCCTGGGTCACCAGTGCCCGGGTGAGCGCGGCCTGGAGCAGAGCACCGTCCAGACTCGGGGACATGTCAGGAGCGCGGAGTTCCAGAGTGGGCCAGCGGGTACTGGGACGCATGTCCCAATAGACCATTCCTTCGTCGAGCGCCGCGCCCGAGTCGATCAGCGACCGCACCGCTCGGGCATAGCCAGCCGGTGAGGCGAAATGGGGCGGCAACCCCGCGGAAGGCCAGGAGGACCACATGACCGAGCGCCAGCTGGCGTGCCCGGTGTCGCGTCCGTTCCAGATAGGCGAAGAGGCCGACAGCGCGATGAACGTGGGCAGCCAGGGACGGATCCGGTTCGAGACCTGGGTGGCGGTGCCGAGGTCCAGCGAGCCGACATGTACATGTCGGCCGCAACCGATGAGGTTGTCTGTGAGGGCACCGAAGTACGCCTGGCGGGCACGTCGACGCGGCTTGTCCAGATTGAGCCGTATGGGCATCTCGGGATGGAGCACGGGTGAGGCGTTCGCGATCAGCCGGCAACCGCGTTGCCGCGCCGCGGCGGCCAGTGCCCGGCGCGATTCCACAAGGTGCGCACGCAGGTCGTTCAGCTTGCCGCACACCGGGGTAGCGCTCTCCACTTGATAGCTGGTGCCCTCCCCGTGAAGCGTCAGGGCGGCTTCCCTCACGTCATCCAGCAGCTCGGAAGCCTCGGGCACGAGCCGCCAGGTCCGCGCGTCCACGAGAAGGAACTCCTCCTCCACACCCAACGTGAGACCGCTCTGAGCGCCCGCCGCGGCGACGAGCTGATGGGAGCCGCGCACAGGGGGCAGAACAGACGGCGCCCTGGCGGTGACCGTCTGAGTGGGCGGGGGGCTATTCAGCGTTCTCGTGTGCATGTGGAGGTCCGTCGCTCGATCTACTGACAGAAAGGTACTTTTCACGACAGGCTGGCAGCTGGGCGGCAGCCGGCGGAGATTCCCTCGACCTGACAACACCCTGCAGTGCGGAAACGCCGAGCTCTCCCCTCAATGCTCGGTTCCAGCACTCCCCCGGTCGCCCCCCGATTGGCGGACCGGCCGGGGGATATCGGGCAACCCTGTTCCGCGCCTCTCACGCCTCTCGTGTCCCCAGCGCGGCTCGCATTCACCGTGCCTGCGGCGATCCCTTATCTCTTCCCGTCATACCTTCGAAAACGCGAGTCCACCCCCTCGGTTGCGTCCGTGGAAGTGGAGTACGGGTTCTACCTGTTCCGGGGGTTTGTGCCGGGGTTCGGGTGGGCGCCCGCATAGACGAACGGCCACCGGTTGATCTTCGAGATGTCTAGTCACGAAGGAGATCAGCACGATGACCGCACCCGACAATCTGCCCCTTCACGCGCTCGTGGGGGACCACCTCGCGGCGGCGAGTCCAGACCTGCTCCGGGCGATGATCAAAACGTTCGGTCCGGCCATTAGCCGCTCGACCGTGCAGCGGGCTACGACGACGCCTTTGCGCCGACGCGCGCGGGTGATCAGGCGAGCGCCATAGGTGCCGCGCGACTCCGCGTGGATCTCTCCGATCAGCGGCATGAACTGCTCGTCGCGAAGCCGGCGGGCCAACTTCGGCCGCTTCTTGCGGGCGAAGTACGTCGACGGCGACAGCTCGCGAACCCGGCAGACGGGATCGACCCCGAGACCCTTCTGGCGCAGGTGGTCTATCAACTGCTCGGCCTCGTCCAGGGACGGTCGATCTCCTGGGCAAAAGACACCGACGCGGCCTAGAGGATCTCGTTCGCCCGCCTCAACTCGGCATTCTCTCTGCGAAGTTGCCTGAGTTCGTCCTGCTCGGCGGAGGTCAGCCGGCGTCGCGTTCGCCCCGCTCGGCCTCGGCCTGGCGGACCCAGCCGCGCAGGGCCTCCTTGTGGATGCCGAGGTCCTTCGCAACATGCGTGATCGGCGGCCGGTGCTGCGAACCTCACGGATCCCTCGCTCGCGAACTTCGTCCGGGAACGTACGTGGTGCAGGCATGGTGATCATGGATCTCCCTAATCAGGATCGTAACCCTGGCATCAGGGACTCCACGAAGCGCAGTGCAGCTCACACTCTCCCAGGTGACGATCAGCATCGTCACCCACACCACGACTTTGAATTAGCCCTGAACTTCGCCCTACTCCGCCCCGCCGCACACTCTCCTCACCCCGTGCCCGTCGCGCCGAGCGATCCCGAAATGTTGATCAGAGCCGACAACTTTCCCCGCCCGCGGCTACTTCAGCTCACCACCGTTGCCACTTCGATTGCCCACTGGCGGCCACTTCGTGCACGCAGCGTGAGGTCATCATCGGCCGATGCTCGCCGCACCATGATAGGCCCGGCCGCCTCGGTGCCGCTGGAGACGGCCTTGTGAGCGGGGCCTGGCACAGGCGCAGAAACCCTCCTCTTCCCATCCGTTCACCTTGAAGATACTCCAAGGCATAGGAGCCCAGTAAGAGCCCTCTAAGGGTGGAGGGCGCCAATCTGTGATGGTCCGGCGAGACCCCTTCTTCCTATCTAGGAGCACCGTGTCCACTCCCGTAAGCGCAACCTACGTATGGGCCCCTCGTGATCCCTCGACTGTCCCCACGAGTTCAATTCCCGAGACGTTGAAGATTGCTCTGGGGGAGCCACAGTGGATGCCGATTTTTCACGACTACGTCAAGTATGGATTTTCCAGCTCAACCAATTATGTCGAGACTCTAAAGTATCTGATAAGCAGGCGCACAGAATACAAGAAAGCAGATTCCAAGGGGAACCGCCTGACGCGCACCTCCGCCCAGAAGAGGCTGATCGAGGATTACGAGGAAGCTCACGAAAGCCTAGACAAGGTATGGCTGAGCTTCCGCAAGGCAATCGAGAATATTCGCAAGATCGGAGGCGGTGCGACTGGAGCCACCAGTGCCTTCCTGTCGGCTGAGTCCGGGCAAAAAGTCGGCGCCCGCGAAATGGCGAAAAACTCCATCTCAGTCCTGGATGCCTTCAAGGGAGACATCGTCTCACTAACGGGGCTCATATTGGCATTTCAGGATGTAGCCAAAGACGATTCTAAGATCAAAATTCCAAAGTTCACGGACGAGAAGAATTGGCTCGCCAGTGCGCTCGTGAAATTTAACGAGATCAAGTCCGATCTTGAGGAAGTCGCGTCCACCGGAACGAATTCATCTGATTCGGAAAAGAAGTACTCTGCGATAGCCGAGCGCATCGTTCACGCGATGGATGTCTACGGAAAGCTCAAGAGCAAGGTTCTAAAGGATCTCCTTGCGGCCCTTCAGAAAGATGCCGATCACTTCTACAAGAAGGCGTTTGCGAACAATCACCCCGGGCTGAGTAAGGTGCTCGTGGCGCTGAGTACTCTCGGCACTGCTTCTGCAGGTATGGCCTTGGTTACTTCCATTGTTCCACCTCTCGCCATCGGATTCGGAGTCCTAGGGGCGGCTGCTGGAATCACGAGCACACTGATCTCGCATTTCACTGCCAAGCTGGACTCAAACAAGTTCGGCATCACCGGTGTAGGCAAGAAGACAGAAAGCGACGCGGCAAACAAGACAATCATGGTGCTCCAAGGTGCCAAGACGGCCCTCGGCCAGCTCGATACTGCCGGCGTTCTGACCAATAAAGTCGGACCAATGCTCAACACCCCCGTTGTCACTGAAACAGGCGGCGCGGTGGCGAATTTCGGAGAACTCATCGGTCCGGCGGTGAGCGGCGTGGGTGCACCCCTGAAGGCGATTGCTCATGCCAAGCAGATGTACGACCTGCAGCCCCGTAAAGAAAAGGATCGGGACAACGGGCAGCAACTCCGTAATTTTGCCGAAGAAACGGTCGAGTTGAATTCCACTTCGATCTCTACGAGCGGCATCGATAGAAACCTAGCGATCTATCTCGCCCAAGCGCGGGATGGTTACACGGCAGATACTCCCATCAAATTCACCGCCCGCATCAACGTGCTGGCTCCACAATTCTGCACTGTCGTAAAATATTGGGTACAGAAAGATTTCGTTCTCTTCATAAGCTCGAACGTCGGGCTCTCCGGGCTCGACGCCCCGGATAAAGCGGCACGTACTGCGAATGTCCTTTGGCGACTGAACACGGGTACGGGTAACGTCGCAATTGTTCGAATCGAAGACGCACAAGACGAAAAATCCTTGAATGCGCTGGGGGAATCCCTAACTCCAATATCAGGCCCCAGGTATCATTCACTTAAAGAAAAGCAGAATGAATTCGAAGCTTTTGTGGTTGGATTCAAGGGCTCGAGCTCTTGGCGGGAATTCGTGATGGCTGGTTGTCGCTCAGGACTGATCGTCCTTGACGTAAACGGTATCGCGACGGTGACTGACGTTCCTCTGAGCTCTGAAAGTAGTCAGTATACTGCTCTGTCAGTGGCTCGGTGGAACTACTTCCAGCAGCAAATTTTCAGTAGGTATCGGCAGCTACTGGAGGAAGTCAACCCCGCTTTTGATGCGCTCATAAAGACCGAATATGAAGGCTCCGTACACGAGAGTCTGACAGAGTTGATGGAAAACGTAAAGCTCTTCGAATGGCAGAATGGATTCGGGTATGTGCTCCTTTTGGAAGAGCCGACCATCGACGATCCCTCATATGCCAAGTGGAAGGAGCTGAGTCTGAAATCCGCCTACTTCAATGCCATGCACGGCATGATTGATTCCACCGGAAAGTGGAACCTCGAAGCATAGCTACCGGCCTGACGGGCAGTAGCGGCTTCTCGGACGACGAGTACAATAGGGCCCTTGATGCCTTCGACTGACTGAGCGTTTTCAGTCTGGACTTGACCCGAGGACCTTCTGGGGGCCTGACTTGCAGAGACGCTGAAGGTGTGTCACCCGATCGGTGGGCGCGCTGAAAGGGCTCACTGAGCTTGTTCAGATTGGCCACTGATCGGGTGATGTCGGGGTGGCGTAACGGGCGAGGCCCTCGGGTTGTTGAGCGGGATGTCTGACGTCCGCTGCTCTTCAACTCGGTGGCCTCGTTGGTTCCGTATCCTGCCGTGCTTGAGTGGTCGTTAAGTTCGACTTCTGTTCGTTCGTGATCGCTCGATCGTGGCATTGATCGCGGTTCGGGCTGGTCGATGGGCATGTCCATGTTGAGATGCGGGGCGTGATGAGAGAGCCGTATCTCAGCGATTTGTCGGATGGGTAGTGGGCGTTGATCGAGCCGATGATCACGGCCTGGAAGCAGGGCCGGGTGGCGCGGTCGGCGACCGGAGATCCCGGGTCCTGCGAGTTGAGGGAGGTCGTGAGTGTGATCCTCTATTGATCCGAAGCGGTGTGGGTTTCTGGGTCGAAAGACCGACGCGAAGGACGCGTACGTCATCGCCGATCAGGCTCGAATGCGCCGCGACCTGCAAACTCTCCAGGAGCCCAGCGAGATCGCGGTCGACGTGAAGATCCTCACCGCCCGCCGCCTCGACCTGTCGGCGGACCGCACCCGCCGATCAACCGGCTTCGCGCGCAGATGCTGGAGTACTTCCCCGCACTCGAGCGGGCCTTCGACTACAGCACCTCCAAGGCCGCCCTGGTGCTGCTGACGGGCTACCAGGCCCCGGCCGCCCTGCGCCGGATCGGCCGGGCCCGTGTCGCGGCCTGGCTGAAGAACCGCAAGGTCTACAGTCCCGCGAAGATCGCGAAGATCGCGGATATCGCCGTGTCCGCAGCTGAGGCCCAACTCACCAGCGTCCTCGGGGAGAAGACCGCAGCCAAGATGGTCCACACCCTGGCGAAGGAGGTGATGGCCCTCGACGAGGAGATCGCCCAGATCAGCGCCCAGATCGAGGAACGGTTTCGCGAGCACCCCGCCGTAGAAGTGATCACCAGCCTGCCCGGCATCGGCGACATGCTCGGAGCCGAGTTCATCGCCGCCACCGGCGGCGACATGAGCACCTTCGGAAGCGCCGACCGACTTGCCGGCGTTGCCGGACTCGCACCGGTGCCACGCGATTCCGGGAAGGTCAGCGGCAACTTGCGAAGACCTTGCCGTTACAGCCGACGGCTCCTGCGAATATGTTACATGTCCGCCCAGGTCGCCGCACGTTTCCGCCCCGAGTCCAAGACCTTCTACTCGCGCAAACGCGCCGAGGGGAAGTCTCACAAGCAGGCCGTCGTGGCCTTGGCCAGGCGCCGCCTCAACGTGCTCTGGGCCCTCATACGTGACCACAAAGCCTTCGAGCTCAGCACGTCGCGTTCCGCTGTCGCAGCGGCATGAACCCGTCACGAGGCGTCACCACTCCGGCTTGACAACATGATTGGGAATCCCTGCTGTTCTTCACACCAGCCAGCTCCGCTGACCGGTGTCCGCCCAGGCCCGGGGAGGTATCTGGCCGCCAGCGGGAAAGCTCAAGGCCACAAAGTGCTAGATAAACGGCCGCCTACTGGGAGTATCCACTGGCCGCCGTCAATCCTCCGCCCGAACAACCCGGCCGCCTGCCTCCGCACCGTCTCCCGGCGACGGCGTCCCGCGGCGGTCAGTCCGCCCCCATCCGCATACCTCACACACCACGGAATACAGGCAGTACCCCAGCCCCGTCAGACACTCCGCGAAGAATCACCCTGGCGAGCCGAGGTCAGTATCTGTGCGGCGGGCCGCATACCGAATTATTCTAGTTTTGATCACTGTTTAGAGCCTCAGGCCAGTTGCTTGAATTCGAAACAAACCGACGGTTCCGCACCGATGGACCGAGCACCCCGATTACGACATGACGCAGTCGGCGGGACGTGCGCCGTAGCGCGACGCTCCGTACGCTGCTGAACTGAGGAAACGTTACTCGACGGGGTGTCCAGGTCCGGCATGATTGGTCCCAAGCATTCGAAGGGAAGAGCCGCGAAATGACACAACCCATCGAAGACTACGCACTCATCGGCGATCTTATGACTAGCGGACTCGTCGGCCGTGACGGGTCCGTCGACTGGCTGTGCCTGCCACGCTTCGACTCGGCGGCCTGTTTTGCGAAAATCCTCGGCGACGAGGAAAACGGCCACTGGCTCATTGCCCCCCTCGACGCGCCGCACGGCGCCTTGTGCTCCCGCCGCGCCTATATCGAGGATACCCTCGTCCTGGAGTCCTTCTGGGATACGGAGACCGGCACCGTTAAGGTTACCGACTTCATGCCGCAGCGCGACACGACTCCTGACCTCGTCCGAATCGTCGAAGGGGTTTCCGGCTGCGTTCGGATGAGAAGCACCATGCGGCAGCGCTTCGACTACGGCCATGTTGTGCCATGGGTTCGCCGGGTGGACGAGGACCGCGTCGCCGCAGCCGGGCCCGACTCCGCCTGGCTGCGCACTGTCCCGCCCGTGCGCACCTGGGGCGAGAAGAACAGCACATGCTCCGAATTCTCCGTTACCGCAGAGCAGCGCGTCGCCTTCATCTTCACCTGGCATCCCTCCCACGAGCCGCGCCCCGATCCCCGTGAACCCTTCGAAGCCCTGGAGCAGAGCGTCGCAGACTGGCGCGAGTGGACCTCTCGGTGTACCTACGAAGGCCCCTACCGGGATGTCGTAGTCCGCTCCCTCATCACCCTCAAAGCGCTCACCTACGCCCCCACCGGGGGCATTGTCGCCGCGGCCACCACCTCGCTGCCCGAGGAACTCGGCGGGGTCCGCAACTGGGACTACCGCTACTGCTGGCTGCGTGACTCCACTCTGACCCTCGGCTCACTGCTGGGCACCGGCTTCGCCGACGAGGCGCTTGCCTGGCGCGCCTGGCTGCTGCGTGCGGTCGCCGGCGATCCCGCCGACCTCCAGATCATGTATGGCATTGGCGGGGAGCGGCGCATCCCCGAGACCCACCTGCCCTGGCTGCGCGGCTATGCCTCCTCCGCACCCGTCCGAGTGGGCAACGCCGCCGTCAACCAGCTCCAGCTCGACGTGTACGGAGAGGTGCTCGACTCCCTCTACCTGGCGCAGGCCTCCGGTATCCCGGCCGAGGAGCATGCCTGGCGGATCCAGCTCGCCTTGCTGGACTTCCTGGAGCGAAACTGGCAGCGCCCCGACGAGGGGTTGTGGGAGGTCCGCGGACCGCGCCGCCACTTTGTGCACTCAAAGGTGATGGCGTGGGTCGCCGCCGACCGGGTCGTGCGCACCCTTGAGGCCGACCCGTCAATGCCCGGTGCTGAGGACGTGGAGCGCTGGCGCATCATGCGCGACGAGGTCCACCGCGACGTGTGCAAGAACGGCTACGACGCCGAGCGGGGCACCTTCACCCAGTACTACGGCTCTGCCGCACTCGACGCGTCGACCCTTCTCATCCCACAGGTCGGCTTCCTGCCCCCCGATGACCCGCGGGTCATCGGCACCGTCGACGCCGTCCGCGCAGACCTGGGCCGCAGCGGCCTGGTCCGCCGATACACCACCGAGGGCCCCTCTGTAGACGGTCTCCCCGGAGACGAGGGCGCCTTCCTGGCCTGCTCCTTCTGGCTGGCCGATGCCCTGTGCCTGATCGGCCGCACCAAGGAGGCCCGCGACCTCTTTGAGCGGTTGCTCCTCATCTGCAACGACCTTGGACTGCTCGCGGAGGAGTACGACCCCATCGCCGCCCGCCAGCTCGGTAACTTTCCGCAGGCGTTCAGCCACGTCGGTCTAGTCAACACCGCCCTCACCCTAGCCCGCGCCGAGCATGAGGAGCCGTAGCGCAGCGGGACGGGGGTTGCCCGAGCGAAGCCGGGCGGCGGTCCCCCGCCACACCCGATGGGTGAGCGGCAGTCCTGCCTCTCCCCCATTACATTGCGGCGATGTTCGACCCCCATGGCGGCGCCCTCCCAGTACCACCGGGTCGTGCCCACCCCGTCCGGGGCTGCAAAGAGAACGGCTCTGGCCCCTAGTACTCCAGCCGGACTTTGATGTTTTGCCTGGTCAACGGCTTGGGTGTGGGGAGTGTAGCGGGGTGGTGCTGGGTGCGGGACGGGTTCGCGAGGGCCGTCCCGCGAACGAGTGCCCGCGCCGTGTGTAATGACATCGGGCTGGACAGCCAATCGGTGTGATGGACGACGTACCCGCCAACGAGTGGGAAC
>NZ_JBVIRI010000045.1:0-16564 GCF_055576225.1 Streptomyces sp. NPDC033845 | reverse complement strand
CGGCACCGCCCCGAACCTCACGGCGGCGCGGCTGTGGGTAAACGAACTCCAGAGCGACAGCGGCCCCGCCGCCTGATAACCCTGGCGCGCGCTCAGTCCGTGGCGCTGCGGGTCCGGCGCTGTCCGCGCTGGCAACATCGGCAACACCCTGGTCGCCCGCGGCGTCGGCTTCCCCCTGGGAGGCAGCGTCTACAACCTGGCCGACCCCATGTCCAGGATGTTCTTCAACATGCCTGCCGTTTTCGCCGAGTTCGAGGCCGACCTGCTGAAGATGCGCACCTGCGAGTGCATGGCCGTTTCCCGCGCCCGGTGGCAAACTCATGGGCCGCCAGCTCAAGGTGCCAGCATGCCGCGGCCGAACGCGTCCGCATGCACGCCACCGGCGACAATATGATCGCCGAACCGATGGAGGTGTTCTCCGTAGACCGCGCCACCGTATACCGCGTCCTGGAGCGCGCCAGTCACAGCCGGACAGGAGGAGCGGCATGAGACGCCGCGAGTCCGAGCTCGACCGGGACATAGCCGCCCTCTTGGCCGCCCGGGCCTTCACCGAGATCCGCCATCTAGCCGGGAGCACACCGCACGAATCGGGAGACAGCCCCGAAAAGACGATGGAACGCATCAGGGTCCTGGCCAACCTGGCCCACAACCTGCCTGGCGTCGCCCGCCCGCGTCCCTCCACGCCCTCCCGCCCGGGCGCGAGCCCCGGTAGCTGGCAGCAGGCGACCGCCGCACGGCCGATGACCGGGGTCTGGCACACCGCCGGCCCGAAAGGGCAGGCATGGCTGCTGCGCCACATCGAACAAGCCGGACGGACCTGGACGCCACCCCCGCCCCTGCCCGAGCGTCGTAAGGGGCCGTCGCCGATGACACCGCGCCAGTGGGCCGGATTCCTGCTCGGGCGCTGGCCCGTCAGGACCCCCGCCGGCCGCCGGCCGCTGCCCGCGGAGGCCAACGTCCTTAAGGCCCTCGACACCGCGACGGTCTGCGCGCTGCACGACGAGGCCCGACGGCTCCGGCTCGGCCTGGGCGGTGGAGCACCGTGGCTCCGGGCCCACCTGGACCCTGACGGCGACCACTACCTGCTGCCCGACCCGGCGTCGTACTACTGGCCCGGCACCCCCCTCAACGACGCCGAGGTCGGCTGGTGGCAGTGCACCGCACTGCTGCGCATGCGCGACGGAGAGCAGGTCAGCAGCATCGTCGCCGTTCTCCCGCAGACCTTCACGGCACTGCCCTCGACGCTGCCCCGGCGGCAACAACTTCGCCTTGCACACCGCGCCCGATCCACCGAACGCGACGCCTACCTCTGGGGCCGGGACCACAAGGCCGAGTGCACCCCGGAATTCTGCGGTTACGTCCCCGAAGCAACCAACAACCCACCGACGACAACATGACGACCGCCAGCGACGACGGCAGCGGGCTTGACGCTCGACTGCGGCACGAGGTGACTGATCACAGCCCTGGCTACTGCGAGCTGATGGCGATTCCTGGAAACGACCAGGGCTGCTCCTCGCCCCACTTGATCCGGTTCTCAAGGGATTGGTGGCGGCCGTCCTTGGGTCTGCAGCGTAAGAGTCGCAGCAGGGCCTCGTTGCGGACCTCGGGGTCTCGATCCGATGCCAGGGTTCGCAGTTGTGTGACCAGTTCGTCGCCGTGGTGTCCGGCCGCCCAGTGTGGATCACCGTCAAGTTCCGCGGCAAGCTGATCAGCGGCTCCCTCGTCGGGCGCCGCCGCTCGGGCTGCCAACACCTACTGGTCTGCGCGGCGGAGTTGCTCGGCCTCTTCGTGGCGTCCGAGGTTGTCGTAGGTGGTTGCGAGGCGGGCGCGGGCGCGGAGGGTGTGGGGGTGATCGGGTCCGAGGAGGTGTTCGCGGCGGGTGAGGACGGCTTCTTCGAGGGGGGCGGCGTTCTCGTGCTGCCCGAGGTCGGTGCAGCTGGCGGCGAGGTTGGCGAGAGCGTGGAGCGTCTCGGGGTGATCGTGGCCGAGGACGAGCTGGTAGTCGTCGCGGACGGCCTGCCGAAGGGCTGCGGCTTCATGGTGTCGGCCGAGGCGGCTGTAGGTGGTGGCGAGGTTGGCCCGGGTGAGCAGTGTGTCGGGGTGGGTGGGGCCGAGGACGTGTTCGTAGTCGGCGCACAGGGCTTTCAAGGTGGCGGCGGCGTGGGAGTGCCAGCCGAGGCGGCTGTGGGTGGTGGCGAGGTTGGTTCGGGCGACGAGAGTGCGGGGGTGCGTGGGGCCGAAGACGGCCATGTGGTCGGAGAGCAGGGCTTCGCGGAGGTCGAGTGCCTCGCGGTGCCGGCCCAGGTCGCTGTAGGTGGTGGCGAGATGTGTGCGGGCGACGAGTACGTCGGGGTGGTCACCGGAGGATTCCTTCATTTCGGCGAGAGCGGCCTCCTCCAGTACGAGAGCGTCTTCGAAGCGCCCCATGTTGCTGTAGCTGGTCGCCAGGGCGATGCGGACGCGGAGGGCGAACTCGCGGTCGTCTTGGAGAAGGTCCTCGAAGGAGGCGTGGATGGCTTCCTGGAGGGTAAGAGCGTCCTGGTACCGGCCGAGATTGGCGGCGCTGGTGGCGAGGTTGCTTCGGGCGCGCAGGCTCTGCCGATCGTCCATCCCGAAGACGCGTTCGTGGTCGGTGAGGACGGATTCCTGCAGGGTGTGGGCTTCCTGGTAACGGCCGAGGTTGCCGTAGGCGATGGCCAGGTTGGCGTGGGCGGCCAGGGTTTCGGGGTGGTCTGGCCCGAGGGTGTCCGTGGCCTTGTCGGATACGGGTAGCCAGTAGGCGAGCGCGTCTTGGTGGAGTCCGCGGTAGGTGAGACTGAGACCGCAGCGGAAGATCACCGTATGGATGGCGTGCTGCCACAGGTGCCTCTCGCCGCAATCGCGCAGGGCCGCGGTGTTGGCGCGCATCACCTGAGCCAGCTCATGGCGGTTCTCAAGAGGCCACACTGCGGTCAGAGCGTCCGCTGCGGCGATGGCGAACACGGGTTGCTGGTCGGCGGGGGTGGTCTCGCGGACGGCTCGCGCGGTCAGCGCGTGCATACGGATACGGCGCTCCGTGCTGCCAGTGTGGGTGCAGAGCCCGTAGCGGCGAAGAGACCGCAGCCCCTGCACGACGTCAGCCGCCGTGACGGCTGGCGCATCCCTCTGGGCTCGTGCTGCCGTGAGGAATGCGAGGGCGGCCGGACTGGTCCAGAGGTCCTCTGGGTGTCCGTCGGCGTCCATGAGAGCGATGAGGCGGGCAAGGGGTTCAACGATTCCGGGGGGACCTGCCTGCCCGGCTGCCGCGAGGGAGAGCAGGAGCGCGGTGGTGACCGGGCGCTGGTAGCCCTCGGTGTCCGCCCACTGCGGCAGCACGTCCTCCAGCCGCAGAGCCTGATCGCCCAACCGCTCCAGATAGGTGGTGCAGGAGACGTCTTCGGCGAGGAGGTAGGCCGCAGCGTGCCCCAGGGCCAGAGGCAGGTAGCCGAGCCGTTGCGCGACCTCTGCTTCGCAGCCGTCCAGCAGGTGCCTGTAGCCATCACCGGACAGCCGTTCGCTCAGGTAGGCGCTGGCTTCGTCGGGGGTGTAGATGTCGATGTCGATGCGTGTGCGGCGGTTGCCGGTCAGCCGGGGGTCGTGCAGCCGGCTCGTGGCCAGGGTCCAGCCGACCCCTGGCCGGACCGGCGGCCACCACTGTCTGACGGCTTCCGGGTCGCTGACCCCGTCCAGGACAACGAACCACGACCGTGTGCAGGTGGCCAGCCACTCCAAGAACGCTTTCGCGTCCCGCTCGACGCCCTCACCAGCGGTACGGACGGCCCCGACTCGCAGTGCGGCCTGGGCATAGACGACCGCTGGAGAGGTGTCGCCGGCTGCTACCCACACCACCAGATCGGTTCCGGCCTGCTCGGCTTGGAGCACGCAGAGGGCGGCAAGCTGGGACTTACCCACCCCGCCCATCCCTGACAGGACTCCCGCCGAACGGGCTCCGGTAAGAACGGCCCCCTCGCCGGCCTTCCGGGCCGCGGCGATCAGCCTCTGTACGTCGAGTCGGTTTTGGAACGCGGAAGCCAGCTGGGGAGGAGTGCCGATCCGCAACGGCCACACCACATCCGCTACCGGCTCCGGCAACAGAACGTATTGAGTCGTCATGCTGACACTGGCGTTGGCGCCGATTGCGCTGGTGTGGATGTTGCCACCCGCCGCCACACCTTGCTCTGCCGCAGAAACCACCCCCGACTGGCCGGCGGACCCACCGGCGGCTCCGGGTTCCCGGCCCGGCCCTTTGCTGGCACAGGGGCGTGTGGACAGGCCGGGCTCCGGTGCGACACGAGGTTCCGCTACGGGCGCTGCGCTGCCCTGCCTCTTCCACGGCCAGCGAATGGTCATTGGACCTGGCTGCCGTCACCGACTGCGCTACCGGTGATGTTCCCGCCCGCCGCGACCCCGCCGGGCTCTGCCGTAACCGATCCACCCCCACCGGGACCACCAGGTGGTGCCGACGGTGAAACTGAGCTCCCCGACCGGATGACCTGGGAGCTAGGCCCCAGTGCGCTGTCGACGATGTTACCTCCCGCGGCGACCCCACCCTGTCCAGCCCGCACGTGCCCGCCACCGGCCGACACATTGCCCTGTCGTGTCAGAGAGACCACGGCGGTCACCAGTCCGGCCGCAGCTACACCCGCTCCGACCAGACTGGCGACCTTGTCACCAGCATCCAGATCAACGGCCAGAACCACGACCAGCAGCCCCACCACGATCACGCCACTGACCGCCACGGCAGTCCACACAGCCCAACGCCCCGAACCCGCCACCGCAATCCCTCCGGCCACCGGTCACGACAAACGTAACCGCCCCTCTCCGCAGGCTAATAGGCGCCCACCGAAACCGGACCGTGTTCTACCGACGTCGGCCGGTCCGCCACCCCGCGCCGTCGTTCTGGTTTGGTCGAGCCTGGGCGATCAGGTGCCTGGTGACGGAGAGGGGGCCAGGGACACCAGTGAAGAAGGCGGCGGAGAACAAGACCACCGTCAAGAAGGCGACCTCCCGGAGCAAGCCCCGCAGATCCTGACCCCGTCCCTGGCCGCCCCGCAGGATCCTGCCGTGCCGTCGGTGAGCAGGTCACCTGCCGTAGGTGCCGTGGCACAGCTGGCTGACGGCCGGCCCCGTGATGCCGTGGAAGTCCCGGCACAGCTGCCGGAGCCGGCTGATCCCGTCCGGTCGGTGAACTCACCGGCCCGAGGTGAGTTCCCCCGGCGTACTCACCAGGGCCGGTGAGTTTCGCAGACACCGATGGCTGGTGAGTTCGCCTCCAGGACCTCACCGGGAAACTCCACCAGTGCAGGTCAGGAAGCGTGCGCCTGCCAACTCACCGACCCCGGGGGTCCGCTCCCCGCCCCCTCGCCCGGGGACGAGCCCGGAGGACGTGGACGGAATCCACTGGCGGCCCAGGACGACCGTGATGGCCCCGACCGACCTGGGGGGGTAGGAAGGTCGGGGCACTGGCCCAGACCCGTCGGGGGGTGACTGGCCGGGCAACAGCAGTATCGCCCTGCACCAGCACTGCCGCATCGCCTGACCTGCCATGGGGCAGCAGGAAGGCACGACACCGCGGCTCGCAACCGGCCAGTTGTCCGAGCCCAGCAGCTCACCCAGAAGCAACCCCACCAGTGAGCTCCCGGGAGGGCCGGGGCGCAGACGTTGCGGCGCGCGCGGTGTGCTTCGTCGGGCTATGGACGACCTCGGCCATGGCCCTGCGGATCGCTCCCGGTTCGGTGACCGCCAGTCGTCCGGACTGCGCCTGGTTGCCAGTGGGGAAGTCCTACTCGGTTGCGTGCACGTGGAACCAGTCCCCGGGGTGGACTCGCTGGTCACGGTAGAAGGCGGCGATAGCTTGGCCGCTCGCATTGTTGTGCGAGGTGGGGATGTTGCACCGTGCCCAGCCCTGCGAGCCGATGTTGACGGTCACCACCGGGGTGTTCGGCCAGGTGTTGGTGAGTGGGCAGTTCCCGGGAGGGAACGTTCGTGGGGCAAACGGTGTGCCGCTGGTGGTGGCTCCCTGCTGAGTCGAGCGGAAGGGGTACTCGTCGCATTGGTGGTCGGTGGGGCGCGGGTAGAGAGCTCCGCGCGGGCAGGCTCGGTCTCCGTTGCTGCGCGACTGTGACGGGTCCCAGAGCCGTTGGAGGTGGCTGGGCAGGCCGGTGTACAGGGCCCAGCCGACGTTGAGGGCGCTCCAGCCGAGGGCGGGGTCGCTGTAGCGGAGCACGATCATGGGGGCGAAGCCGGCGAAGACGCATCCAGCTACCGTGTTGGGGCCCGGTAGGGCGTGGTCGCAGCGCAGGGGTAGGGAGTACACATCATTCTCGATGACTGGGACCTCGCCGGAGGGTACGGAGAACTCCATGCCCATGCCTGCGACGGTGTCTCCCATGCTGCCGCGGGTGACCATGGTGGATTTCATGCCCATGTCCTTGCTGATGATCACGTCCTTGGTGATGTAGTCGATGGAGTTGAATGCCGTCGTGGTGCAGTTGCTTGCGCAGAATGGCTTCAATCGCAGGGTCATGCCGGCGTGGCCGGTGCCTGTGAACTTCCAGGGTGTGATGGAAACCTGGTAGGCGGAGTCGATGCCGTCGCCGTTGTAGACGTACGAGACGAAGTGGTACTCCATCGATCCCAGGGGCACGCCTCGGGTGTTGATGAGGTATACGGTGCCGGTCGTGATGAGGCATGCGTCGCGGCGCATCATCCACCACTGACCGTCCATGTGCTCAGGCTCGGTGCACCAGTTCGGAAGCGGTTGCGGTGCCCTCTTCGTAGAGGGCCCGTCCGTGGTCTTGTTGCGGGCCTTTTCCAGTGTCCGTTTCAAGGCCGTGCGGGCTTGCTGGCTCGGCGCGGTGCCCGTCTTGTGGCACATGATCGATTGACGCCCCTGGGCCTTCGCTGCGCGGGTCGCGGCGGCCAGGTTCTTGCATGTGTCCGAAGCGCCCGGGCCTGGTGCGGATACGGCGCCGCTGGACGGTGCTGGGCGGGGAGGCGGGGCCGATGCCAACGCGGGGCGCTCTGCAGTGGCCTCCTGAAACTCCGCTGGCTGTGCGGCCCATGCCGGGCCTGCCGTCAGCACCAGGAGAATCCCGGCAACGAAGACCGAGATGCGACTCTTACGCACGTGTATCTCCTCTTTCAGAGAGGGGAGTTGCGCATAACAGGACGCCAGGACGCTACCGGACTCGCCCCACCGGGACCGAGCCGCATTCCGGACACTCCGTCAGCCACGTCGGCAGCCCGGCGCAGCGCCACACCCGGGTGACGTGCCGGGTCGCGACCGAATCGCTCGGGCTCGGCAGTGGACCCAGCCCCTGGGCACAAGCCCGCCGCCGCACCGGCGGCCGGACCCGCGGCCGGAGTACCCGCCGCCCGGCCCGCCGCCCCCGTCCCGAACCCGTACGCCGTGCCCGCCGCGCCGCGGTTCGCCGCCGCCCCCATCCTGAGCGCGGCCGCCGCCGTCGGCTTCTGCCTCCATGTCTCTGGTGCCGTGCTCGCTGGCCGGTCCGCCTTGGCCGGAGGAGGGAGGTTTCCTGCTGCGGGCCATACTGCATGTCGTGAATCGTGAAGCCCTGGCCACTGTCCTGGAACGGCATGCGACTGATGCCGCCCATGGGGCTGCCCTGGCCTTGCGGGCCGGGGCAGCCTTCACGGTGTGGGAGAAGCTGAAGCCGGCCCACCACTACCTCGGCATCTACGCATGGCGGGCCGAATGCATGGCGCAGGACGGCGTCTCCACCTGCAAGGACTTCGAACAGGGGTTGCCGGATCTTCGGCGTGCGGGAGAGGATCCAGTCGCCTTGGGGCGAGTCGATACCGCCGAGGGCACCCACCTGGTGTTCCTGGCCGCCGATCTGAAGTCATGCGTTGCCGTGCTGTAGCAGCAGCGGCCGCCCGATCACACTTTGTTGAGACGGGACAGTGATTGCCCCGCAGATCGGGGACTGGCGGCGGCGGGCGAGGGGGCCTCACCGGTCCGGCCGCCTGCCTGGCTGGCCGGTGGCTGTGCGGCGGGCAGGCCTGCTTCAGGGGTGGTCCAGGACGGTGTGGGTTCCGATCCGCCTCCAGACGATGTGGGTCTCGCCGGTGAGGCGGGGGTTGCCGTAGGACCAGGTGCGCGTCCGTCGAGCGCCCAGGTCAGTTCGTAGACGCCGGGGTGGTCGGTGAGTCCCTTCACGCGCAGGCCGGGCTGGAATACGGGCCGGGGGGTGCGGAGGTCGGGGACGAAGCACTCCAGCACGGCCCGCCGGAACCGTCGGTACTGGGCGGGGGCGAGGCGGCGCAGGTCGTGGGTGAAGCGGGGCAGGGTCTCGTAGGTAGGCATCCAAGGCCTCCACAGGGAACGACGAAGCCTCCGGCCAAGGAGGGCCGGGGGCTGGACGGGATCGGGTGCTGCTGTACGCCGGTGGGTGCGGCCGGCTGGCCGGGATTGGCTCCGATGACGCTGGATGGGGTGCTCGGTGGTGGAACGGCGTGGCGCAAGGGGCTGCTTGGTGTCAACCGCCTCACCGCGGTGACGGTGCTCCGGGCCCTCCCCGCGCGTTGCCGGGGGCCGTGGACACGTTCGGGTACCTCGTGACGGTCGCGCTTGGGCGACCTCGTGCTCGTCCGGGCCTGGCAGCACACCGCACCGCCGACGACCACCTCGCAGGAGGGCTGGTGAGCGAGGGCCGGTGAGCCAGGGCCGGCCGGACCCCTGGGTTGCCGGTGGACCGGTGCCGGTGTGCTCTGGTGCGGTTCCGGCCGTACACCGGTGTCCGGTCTCCGTGAAGGTGGCGAGCGACCCGCTGATCATGGCGAGCCGGGGTGGACCTCGGTGGGCGTTACGGCTGGGCGTGTGGGTCGTTGAGGCTGTTATGGCTATGCGTGCACGTTCTCGGCTCTGTGTGATGTGTGGGACAGGTCTGCTCGGTGGGACGGCCTATCTGGTTGACGGTGCCCGGCGGCAGGGCCGTCGGGCACCAACTCGCTTCCTGATCTGCCAGTCCTGCTACGAACGGGGGTGTCCGGATCCGGAAACGGGTTTGACCCGGGCGGTCTCCACCCGGCAGACGCAGAGCGTGGAATGGAGGGCACTGGCCGGCCGCGGCACGGCCCTCCCGCCGCAGGCGTGCATCGCCGGGTGCGGCCTGGTCGTGGTGCGCGGGGCAGAGAAGACGATGCGGGGGGTGACGTGCTCGCGAGCGTGCCGGACCTCCGTCACGCGCAAACGTAACGGAGGCATCGGGTCGGGCCGCCCCTGCGGCGCCTGCGGCATGCCCGTTACGGCTGGGCGCGCGGATTCCGCGTACTGCACCGGGGCCTGCCGACAGAAGGCATACCGCACCCGGCGCGCCCTGCTGTCGGATCCCGTCCCGGAGCCGCACAACCCGCACGCTCAGCCGTAACGCCGTCCCGGGGTCCACCCCGGCTCGCCACAATCAGCGGGACGCTCCCCACCTTCCCGGAGACCGGACAACCGGATTCGGCGGCGCGGTGAACAGCGCCTCTGGGAGGGTGGGCGGATGAGGGAATCGAGCGGGTTCGTGGCGGTCGACGCGGCGGAGAGGCTGCCGGCCCGGGCCGCGCCCGTGGTGTTCGGCGAGGACGGCGTGGAGATGGCGGTCCTGCTTTTGGAGCTGCCCCCGATGGAGTACGTCGGGGTGGACGGCTCCTGGGCGGGCGCGCTGGCCCTGCTGGAGATGTCGGGCTTCGTGGACCTGGACGAGCCGGCGGAGAACTGGGCTGCGGCCGGGGCCGGGTGGCGGGTGGCGTGTACGCGGTCGGGGAGCCGGCTGGTGGTGCACCAGCCGGGCCCCGTCCCCTATTACGACGGGACCCTCACCTCCCTCACCGGCCGGGAGGGCCGGGACTGGCTGCGGATGTGCGAGGAGTCCGGCCGGGTCCTGGTCATGGCCGGTCCCGGTATCACGCTCGGCGACACCTCCAGCCATGTGGACCTGGACTCCGTGCGGGTCCTGGACGCCGAGTTCGAGGTGACCCCACCGGCTGACATCACCCAAGAGGGGTCGCCGCTGATGGGCGAGCAGCAGCCGGCGTCCGCTGAGCAGGCGGAGCCCATGGAGGCACTGCGACGGCAGATGACCGCTACCGAGGAGGCCTCCAACCAGCTGGCACAGGCGCTGCACGAGGCAGCCCGCCCGGAACGGGAAGGCGATCAGGCTTGACGGCGTCTACTCGCAGTCCAGCGTGCCCGTAGTACTGGGAGACTTCTATCATTTCAGCGGAATGTCCGTACCGGATCCCATCCAGATCCGTACGCAAGCTGCGATATGGCCGGAAACCCTCATCAAGGAAAACCCTGGGATATCGCGCTTCTGGCGGATCCCGACGTAAATTCGGAAGGGTAAACCTCAATGGCCGTAGCCTGGCTGATAGCTGTGTTCATCATGCTGTTTCTACCTGTACTGCCGTGGATCATCCTGCCGTTGAGGCAGCAGGCAGGAGTTGCAGTAGGAGCATCTGGATGCCTCCTCGGACTATTCCTGTGGATATCCGAAATCGGCGTAGGTAAGCCGTTCTCCGGACTTCTCATCCTCAGCAGTCTTGCCCGCGTGGCACTGGAACTCACGGGGAGCCTTGAGGACATGCGGGCGGAGTACCGCTCCAGGCGGGATGGCGAAGCTAACAGTTGAGCCACCCCGTAAGGCGGCCGGCGCCAGGCGCACTTCCGTCAACTGAAGGCGGACCTGGAATTCGTGCCAGTGGCCGCGCCCCACGGTCTCGGCCACTGGCAGGTCGTCATCAGGGCCGGAGGACCGACAGTGAAAGGCTCGGCGGGACTATGTCCGACGAGCTCGGCCAAGCCAGTGAGCCGCCGGCTTCCTGAACGGGTGCGGCCGGGTGCTGGGAGTCTGGGACGGTGAGTGCGAAGGAACCGATGTACCTTCCGCTGCCTCTATGACCACGTCGGCGCTTCCACCCACTCCAGGACGGCAGCATTCGGCCGGGCAGAATTGTGCCGGTATGAATCCACCGCCGTCTCCCGCAACCTCCAAGCCCCCTACGGCAGCAGGCCGTCGGCGGCCGCTGCGCAGCCGTGTCCGCCACGGCAGCCCGTCGTGTGCCGACTACGGCTGCATCCGGCCGGAGTGCCAGGCCGCGGCCCGGCGTACCCGTACCCGACGGGTGCAAGAGCGCAGGGCCGGCAGGCCCGCCCGGGTCCCCGCGCACGAGGCCGCCTCCGACGCAGGCCGGCTCCGGGAGGCCGGCCTTTCGGCAGGGGACATCGCCGTGGTCTCCGGGATCTCGGTCACCCTCATCCGGCGCCTTCTCCGGCCCGAAGCGGAGCGACCCGCCGCCATCCACCGGGCCACCGCGGAGGCCATCCTCGGCATCCCCGCACAAAGCGCTCCGCGACGAACCCGCCACCTGCCCGGACTGGTCCCCGCAGACAACGCGGCAACGCTCCTCCAAGGCCTCGCCGAACGGGGCTGGCCCACCAGCTTCCTCGCAGGCCGCCTCCAGACAAGCACCCAGAGCATCGCCGTGATCCGCGCCCGCCAACGCCCCCGCATCACCACCACCCTCGACCAGAAGATCCGGCGGGCCGCCACCCGCCTGATGGCCGACGACCCCGAAGACCACGGCATCCCCGCCCACCGCAGCCACCGCGCCCAGACCGCGGCGGCGACCCGGTCCCAAGCGATCGAGGACCGTGCCTAGCCCAGCCCGGAGCCTGTCCCAGGGCAGGCAGCCGATGAGCTCGGCTTCGTTCGGTCCGGTTGGAGCAGTGCAGCCTGCACGGTGAGGCTGTTCGTGGTGGCATCTTGGCCATGAAAGACCCGTTCTCCTCCTCCGAGGTGTCCACCCTGCTGTTCCCGACCGGGGTCGTGGACCGGGACGCCGCCCGCCGCGCGGTCGCCGACCGTGCCACCGACCGCGCCGACCTCATCCAGCTCCTCGACATGCTCGGACTGCGGCCCAGCGACGACCCGCCCGCCCCGGGGACAGCCGCCCCGCGGCCGGATGACGGCGCCGTAGGCGCGGCCGCCGACGCCCTGGCGTGATGCGCGGCGCGGCCGGCGAGGTGAGAGTGGGGCTGTGGTCGACTCCGCGGTAGTGAAGAGCGAGCTGTACGGGCTGCGCCCGCAGGAGTTCACCGCCGCCCGCAACGCCCTGGTCGCCAAGGTCCGCAAGGATGGGGACGCTGCCGGGGCGAAGGAGATCGCCGCGCTGAAGCGGCCCACTCTGGCGGTGTGGGCGGCCAACCTCCTGGCCCGCTCCGACCCCGCGCGGGCCCACCGGCTCTTGGAGCTGGGGGAGGGCCTGCGGCAGGCACACCGGCAATTGGCCGGGCCGCAGCTGCGCGAGCTCTCCCACCAGCAGCACCTGGTGACCGCCGCGATGGCCCGCCAGGCCCGCGCCCTGGCAGCCGAGGCCGGACAGCCGCTGACCGAGACGGTGCAAAACGAGGTCGAGCAGCTCCTCCACCTCCTGCTCGCCAATCCCGATGCCGCCGGCCAGTGGGAGCGCGGCGTCCTGACGGCGGCCCCGCCAAAGGCCGTCGGTTTCGCTGACCTGGAGACGGGATCCGGCGCGGTGTGTACGTCGAAGGCGAAGGCGGTCACCGGCGCGTCTGATCGGAACGACCGCCCGGTCTCCTCCGGCTCCGGCAAGGACGACACCGCGCGGAGGAAGGCGGAGGCCGCCGAAGCAGAGCGGGCCCGGGCGGCGGCGGAGGCCTCTGAAGCGGAGGCGCGGCGAGCGCGGGACGTACTCGCGGAGGCCGAGGCCGGCCTGGTCGAGGCCCGCACGGCAGTGGGACGCATCGAAGAAGAGGTCACTGAAACGCAGGAGCGCCTTGCTCAGGCGCGGAGGGCACATGTGCGCCTGAGCAAGGCGGCGGATACCGCCGCGCTCCGGCACCGGGAGGCGGCCCGGGAAGCGAAGGGAGCCCGGGCCGCAGCCGACCGGGCCCACAGGGACCTCGCCCGCCACTGAAGCGCTGCGTGGTCACGGCTCGATGCTGCACGTCGCGGGCCGTCCGGGGGACTGGGCGGTGCGGCGACTCGCCAACCAAAATCGAACAGGTTTACGATCCAAGGGTGAGTGAAAGCATCGCCTTCCCCCCGGACCTCCTCGCCCTCCAGGAACGCCTCCACCAGGCCCACGCCGAGTACCGGGCCCATGTAGCCGGTCTGCCATGGAGTGTGGAGCCGATGCTGGGCTGGCCGCGCGGCCAGCGGTACTCCCACCGCGGCGACGTCCCCGACAGCCCCGGCTGGACCGAAGAACAGAAGACGGCTGCGGACACCCTGTGGGCCGAGATCCGCGAGCTGGCCATCAAGGTCGCCGCGCACCATCACTGGGGGCGCTTCGAGAACGAGGACCTCGTGGAGGCTCGCATGGCCCTCAAGCGGCAGGCTCGGCCGGCCGCCGCCGAGGCGGCGTAGCCGGTCATGCCGGCCGCCTCAGAGATGCCGGCGTTACCACGCCATGCTGGGCATCGCCCAGCTGCAAAATCTTGCCCTGGCCTAGTGACCGATAGGGTCAACCCAGCTCAGCCACGTCAGAGCCAGCGGGCTTCGGGGGCCTCTGGTGACCGCACTCCAGCCGAGTTCCGCTGGCGTCAGTCACCGTGTACTCCAGGACAATCTTGGTCGGATCGCCGTCCTCATAGGGCCACACCGTGATGCCTCCCTCCCAGACAAGGGTGGAGAACCAGACGTCGATCCCCTCGGCTTCAGGCGCGACCGTAAAGACCTCCCCGGGCTTCAGGTAGAAGTCCTCACCGTACGGCTCGATGAACAGACAGAGATCGCCATTGCCCGCGTTCTCCACAGGCAGCCTGCTGCGTCCCACTCGTCCCCCCAAGACCGCCGCTCCGATGCGCCGCTCCACAGTATCCGCCTGTACCGGCCCGGCTGGGCTCAAGCAGCCCTGCGGTTCCAGGCCCGTTGCGGGACAGCCCTTAGTACTCCAGTGCGACTTTGTAGTTCCACGTCACGTCGCGCGTGTGGTGCTTACTGGGCGGTGGACTGTCCGATCGCACGCAGGACATCGGCGAGCCAGACCAGGTGGTGGCCCACGGCCCGGTTCGGGTCGGCGAGGAGGTCCTCAAGGTGCTGCCATGACTCGGAGAAGCGAAGGGCACATCGTCTGCCATGAGACCGGCCCCGACCACGGGCGCCCTGGCGCTGTCTGCGCGGGCTTCGCCGCCCACCCCGACGCGGAACGGTCCCTGGCCGTGCGCGTCGCCGCCACCGGCCGGACCCTCCTCCAGCAACCCGAGCAAACAGGCTGAACTCCGTGCCCTGGCCCCGGGCTGTCCGCGCCCACCGGGTGAGCTCCTGAGGGCGCGATCAACCCTTCCTGCCACGCGTCCCCTGCTCAGTCTGCCCGCGTGGAGGGAACGGGTTCGCTGGCACAATCACCGGATGACCAGCAATGACATCCGGTTCGACTGCCGGCACCATGGCGACGGCGGCCTGCTCGTCATCACTCCCCACATCGACGGGGCACCACTTACCGAGTTGATCGACGGGTTCGAGCTCGCGGCCGGGATGTACCCGGCAGGCGACGCCTACGGCGGGCTGATCCCCCAGTCCTTCCGGTTCGGCCCGATGCGGGACCACTTCCTGGGCCGGTCCACCCTTGTGACGGGTCCCAGGACACCGGTTCTCGGCTGCGAGTGCGGTGTGTGGGATTGCTGGCCCCTCATGGCCCGCATCACCGCGACAGCCGATCACGTGATCTGGGACTCCTTCGAACAGCCGCATCGCAAGACCCGCCAGTACACGGCGTTGGGTCCGTTCCGGTTCGACCGTGGCTCCTACGAGGACGCCTTGCGCACGCTGGACGCCGTGGCCGGCCCCGACGAGACGTGGTCCGCACCCGCTGGCAGTGAAGCGGGGACGGCCTCGTAGGCCGGCCGCACCGCCGCCCAGCAGGTTGGAGCCCCTGACCGGGAGCTGGACATTGTGAGGAGCGCCGCCGCGACGTCGTGGCCGCGCGGCCGGCAGGAGTCCCGGCTGGCTGATCTGGCCGTCGGGGCGGAGTTCGGTTGCACGGCCGCCCCGGTTCCCGGGGGCGGACGGGTCGTTGGGAAGGTCATGAGGATGCAGAGTGATCAGCCGGCCGCCACGGTGGCCGGCAGTGGGTTGGACGAGCGGGTGACGGTGGCGTGGGTGAGCTGCCGGGTCTGCTCCGGTGTGAGCGAGCTGGTGCGCGCCGACCGGCCGACGGCTCCGTTGATCGAAGCGGGGACGGCCCACGTCCGGCGGGTCCACCCCGGTGTGGCGGCGCCGGACGCGATCGTGCTGCACACCGGGGACGCCCGCGCGTTCGGCCGGTCCGACCTGCTGGATCCGCAAGCCTGGATCGAGGCGTTCAACCGGCACTGCCCAGGCGACCTGTAGCGCCTGGCGCCCCGGTGTCGCAGTGACCTCGAACTACGCGGAGTGCTGGCAGGTGAGGTGACGGCGTGCGTGTTCCCGGCCCGCCGTATTCGGTTGTGGGGGCGTTGCGCGTGTGCGGTGGTGGTCAAGGGCGCGGACCGTACGGGGCAAGGCCCGGGCCCGGGCCTTGCCCCTTCTGGCTATGACGACTTCTTTGGGAGTCGTTTGTCGAGCAGTTCGGGAGGCGTAGGGCTCGGGGTTGAGTGATCAACATCGTTGAGTTTTGATGTCGCTAGCGTGTGCGATCGAGGGCTGCGGTCTGCTTCATAATCCAGCTGTGGACATATCCGATGAGGGGCAGCCGCTCGATCCCGTCTGGCATGCGATCAACAACAACGTGTGTGGTGGCCTGTCAGGTGCCCCGAGTGCTTCGTTGGTGGCCAAACAGTTCATCGGGGCAGGCTGGACTTCCAGATCGGCGTCGTGGGAGTCGTATGAGGTCGAGACCAGCTGGTGCCGCATCGAGGTGGACCCGACCGAGGGCGACACTCTCCTGAACGGGGTCGTCGATCCTCAACGGTTCGAAGATCTGGCAGCACTACTGACCCGGTTCGGCCTGCGGTTCAGGCTTGAGCTCTATGACGATGAGGGAGGGCTGCTGAGGGAGATCGAAGCTGGAGCTCCGTCAGAGCCTCAGGACGCAGTCCCGCGGCCTCTCAGCCGGCTGCTCGCTCCGCTAGGGCTTTGGTCGCGGCGAGGCGGTAGGACTCGGTTCCGGTCTGGATGATGTTGCCGCCGAAGGTGAGCCGGTCGACGATGGCCGCGCAGAGCCGGGGATCGGTGAACGTCTTCGTCCAGCCGCCAAACGATTCGTTCGAGGCGATCGCCACGCTGTTCTTTTCCTCCCGTTCCGTCAAAACCTGGAAGAGGAGTTCGGCGCCGCGGCGGTCGAGTTCCATGTAGCCGAGTTCGTCGATGCAGAGCAGGTCAACGCGGCCGTAGCGGGCGATGGTCTTGGTCAGCTGCTTCTCGTCCGCGGCCTCGACGAGCTCGTTCACGAGTTTCGTGGCAAGGGTGTAGCGGACCCGGTGGCCCTTCATCGCGGCTTACTGAGGTTGAACTCGTGTTGTCGTAGGGGCTGACGCCTGGTCGTCCGCTGCGGTATCACCAGGGCATGCGGTATCCACAAGGGGGCGGGCTGA
>NZ_JBVIRI010000044.1:0-17211 GCF_055576225.1 Streptomyces sp. NPDC033845 | reverse complement strand
CCCGCGGAGCGGGTCCCTCAACGCTGCGCGTTGAGGAGAGGAACGCTCCCGCTTCGCGGGAGCGGGCCCCTTCGGGGCCTGCCCTTCGCTTCGCTTCGGGCGCCGGGCTGCGCCCGGCTGGCTCGGCTTCGCCGAGCTGGTGCCGCCCCCCTCTCGGGGGGACGGGGTCCTTCGCTTCGCTGCGGACTGCTTCGAGGTCGCTGCGCTCCCCCGAAGCTGACCCCGTTTCACGGGGTCAGGGCCTTCGGCCCTGTGGGGTGTCCGCTTCGCTCCCACCCCGGGCCCTTCGGGCCTGCTAGCAACAGGGGACCTGGGCGGGGCCGGTTCCCTGAGCGCGGGTTGCTGCGGGGAACCACCTGGGCTCAGCTGGCGGCGGACTTCTTCTTGTGGGACCCGGCATGATCGGGGTCGGCCTCGGCAGGCGGCAGCGCACTGTGCCCTTCGCTGTGGTGGTTGACCCAACCACACGGACCGCAGGCGTACCGGCCGTTGATCCCCGCGATCTCCGTACCGCAGCGTCGGCACTCGGTATTGGTGATCTCCAGATCCATGTACGGATGCGGATCAGGCTGAATATCCGACTCGGCCGGCCGACGACGTGTCATGCCTACACGCTACCCCCGCCGGAGGATGCCCGTACCCCGACGACCAGCCGCACTGGTTGGTACACATCCACACCCCTCCGGGCCCCTCATACGCTGCGGCCCCACAATTGGCACAGTTCATACCTGTATCCCTCTCCCTGGAAACCGGATCCCTACCCCTCTCCCTGCTCGAACACTGACGTGGGACCATCGTCATAGGCCACCTTGCCTGGAGCCGACTGGCACGTCGAGCGGGACCCTTCACCTGCTGCTTCATTCTGGTGTTCAGATAAAGTCTGGGATTGATCGATTGTGAGTGATCGGGTTGCTGGTCTGGTCGCTCGCCCGGACCCGACAGGCTCCGTCCGGCAGGCTCGTGGCGGGCGGGGGGCAATCCGGGTCGTGAAAGAACGTCAGGTATCGGCCGTAGTCCTGACTGTCCTGATCTCATCGCACACACAAGGCCCTGCCACGCGGGTCCAGCCCTAGTTTTCCCGCGAGACCCTCATATTGGGGGATAACAGTGGAACTTCGCGGGCTGCCGCGGGACGTGTTCCTCGAAGGCGCGCAGCGGGGTTGTCAGCTACTGACCGCACCTCGGCGTCTTCCAGAGGCCCCGACGGCATCGGCCTCACCGAGGGATTGCTGATCGCGTGGCCCGGACGCGGTCCCGCCATATGGGTCCCCAACCCTGGGGCCAACTGACCCCGGGGTCAGCGCTCACCGGCGGCCGGTGAGTTTCCCCCGGCGCACTCACCGGGACTCACTGGTGCAGGTCAGGGCACGTAAACGGTCTGGATCTCACCGATGGCCAGGCTGGTGGCGGACTGCCGGGCGGTGGTGACCGTGCCCGTCTGGCCGGCGCCGGCCCACTCCACATCCCATGTCGTGGCGGTCACCGGAAAGCGGCGGCCCGGTGACTTGCCGCTGGTGCGGTGGCTGCTGTCGGACCAGCGACAGGACTTCCGGGCCGGGACCATGACCGGGGAGCGGGCGGCCGAGCTGGAGGGGCTGGGGACACCGCCGATGCTGCCTTCGACCAGAACCTCGCCGCCGCCCGCGCCTATTACGAGGTCCACGGCACCCTGGCCGCACCTCGGCACGCCACCGCCCTGGACCGGCCGGTGGGCCAGTGGCTCACCAACCTCCGCCGGCCCGGAGGGCTGGGCAAGGATCCCGGGCCGGGCCGGCCGGAGGGAAGCCGCGCTGGCCGCCATCGACCCGGACTGGAACCCCGGAACGCTGGGGTGGACCGTCGACTGGCAGCGCCACTACGCCTACCTCACCCAGGCGCTCGCCGAAGGGGTGCGGCTGGTTTCGGTCCGGCCCGGGGTGACCAGGCACGGAGAGGACATCGGACGGTGGCTGGCCGCCCAGCGGCAGACCTTCGGCCGGCTCACCGCCGAGCAGCAGCGGCGCCTGGCTGAACTCGGGGTCAAAGCCGCCCCACAGCCCCGCCAGAGCGCTACGGCGGCCAGGCGCACTGGTGGGGGCGGGAGTGCCTTCGACAAGGGCGTACAGGCCCTTGCCCAGTACCAGCAGCGGGAGGGCGGAGGCCTTCCCGGCCGGAACCACGTCGAGGAACTCCCCGACGGGCCGCACCGCACTGGGGTGTGGGTCGTCAACCAGAAGCAGCGCCGGACCCGGCTGACCGCCGATCAGCTGGCCGCGCTCGCCGGACTCGGGGTGGAGTGGGCCACCGGATCGCTGGCCTGTTCCGGTCGACGCCTAGTCGAAGGGGGGCAATCTCGCACATAGGGTGTCGGACTGTCACCGAGCCACATAGCCCTCTCGTCTGGACGTTCGATCGAACTCACCGAGCTGCGAATGTTTTCGACCTACGGAGGGATGCTGGAGGGCTACCCGTGCAAGCCCGTCAATGACAAGAAGGTCGGGAGTCTCCAGCGGCAGGATGAACGTGCGTTCCCCTCCACGCCGGTCCATGCGGTTCCCCCTCCCGCGAGTACCCGGACCAGGCTGCCGGCGCCTTCGGCCCCGTTGAGGTGCTGCCTTCCGTGGCCTGCATCGACGCCTTCCGCTCGACAGCGGTCGCCCCTGAACTCGACCCAGTCCTGCCCCGTTCCGCTCTTGGCCTAGGACGGCCCACGCATCGGACAAGGCCTGGGCCGAGATCGTTATGGATTACTTGTCTCGAATGAGGCCACCACTCGCTCATGAGTCCGTGCGAGTGCTCCGCAGGTGCGCCGGCACGGCCCACCACTGGTCCGGGCGGTCCACGACCGGGGCGTCGGGGCCGCTCTTGCCGTACCGGGCGAGGCGCAGAAGATAGGCCGCGATGCCTGCCGCGCCCTGCATCCACGTCGTCTGGGGCGGCAGCAGTGGCGGGTCCTCGCGGTGTTCCAGAAAGCGCCAACGGGCGCCCGCATCATCTCTGATGACCCGGTCGACCAGCGCATCGCCCATCCGGTGCGCGGCCCGCAGCAGGGTCTGCCTCCGCTGCGGCGCCCGGCAGTCCTGGGCGGCGTCCAGCAGGACGTCTCCGACGCCTGCCGTTCCGCAGCAGCGGCCGTCGTTGTCCCAGAAGCCGGGACGGAGGCGTTGCGGCAGGCCCGAGGTGAGGATCGAGGTCATACAGCGGTGCCGCAGTTCGTCGACGTCATGGCCCGCCACCTCGGCGACCCCTGCGTGCGCCAGTGCGGTGAACAGGTGCGAGGTGCCCGCCGGGCCGTGGCACCACGTGTACGTCACCGGTTCCACCTCCCGTTTCGACGGCGGGATCGTGTGCGGGACGACGAAACCGGCGTCCTCCAAGGACCCCACCGAGAGGACGTGCCGGGCGCCTTCCACCGCGGCCTCGATGAAGTCCTGACGGTCCAGGGCGGTGCCCGCGACCGCCAGTGCGGCCGCGATGCCGGCGGTTCCGTGCGAGTAGTTCGGTGCCCTCGACGGCCTCCCCGGCGTCATGCCCCAGTCGAGGCCCGCTTCCGTACGGTCCGCCGCCCGCAGCAGCGCGTCGCCTCCCGTCGTCGCGATCACCTCTGCGAACTCGCTCTTCGCCCAGACCGCCGTCATCACGACGCCCGCGGTCCCCATGATGACGTCGGTGAGAGGCGCGTCGGAGCCCGGTTCGAAATCAAGGGTGGTCTTCCACCCGTCGCCGGTCGCCAGGGCGGCCAGCCGCCGCAGGGCCACGGCTTCCTCGCCCGGGGCGAGCAGTCTGAGCGCCGTCGCGTCGCCTGCGAGGCCGTCGTACAGCGAGGGTTCCGTTCGCTGCCCGGCCTGTGCCGACAGCCTGGTCACGATGCCGGTCGCCAGTGCCGCTTCCCGCGCGCTCAGATCCCGGTACTGCGCGATCTCGGCCAGCACCGGGGCCAAGCCGGCGATCCCCGCGTACAAAGAATCGCGGTCCTGTGGCGGCGACACGGTTTCCGGACCGTCCTCCACCACTGCCTGCACGAGCCATGGGCCCTCGGCCTCGCGCACGTGGTCCAGCACCCACGACCAGGCGGCCTCGCCCACGTCCCGATATACGTCGCTCCTCATCCGGTCACGCTACAACCCCCCGGATGAGCCGCCCGTTCGGCGGGGTGTCGCCGGTCTGTCGGTCCCGGCGGTCCTGGGTATCGGCTTCCGCAGCCGCCTTCAGGTCACGCAGCCCTGCTTCGAGGCCGTCGCGCGACGGGCGCCGATCACAGCCACTCGTTGATAGCAGCGATCAGCACGATCGCCTCGTAGCGGACGGCGAGCTTGTCGTATCGCGTGGCGACGGCGCGATGCCTCTTGAGGCGTTTGATCCCGCACTCGACCGCGTGGCGCTTGCGGTAGAGGACCGCCGCGCTGGCCGCCATCGACCGGGACTGGAACCCCGGCGCGCTGGGATGGACGGTCGACTGGCAGCGACACTACGCCTACCTCGCCCAGACACTCGCAGAAGGGGCGCGGCTGACCGCGGCCCGGGGTGACCCGGCACGGAAAGGACATCGGGCGGTGGCTCGCCACCCAGCGCCGGGAGTTCGGCCGACTCGCCGAGGAGCAGCAGCGGCGCGTTGCCAAGCTCGGGGTCAAAGCCGCCCCACAGCCCCGCCAGAGCGCTGCGGCGGCCGGGGGCAACGGTGTGGGCGGGCGGGGCGGGAGCGCCTTCGACAAGGGCGTACAGGCCCTTGCCCAGTTCCTGGAGCGGGAGGGCAGGGGCCTGCCCGGCCGGAACCACGTCGAGGAACTCCCGGACGGGCCGCACCGCACCGGGGTGTGGATCGTCAGCCAGAAGCAGCGCCGCGACCGACTCGACCCCGCGCAGCTGGCCGCACTCGCCGAACTCGGGGTGGAGTGGGCGCGGTAGAGGGGCGGGGGCCCTGGATCCCGGGAAATGCTGGTACGGCGGCCGTGTGCTCAGGCACGGCTTCACTCCGCTGGCGGACATGTGTGCCGCGCCGCGCAGCGGGGTCCCGGTCGGCGTGTCACGGTGGCAGGGCACCAAGGGATCCACACAGGCGGGCCTGGCCGGACGTGAGCCCCCCGGCCAGGCCCGACATCCCGGGCCCCGGCGCCACCACAGATGCAGGCCTGGAGACGCTGTGTTCGACCGTCCCGGACCGATCCACCGCGGCCTGAACGTGCCCTGGGGGCCAGTCAGTGTCTTCCAGGGCACCTCCGCTGCCAGCTCATCCACCGCAAGCGCTGACGACACCCACGCCGCAGCGCCGGCCCCTGCAGTGCCCCAGGCACTGTCCGTGTACCGCCTGGCGGCCGGGGACTACTGGTTCGGCGACAGCCGAGACAGCACTGGCCGCAGCATCCACCCCAGGGCCTGAAACGGCTGCACCGTCGGCGTAACCGGTGACCGGCCGGCGGAGGACGGCTACAGTCCTCTGCCATGAGCGGCGACGATGATCTTCTTGGCCGGGTGCGTGCGGTGCTGGCCGAGGCGGGGTTCCAGGAGATCGCCAGCGGTGCGGAGGGAGTCCATCTGATCCGCCACTCCCGGGGAGTGATGGTCGGCTGGACGCCACCCAGACCCGGACCGGCCAGGGACTCCACCGCGGCGGGACCCCCCGTGCCCCGCAGGCGCCCGCGGACCTGCCCGGGCTGCGCGACGCCTTCGGCCTGGCCCTCGCCGCCGCCTTCCGAGCGGCCGGCCTGACCGTGGAGACCCGCGGGGACGAATGGCTCCTTGTCCTCCACGACACACACCCCCACCCCTACAGATCCCGCGGATCCCACCGAACCCGAAGAGCCCGCCGGCTGAACGACGCCGAACGGCATCACCTTTGGGGCGGGACAGGAGCGCGAGTCGGTAAGGGCGTGGGGAGTGACGGGTCAGAGTTTGAGGGTGGCGGAGATGGTCTTCCCGCCGCGGTGGTGGCGGATGTCGACGGAGGCGAGCTGGTTGACGAGGCGCCATCCGAAGCCGCCGGGCTGCTCGGGCGCCCACGGCATCGTCTGCGGGAGGCGCGAAGAGGCGTCGGCGACGTCGATGGACAGGTCGCAGAGGCCGGTGGTGAGGCGGAAGCCGCGGACACCGCCCGCGTGACGGTCGGCATTGGCGACGAGTTCGGTGACCACCGTCAGCGCGTCCTCCACACGCTCCTGGCCTGCACCAGTCCCCTCCAGGGCCGCGCCCACAGCGTCCCGGGCCTGCGCGCAGGTGACCGTCATGCCCCAATAGCCGGGCGGGGGCTGATCTGTCCCGTCCATATGTTTCGCCTTCCCCCACCCTGCGGCGGTAACCGGGGCCGCACAGGCGGTCCGCCGCATCCACGGCGCCGCAACGCCCAGGCTGGTAACGCCGGTAACCCACTACTCCCACCACGACGACTGCTATGACGCAGCGGTCAGTCAGGGTAAAGGTTCGCACCGACAGGCCACAGCGAATACCGAATCCCGCCTGGCCCAGCACGCCGGCGACCGCCGTCGCACACGCGTGCGCCGGTCCGCTGGTGTCGCCCCTGGCCATTCCCCCGTACGGTCGAGGAAGTCAGTTGCACGATCCGGGTGCAGCGAGGGAGGTTTCCTCATGGAGTCACCGACGGTGGCAGTCACGACCGGTGCGGACGGTGCGGCAGTGGTGGTATGCGCGGGCGAGTTCGACCTCGACACCGCCGGAGCGCTGAAGACCGCCTGCGCCGTCCACGGAGGCAGCGAGCTGATAGTGGATGTGCGGGCGGTCACCTTCGCCGACTCCTCCTTCCTCTCCACCCTCCTCGCCGAACGCACCCACCGCCCCGTACAGCTGCGCGGGCCGTTGCCCGCCCAGCTGCGCAGAATGCTCCACATCACCGGCGCACTAGACGTCTTCGACATCCACATCCCCCAGGACAACCCGCCCCACACACCGCCGGCCACTGCCTGACCACGCCCCAGGAACGCCACCGGCCGAGGCGGCCGCGGGTGGCTCAGGGTGGCCGGGGGGCGGGTGGCCGGGCCGCCTGGGGGGTTTCAGCTGGGCGGGGCGGGGTCGATGGTGAAGACCTGGTCGGCCCCGGTGATCTCCAAGAGCCGGACGAACTGATGGGCGGGCGCCGCCAGGGAAAGGCAGCGGCCGGCGGATTCAGCTTGAAGACGGGCGCTCAAGAAGGCGTTGAGGCCGCTGGAGTCGCAGAACGTCATGCGGCCGCAGTCCACCACCACGTCCACCGCCTGGCCGGCCAGGGCCTGATCGAGGGCGTCGCGGAGCTCGTGGACACAGGAAGCGTCCATCTCACCGAAGGGCCGCACCACGACACGCATCGGACCGGCCTCGACATCGACCCGCTCACTGCCGCCCCGGCCCGAAAGCCCGCCTTGAATCATGGTCCCACTCCCTGCTTCCCGGGTGGCCGCCACCCTGCCCGACAACGGGCGTACGCTCGGATCTTAGAACCCCACCCCGGACGTAGGCAGGGCGTGAACCCGCCCCACACCCCGCCGTGAAGGCCAGGAAAGGTTGTCGTACGGCGACCACGACGCCACCGTTGAGCTCAGCGGGCCCGCCGAAGTCGTGGCCACGGACGTCAGCTATCACCCGGCGGATTCCGCGCTCCTGGTTCCGAGCCCGGGGAGGCAGGGGTGAGATGGCCGCGCTGGCTGCTGCCACGGGAGGCGCCTGGCGAGGACTCGGCCCCGCCCCTCAGCGACACCATCAACTGGAGTTTCCAGCAATCAGGTGTCGCCACGTAGCCGGCCCGGGAAAGGGAAACCTCTAGCTGACGCGGGTGCTGGTCGTTGTACGCGGCGCTTCCGGTGATGGACTGGGCCAGCCAGGACAGGATGAACAAGGTGCCCACAATGGTGCCCAGCGAGCTGCATAAAGGGACTGGCGCCAGTCCTTGGTGCCGGCCCAGCGGGGTGAGTCGGGGCCCGCAGCCCAGGGCGCGTCTCAGCCGCGGGCGGCGTCGAAGGCCCGCTGGAACCGGCGCGTGAAGTCCTCGAAGACCCGGCGCGGCGGCAGGCTCTTGTACTGGGTGATGACACCGCCGGTCCGGACGAACGTGACGGTCCGGCCGGTGTCCTTCAAATTGGTCGGCAGGACGGGAATCTGGCCGCTGGACTGTTCGTCGAACGGCGGTGCCAGGACGCGGTAGGCCAGAGCCTCGTCCCCCACCGGATACGCGGGCGGGACCTCCTTCACCCCGAACCCGTAGTAGATCTCCGCGTCCAGGGCGTTGTAGGCGGCGCACCCCGGCAGTGCCGCCCGCAGCTCCTCCATCACCGTCACCGCGACATCGGGGGCGTAGCTGTAGGACTCCACCTTGTACTGGGGCTGGTCTCTGACCATCAGGACGACCAGGGTCGAGGCCTGCGGGGCGCGCTCGTGTGACAGCAGCGCGGCGCTCATGGAACCGCACAGCATGTCGGAATTCGGCCCCGGGGTGAGACTTGGATACGCGAACACCGCGCGAAAAACCGGGACTTCCTTGCCGCGGGGCAGGATCTTCATCATCCGCGCCATGTCCAGGGTCCCGTCCCCTTCGACGTAGCTGTCGCCCCCGAGCAGGACGACGCCTCCGGCGGCCAGCACGACGATCGGAAGCACGACGGACAGCAGCGGACGGCAGCGCACGGGGCCTCCTCATCCAAACGGGTTCCGCCCATACTGCCGTGTCGCCCCCACACCCAGGGCGCCGGGTGGGTCAGGGGCGTAGGCCGAGGCGGAACCTGCCTCGGAGGCCGTCCGCCGGGACGACCCAACACATCACTAGGCGCAGGCCCGGACTGCCGGTGTCACTCCTGCCGTGGGTCGGGCCGGACGTCGAACAGTTCCAGCGCCTGCGTCATCTCCATGACCTTCAGGAACTGCTCCGGCAGCGGGCCGGCCAGGACCACCGGGCGGGTACGGCGCAGGCGCAGGAGTTCGTTGAGGAAGGTGGAATCCCCGAACGTCACCAGTGCCAGGTCCACCAGCAGCACTGTCGCGTCCCCGTGTCCGCCGCAGGCCCGCGTGAGCAGTCCGGCGGTGTCCAGGTCGAACTCCCCCGAGCACACCACCGCGACCGTGCCGTCCGGCTCCGTACGCGTCACGACCTGCGGGATAACCATCACTCTTGCTTTCGCCCATCCACCATCGGGCGGGGTGCCTGACACCCGACCCTACGCCGCCCCGCCACGAACCTGACACCCGCCGACCAGCCGACACGGGCCCGTCCTGCGGCCGGTTCCGGACCATCGCCGCAGACCGCCCACCCCACCGTCCACGATCTGGACGAAGCCCTCCCCGGACGAAGCCAAGCCCGCCCCTCTTGGCGCCCGCGCCGCGAACCCGTTGACCGGCCGCCGCAGGCACCAGATACCCGGGGCCCGCCTCAGGCCGATGCGGGCGGCGCGCCCGGCTGCTGCCGGTGCACGGCCAGGAACTCCTCCGCGACCGTCAGGGCAGCGTGTGCGGCACGCCGGCCGGTGAGCACGCACAGCGTGTACAGGGCGTTCTCCAACTCCACCCGGGCCCCCGCGTCGGACGGGACAGCCAGGGTGCGGCGGCGGGCCGCCCGCACGTGGTCGACGTGCTGGCGCAGTACCGCGGCGGGCGGGAACATCACCGGCCTCTCAGAGCCGGGCCCGGAAGGGGTCCGGGCTCGTTCCATCTCCTCGCGTACCGCCGACTCGAAGGGGTCCTGCTCCCCAGGGGTGCCGTCAGGGGCTGCGAAGCGGCGGCGCATCCCCACGACCGCCTCGGTGAGGGCGTCCCGGCTGCCACCGGTCGCAAGGGCGGCCTGGTCCACGATCCGGTGCGCGACGGCGGCCGTGCACGGCACCAGCGCCATCAGCACCCCCACCGCCGCCGCGCCCGTCTCGCCTGCTCTGGTCATCGGTTCCGGGACAGCGGTCATGATCGGCTCCTTCGGTCACATGGCGCACCGCAGCGAAACGGCGCCGTCCTGGACCGCTGGGGGTCGCGCCGCGTCCCGGCGGCAGCAGAACACCGTGACGCTATCCCTCCTACCCGCGAAACGAAGCGCTCCACGCTCCCACGCGAGAAGGACACCGCCAGCATCCCGTTGACACACGGCCCCGCCGGGCAGCTCCAGATTGCGCCCGGCGTGCGGGGCATGCAGCCGTGTCGTAGCGAGGCGGGAGGGGAGCGGAGCCCCCGCATGCTTCATCACCACATACAGTGACAAAAGGCATAAAGGAGCCATTGTGAGGTCGTGTGCGGGTACCTCCTTCCTCTCCGTCCCCGCACACGGAATGCGTGCCGCACCGCCACCGACTTGCCCCGGCGGTGGTGCGGCACGCATACCTGCCCCACGCGACACTGCCCGGATCGAGCCCGGGCCCGCCACGGATACCGTGCGCCACGCCAGCACCGGACGCTACCGGTCCCCTACCCACCGCACGCATCCCGGTCACCCCGACGGGCGTATCGCTGGCTGAGGTCTCCCCGCCCGGAGTGAGCGGGGCGGGGTATCGCGGCCTGAGGTCTTCCCGCCCGGGGTGAGCGGGGCGGGGTCCGGCGGCGGGGTCCGGGCGAAGGGCCGCCGCCGGACAGCCGGGACCACCGGGCGCGGCGCCCGGTGGCAGCTGGTGGGACTCCGTCACAAGTCACTCGTCCCACATCCGTAGGGGCGGCCTTTGCCGCCGCAGAGCCGGTGCGCGGTCTCCATGTCCGCAGCCCGCATGAAGAGGTGGGTGGTGTCGGTCAGGTCGAACAGGCAGGACACCTGGCGGGGGATCGGGCCTGCCAGGACGATCCGGTCCCGGACGCAGATGAGGGCGTGCAGGAGGGCGGAGTCCGCGAACGTCACCGCGGCCAGGTCCACGATCAGAGCGTCGCCCCCGGTGACGGCCAGGACGTCGTAGACGTGCTGGATGGAGTCGATGTCGAACTCCCCCGACAGGCGGACCACCGACACATGCCCGGGCCCGGGAACACACACCACCCCCGGCAGCACCAACGGCAGGCGAGGATCCGTGCACGGGCTGCTACGAATACGGGTGCGGTGGAGGTCCTGACGGATCATGACGGCCGTCCCGGATCAGGGGGAGCCCTCCCCTTCCGCGTACGGGAAGGAAGTGCACGGCCAAACGGGGCCACGAGATCGAGGAGGTCCGTACCGGAAACACCCCACCACGCTCAGGGAGGATGCGGCAGCGCGAGTCACACCAACGGCTACCACCCAACCCACCCCCACAAAACGAAACACCCACCCGCTCAACACCAGCCAAACCAGACCAGCCGAAGCCCGCCGGCCCGGCGGACAGGCAGCGCCGGACCGGATTCCCGGCCGGGCCACCGGCTGACAGGACCACCACCATGGCGTCGCCCGACCGCCTCGACCCGGGGAGCCAGAACCAGCGGTTCGAACTCGACCCTCGCGGGTTTGCCCGCCCGGATCGCGAGCAGGAGGCGTGTCACGACCAATCCGGTAACACCACGAGGAGGTCCCGATGTCGGGCACGCAGAAGACCAAGGCACAGGCCGAACAGGTCAAGGGCAAGGCCAAGGAAGCCGTCGGCCGCGCCACCGGCAACCAGCGCATGACCGCCGACGGCCAGGCCGACCAGGCCAAGGGCCACGCCCGACAGGCGAAGGAAGACGTCAAGGACACCTTCCGCCACTGAACCCGGCCCGCGGCCCGTCCGCCGCGGCCACATCCGGAGCCCCCGGCCCACCTCCCCCCGAGGCCGGGGGCTCCGCCATACCCCAATCCCGGAACACGCCGACACGGGCACGATCCACGGCCTGTTCCAGACACCTGCCGCAGCCCTCCCACCCCGCCCCTCGGCGACGGTGGAGGATGATCGTCACGGCGGACCGGCGGGTGAGGGAGAGCGATGCAGAACACGGCTGACGAGGAATGGGCAGAACTCCTGCTACAGCCCGTGGAAGAACTCCTGCCAGCCGACTCGGAGCTGTCCCAGGCCACCTGGAGGGCGGCGCTCACCGCGCTCGGCAAGGCCGGCCGGTCCTGCCTCCCGCGGACCCTGCCGGCCAGTCGCAGCACCCTGGTGGTGACGTGGCCGGCCCGCAGCGTGTTCGCACCCCTGCTGGAAGCCTGCCGGGTCTTCGCCGAGACCGGCGGGCAGGAAGCCGCCGAGGACGCCGCCCAGGCCGCGCGGACGCTGAAAGCGCTGACGACCGTGCCGCACCTGCGCCACTACCGGCAGCCCGCCCCGCCGACGGGCAGCGACCCCGTGGCCGTGTTCGCGCACGAACGGACCGGGATGGAGGGCAACGGGTTCCTGGCGGTGTCGGTGGCCGAGCTGACGGAGGCCACCGGGGTGGAACGCACCCGGGGAATCCTCACCCCCACCGGGGCGGCCGGCCCCGACACGTACGCGGTCGTGTGGGACACCTTCTCCGCCCCCGGCCTGGTCCTCGGCGGAGTCCACACCGCCTACACCGACCCAGAGTTCGGGACCACGCTCCTCCACCAGAACCTCCATACCGCCACCCGGGCGCTCAACCCCGGCCCCCGCGACATGGAATGGCCGTAGCGCCCCGTAGCGGCCCTCCCCGGCCGGCCCCGCCACGATGCCGCCGGGTTGTTGCCGCCGTCGTCTCAGGCCAGGGAAGGGTAGGGGCGGTAGACGCGCTGCTGGCCCTCGGCGACGTGCACGGTGCCGTTGCGAAGGATGACTGTGCGGGTGGTGCCGCGGCGGTAGCGGAGGTCGGCGATCTGGACCACGGTCCCGCCTACCGTCAGCCAGTCACCCCGGCGCAACTCGTTCGGCGGGCAGTCCAGCGGCGCCGTCCCCCGAGGAGCACGCACCCGTCCCACCGTGTCGCCGGGGCGTGCCGGGCGGGGGACGGTGGGGGTGCATGCGGTGGTGCGGGCGATCCACTGGAAGCCGGCGGGGTTCTCCAGTCGCACCACCACCGGTGACGGGTAGAGGCCGATGACGTCGCCGCCGGCCTGGCGGTCGTGGTCCAGGACCCGCTCCCCCATCCTCAGCCAGCGGCCGCCCGTCACCGGTGGCCCTCGGCGGCGCAGCGCTTCATGAGGACCTGCATGTCGGTGACCACAGTGCCGCGGGTCGGGCCGTCGGCGGCGTCGCGGCGGGCCGCGTACTCCTGGCAGCGCGAGCAGCCCTTCGCCGGTTTGATGCGCACCGGTGGGAACAGCTTGGCGGCCTCGCGGGCCGCGCGGCCGGTGTCGGTGTCGGTGTCGGTGTGCTGCGCCATCAGGTCCCCTTCGGTGCTCGCCGGAACTCCTACCCTCCATCCCGGCCGGTACCTCCACCATCGGCCCGCGCAAAGACGCACGGCAGGGGCAAAAGCGGGGGCAGACTGAAGGGATGGACATCGGCGCACTCATCCGGGAACTGCGGACCGCGCACGGCTGGTCGCAAACCCGGCTGGCCGATGAGGTCAACGCTCTGCACGGGACCGGGCTCACCCGGGAGTACATCGCGCGGTGGGAGCGCGGGAAGTGCGCGCCGCGTGCGTTCTACCTGGCGGCGCTGTCGCGGGTCCTCGATGTGCCCTTAGCCGTTCTGGAGGACCCCATGCTCCGCCGCGCCTTCCTCACCGACGTGGCGGGGACCGCCATAGCGCCGGTCGTGGCTTCCGATCTGCTCGCCCGGGGGTTCACGGCCCGGCTGTGCGGCGGGCCCACGGTAGAGGCGTGGGAGGCCAAGCTGGCCGCCTACGGGAGCGACTACATGTCGATGGGCGCGGCCGACATCCAACGAAGGGTGGCCGGGGAACTCGTCGTCGTCCAGCAGCAGCTCGACCAGCCCCGGTTGTGGTCGACGGCCGCCCGGCTGATGACCCTGTACGCCAAGACGCTGCCCGGGTCCGACGGGGCGTCGGCCGTGCGCTGGTACCGGATGGCGGCCACCGCTGCCGACCGGTCCGGGGACCCGGAGGTGCGGGTGTGGGTGCGGGGCCGGGCCGCCATCGCCCTCGGCTACGAAGGCGCCGCGCTCGGGGTCGCGGACGTCCTCGCGGACCAGGCCCTCGCCCTCGCCGAAGGCCGGCCCTCCCTGGGGCTCCTGAACGCCATCTACGGCAAGGCCCACACGGCAGCGCTGCGCGGCGACCGGGCCACCGCGCTGGCACTCGACGCACAGGGCCAGCGGATCTTCGACCGGGCCGGCTCGTACGAGCAGACCTCGGACTACGCGGTGCCGTGGTGGCGGCTCAACGTATTCCGGTCCCTGCTCCTGGCCCGCCTCGGCGACGAACCCGCCGCCACCACCGCCCAGGACCAGGCCCTCGCCGAACTCCCCGCCAGCCTGCCGCGCTTCGCCACCCACCTGGACTTGCACCGAGGGCTGATGCTGGCCCGGTCCGGGGACCGTGCCAGCGGTATCGCGCAGGCATCCGCCGCGATGGAAGCGCTTCCGCCCGATAAGCACAGCCTGACCCTGCGGATGCTGGTCGAGGAAATCCGGGCCTGAGCCGAAGAACTGCCGGAGCGGCCTGCCCGGCCGACAGCGGGGCGCGGCACCCGAGAGGGCGCTACCGGCGGGCTTGCTCGGTCTTCTGCTGCTCCGCGCGGTTCAGGGCGCGCACCAGGGCCCACGCCAGATCGTCCGATTCGAGGACATCGGGATCGACTTCCGTCAGGTAGCGTCAATCGTGGCGCTGAACACGTCGACCCGCTCGTCATCCGTCATGCCCGGAGTCTGCCCGATCCCCCGGCCGGGGTTGGACCTTCCCGTGCACCCGCAGCCAGGTACGCGCGGGGGCCGGTCCACTCCGGCGGGTGAGCGCGGCAGCATGGTGAACCGTCACTGCACCCCCGTGCCGGGCCGGCTGCGGGACCGTGGTGGCCATGCGCCGCTCTACCGTCTGGCTTTCTCGCTCTGAACCGGCACCAACTTCCGGTCTCCGCTGGCTCCGCCAGGTGTTCGAGCCGGAACTGCCAGCTTGACTCTGCCCTGGTCAGCGCTGGGGCCAATTTCCACCGGAGTTGAAGCGGCAACCAACCGGTACCAGGTCGAGCCGATTTTGTGGGGCCAGCTCAGAGCAAGGAAGCCACCGGTAGCCGACCCCCGGTGCAGCAGCCGCCCGCTGACCGGTGAGGTCCGCCGTGCTACCCGAGCAGCAGCCGTGTGCCGCCCGGGTCGTGCGATTACTGCGCTGCGGTCTGCTTGAGGACCCGGATTTGAAGCTGCGCACCTGGGCCGCCCAATCAGTCCAGCGCTGGCATCCGTCGCCGGACGGGCGGCGTGGCGACGCGGAGGCGGGTGAACTTATCGACCAGAGCCGACACCTCTTCAGCGACTACGTACTGCGCCGACGCAAGTGGGAAGCCGGGCTGGACAGCTGAGCTGCACCGCAGTCCAACACTCTGCTCAGCACTCGCCCCCCGGTGGCCCTGGTGACAGCACGCCTGCCTTGGTGACAACTATCGTGCTTTGGCTCACGAATACGGTTTATAGCAGGCTCGGAATGCAGCCGGGTCAGAAGCGGAAATTCATGGACTGGACGTGTGTGAAATCTGCGCGCAGGCCCTTTGCTCGGGTGCCCCATTCCGTGAAATAGGACTCGGTTATGGCCTCGGCGACGAGCGGATGCAGGTCCCCTCCGTCGCTCCGGTTGCCTGGAGCTCCAGGATCTGCGTGGCGTAGGTGGGTGAGATGTCCGTGGTGATGGAGCGCTTGCGGCCGTCGTCCGAACTGCCCTTGCCGGTGAATCTGAAGTAGGCGACCACGTCCCCCATCATGCCGCTGGTGGTGGAAGCCTGTTCGCGTACCTGTGCCCTGAACTGTGGTTGCCACTCGGATTCGATCTCCTCCACCAGAGCGGCCTGGAATCGTTTCTGCGGGGTCGTCAGGCTCCCGGTGCGGTAGCGCTCCACCGTCCGGCGCGAGACGCCCAGGCGCTCGGCCAGGGCCTTGGTCGAGCCCTTCGCTCGCGTGAGGAGGAATTTCATCTGTGCCTTTGCGAATTTCGGCGCGGGCCGGTGAAGACCTTCCGTGTAGGGTCCCGAATCTCGTGTCATCTTCCGCGCAGCGATGTCCACCCGATGTCCATTTCGACATAGCTGTGGGATCGATGCCTTCAGCGCTGGCACTTCGCCCCTTCGTGTACAGGACCGCTCCGGCTGTCATCTGTGCGTACGGACCAGGGCAGGACCCAGCGGTCCCGGGCCGACTGGCACCACGCGGGTGGGGGGCGATGGGGACCTGGAGTGGTCGACGGTTCCGCTCGGGCTGTTGCGGACCGCCCGGCCGTGGGGAACGTTCCGATGGCACAAGGGGCAGAGGCACTACTCGGGTACCTACTGGTCTTCGACTCTGCGCGACCACGTGATCTACGGATCGCGGCTGGAGCTGGGACGGCTGCCGTTCGCCGACTTCGTAGTTGTGTCACGCGGTCGGTGGATCTTGGACGGTCCGCGGGAGCGGGGCACACTGGACGGGATTGGGGATGACGGTCATGGACCACAGCGCGCACCACACCGGCACCGCTCACGACCACATGGCGCACCAGGCGCACGCGGGTCACGCCGGGCACCAGATGGGCGGAGTGACCTGGGGGGCGGCGGCGAAGGCGACGCTGCACTGCCTGACCGGATGTGCGATCGGCGAGATCCTCGGCATGGTCATCGGTACGGCTCTGATGTGGGGCAACGTGCAAACGATGGTCCTGGCGATCACGCTGGCGTTTGTGTTCGGCTACTCGTTCACGCTGTTCGCGGTGCGCAAGGCCGGTCTGGACTGGAGGAGCGCGATCAAGGTGGCGCTGGCCGCGGACACTGTCTCGATCGCGGTGATGGAGCTCGTCGACAACGGCATCATCGCCCTGACACCCGGAGCGATGGACGCGCATCTGTCGGACGCGCTGTTCTGGACGGCGCTGCTGGGCGGCTTCGCCGTGGCCTTCGTGATCACGACGCCGGTCAACAAGTGGATGATGGGCCGCGGCAAGGGCCACGCCGTCGTCCACGCCTACCACTGACAGTGAGGATGTAGGTGGCATCGCCCGGGGGTCTGACTCTCCCACTGACTGACGCTCAGGTTGTCTTTGGCTGGAATCGTCGGCCTACCGGGCGGTGCCGCTCGGCGCGTGGCCGGTCGGGCTTCTGTGACTTCATAGGAGCCTGGCTAGAGGTCCCATCACTGTCTTGTCCGTCTGCCCGACCGGCTCGTGCCTTCCCGCACACGGCAGTCGGAAAGGCAACACGAACCAGCATGGCAGATGAGATACTGACTTCAGCTCGTCAGGGTGACGCTGGGTCGTGGAGGGTCAGGCCGGTGCCGGCTATGAACCCGTCGAGGGTGTCGGGCCGGTACTGGA
>NZ_JBVIRI010000043.1:0-17959 GCF_055576225.1 Streptomyces sp. NPDC033845 | reverse complement strand
TCACCGAACACGCCACCGGCGAGGGCAAGCTGTATATCTGCGCGGTCAAGGACGTCTTCAGCAACCGGATCGTGGGCTACTCCATCGACGCACGGATGAAGTCCCGGCTGGCCGTGCAGGCCCTGGACAACGCCGTCGCCCGGCGCCAGGACGTCGCCGGATGCATCGTGCACAGCGATAGAGGATCGCAATTTCGATCAAGGAGATTCGTCCAGGCCCTCAGTCGCAACCGGATGGCCGGCTCGATAGGAAGAGTCGGAGCGGCCGCCGACAACGCGGCCATGGAGTCCTTCTTCAGCCTGCCGCAGAAGAACGTCCTCGACCGCCGCACCTGGGCCACCCGCGAAGAACTCCGCATCGCGATCGTGACCTGGATCGAACGGACCTACCACCGACGCCGCAGACAAACCGCCCTCGGCCGACTCACCCCCGTCGAATACGAAACCGTCATGAGCACACCGGCTCTTCAGGCCGCGTGACTAAACCTGTCACCCAACGCTGCATCAGACCCTTCCTCCATCACCCCGACCCGCAGGTGCGCGAGGAGGCTCGGCTCGCAGCAGCCGAGATCACCGCCGTCGAGTCGGAGGGACTCACCCACAACTCTTGACCATTGCTCGGAACGAGCCGTCCCACTCGATGAAGCACCGCGGGGACGGCTTCAACGTGCAGTTCGTCACCGGTACCGGTGGCCAGCCGTTGTGGCTCTCGCGTGCCCTGCCGGACCGCACCCACGACCTGCCAGCGGCCCGAATCCACCGGATCATCCTGATCTGCGAGCACCAGGGCGTTCCCATCGTGGGCGTTTTCGCTTTCCGGAACGTTCGACCGCGCCTCGTCACCCCCTGGGGCAGCAGGGCAAGCCCACAGGCAGCTCCGGTCCGTGGGTGTCGCCGGCCGCGCCGGTGTGCCACTCGGGCCCGGCCGGGTGCCTATTGGCCGAGCCGAGACCTCCCGATAGCCGACAGAAAATCCAGGATGGATCAGTCTAGGGCAAATGAAGATGCGAGGGGCTCCGGCCGTCCGGCCCCCTTCGCCCCCGGCATTGACCTGACAGGTATGAGCGGTCCGGATGCTGCGCACGCAGCCGAAGGACACGAGCACGGGACTTCATCGCCACCCACCCCCACCGGCGCACCTCAACGCGTCGGTTCTGCGCATCGAGGTGAAGTCCGATGACACTCGACACCGTCACCGCCTCCATAGACGAAGCCGTCAGCGGTTTCTTCGAGCCCATCGCCAACTGGCTCGGGAGCATCGTCTTCTATTCCGTCCCGGTGGCCGACACTCAGCTGCCGCTGATCGTGGCGTGGCTGGTCGTGGCTGGCCTAGTCTTCTCCGGCTGGTTCGGCCTGGTACAGATCCGCAAGTTCCGCCTTGCGGTGAACGTCGTGCGAGGAAAGTACGACGAGCCGGGGTCCGCTGGAGAAGTGAACCACTTCCAAGCCCTGACCACCGCCGTCTCCGGAACCGTGGGTCTGGGCAACATCGCAGGCGTCGCGGTCGCCGTGTCGATCGGTGGTCCAGGAGCGACGTTTTGGATGATCCTCTGCGGTCTGCTCGGCATGGCGACGAAGTTCGTTGAGGTGACCCTGGGCGTGAAGTACCGCGAGGTGCACGCCGACGGGAGCATGTCCGGTGGCCCGATGCACTACCTGCCCAAGGGCCTGGCGGAACGCTTCGGCGCCCGAGGCAAGACGCTCGGTAAGGTCCTCGCCGTCCTGGCCTCCGGGATGGTCCTCTTCTTCGGCCTCTTCGGCGGCAACCTCTTCCAGGTCAACCAGTCCTACGCTCAGCTCGTTTCCGTCACTGGCGGCGAAACTGGCCTGCTCGGTTCCTCCGCGGGGGCGCTGTTCTTCGGCATCCTGGTCGCCGCGATCGTCGGCATCGTGCTCCTCGGCGGCATCCGCTCCATCGCCTCCGTCACCAGTCGACTGGTCCCCGCTATGGCAGGCATCTACATCGTCGCCTGCCTGGTCGTAATCGCGGTCAACGCCGCTGCTATCCCGTCGGCGATCTCGACGATCATCGAGGGCGCCTTCAACCCGCAGGGCGTCGCCGGTGGTGTCCTGGGTGCCCTGATCATCGGATTCAAGCGGGCCGCGTTCTCCAACGAGGCAGGCCTGGGCTCCGCCCCGATCGCGCACTCCGCAGTGAAGACCAAGCACCCCGCCAGCGAGGGTCTGGTCGCCCTGCTGGAACCGTTCATCGACACCATCGTCGTCTGCACCCTAACCGCCCTGACGATCGTCATCGCCAACCCGGCCAGCTGGGGCGAGGCACGCGCGGGCGAGTCCATCGGTGGTGTGACCATCACCTCCGATGCCTTCGCGACCGTCCTGCCCTGGTTCCCGTATGTGCTCACCGTCGCGGTGCTGCTGTTCGCCATCTCCACCGTGCTGACCTGGGGCTACTACTGCATGAAGGCCTGGACACACCTCTTCGGCCGCAGCCGAGGCAGTGAGCTCACCTTCAAGATCCTCTACACGCTCTTTGCGGTCGGTGGCTCCTTGCTGACCCTCCAGACCCTCATCGACCTGGCCGACGGACTGCTCTTCATGCTCGCCGTCGTCAACATCATCGGCCTGTACCTGCTCGCCCCCGTAGTCAAGCGCGAGCTGAACAGTTTCCTCGAGTTCGTCCGCCGGCACGATGCCGGACACGATGACGCGGAGCCAGCCGATTCCGAGCATGACACCGAAGCCGACGCGACCGAAGACACGGAGCCTGCAAAGACCACCGCCTGACAGCCTTTCGCCGGGCCTCGGCCGCCCGTCGGGCCCGTACGCACCGCTCCTCGGTGTGCACCGGGCCCGACGGCGTTCGCCCGCAGCGTGGGCCCTCCCCCTGTCCCTCCCTCGGCTGTTGGAGGGAAGCACGTCCTACGGCCATTTCGCTCATGACACAGGACGCTGCGGCCTGCGGGCGCTGGGCGAGAGTCGGGCGCGAGGGTGAACACAGGTGGGGCCTTCACCCCGAATCCTGAACACGGGTTATGGGGTCTGTCGGGCCTTGACCCCGGATCTTGGACACCGGAGACACTTGGATCTTGATGGTCCAGGAGAACGGAGTCCTTTGTGGGGATGAAGAATTACCCCGTCGAGTTCAAGGCGGACGCGGTCGCGTTGTACCGGTCGAGGCCGGGAGCGACGATCAAGTCCGCGCTCTCGGAGATCATTTCCAAGAGCGCGGAAGCTCTTCCCATGACCTCCAGCGCGGCCTTGTTCCGTGCCAGCTCCCGCTTCAGCCGCTCGTTCTCCCGCCGCAACTTCTCGTTCGCAGTCTCGGCGGCAGACTTCTTCGGCCTGGACGGGCTGGCGCGCCTGTCAGCCAGCTTCTCGAGGGCGCCGGAGTTCCCGGCCGCTCGCCACTCCCGGCCGGATCCGATCCGGACGGCTTCGTGCTGGTCATGAGAGGTGGTCTACTGTCGATGCCCTCTCAGGCTAACCCGACAAAGCGGAATTTCTCACTCAAGGCTGACAGAGAGGGCCTCGCGCGCTGTGACGGCGGCGTTGGCGTGCGGCAAGGTAGGCGTAGTAGCCGGAGCGGGAGATCAGGGCCCGGCAGAGCAGCGAGACGCTGCAGCCGTCCGGGCGGTTGGGGCCGGCCTTCTCCGCGTCGACGAACGTGTAGCGCGCGGCTACGTCTACTTCGTCTTGTGGTTCGCGAAGAAGGCGGTCGCTTTCCCCAGCGCCTCGATCGTCTGTTCGATCTCACGGACCTTGCGGCGCAGTCGCACCAGCTCCTCGCGCTCGGCCGTGGTCAGTGCGCCAGCCGGCCCCTGCCCGTAGTCGGTCTTGTCCTGATTGACCCAGTTTCGCAGCCCCTCGGGGCTCCTCGGTGACCGTCTTGCCCGACGAGTACACCAGGGCCACCGCGTCGCGCTTGAACTCGGGCGTGTACTGCTTGCTCGTGTTGCTCTTCTTGCTCACTACCTGGAACTGCTTCCTCCGGGACCGTCCGTCCCAGTATCAGGCTGTCCAGGCCACAGGGGGAACTTCACCTGACCTCAACCCGGTCGAGGGCATCTGGTCCCTGCTACGACGCGGCTTCCTGGCCAACGTCGCCTTCGCCGATCCCGACCACCTCGTGCGAGCGGTCAGGCGCGGCTTGCGCAAGATCCAGTACCGGCCCCAGCTCATCGACGGCTGCCTGGCCGCGACCGGGCTGACCACCGACATTGCGAGTTCAACCTGAGTAGCCGCCTGTCGCGCGATCCATCAGACGGCGTAAAATTGGTTCATCCTTATGGATGAGGCCGGTACTCGAATTGCACCAAAAACTGGTGCGGAACTTCGAGTGACCCTGATGCCGGTGCCCTCATGCACAGCACCTACCGGGAAAGCGAGCAGCGAGCCATGAAGAGCTTCGACGTGGTGGTGGCAGGTGGCGGCTCGGGCGGCTTCGCGGCGGCGGTAGGCGCTTCGCGTGCTGGTGCGCACACGCTTTTGGTGGAGCGCGGCGCATGCCTCGGCGGAGCGGCTACCTTGCGCAATGTGCTGACATACTGTGGCCTTTACACACGAGACACTACCACTCAGGTGGTCCACGGTGTAGCGGACGAGCTGCTCACCGAGCTGCGCCTGATGAATGCGTTGAGTGAACCTGTTCGCCTAAACGGCGTCGCCGTAATTTTCGACCCAGAAAGCGTAAAGTATGCCTTTGATGATATATGCGCTCGCGCCAAGGTCAATGTGCTACTGCACAGTCATGTCTTTTCAGCGCTGCGAGAGGACGGCAAGATTATCAAGATTGGACTTGTGGACCATTCTGGCATACATGAAGTGTTTGCTACAGCTTTCGTCGATGCTACTGGGGAAGCCGACCTCGCTTACCACGCTGGCAGCGATGTCAGATATGGCACTGATGGATGGGTGCAAAATGGCACGCTCGGTGTACGCATAGGTGGAATTCCGATCGACGCATGCGTAGACCGACAGAATCTGGCTGCGGCAGTCCACACGGCCAAGAAATGCGGCAAGCAGCATCTGACTGCCGAGACCGGGCTTGTCGCACGATTGCCGATCTCTGGCGATTTGATCACATACCTTGCAGACGAAGGATATGACGCACGAGATGCCACCGACACTACTCGAGCCGAGATTAGTGCCCGCCAACAAGCGCAAGCATATCTTGAAACGATTCATACCCTGCCGGGCTGCGATGGAGCGTATATAGTCAGTACAGGGCCCGAGCTGGGAACTCGTGAATCTCGACACATTGTCGGGCGTTATCAAATCACCGCAACGGAGATCCTAGAACCCACATACAACAAAGATGCGGTTGCTGTAGGCGCCTGGCCTGTAGAAATTCACCTCGGTGCCGGAATCCCGTCCAGATGGAAATTTATCGACCGGCCTGGATACTACGGCATACCACTCGATGTGTTGCGAAGTCGTAACACTCCAAACCTATTTACTGCGGGGCGTACGGTTGATGGTGACCGTGAGGCTGGCGCTTCACTTCGCGTTATGGGTACGGCCCTTGCGACCGGGCACGCTGCAGGCGTGGCAGCTGCTCTCTTTGCCAGCCATGGGAACATATCCACCCAAGAGGTGCGCGAGGAGCTAATACGACAAAAGGCGTGGCTACCCGCGTGACATTCCTGGTGCCCGTGGCCGCATGCTCCAGCCACGAGGCGCCTTGTCGTCACGTCTCCGTGGTTCCGCGCCTCCCAGATCACTGAGCCTTTCCCAACCTCAGTCTGAGCTGGCCAGATCGAGGGTGAGGACGGCTTGGGGCCTTGATCCCGAATCCTGAATGGGGCTGCGGTGTCCGACGTGGGAGTGCCGGCGTCGCGTGTTGTAGCGGGTCAGCCATCGGAAGGCGTCGAATCGTGCCTGGCGCTCGTTGGGCCAGCTCTTTTGGCCCTGGAGCGTCTCGCGTTTGAAGGTCGCGTTGAAGGACTCCGCGAAGCGTTGTCCGCGCTGGACCCGACCGCGCTCATGCTCCGCCGGGGCATTGCCGTCCTTAGAGGGCATTTGATCTAGGCATATTGCCCTGTATGCCCTAGTAGGTTCCTCGCCAGGTTGGTGTGGTCTCGTCCGTTATGCGCTTGGCGAGGTTGTCGATCGAGGCGATGTGGATCATGGCTACGGAGCTGGTACCGAGGGTCTCGCAGTCGCGGGCGAGACGTCGGTGCAGCATGATCCAACCCAGACTTCGCTCGACAACCCAGCGTCTTTTGACAACGTGAAATCCGCTGACTCCCGGGTTTCTCGTGGTGCGCTTGCGCCGGCGCAGGTGCCGGCCGACGACATGGTGCTCGCGCATCAGCCTGGTCGCGCTTGCGGTTGACCTTCCGTCCGCCGATCCGCAACTCGGCGTGGACACGGCGAGCACCGTAGGCCTCGCGGTGCTCGGCGTGGATTGGCGGATCTCGGTGACCGAGGCCTCCTGCTCGGCCCGACGCGCCTCGCGGGCCGGGGCGCCGGCCAGCCAGCGGTAGTAGCCCGACCGGGAAGCGCCGAGTATCCGGCACAGCCGCTGCACACCGAAGTCCTCGGAGTTGGCGGAGATGAAGTCCCAGCGGCGGGCCTTCACTGCATCTCCTTCGCGAAATAGGCGACTGCCCGGCGCAGGATCCCCCGCTCCAGCTGCCACTCCTTCTCCGCCTTGGCCAGACGGGCGTTCTCCGCCCGCAGCCAGGTCAGCTCCTCCTGAATCCCTTCGGGCCTGCTGCCGGCGCCGTCCCCGGGCCCCGCCTCAGCGGCCCGCACCTAGCTCCGCAGCGTCTCGGGGTTGATGTTCAAGTCGGCCGCGACGTGCCTGAACCTCCGCCGCCCGGCCGACGCCCGCCACAAAGCCACCGCGTCGGAACGGAACTCCACCCTGTACTTCGAGGGCCGTGCCACGTAGACCTTCACCTTCCTGGATCAACAAGATCCATTGTCAGGTGTGTCCACATCGCAGGGGTTACCTCACCCTCATCTGGATCGCAGATACGGTCAGGTACCGGGCCGGTTCAGTTGCGGGGTGGCCCTAGTGCAAGTTGCGCGGAACGCATCATCATTCTGCTTCCCGTCGCTGGGGCAAATCCACGTGCCGGCTGCGCTACCTGACTCGATGGTCACCTTGAAAGGCGCCCCGTCCGCGGAATTCCACTTGCAGCCAGTGGTAAGCAGGACGTGTTCTTGCGGCGTGTTCCCGTCCTCTGCGGTACCGCTAGAGCATATTACGATCGATTCCGCAGCGGATTGTGGAGCGAGAGTGATGCTCGCGGCACCCGCAAGGGCGAGCGCAGTAGCCAGGGTTCTCAAAGATCGCAGAACGGTGGATCGCATGGGATCTCCTCTCATAGCCTGGCCTAATGCATCACGATGAGTGCTGAGCAGAAGCTCTCCCCTGCCCTGCCGTAATTATCTATTTTGGACTCCCCCACACGTCAACTGCGGCATCGAGGTTGTGACCCGCAAGCCCAGGAGGACAGCGTAAGCCAAACGCCGTAAATTCCCGAGATGCCGCCTCGTACGCGAATCCGCCGTCGCATTCGGATAGCGCCGTTGCTGCGGCCCGCGTCGGCGCTGTGCTGGTCGACCGCGCGAGCAGTACGATTGATCGGCACAGCACCGAAGGATCCGTTGAATATAGCCGAGCCCGATTACTGAAGGCCGGTGGAGACGGCGTTGGCGAGTTCACCGTCGGCAGTATCTCCGCTGAACTCCCAATAGAAGGCACCTCTGAGGCCCTGGTTCTTTACCCAGGCCATCTTGGTGGCGATAGTGGTCGGGGTGTCATAACTCCACCAATTGCTATCGCACTTGGCGTAGGCGGTGCCGGCTATGGTGTTGGAGGCGGGGCAGGTGCTCTTGAGGACTTTGTAGTCCTGGATTCCCGGCTCGAACCTACCGAGGGCCGGTCCGGTGGCGGTGCCGCCGGGGGGTTCCTGAGTGACGCCGGTCCAACCGCGGCCGTAGAAGCCGATACCGAGATTCAGCTTGTTGCTGTTGATCCCCATGCCCTTGAGATGGGCGATGGTGGCCTCTGAGTCGTAGCCCTCCTTCGGGATACCCGGGTAAGAAGTCAGGGGGGAATGCGGAGCGGTCGGACCCGTGGCGTCCCAGGCGCCGAAGTAGTCATAGGTCATGACGTTGTAGAAGTCGATGTACTGGGCGGCGCCAGCATAGTCGGCTGCATCCAGTTTGGTGGGGCTGGCGGCGATGGCTGCGGTCACCAGGCTGCCGGTGCCGAACTCGTCCCGCATGGCCTTCATCATGTTCTTCAGGGCGGCGGGGCCAGAGGTGTCGCAGGTCAGGCCGCAGGCGTTCGGGTACTCCCAATCCAGGTCAATGCCGTCGAAGATATCGGCCCAACGCGGGTCCTCAACCAAGGCGTGGCAGGACTTTGCAAAGGCAGTCGCTGCGGCTGGGCTAGCCACGGCTTCGCCGAATCCGCCGGACCAAGTCCAACCGCCGAACGACCACAGGACCTTTATGTTCGGGAACTTGGCCTTCAGCTCACGCAGCTGATTGAAGTTTCCGCGCAACGGCTGATCCCACGCGTCAGCCTTGCCATTGACACTCTGATCGGCGGTGTATGCCTTTTCGTAGTCTGCATAGGAGTCCCCGACGGTGCACTTACCGTTCTCCACGTTCCCGAAGGCATAGTTGATGTGCGTGATATTCGACGCAGTGCCGGATGTGACCAGATTCTTCACGTGGTAGTCGCGCTCGTAGACGCCCCAGTTGGTGAAGTAGCCGAGCTTCACCACGCCAGCCGCTCCCGGGGCAGCAGCCACCCGGGCCCGTCCCTCGCTGGGAGTGTTAGAGCCTTGGGCACGAGTAGAGCTCGGGGAGGTTTCCGCCTGAGCCGGAGAGGCCAGGGCAAGGAACCCAGAGAGAGGTAGAACGAAGGCGGCAATGGTGGCCGCGACTCTAGTCGAGAAACGATTGCGCAGTCGGCGTGCTGTCCTCAAGAGTGCACCTCCGTAGGTTGCCACCGCCGAAGCCCGGTAGAGGCTTGGGGATGAGACCCTCTGGCTTCTCGGCCACTGTGATCCAGCAGCACGAGACCCTCTGGTTCAGAATCTCACAACGTTGTTGGAGGCGCGCCCTGCAGCAGGTGAAGCCGTCCACGGGGACGCCGGACGCAGGAACGGCCCAGCCGCAGGCCGCGCTGGAGGCGCAGAACGCGGCTCTGCGGAAGAAGGTCCGCGAGCTCGAGGAGGAACGCGAGATCCTGCGGAAAGCGGCGAAGTGTTTCGCCGGGGAGACGCGCTGGTGAACCGCTTCCAGTTCGTCGCCGACCATCAGCGCCGCCACGGCGTGAAGCGGCTGTGCACCATTCTCGGCATCAGCCTCTCGAGCTTCTCCTCCTGGCGCCGGACGGCCGCGGACCGGGCCGCACGGCAGGCGGCCGATGCGCGGCTGGCAGCCCGGATATGGGCGGTCCACCAGGACTCGGAGGGCACCTACGGAGCCCCGAGAATCACCGCTGAACTCCGCGAGACGAGTGGTGAGGCGGTCAACCACAAGCGGGTTGCCCGGACCATGCGGGCGTTCGGGGTCGAAGGGGTCCGGTTGCGCCGCCTGCACCGCACCACCGTCCCCGATCCGTCTGGGGCCAAGGCTCCAGACGGATCGGCCGCGACTTCAGCGCGGGCGAGCCGAACACGAGGTACGTCGGCGACATCACCTACCTGACCATCGACGGCGGGAAGTTCTGCTACCTGGCGACCGTCATCGACCTCGCCTCGCGCCGTCTGGCCGGCTGGGCGATCGCCGACCACATGCGCGCGGACCTCGTCACCGACGCCCTGGCCGCAGCAATCCGCACTCGCGGCAGCCTCGCCGGAGCGATCATGCACACCGACCACGGAGCCCAGTACACGAGCAGGGCATTCGCCGAAGCTTGCAGGTCAGCAGGGGTGCGACGCAGCATGAGTGCGGTCGGGTCCAGCGCGGACAACGCACTCGCCGAATCCTTCAGCGCGACCCTCAAACGCGAAACCCTGCAGGGACGGAAGAGCTGGCCAGGAGAGCACGAGGCCCGACTCGACGCCTTCCTATGGCTCCACCGCTACAACACAAGGCGCCGGCACTCCAGTCTCGGACAACGATCACCGATCGCCTTCGAGAACACCTTCCACCCAGCACCAACTACGCTGGCACCAGCCGCATAACCCGTGTTTTCAGCATTCGGGGTCAAGGCCCCTTCCCACCTGCCCCACAAGGCCAGCCAGATCAGATGTCACCCGATCGTGCGGCAGACCCATTCCAACGACCGCCGGGGACATCGCGGTTACGGCCTTGCCTCCTCCGGACGCGTCATGCCGGAGGATGTCACAGACGGGTGGTGAACCGGCCGTCGGGTTGTTTTCGCAGCCAGCCACGGTCGGTGAGTCTGATCAGTTTCCCGCGCAGTGGTTCCAGCTTGGACTTCACGCTGACGTCAGTCCCAGCGTCTCGCCGACCTGCAGGGCTGTCACCTGACCGCCGGCCTCGTGCACGACGGTGAGGATGCGCTGGTAGTCCGGCGGGAGCATGGTCTCCCGCGTGTCCGGGCCGCGGTGCGGGACGAGCATCACTGCCCGCCCAACCACCTGGCCGGGCGCCGGTGCGACCGAGGCACGCTCGCCCGCGATCTCTTCACTCACGCGCTCGAGGACTCTTTCAGCGACGGCGAGTTCGTCCCGCTCGGAGCGCACCTTGGCCAGCTGTGCTTCGAAGTCGTCCAGCTCGGCGCGTCGCGCGGTGATCCGTTCCAGCAGTTCGGGATCCAGCATGCACTGGATCGTAGAAGAACATCGAACCACGACGAGCAGGAACTGACTGCGGGTGGCCGAAGCCGACCACTGATCCGTTGCCCGGGATCGCTGGGATGACGGCGGAGGGCAGAGCCCGCCGGAACAAGCGAGGGAGGTATTCAACGCCCAGGTCTGCCCTTTCAGGCACTCCCGCAGCCACGCGCTTGTCGATTATCGATATGCCCCGCTAGCATGTGCATATCGATAATCGATAAGGAGAGACATGAGGAACACGCGACTCACGAGGGCCCTGGCCTCGCTCACCCTTGCGCTGGCGGTGCTCTGTGCCCTCGCGTTCGTCGGCACGGCGGTCACGCACATACTCGACGACGGGGCGGTCTGTGCGAAGACAGACTTCTGGCACAACGCCACACTGGAGGGCGGCGTCCCCGTGGGTGCGGGCGTTAAGGCGTCCAGTAGCACCACCCGCCTGTGCCAGGACAGCCCCTCCGCGGGTCAGCGTGCCGCCGACCTCGGGAACCTGCTGCCCTGGTGGCTCTTCGGATCCGTGGCACTGCTTCTCTTCTCCCGGCTACTCGCGGCCGTTGTGCGGGAGGGACCGTTCACCGCCCCCGTGGCATCCCGGATCTCCTCTCTGGGGTGGTTCCTCACCGTCGGAACGCCGATGGCCGGCCTCCTCGTCGGCTGGTCACAGTCCTGGCTCGTGGGCAGCATGGCGCCGATGATCGGTTCCGGACCGGCAATCTCCGGATCCATGGTTCTCGTCCTCGTTGGCCTCGCCACGGTGATCATGGGGAACATCATGCGCGAGGGCGTGCACATGCGAGAGGACCTCGAAGGGACCATTTGATGCCCAACGATGAGGAACCTCACTCGATCCGGATTCACCTCGACCACATTCTCACTGAGCGCGGCATGACGCTCACCGAGCTGTCCTCGCAGGTCGGCATCACTGTCGTCAACCTGTCCGTGCTGAAAAACGGCCGGGCCAAGGCCGTCCGCTTTTCAACCCTGTCGAGGATCTGCGAGGTCTTGCGGTGCCAGCCGGGAGACCTGATTACCTACGAACCCACCAAGCCCGGTCCATAGCCAACCGATCTGGCAGACGATCTACTCCACAGACTCCCGCCGACGACCAGCGCGACTACGCCGCCAGGTCGGCACGCCAGCCCTTTGGCCAGCGACTTCAAGTTGGCAAAGGCTCACTCACCCGCGCACCGCGGCAGGCACGTCCCGAGTACGTGCTCGTGGACGGCACGCTCGCCGAGTGCGACCGCGTCGGCTACGGCCAGGAAGACTACGCCGGCAAGCACCGCAAGCACGGCGTGACCATCCAGGCGGTGACCGGTCCGGTAATAGGACTCCGTTAGCTTCGCGCTCTGGCGAAGTGCGGCGTCCAGCAGGTGATCAGGTAAGCGAAAAGTGCCTCTGACCAGCAAGAATGAGGATGGTCGAGGTCCTTGTTCCTGCCATCGCCGGAGGCACTTCTCGGGTGAAGAGGACTATCGGGTCGTACCCACGTGTCCGCGTTGAGGGCGGTGGCCGCGGGGTTGTCTCGCAGGCCGGTTCGGTCCTGCTGGTGGAAACGGCCCGCAAGACCGGTCTTGAGCAGGCGATATCGAGGGCGCTTGCGCCATGGCGTTGTCCGAGGGCAGTGCATGATCCGGGGAAGATCCTCCTGGACCTCGCCCTGGCTGTTGCGCTGGGCGGGGATGAGCCTTTTCAGCGGCGGGTCTCCAGGGTGAGGATGGCTCGGGCGATTGACGTGAGGTTGTTGGGACTGAGGCGGGCTCGGAGGATGCGCCAGGTCTTGATGCGGGCGATGGCTTTTTCGACGGGCCGTCGGAGGCGGGAGTGGGGCCGGTTGACGGACTTCTGTTCGAGCGTGAGGTCTTGCGCCGGCTTTCGGCGGTGGGGCACCGCGGTGATGTCGCCGGCTCCCTGGTAGGCCTTGTCGGCCAGGACGGGGATGCCCAGGCGGACGCTGGTGGCGATGAGCCGGTGCCGACGGGCTGCGGTCAGATCGTGGACACGGCCTGCCAGCGCGGGTGAGATCCCCACCAGGGTGCCGTTGGGGTCGGTGATGGCCTGCAGGTTCACGCCGTGGCGGTGGTGTTTTCCCGAGTAGTCGGCGCGACTGTCGCCGACCCGGTCGCACTGCCCACCGCGGCCGGACAGCTCGTTACCACCGGGCGCCGGCGGACCCTCCGTCTCGCCCGGCATTGGCCCTGGACCCTCGACACCACCACCGCCCTCGACCGGCTCGCCCGACTCCCGAATCCCGGCTGACCAGCAGCTTCCCGTCCCGACGACAGCACCACCCGACCCGGAGCAGTGGAACCCAGCGCCCACCCGACACGACAGCCGGGCATCCGCGCTGCCCTCACCAGCCACAGAACGCACGACGGTCTGCCGACTCCGTCGGCAGACCGTCAAGAAAAATCGAGGCTAACCTGCCCTTTCACTTCTCACAGGACGATATGGTAGCCATCCGGCCGCCACTTTCTTTTAAACGAGAGTGCAACAAGCCGATGAGTGGCCCTTGCGGCGGACCGGCGGTGCCAAGTGTACGGCCTTCTCGGGATCAAGAGTGTATCCGTCTGCACCTACATATATTTTGTCTCCGGATTCGGTGACCCACCACGAAGTGCCCTCCTTCGCACAATGTCCCATTGAGGCTTTCACCCAGGTGCTTGAATCTACTGCTTGCCCTCTGAAAAGCAAATCATGCGTTCCCTGATCGGTTACGACCCAGTAGTGATTCTCGAAAATCCACCACCTTCCGTCAATATTTCCTCGCTTACCGTCAATTATCTCTTGCTCAGCCTCTCCATTGATGAAGAACGGATAATCGTAACCTTCGACGGCTGCCTCAATATCCAGCGCCTTAAGCAGGGCCACGCAACCGCGAGACAAGCTTAGGCAGTCCCCGTTTCCACTGTCGAGAAGTCCAGAAGCTCCATTACTGCCGCCCGTCCATTCGAATCCGGATCCGACAATATTTTCCACGATTCGCTGGATTGTTGCGGCCTGATTTTCGCGTGCGTAAGTTAGCTTTGATTCCAGATCCTCACCGCCCACTCCGCCCAGGAAGTAGTTAATTCGCGATTCGCCGTGGGTGGCATAAAGTTCTTGCAGCTCAGTCGTGCCCATGTGAGACCTTTCAGTGCGGGGTAACCGGGAAGTTCAGTAAAACTGTTGCCAGGCGTTAGCGCTTGCCCTATAGTGTCGCCTATTGGGCAAATGGACGCCTGTACGGGAAAACCTGCCTGGCCGACTCTTTCGTCCCTGCAGGGTTTCGCGTTTGAAGGTCGCTTTGAAGGATTCGGCGAGTGGGTTGGTCGCGCTAGTACTCCAGCAGGACATTGCTGTCTGACCTGCGGGTTTCGCTGGGCGGCTGGAGTACTAGGCCTGGTGGCGGGGCGGGACCGTGAGGACGTGGCGGCGGTGTTCGGGGTGTCGCTGAAGGCGGTCGACATCTGGGGGCGAAGTGGCAGGCCGGCGGCCGGGAGGCGCTGGTCATGCGCCCGCGCGGCAAGCCGGTCGGGGTGCACCAGGTGATTGGGGAAGCCGGGGGCGATGGTGACAGCCTGGCCCGAAGATCACGGGGAAAATTTACGATAGCCTCCCACCCACGCCGCCACGCTCCCATCTCGGACCCTTCCGCCTACACCTCCAAGACGCAGGGGCCGCTTCACAGTCCAGCTAGGGGAATTCCGTCAGACCCGGTCTACTTCGATTCCTCCCTTGTGCACGACGAAGTCAACGGTGCCGACAGGGGCCGTGTAAGTTCCGCCGCCCGGGATAGATACCACAGCAGACAGGTTGCCCGACTTGTAGCGAAGAGCAATTTTTGCTTCACTGTCGATCTTCTTATTATCAGCCTTCGGCAGCATGTTCTTGACAGTCACCATGGTGTCGGCCGGGATCTGCCCGAAACGGCCAGTTGCGACACAGGGGATCTCTACTCCTCGATCGATCTCCTGGACCTCACACTTCTGCCCCTTAGCGATCGAGCCGGCCGCGTCCGCCTCTGCGGCGAAAGCTGGGACACCAATAGTTGCCACAAGCGCAGCAGAGATTACACCGGCTGCAAGAATCTTCTTCACTAGGCTTCCCATCGAACTCTATTTGACACAGGAAATTAAATCCATTGTTCACTTTTCAGTATGGGGAAGCAGGGCTTATAGGATTACTAAGCTCTTACTTCCGGTTCCTTAGAGCTCGTAACACGATCTTGATGAGATGCTCTGGTCAGCCATGACCGGTGTGACGATTCGGCCGTTCGTGGTGGTGTGAGTACTCGGCCGTGGATCGTGGACGACGACTTGTGGGCGCTGATCGAGCCGCTGCTACCGCCCTGGCCTGCGAGGTCACCAGGGCCGCGGCCGGTGGCTGACCGGCTGTGCCTGCAAGGCATCTTGTACGTGCTCTGCAACGACATCGCGTGGCAACTCCTGCCGCCTGAGCTGGGGTTCGGCTCGGGGCAGACCTGCTGGCGGCGCCTGGAGCGATGGCAGCAGGCCGGAGTCTTCGACCAGCTACACCGGATCCTTCTCGCCGAACTGAACGCGGCCGGCCGGCTCGATTCGTCCAGGGCGTGCGTGGACGGCTCCCACATTTCCGCGCGAAAAAGGGGGGAGCCGACACCGGTCCGTCGCCGGTCGACCGGCGGAAGACGGGCAGCAAACACCACCTGATCTGCGACGGACGCGGCACCCCGCTCAAGGTCATCACGACCGCGGCCAACGTCAACGACGTCACCCAGACCCTCGCCCTGGTCGACGGCATCCCACCGGTGGCAGGCCGTCCCGGCCGGCCCCGCAGGCGTCCCGAGGGCCCTGCTCGGAGACAAAGGTTACGACTCCAACCCCAACCGGGAAGAGCTGCGCAAACGCCGGATCCTGCCCGTCATCTCCCGCAAGGGCGTCCCGAACATCAAGGGCATGGGCAAGCTCCGCTACGTCGTGGAGCAGACCTTCGCCCTGCTCCACCAGTTCAAACGACTCGCCGTCCGCTAGGAACGCCGCACCGAACTCCACGACGCCTTCGTCTCCCTCGCCTGCAGCCTCATCTGCTGGCGACGCCTCACGAAGCACGCTTCATGATCGTGTTACGAGCTCTTAGTAGGACTCCGTAAGGTCTTCAGGTTCGGCTGCTCGTGGGCGGGCATGCCTGATGTGTGGATGCGCGTGAAGTAGACCTTGTTCGGGCTGAGTTGGCGTCGTATGTGACTCATGTGTTCGCCTCTCTGCGGCGCAAGGATCAGCGGGCCAAGAGCGACTGATACCTGCGGGGTCTGATGCTGGACGGCCGGCGGAAGTCGATCCAGGCCATGGCCGCTCGGCTGCCGGACGGCAACGAGCAGAACCTGCAGCAGTTCGTGAACCAGTCCACCTGGGATCCGGTCCCGGTGCAGCGTCGGATCTGTGAACGCATGCTGCCGCTCATCGCCCCGATGGCCTGGGTGATCGACGATGTGTCGCTGCCGAAGGACGGAAGAATGTCGGTGGGGGTGGCTCCGCAGTACTGCGGAGCCCTGGGCAAACGCGCCAATTGCCAGGTCGCGGTCAGCGTCCATGCCGCAACGGACACCGCCTCCTGCCCGCTGCAGTGGAGGCTGTTCCTGCCTCGGTCATGGGAAGCGGACGACGATCGCAGGACGTCCACGCGCGTCCCGGCCGAGGTCACCCACCGGGAGAAATGGCGGTTGGCTCTGGACATGCTCGACACCCTGTCCGAGTGGGAGATGAGCCCTCCGGCGGTGGTGGCGGACGCCGCCTACGGCACCAACGCACACTTCCGGGCTGGGCTCGCCGACCGCGGAATCCACTATGTCCTGGCCATCCGGGCAGACGTGAGTGCCCATCCGTTCGATGCCGAGCCCGAGGCTCCGCCCCGCAAGGGGCCGGTTGGCTGCTGGCCCCAGCCGCGCTACCGGCACCCCGCACCGTCAGTGGCGGCCCTGGCCGCCGGTCTCGGGCCGGAGGCATTCACCACGCTCACTTGGCGGCAGGGCACCCGAGGCCGGTTGAAGTCGCGCTTCGCCGCCGTGCGGGTCCGGCCCGCCGGCAAGGCCGTCGAGCGTCCGATCAAGGCCGCAGCTTCGTCCACGCAGGGCTGGTGGGACGGGGTCCTGCCCGACTGCTGGCTGCTGGTCGAGTGGCCGGACGGCGCTGACGCCCCCACCGACTACTGGCTCTCCAGCCTCCCGGCAGACATCCCGATCACCGAGCTGGTCCGTCTGGCCAAAGTCCGCTGGCGCATCGAGCACGACTACCGGGAACTCAAGCACGGCCTGGGCCTGGACCACTTCGAGGCACGGTCCTGGCCGGGCTGGCACCACCACGTCACCCTCGTGACCGCCGCCCAGGCCTTCCTCACGGAGCAGAGGCTGGCCCCAAAAGTCCCAGGACCGGCCTCACTCTCTACCAGACCCTCGACGCTCTCCAAAGCATCCTGAGGTGCTGGACCGGCATCTGCACCACCTGCCTGCAGCCCCTCCCGAACAGACCACACACCACACCAAGATCAAGAGCGACCTAACGGAGTCCTATTAGAACTCCTAACGGAATGAGTCTTCGGGGGCGGCTCCCCGACGTGAGGTGCTGTCGGGGAGCTTGAGCGGCCGCTGCCGCGCGAGGTGAAGGTCATCGATTCAGCCGCGTTGTTCCGGCTGGAGGAGCGGGCGATCGCCGAGCGGACCGGTCTGCCCATATCCGTCGCCATCTCGGCGCGAACCTGCACGACAGTCAGGCCCCGCAGCCCCTGGTCTCGGTATCCCGCCGATACGCTCCCGCCGCGGACCACGTCGCCGACGGCCCGGCAAGCTGCACGGCGACAAGGGATCCGACTACTCCCACCTGCGCAGATGGCTGCGCGATCGCGGAATCCCCCACCGCATCGCACGAAAGGGGATCGAGCCGTCGAACCGACTCGGCCGGCATCGATGGGTGGTGGAGCGGACGGTGTCCTGGCTCGCAGGCTGCCGCCGCTTACACCGCCGTTACGAGCGCAAGGCTGAACACTTCCTCGCGTTCGCAGGCATCGCCGCAGCCCTCATCTGCTACCGCCGACTCGCCAAATGAGATGCATTCTTAGCCTCAAATACGAGATCACCGTGTGGCCGTCGGTACACCACTCCAGCGGACGTGACCTATTAGAAGCCGTATCTCAACCGAACGTGATCGCTTGATTTCTGCTGGTCAGGCATGGTGCGGCTCCGAATGAGGGAGGGATCCGGCGTCTTGTTTC
>NZ_JBVIRI010000042.1:0-17993 GCF_055576225.1 Streptomyces sp. NPDC033845 | reverse complement strand
CGTCCGCCGTCCCGCCGCCCTGCGGCCGCACCTTCGATGGCGGGATCAGCGGTTCGGCGATCTCCCACAACCCGTCCGGAACAATCCAACTCCACGCACCCCGCCCCATACCCAGGCCAACGACACCTCACCACATAGGACACGGTCTAGGCCCGCGTCCACGGATCGCCGCCTGCCCGCCTCTGGCTGTCCTCGCGGGGACGGAAGTCTGCTTCACCCGAGCGGGACAGCCGGAGACGGACCGACGCCGCCCTCAGCAGGTCCGCGTCATCGCGAGAGCCCACCTCAGCCACTGGGGACGGCACGAGCTCGTAGACGCTGTAGAACTCGTCGTCTCCGAGCTCGTCACCAACGCCTTCCTGCACGGCACCGTGCAGGGCGGGGGCGACGTCTCCGCCGCTCTGGACCGGGGCTCACTCGCCGAGCAGGTCTTCGGCCGCACGAGTTCCCCCCGGGTCTACGACTACCTGCTCGGAGGAATCGACAACCTCGAGACGACCAGAAGGCGGCCCTGGCCGCCAACGAGGCGGGCAGCTGGACCGTGACGGCGGCCATCATCAACCGCCAATTCCACCTGCTATCGGCCCGGTACTCGCTCGTACAGGGCATCGAGCAGTTCCTGGACCTGGGCTGCGGTCCTCCCGGCTCCTCCCGGCTGGACCCGGACGAGTACGACCACGTCCACGAGATCGTCCGGGCCCGCCAGAGCGGGCGCCCGGTCGTCTACGTCGACCGCGACCCTGTGGTCCTGGCCCGCTCCCGCCTGGATGTGTGCGAGGCAACCACGGTTGTCCGTGGCGATCTCTTGGCCATGGAACTGCTCCTGGCGCATCCGAAATTGCTCGCCGCCTTCGACCTGGACCGGCCTGTGGCGGTCCTCGTCCACGATGTCCTGCCCTTCTGCGTCGACGACCAGGCCATACAGCGGGCAATGGCGACGCTCCGGGAGTGGATGCCGGACGTCGTCACCGCCTACGCCCGGTACGGGCTGGAGGTCCGACCGCGTTCCCGCGGGGAGATGGCCGACCTGTTCCGCGACTTCGTCCAGCTCGGTCCGGGGCTGTCCCCCACTGGCGGGTGGCACCCGGACGGGCCGTGGCACGACCACCCGGACGATCCGCCGCCTTCGCCGGCATCGCGATCAAGGCGCCCGCCGCCCAGCCGTTCGGTGGCAGGGAGGTGTATGCCGCGTGAGGCCCGCATTCCCCGGTCGGCCCGGCCCGGGATACAGGCCCTCAGTACCGGCCGCCACCGAGCCGCTCGATGGGTCCGGCGGGCGGAGGGTGCTCCGATGGCCCGCTTCCCACCGCCCGATCCGGCCTTCCTCCCCGAAATCCGGGTGGACACCACCAACACCGTCCCCGGCGGACTACCACTCGTAGCACTGTTCCACCCGCTCGCACACACCCACAACACCGTGTCCGAGGCGGCGATGCGCGCCATCGCGGACCGGCTCGGCCTCCAGCACGGCCGGGGCTTCCCTCGGACCGGCCAGTTCGTCTACGACGTCGGAATCTGGGTGCTCGACTACGGCCACCCCCGACACCTGCTCCTCTTCGAGCCGAGCGGTACCCTCTGGCCGCAGGTCGTCCGCAGCCGCGGCGGGGTCCTCCTCGCCGTCAGTTTGGACCACGAGCGACGGCCCGCCTCAGACACGCGGATCCTGACCGGTCGACTCGCACTCCGCGACGGACCCGATCGCTCCTGGCGCAGAGCACCGACCGGACCGTAGGCGCCTGTGGGGGTATCGGAGCAGCCAGAATCAGAGCGCTCCTTCCGCTTCTCCGCTCGCCAGTTCCCCCCTCCCTTTCGCTGGCCCCGCAGCCACGCCGGGGGCTCGCCGACGACGCCGGTCTGCCTGGACGCGCCTTCGGCGGGTAGCTGGCCGCAGGGTGCTCCGAGAGGCCGCTGACGGCACACCGCTCCGTGAATCCGGGGCTCCGCCAAGATGCTCCCATCGCCTCGGGAGGCTACGGCCCTGGAGCGAGAGCCACAGCGAGAGTCTCCACCTGCCCCAGCTGAGCGAGTGTCGGATACGGTCCCAGCAGCGGTGGAGACAGGCCCTCCGGTGTGTGCTGACCGCGAAGTCGACATCGGCACCTGACCATCCACGCCAAGGTCCCTCAGATCCACACGACCACCATGGCTCGAAGGCCGCTCAACGACGGAGGACATCCCCGCGCGGTGTTGAAGGCGCGTCCTTGAGCCATCACCAGGGCTGGCGTCGCCGTCCGCTATCAGCCGCCGGTGGAAGTTCGCTGCGATCGGTCACAGTTCAGCTAGGCAGGGCGATCCGTCCGGCGGGGCAACCCGTCCCGACGACTTGGGTGCAGCCCCCGCTCGCTGCGGCATCCATGCCGAAGCCGGCCCATCCAACGGAACCGAATACACCCCACTGCACCCAGGCCTCCATCCCCAAAGACCCGGCTCCCCCACGATCCTTCCGCGGAGAAGCCGGGCCTTCTTGCACTGTCGAGCGACATCAGAAAGAGATGATCATCGTCGCTCTGAGCCGTCGTCCGGTGCGCTCCCAGTCAGCCCTGCCTGACAGAAGAGGTCAGGATGTCGAGCATCGCGGCCAGATCGCTACTCGTCATGTTGGCGGCGCACAGTTCCGCTACAGCCTGGGGGTCCGCCCAGTCCACGTCATTGGGATCGGAGGCGGATGATCGGGGCTCAGGGACATGGGCCGGAGCGGGTGCGTTTACCGCGGTAAACGCGGGCTGCGGTTCAGCCACCCTATCGTCGGCGCCCGCGGAGGGCACGTCTGCGTTTACCGCGGTAAACGCAGACGGGACCGAGGCCGGAGTCGCCGGGGGTGTCGATCCGGGTGATGGCGTCGAAGCCACGGTCCGCTTACGTTCCTCGGCCCGCGTCGCCTTGCGCTGCTCAGCGGCTTCCTGTTCCGCCTTCCAAGCCGCGACCTGATCCGCGGCCGGAACCCTGGCGAGTCGTCGAGCGTCCCGCACGGCCAACTCGCCGGCTCGGAGGGCTGCGGCCATCGCCGGAGACAGCTTCAGGAGAGCCCGCCGCTGTGAGATCCACCCGGTCGTCCAACCGCGGGCCTCTGCGGCCTCGCGAGCGCTGGCGTATTCGGCGACGACGGCCTCGACGGCCATGGCCTCCTCGATGACGTCGAAGTCCTGGCGTCCGATGTTCTCCTCGACTGCAGCGCCAAGGAGCTCACCCCGTGATGCTGCGACCGACTCGTCGTGGACGATCAGCAGCTCGGGCCGACCGAACTTTGTTGCGGCGGCCAGCCGCCGGCAACCGTTGACGACGACGAACTTGGCCGACCCCACCTGATTGGCGTCCTCGGGCCACAGGGCGAGGTACCCGGCAGCGGAGACGACGAGGCACGGCTGCAGCTGCCGGTTCACGATCGACTGGAGGTCGGTTAGGTCACCGAGTGACAGACGGGGGTTGCGGGGATTGGCTACCAGCGAGGTGACTGGCACGCCGGCCGGGGCAGCGACTGCGACGGGCTTGTCGCCGATGGTGGCCAGATTGACACGCCGACCCATGTCAGACCACGTCCTTTACAGCTGTGGTCTTTCGGGACTGTTTGGGCAGGGGCCTTCCGCCGATGCCGAGCTCCACGGCGAGCCGGAAGAAGTCCTCCCGCGCCTCCAGGGCGATACGGCCGCGGGGGTACTGGGTGCAGACCTGACCCTCGGCAGCCGCCCGAGTGTGGATCTTGTAGTGGCGGATCACCGTATTGAGCAAGGGCCAGTCCTTGCTCTCCACGTACTCCTGCGTCTGCTCCAGGTCGACGACTCCGTCGCGCGGATCCCAATCTGTGATCAGGACCCGGTAGGGCATACCCCTCGGCTCCAGGACCTCTTCAATAGTGCGCTGGGCCGGCTTGAAAGCCATGGCTTCGGGGGGGATGGGGACGACGACCTCATCGGTGGAGTCGAGGGTGGCCGAGAGGATCTTGGCGTCCTCGATGTTGCCCGGCGTGTCGACGAAAACGAAGTCGTACTGCTCCAGCTGCTTCAGCCGAGCCAAGTCCTCCGGCTTGTCGTCACACTGGTGGAAGTCGAACGGGAGCTGCTCTTCGTCGACCCGGTCCGACCACCACACCGCCGAGGCCTGCGGGTCCGTCGAGACGACCAGCACTCTGCTCAGTCCATCGCGGTCGCTGCCGAGTGCCTGACCGGCAATCGCAGCAAGGTTGACGGTGTTGGTGGTCTTACCCACGCCACCCTTTTGGTTCACCATCGCGATAACACGTGCCATGTGGAACTCTCCTTGCGCTCGTTCATTTCCCGGACTCTCCGGTACTCCGAGCCAGCAGCACTATCGCAGACAACGACCCAAAGATGCTCCGTATGACTGTGACTCGCTGACGGCGGTGCGCAACATCACCGAAGGCGTGAGCCCGTTGGCGAGGAGGGTCCCGCTCCAGCAGCCTCCAGGCTGAGCTCAAACAGTGCCCTGGTGAGTACGTGGCAGCGAGGTGAGAACGTCCGCAGTGGAACCAGCCCACCGCCGGCCGGACAGCGTCGGCGGTCCAGGTGCTGGTACCTCGAGATCGTCGGCTATGGCCGCAGGGCAGCGGACTCCCAAAAGTCAGAGCCTCGGGTGAGGACCAGGCGGCACCAGATCGGGTGTGGCCTGGCGGGACGTTCTTCGGGCTCGCTCTCCCCTCGTCCTGGGGTGTCGGCGGCCAGCAGAGATGGTCGTGATCGACCTGGCGGTGCGGCGGTTCCTGTGCCAGGCGGCACCGTGCGCACGCCGTACGTTCGTCGAGCAGATAGACGGGCTTACCGAGCGGTTCGCGCGCCGCACTCCCGCACTCCGTCGGACGCTGGAGCGGATAGCACTGGCGCTCACGGGACGCCCAGAGGCCCGGCTGGCCGGGCACCTGGCGGTCCCGGTCAGTGCGAACTCGCTGATCAGGATGCTACGGAATCTCCCGGACAAACAGCCCTCGGTTGCCCCTCGCGTGATGGGAGTGGATGATTTCGCGTTCAAGAAGGGCCATGTGTACGCCACGATCATCTTGGACGTGGAGACCGGCGAGCGTGTGGACGTGCTGCCTGACCGCACCTCGGAGACGCTCATCGCCTGGCTGCGCGCCCATCCCGGGGCCGAGATCGTGTGCAGGGACTGAGCCAGCGCCTGCGCCGAAGCCGTCCGCACCGTCTGCCCCGGCACCACGCAGGTCGCGGACAGGTACCACCTCTGGAAGAACCTGTGCGAAGCCGTCGAGAAGTGCGTCGCCCAGCACCGCGCGTGCCTCACCGAGCCCGCCGAGGACACGAGCACCGACAATCCCGCCGCCGTGAAGGCCGGCCCAGCCGCCGACGACGTACCAGAAGAGCCCGTGGAAGGACTGCGCGCGATCAAGCGACGCGAGCGCCATGCCGCGGTGCATGCCCTGTACGACAAGGGCGTGCAGATCGAGGTGATCGCCAAGACCCTCGGGCTCGACCGCAAGACCGTGCGCCGCTACGCGCACGCCGCCACCCCCGAGGACGCATCCCTTGGGACCGGGTCCCGCCGCTACGGCCAGATCCACGCCTATTCGTCCTATCTGTACCGGCGGTGGAACGAGGGCTGCACGGACGCGGCACGGCTTCACGCGGAGATCACCGAGCTCGGCTACCTCGGTAGCAGGCGGACTGTCCGCCGTCACCTGGAACAGATCCGCGCCAGCGGCAAGCCCGCACCCGAGAAGCCCAAGGAGCTGACCGTCCGGAAAGCCACCTGGCTGATCACCGCGCACCCCGACAAGATCGACGAGAGCAACGCACTCAAGTGCAAGCAACTACTTTCCCGCTGCCAGGAGTTGGATGCTGTCGCCGACTGCGTGCGCGACTTCGCCCGCATGATGACCGAGCGCCGAGGCGGCGAACTCGACGACTGGCTCGCCCGCGCCGAGAACACGGGGGCTGAAGCCGCTACGGAGCCTGGCCCGTGGCCTGCGGCAGGACTTCGACGCCGTCACCGCTGGCCTCCCCCTGGAGTGGAGCTCAGGCAAGGTCGAGGGCAACGTCAACAGAGTGAAGCGGATCAAGAGGGACGGATACGGCCGGGCCGGATTCGACCTCCTCCGACGCCAAATCCTCCTCGCAGACTGAGCACCGTCACCCTCCGACACCGTCCCACAAGAAGTGGATCAGAACCGCAGAGATTCCCCATGTAGGCCAGCTCGATTCCCCATCTGGTAGTCACGCTCAGTAGCCTCGCTGTCGGCTCGGAGACCTTGCACTTGAAGGGGTTGTGTGGCACGTATGCGCTTGGTTCGCTTTGACGGACATCGGAGATCAGGGGCTTGGGCCCCGGAAGGATGATGTTCATCATGGAGAGCATGGGGAAGAAGAAGGCGCGTCCTCGGCGCTCGTTCACGCCGGAGTTCAAGACCGAGATCGTGGAGCTGTGCCGACGTGGTGACCGCTCGGTCGGTCAGGTCGCCAAAGACTTCGACCTGACCGAGACCGCGGTCCCCGCCACCGCCGACACCGCCCGCCGCGCCCTCACGGAAGGCGTGCCGGCCTGTATCCACTGCCGGCCGGACACCGCGCTGGGGGGGGGTGCTGGAATGACCGGCCACCCGCCCATAGTCGTCCACCCGCCCGACGCCCAGGGCCGACGGCTGGTCCGCGCCCACGGCAACGATCTCGGCCGCGCCGCAGGGCCGGGTGACCTGGTGGAGTTCCTCCGCCGGGCCGGCCTGGACCCCGACAACGTCGACCTCAACGACCGGGCGCTGATCGAATGGCGCGGCGGCGGCCCCGCCGTGTGGACACCCGAACCCGGTGCCAGCTGACCCCGGCCCGTTTTTGTCGTCGACCATCCGCTCCAGCATCCCTGCCGGCGGCCGAGGCCCGGGCTCCCGCCCGGTCCGGGACACAGAGCCACCTCGAACGCAGTTCGACTACGAGCGTCATCCCTACCCCCTACTCCCCCGCACACCGGACAGGCCGATTCTGCGTGTCCGGAGGAAGCCGGCCCAACGGGGGCCGCATAAGAGCACACCGCCCTCGAAGCTCCTGCCTGTGACGTACGGCGTCCTGGATGTCGATGACGCCGAAATGCGTGCCCGGATCCTCGAAGGAGTGCGGTACTTGGAGAACCTCCACATGCTGAAGCATGCCTTCCACGGAGGAACTCGGCGCCGCTCTGTCCTGCAAGGCGTCGTCCACGACATGGCCGCATGCCTGTACGCCTGGCGCCACGGCAACCAACCCCTCCCCGCCCCAGGCAAGGCATGGGCACAGGCGAAGGAGTCCTTCGAACTGAAGCAGGAGGAATACGAGCGAGCCGAGCTCGCCGCCATCGAAGATGTGTACTACTGACCAGCAGCGCACACCGCGGTGCCCGACAGCGGGTCGAAGAGTCCTCTCGGTGCTCTGGTCCACCGAGTGGCGAGCGGCCTGGGCTCAGCTGGGGTCGAGGGGGTGAATTCCCGTGCCCTCGTAGGCCTGCGGGGTCAGGGACAGGACCCTGACGGGATCCCCCGCTTTCAGCGCCTGCCAGGCGATCGCTGCCGGGTGGGTCAGCGCCCAGTCGATGGTCGGCCAGGACGCGGCGTCCAGCGCGTGCGCGGCGGTGAACGGCACGCTCTCGGCGAACCGCAGCCGGCCCGCGTGGGCGCCGGCCCCGGGCACACTGCGTTCGGCGGCCAGGAGGGACAGCGCCGGAACCAGGGCCCGGCCGGTCCCCTGGGAGGAATCGACGTAGAGACCCGTGAGGAAGGGGTCCGCCCGGTATAGGGCGGCCAGTGCGGTGTGGTCGAGGACCACCGTCATGCTCACGCGGCGGCGCCGTCCTGGTGCGCGCGGATCTTCTCCCAGGCCGACTGCCCGGCCTGCTGGAGCTCCTCGGTGTACTCCACCCCCAGCTCGGCGGCCGCCTGGAGGGCGCGCTGCTCCTGCTCGGCTCGGGTCAGCCGGCTCCCGGCGAGCTCCAGGAGCTCGGTGATCGCGGTACCGCGCTCCTCGGCCAGGATCCGCAGCCGGTCACGGGTGGCCTCTGAGGTCTTGATGCTGGTGGGTTTAGTCCCGCTCGTAGACCCATTCTACCGCCGGTAGAACTCATGCGAGAGGCGTTGACGCCGGCTCCACCAGTTGATGCGCTCCTCGGCTGGGTCCGGTCGCCTTGTGAACGACATCCCTCACGGGTGGCGCACCTGCGCAAGGCGACGGTCGAGTTCGTCGTCGAGGGCGCTCTCCTCGGCCGGGAAGACGGTGTAGCCGTTCCAGGCCTGGAGGGCGGCCCGCGCCTTCTCCGCGCCCTCGGCAGGCGCCAGCATCGTCTCGGCCAGGCGCACCAGGTAAGCGCGCAGCGACAGGCCCTCCTCCGCCGCGATCGCGGCGAGGCGGTCCCGGGCCTCCCCGGGGATTCTCACGTTGGCATCGGGCATCGCGGCGCTCCTTCCCATCCCCCTCAGGTACAGGTACGTACCCGACGCCTCAGTCCATGAAGGGGAAGGATGCTCAACAGCATCCAGGCCCCACCCGTACCGGAGGCGGGTCCCCGCATCGCGTCGCCCGGCTTGAAGCGACAACCGCTCACCCACCCAGCAAACTGAGACGAAGCAGAATCGGGGCGGATATAGTGGGCGGACCAGTTTGTTACTCAGGCGCAGAGGGCCGTCCATCATGGTGGACGGCCCTCTGTCTTCGTCTCGGTCAGGCGACCTGGAGCTTGGGGCGGCCGGTCGATGCCGGTGGCGCCTGCTGATAGGCCGGGAGCTTGAGATTCGGCAACTCCCCCGCCTGAATGCGGGCCAGCGCGGCCCGGAACGCTGCATCCATCGCTTCCGGTGACTCGTACTTTGCCGCGAGGGGGTGCAGGCGGTAGGAGTTCCCATTGCGCTCTTCACTGCGTGGCCGGAGCACGATGTTGAGGTCGCACAAGGGTGCCATGAGGCCGCTCACAGCCTGGGGAGTAACCCCGTACTCGGCCGCCATGTCCTTCTGGCGGACAGGCAAGGTGCCCCCGAAGTCGCTGCGGGAGACCAGGTACTGGAGGAACTTGACGGCCGATCCTGACAGCGGCAGAGCCCAGATGCGCTCCGCGACGATCGGAGACATGACGTTAGCCATGGAACAACCTTCCTCGTGAGCGGGCGCCCGCCGGCGGGCCTGGCAGCACTATCATCCGGTACGCCTCCTGCCCTGAAGGCTCTCCCCAGACCCGAAATCGAGGTCCAGTTCCTCTTGGTGGACTCCTTCGGGCCCCACCGCGTAGGGGAACGCCTCGGGATCATGGTCGTGCTTCTCCGCGATCCCTGCAAGCACCTCGTTCTGGGCAGTGCTGTTCCCCTGGAACCACAGACGGACGTTGATCTGGATGCGCCCGTTTCCAGCTTTCTCCACCCAGTGGTAGCCGCTGAGGGCCTGAACTGCACGGTTCACGGTGGACCGGGTGATCATCTTGCCGCCCTTCTTGGCGGCGATCTTGTTCAGCCCGTCGGTGATCTCCTGCTGGGTGTACTGCGCGATGCCGGTACCGGGCACCTGTCCGCCTGCCACGAAGAGGAAGACGCAGAGCTGGGACTTGGTGATGCTGTTCGCGACAGCCAGCTGAGCCAGAAACTGGGTGAACCAGTTGCTCGCCAGGCTGTAGCCAGCGCCACCGGCCATATCGTGCACGGACTTCGGGTCTGCGGCGTACTCGAAGTGGACACCCTTGAGGCGGCGACGGCCGGTGGGGTCGGTGGCCTGCGCGACCTTCTCACCCAGTTGCTGGCCGAGCACGGCCAAGATGTCACCGTAGTCGGCTTCGTTTCCTGATTGAACGGGCACCGCACGGGGCCCGCGCTGTCGGCGACGAGCGGGCGGATCAGATGTCACAGGACCTCCTTATTACTCAGGCGGTCCGAGGCTATCCGAAAAATCAACGCCTGCTTGTCTTTTGACGCGGCGGCGCGCCGAGGAGCCCTTCTCCTCCGTGCCCCATGCGGACGCGCCCCGAAAGTCCACAGGTCGTGAAGTTTCTCAGCTCTGAGAACGAGAAAATCCACGCCTGCTTGATTCTCAGTGTCATCCTAACGGCACACTTCATGATCAGCCGCATGCCCCCCACCCGCCGCTTGCCGCCTGTGGGCACGCTCCTGACCTGCAGCGTTCTCAGCTTGCGGCCTCGAGCGAAAAAGTACAGGCATGCTTGATTTTTCGCTGAGATGCGTCCGCCGCAGCTACATTTCGCCGGTCCCTATGTGTCGTCGAGAGCACACAGGTTCGGCAGAAACCGCAGGTGAGAGCCTTGCTCACGCTTGGGTCTTCTTCTTAAAGAGCAGCTGCCCCGTCATGACTCCCCAGTCAGGGACGTGACACGGAGGTCGGCCTCAGGAGGTCGAAGCAGTACCGAAGTACAGGAGGTTTTGCACCAGTGGTTGATGACAGGGCCTGGGAGTGAAACCCAGGTACCGTTTGCCACAGCCGGAGCGTTGGACCTGCACCACAGAACGTTCGCCCCATCGGTGAGTCCGTCGAGCGACGACGGGTGTGGCCACCCGCACCACAGCGGACAGCTACCACGCTTCAAAGTCTCAAACCACACCCTGCCTGCAGTCGCCCTTGAAGGCTGACCACCCCGGCGGGGCACCGCAAGCCCGCTAGGGCTGAGGAGCTACCGACCCTTCGCGTTCAAGACCGGAGCCGCTGTACGAGACTGCGGCTCTCGCTCTAACTTGCGTCGAGCGCGGCCGCGATGCCCTCAAGGATCCCGATCAACTCCTCGGCTGGCGCCTCGGACACGAACACGGCGCCGGCGTCTTCGGGGTGGCTGATCAGATGTTCCTCACGCCAGAACTCCAGCGTGATCACCAGGCGGTCCTCTTCGCGCAATGGTGGGCCTTCTCCGCGGAGTTGCCGGGCGCGACGCCGCCGGCCTGAGTGGTCGGCCGGAGTACGGGCGACAGAGGTCGGCGTGGCCCCGGCGGGTCCGGGTCGTTGAACACCCGGCCGCCCTGTACCAGGGTGCCGGCCGCCGGAGCGATGCGAGCGAGGACCGATGCCGAAGAAGCCCCATGACCCGACGTACGGGTTCGACGCGGAGACAATCACGGTCCGGGTCGATCAGCACGACCTGGCGCGGCTGCTGTTGATGTTCCGCAAGTTGATGCGCGAGCAGAAGCCGGGCTCGTGGTAGCACATGAGGGACTACGACCGGTCCTTCGAGCGCCTCGCGGATGCACTCGATACCAGCTCGCAGCTCCGGTACGGCACACGCTGGACGGGGCCTGACCTGCGGGTGCGCTGCACCACGACCGAGCCGGCCTACGCCTGGTCGAGCGGCGCCCCGTACGACAGGGAGACGGCGTTGGCCTGGATGGTGCCGGGTTACGGCTCGCACGCGACCAAGGGCGAGCACTTCCCTGCGACGCATACGGCGCTGTGCGGGTTCAGCTGGGTGGAGGGCCACCGGCCGCGCGGGATGGAGGGGCTACCGGACTGCTCGGAGTGCCGGCGTGAGGTCCAGCTCGGTGCCGACCGGCCCCACGGCACCTGGTGAGCATGCGCCGTCCTCGCCGAGAGGCCACGTTGGGGTGGGACGCGGTTCCTCGGCTCGTGCCGGCGGTGCGCGTCGGTCAGTAGCGCAGTCGGGCAAGCCGGTAAGGATGGCGTACACGCTCGAGCCTTCGCTGCTGTCGACGCGCTCGCGCCGCCACCCGAGGGCGACGGGGGCGCAACCATCCGCACTACTCCTTGCGCCGTGGGACGGAGGACCGGCGCGGCGATCGACTCTCCGGACAGCGGGCACCGCTCCCCATCCGGCATGTCGTGGGGAGCGAGCGTGTTCCTGAGGGTGATCCGGGCCCAGGTGCCGCAGGCGCACTCGTAGCTGTCCCGGATCGCCTTGCCGGTCAGCACGACAGCTCCGGACTTCGGGCACGGCGTCCCGGCGCGCGGTGTTCGTAGAGGCGGCCGGTGGCCACGCTCGCCTTCGTCCGGGTGCCGCATGAAGGACAGGCCATCGCTCGCGGCTTCCTTGGTGCCCGACTTTGCTCCGGCATCTCGTCACCCTTCGCTCGGCCAGCCCGCCCGATTGGTCAACTCGACTTATCTGCATGGCGGTTTGGTTCTCCCCGTGCCTCTTCCCCTCCACACCTACCTTCCACGCCTCGGGCTGACCCTGCGGGAGCGAGGCATCGTCACTGGGTGGCTATCCGAGCCAGTTGATGGTGAGTACGGAAAGCCAGCGGTGGGGCCGGTTGACCCAGTAGGTGACGGAGAGCTGGCCGAGGGAGGCGTGGCGCACGTCCTGGCCCTCCGGGTCGTCGGCGTTGAACTGCCGGAAGCCCCAAGGGTCCGCCGAGGCGGCGTCTAGGAGCCCCCACACGGTGTCTTCGACGTGCTCGGGCAGGGCGTCGAGGGCCTTGGCGGCCGGGGCGGAGAAGCGGACCGCGTACGGCTGTCCGGTCACCGGCGCCTGCCGCGGAGCTCCGCCATGTCGATGAAGTCGTCGTCGTCGTAGCCGGAGGCCACGAACGCGTCGACCACCGGAGCGGCGGCGATGAGGCCCTGCCACTCCTGGAGGCCTGCGTAGAGCGCCGCGAGGGAGAACGTGCGCCGCGATTCCTCGAGGGCGGCCGCCCACTGCTGCTCGAAGGCCGGCACCCAGGTGCCGGCGCGCGGGTCGGTGCGCAGCTGGGCAAGGAGCTCGGCCGGGGCCCCGGCCGTGGGGGCGTACGGCGTGACGGGGGCGCGGTCGGGCTGCGAGCTCATCGGCTGTTCCTCCCTGCGGTCGTACCGCCAGGGTACGCGCGCCGGTGGGCCGGGGGTGCGGGCATGGGCGGATCCCTTCTACCGGGTGTGCTGCAGAACGAATCACACCGAGAACAACGACCTCCGCCACTTAGCGTTACCACCGAATGTGAGACAGAGCCGTTTACTGGGCAGACCCCCACCTGATGCGTGTGGCCGTCTCCGTACGCGAGGGCATCATCTCCTCCTCCACGCTGCTCAAGCGCCTGCGCTCGGGGTCGAGGAAGAACGCCACGTACGCCGCCTTCCGCGAGGTCGGCCGCGTCATCGGCACCGTCCAGCTGCTGCGCTACCTCTCCGACGCGCCGCTGCGCCGACGGGTTACTGCAGCGACCAACAAGGTCGAATCGTTCAACCGGTGGCGGGTTCGGCAACCGGGGCGTCATCGCCGACAACGACCCGGTCCAGCAGGAGAAAGCGATGAAATTCAACGCTCTACTCACGAACACGGTGATTTTTCACAACGCTCTGGACATCGCCGAGATCGTGCGGCAGCTACTGGAGGAGGGATGAGAGATCGAGCCGGAGAACCTGTCCCACATTTCCGAGCACATCAACCGGTTCGGCGAGTACAGCACGCATCAGCTTGACATCAAGGCGGACGCGTACGAACCGAAGCTCGACGTCGACTTCACCCTGCTGCGAGAGCAGGACCTGACCGCCGCCGGCCTCGGTCAGGCCGCTTGACCGACTGCGAGCCTTCTTGCATAAGCGGCTGTGCAGTCGAAGCGGCGTCCGAAGTCGCCTCGTATGGCTTCGGACGCTGTTTGTCTGCTGGTGAGGTGCGAGCCGGAGCGACGTAGTGCCGGGACGGCAACCATGAGGCCGAAGCGAGGTCGACGACGTACAAGCCGCCGAAGACCGTCTTGGCGGTGGCGCCGAGGAGGTCCTGATCATGGGTGGTGGCTGGCCGTTGGCGTTGCAGACCCCCAGATCAGCAGCATGGCCGCTGCCAGTAGGGGCGACGCGGGCCCCGGGGGAAGCCACGACGGGCGCCTGAGACGGTCTGAGTCGTGATTTCCGCGATCAGCCTCGCGATCTTCTCCGCTGTCGCGAGGTGGAGGGTCAGTCCTCCTGCAGCTGGCCCGATCAGTGGAGCCTCCTGCCGGCCGACTTGTCCGACCCTGGAAACAGCCGTGGAGCGTCCGCCGTCAGAGCGTGACTCCACGCTGCTCCCTGCAGAAGGGGGTGAAATGACGGGGCTACGGGACGGCTGGTGATATGCGGACGAACCTGCATCCTGCGCGTGTGCAACAGGGAGTGGCCCTTCGCAGCCTCTCTCCGGATGAGTACCGAGTTTTCCTGGCTCCGGAGCATGGCGCGAGCTACCTGCAGTATCCGTGCTGGGCCGAAGTGAAGGGGCAGTGGCGTTCCGAGCGTATCGGGTGGCATGCGCCCTCGGGTGAGCTGGCCGGAGCAGGGCTCGTCCTCTACAGGCGGTTTCCTGGCACGCACAAATACTTCGCCTACCTTCCAGAGGGGCCCGTGGCCGACTGGGAGGATCCGGCGATCGACGGGTGGCTGGACCCGCTCATGGACCATCTACGCAAGGCAGGGGCCTTCGCCGTCCGCATAGGCCCCAGTCCCGCCTACCGACGGTGGAACGCCGCCGATGTCAAAGCCGCCACTGGTCCCGGACGCCGGATATCGGACCTGCTGGCCAGCCACGTCGAGCCGGTCGGCACCGCAGTCGCTGACCGGCTGCGGTCTCGGGGCTGGCAGCGGTGTGGAGGCGACGACGACGGCGATGCCCAGCCGCGCTACGTCTTCCGCGTCCCGCTCGCGGGCCGCACGCTGGATGACCTGTGGTCGGGTCTGAACCAGGAGTGGCGGCGCAACATCCGCAGGGCCCAGAAGTCAGGCGTCGAGACCCTCGTCGGCGGCTCGGCCGATCTGCCGGAGTTCTACCGGCTGTTGCAGATCACCGAGCAGCGCGACGGTTTTCGCACCGGCCGTTCCCTTGGCTACTACCAGCGCCAGTACGAGGTCCTCAACGCCGAGCAGCCGGGCCGGATGCGTCTCTACCTCGCTCGTCACCAGGGTGAGATCCTGGCCGCACACACCATGATCGTCGCTGGGGGAAGGGTTTGGTACCAGAGCGGAGCCTCGGCCAACCACCGGCAGGTCAGGCCCAGCAACGCACTCCAGTGGCGGATGATCCGTGACGCTCACGCGCTGGGAGCTGCCGAGTACGACATGCGCGGCGTCGTGCCCACCCTTGATCCCGAAGACCGAGGGTTCGGTCTGTTGCGGTGGAAGCTGGGCACCGGCGGGAATGTCGTGGAGACGCTGGGCGAGTGGGAGAAGGCCCTGCCCGGAGCGGCGAACCAGATGCTCTACCGTGCGTTCCAGACCTACATGGCGCGCCGGTGACACCGCCCAGGCGCCCGTCTATCCGGCTCCGGATGCGGTACGCAGCAAGGGGTTCGGCCTTGTCGTGGGCCGGGGCTGCGAGTAACGAAGGAATCGGCTGGGCATCGCGTCCGACCGGGGGCCGTCTTGGCGCCGGTACGAAGCGAACATCAGTCAGCATTCACCAAACGGCTTCCGACCTGAGCCAGTACGGAACCATCTATCTCAGAAACGCCCTACCATGTCACGTATTCTCCTCATAGAAGACGACTGTGCCATCCGCGAGGGTCTGGAACTGGCTTTGGGCCGGCGCGGCCACGACGTGCGCTCGGTTGCCACCGGAGAGGACGGGATCGAAGCGGTCAGCACGTTCTACCCGGATCTGCTCCTGCTTGATCTGATGCTGCCCGGCATGAACGGAATTCAGGTCTGCCGACAGGTACGCAAGACCAGCAGCCTGCCCATCATCATGCACACGGCACGTGTTGACGACTTCGACATCGTCCTCGGGCTGGAAGCGGGGGCTGACGACTACATCCTCAAACCGGCCCGAACAGAAGTGATCGACGCCCGGATCCACGCCGTGCTACGCCGCTTCGATGGTGGCGGGAAGCCGACCATCGAATCCTACGGCGATCTCGCTATTCACCGCGCTGCGCTCACCGTCACCAAATCCGGACAGCGTCTCCCTCTCGCGCCTTCCGAGCTCAAATTGCTGCTGTATTTGTCCGCCTCGCCCGAGCAGGTCTTCAGTCGGCAGCAGTTGCTGCAGCATGTGTGGGAGCACAGCCACGTCGGCGATGCCCGACTGGTCGACGCATGCGTACGCCGGCTGCGCAGCAAGATCGAGGACTTGCCGTGCAGGCCCCGGTACATCCAGACCGTACGGGGCTTCGGGTACCGTTTCGCAGCGCCGTAACCCCGCTCGTAGCCCCTTCCATACCCGAGTGTAGACGGACGCGAATAGTGTAGACGGACGCGAATAGCGCAACGTCTCCATACAGCGTCTCCACGAGTGTGAGCAGCTGGGCGGGTTGTCAGATGGCGTAGTGCCAGGTGACGAGCATGTATGCGCCGTACCAGCAACCAAAGAGTGCTGCCGCTCCGAGAGTGAGCCTTTTCAGCGGCGGGTCTCCAGGGTGAGGATGGCTCGGGCGATTGACGTGAGGTTGTTGGGACTGAGGCGGGCTTTGCGGAGGATGCGCCAGGTCTTGATGCGGGCGATGGCTTTTTCGACGGGCCGTCGGAGGCGGGAGTGGGCCCGGTTGACGGACTTCTGTTCGAGCGTGAGGTCTTGCGCCGGCTTTCGGCGGTGGGGCACCGCGGTGATGTCGCCGGCTCCCTGGTAGGCCTTGTCGGCCAGGACGGGGATGCCCAGGCGGACGCTGGTGGTGATGAGCCGGTGCCGACGGGCTGCGGTCAGATCGTGGACACGGCCTGCCAGCGCGGGTGAGATCCCCACCAGGGTGCCGTCGGGGTCGGTGATGGCCTGCAGGTTCACGCCGTGGCGGCGGTGATTTCCCGATAGTCGGCGCGACTGTCGCCGACCCGGTCGCACTCGGCGAGGGTCCCGTCGAGCAGGACGTAGCGTGTGTCGGCTCCCCTCAGGGCAGCCGTGAGGCCCGGTGCCCGGCCGGCCAGGAGTGTGACGACGGCGTGGACGTAGGCGTGGGCCGTGCCGACACTGATCCCGAAACCGGCCGCGAGCTGGGCCAGGGTCTCGTTCTTCCGCAAGTACACCAGTGCGGCCATGGCACGGCCCGAAGGCGGGAGCTTGCACCGACGGTCACCCTCCCGGGTGACGATCAGCATCGTGACCCACTCCACGAGGGCATGCGGGACATCGAGTACGGCACGATAGGGAACCAACAGAGCCCCAAGGCTGAAGAGTTGAGCCTATACACCTTGCTCAACAGCCCCGGGGCTCTGCCCGTTCCACGGTCACTCCGCCGTCACCCGATCGGTGGCTGAGCTGAAAAGGCTCAGTGAAGGCGACGGTCCGGTTGGTCGCCCTGCTGATGGCGCGGGCGAGGGGGACGAGGAAGACCAGAGAAGGCGGAGGAGCCCTTCCCCTGAGTGGTGGACACGCTGATACTGGATCTGCTTGATCCGGAGGAAGCGAGAAGACCGCCGATGGCGCTACTGACCTCGGCTCGCCAGGGTGATTCTTCGCGGAGGGTCTGACGGAGCTGGGGTGTTACCTGTATTCCGTGGTGTGTGAGGTATGCGGATGGGGGCGGACTGACGCCGAGGGACGCCGGCGCCGAGAGACGGTGCGGAGGCAGGCGGCCGAGTTGTTCGAGCGGAGGGGCCTTGACCCCGAATCCTGAACACGGGCTATGCGGCTTCGGCCAGCGTAGTTGATGTGGTTGTGGTTGCTGTCTCGTAGGCGATAGGGCTGCGTTGTCCGAGGCGGGAGTGACGTCGGCGGGTGTTGTAGCGGGTCAGCCATCGGAAGGCGTCGAGACGGGCCTCGCGCTCGCTGGACCAGCTCTTTCGGCCCTGGAGAGTCTCGCGTTTGAACGTTGCGTTGAAGGACTCGGCGAGCGCGTTGTCCGCGCTTGACCCGATCGCGCCCATGCTTTGAATCAACCCTGCTGACCTGCAGGTTTCAGCGAATAGCCGACTCGCGTATTGAGATCCGTGGTCGGTGTGGATCACTGCGCCTGCCAGGCTGCCTCGGGTCCGCTGGGCGGCGGCGAGCGCGTCGGTGACGAGCTCGGTGCGCATGTGATCAGCGATCGCCCAACCGGCCAGGCGGCGTGAGGCGAGGTCGATCACGGTCGCGAGGTAGCAGAACTTCCCGCCGTCAACGAGCAGATACTGACTTCGGCGTTTCAAGGTGAGGCTGGGTTGTCGAGGGTGAGGCCGGAGCAGGCTATGAAGCCGTTGAGGGTGTGGGGCCGGTATTGAAGG
>NZ_JBVIRI010000041.1:0-18072 GCF_055576225.1 Streptomyces sp. NPDC033845 | reverse complement strand
GCCTGCCCTTCGCTTCGCTCCGGGCAACAGATTCCTCAGCGCTGCGCGCTGAGGAGGGCAACGCCCTCGCTGCGCGAGGGCGGGCTCCTTCGGAGCCTGCCCTTCGCTTCGCTCCGGGCAACAGATTCCTCAGCGCTGCGCGCTGAGGAACGATGGGTCCTCGCTCCGCGAGGACGGCCCCTTCCGGGCCTGTCCTCCGCTTCGCTCCGGACAACAGACACCCCAGCACTACGCGCTGGGGACAGATGCGCCCTCGCTGCGCGAGGGCGGGCCCCTTCAGGGGCTGTCCTACGCTTCGCTCCGGACAACAGATGCCTCAGCACTACGCGCTGAGGAGAGACAGATTCTTGCTGCCCGAGAGCGAACTCGGTGCCTGTGCCGCCCAGGACACAGGCCCCCCAGCGCTGCGCGCTGGGGGCAGATGAGCCCTCGCTCCGCGAGGGCGGGCCCTTTCAGGGCCTCTCCTCCACTCTGCTCCGGAGATAGACAGTGAAAGCGCGCGCTTCGCGCGCGCGGAATACCTGGTGCTGTGCGCCAGGTAAAGAAGCCTTGGGCTCTCTGGAAACAGGTCTCTTTCTCGCGCTCTGCGCGAGTGGGCCTTTTAGCGCCATAGTGTTGTGTTATTGAAGGAGAGCCGGCGCTTCGTGAGACAAAGGCAATTTCCTTGTTTTTCAGGTGAGTTCTTTTGGATTTCCAGCGCTTAGAAATGAAATGGGTGGGGTAGTTACTAGGGTTCCTAGGTTTTCAGAACGGGCGATTAGTACTGATTTTTTGAGGAGATTTGGCAGCTTATGTCCATATGGTTTTCGATTGTTGCTGTTTTGGGGACGCTGGCTAGTGTCCTGGCTGCTGAGCCTTTCAGCATTGTTTGGTGGGGACCGAGTTGGGGAGCAGAAGGCCGGTACGTATCGGCAGGACCAGCTGGCGGCTCAGACTCGGGCTGTTGTTACGGCGCCGCATATTCGGTTGCAGGTTTCGGTGCCGGAGTTGGTGGGGCCGCCACGGGTGGCTGCTGATGCCACGTATGGGTTGCGGATGAGGCGAAGGAGGCCTCCGGGGTGTTTATCGCCGTGGCTGCTCGGGTGTTGGGGGTGGGGTGTGCTTGAGGGTGGCTTGGGGGGTGGTTGAGGGGGTGGTTCAAAGTTGTGGGCGGATAGAAATGGGAATCGGTCACTTTGTGGCTTGGTTCGGACAGGGTGTCCGGTTGGGCGGGGTGGGGGGTTGGGGGGTGCTGGGGGTGGGTCGAGGAGGTGTTGGGGGGCCTGGTTTTGGGGTTGTTCGGGGCCGCAGACGACAGACCAGGTGCATATAGAGAGTACGGAGATGCGTTTGCGCAGGTCAGAGGGGGTGCGTTCGTGGAGATATGTACCTCCTGAGGGGACATATCTCGGACGATGTGTCGCTGGTGGGGGGACACATCGCTTGCAAAACGTCAGCGTGGCAAACGTAATTAGGGCTAAAACGTCTGCGGGGCTGACGTTTTAGGGGAGATGTGTCGGCGAACTGGGTGGCCGGTCGGTTGGGTTGGGAGGGTGGGTGGCGCGAAGTCTGATGGCCGAGATATGTCCCTCGTGGGGGGACACAAGACACGCCGAACGTCAACGAGCGTGACACTTGTGTCACCCTTGTTGACATACTCTCCACGCAGATCAACGAAGTGGAGAGCAGCCTCGTGTCATCAGAGCCACAGCGCCGCCGGCCGGGTCCGGCGCGTGCGCCGCGTCCTGATCTCCCTGTTGATGACGCGATCTCGGCGTGGAGCCAGCCGCTGGCTCCGGTCAAGGACCTGGACGGCCTCGCGAAGAGGTATCCGAGTCGGAAGCTGACCCTGGACGGCGAGCGCAAGCCGCTGGAGTTCTACGGGACGCAGAGTCAGCCGAACGCGTTCTCGATGGACAGCCTGGAGTTCTTCCTGGTGATCGCGCAGTACTTCCGGGAGGCGCTGCCGCTGCGGCTGATCCTGCTGCTCATCGCCTGCCAGCGGGCCGGGGGGCGGATTCCGCTCACCCAGGAGGAGATGGCTACCATCCTGGATGTCAGTCGGACGAAGACCTCTGAAGCGCTCCACACGGTGATGTCTCATGGGATCGTCTTCAAGGTGCGGCGGGGTGTGTATCAGTTCAACCCGCCCTACAGTTACCGGGTAGCCGAGTTCATCCCGGGTACTGAGATGACGGGTGAGTTCGTGAAGGTGGAGCAGCACGGCACGATCTCGCAGATCCGCAGCGATGCGAGTCTGCCGGATCTGGTGCGCTTCCCGTCGCTGGACCACATGCGTCAGGCCATCGCGGAACTGCGGGCCGAACGGGCAAAAGAGCGCGCTGCGCGTCGGCTGAGCCGGTCGAAGCGCACGGAAGAAGGGACAGCTCAGTGAGCACCTTGCGATTCGCTGCGGTCAACGCGGACGGGCTCCTCTCCGACCTCGACCTCCCGCCGGCGGCGTACCGGGTGCTGCTGAAGCTGCGTTCGCTCAGTGAGCCGGGTGGGCGGATCCTGATCGACCAGGCGACGGTCGGCGGGCTGCTGGACCTGAGCCGGCCGAGCGTGAACGCGGCGCTGCGGAGTCTGGAGCTGGCCAAGCTGGTGCGGAAGGTCCGCAACGGGGTCTACCAGATCAACCCGATGCTGGCCGGGTACAACTCGTTCGAGGACGCGGTGGCCGCGGTGAACGAGATGCCGGCCGAGGAGCGGCTGGACGCCCGGGGGTACGTGGCGAGCTACCACCTGGCGGTGGCGGCCTACCAGGACCAGCTGGCCGAGCAGCGGAAGAAGCGGGCCGCGCAGGCCGCCGCGAAGAAGGCGGCGGAGTCGAAGCGGCGGCGGGCGCTGCACGCGGTCGGCTAGGGCTTGTTCGGCTCCCCTGGGGGTACGGGAGTCGGTGTCGGGGCTGTGGAGGGCTTCCAGGGGCCTTCCTGGGGCCCGTGAGGGTCTCGGGTGGGTTGTCCGCCCGGGGCCCTTCGGTTTTCTCGCGGAGGCGGTCACACTCGCCCGTCGAGTTCCGTCATAGGGGTGTCGAACCCGATGACGAGACTTGAGGAGACGTGCGATGCAGGCACGGATGGGCAATCCGGCGATGATCGTTCCCGACGCGCTTCCCGCGTTGATGGCGCTGGACAAGGCCACGCGTGCGGTGGGCGTGCCCAAGAGCACCCTGGACCTGGTGCACCTGAGGGCCAGCCAGATCAACGGGTGCGGTGTGTGCGTGCTGATGCACGCCGGGGACCTGCGGAAGAGCGGGCAGGGCGACGAGCGGATAGACACCGTGGCGGGGTGGCGGGAGTCGCCGTACTTCACGGAGGCCGAGCGGGCCGCGCTGGCGCTCGCGGAGGCGGTGACCCGGGTGAGCGACCGGGCGGACCAGGTGCCGGACGAGATCTACGACATGGCGGCCAAGCACTATGACGAGCAGCAGCTCGCGTCGCTGATCCTGTCGATCGCCACGGTGAACCTGTGGAACCGGGTGAACCTCACCGTCCGGCAGGTGGCCGGCGGGGAGTGGAGCTGACGGGCTGTCCGGGCCGGGTCGCGGGGCGGTGGCGTGGCCCGGCCTTTGCGGGCATGTGTCCGGCTGATAAAATACGGACCTTCTGGTTGGTTTTTGTGAGGGGTGGTCAGGCTCGCTTGCCGGGCAAACCGTTGTCGCGGTTTGTGGAGACGCCGTGGTGAAACAGGAACGTGCCGCTCGCACGCGGGAGACGCTCGTCCGCGCGGCGGCCGAGGCGTTCGCGCAGGAGGGTTTCGTCACGGCTTCGGTGGCGTCCATCGCCAAGCGCGCCGGGGTCAGCGCGGGTGGGCTGCACTTCCACTTCGGGAGCAAGCCGCTGCTGGCGGAGGTGGTGGAGCGGCGGGCCGCCGAGGCGGTCCGGCGGATCACCTGGGGGCGGATGGACCGGGGTGCCGGCGCCTTGCAGCTGATGGTGGACTCGACCCATGAGCTGGCGGCCCTGCTGGGCGGGGACCCGGTGGTGCGGGCGGGTTTCGGCCTGTGCTCCGACGCGGCCCGGGTGAGCGTGGCGGATCCGTGGGGGCAGTGGCGGGCCTGGACCGAGGAGGTCTTCCGGGCCGCCGAGCGGGAGCGCCAGCTGGCCGACGGGGTGAAGGCCTGTGTGGCGGCGAAGGCCGTGGTCGCGGCGATGGTGGGGTTCGAGGTGCTCGGGGCCGCGGAGTCGCGGGGGATGTCCCGGGACGAGGTGACCTCGTTCTGGGAGCTGCTGCTGCCGAGGCTCGCGGCTCCGGGGGAACTGGACCGGCTGGACGCGGGTGGATCGGAATCGGGCCGGTAGGTCTGGTTTTCGCTGGCTGGTTTTCTTCGATATGAGGTCCGGATCTGGCTGCCGGGTGCCCGGCAGGCCGTTTGAGTGGATCTCCAGTGGTTCTGAATTCGCTGGTCAGAGTGGGTGGTTGAGCGAATTGCAGGGTGTTTCCTGAGCAAAACAGCACAACCGGTTTGGTATTGACAAACCGCCGGTCCTGTTTTTTACTGACGGAGGCTCATCCACCGACAGGGGAGTACGGCGTGGACATCTCAGTACTGGGTGCACTGGCGGTGCGTGAGAACGGGGTCTCCATCACGCCGACCGCTCCCAAGCCGCGACAGGTGCTGGCACTGCTGGCCCTGCACGCCGACCAGGTCGTGCCGGTGGCCGCCCTGATAGAGGAACTCTGGGCCGGCGAACCGCCGCGCAGCGCCAGGACCACCTTGCAGACGTATGTGCTGCAACTGCGGGCGCTGATCACCACGGCGTTGGAGGCCGGGGGCGAGGACGAACGGCGCACCGCCAAGGACGTCCTGGTCACCCTCCCCGGCGGATACCTGCTGGCCAGCAACGGCGGCGCGAGTGATGTGCGGGAGTTCGACCGGCTCGCCGGGATGGGCTACCGGGCCATGGACGCCGGGGACTTCCCCGGAGCCGCGCGGCTGCTGCGGGAGGCGCTGTCCCTGTGGAGCGGGGCCGCCTTCGCCGACGTGTACGGCGGAGCGCAACTGGAGATGGAGACCCGGCGGCTGGAGGAGACCCGGCTGTGTGCGCTGGACCAGCGCATCGAGGCCGACATGCGGTTGGGGCGGCACCGGGAACTGCTCGCCGAGCTCACCGTGCTCGCCAGCCGCTACCGCACCCACGAGAACCTGCACGGCCAGTTCATGCTCGCCCTGCACCGGTCCGGACGCCGCGGCGAAGCCCTCGACGTCTACCAGCGGCTGCGCACCACGCTCGTTCGCGAGCTCGGGCTCGAACCGTCGACCGCGCTGCGCGGTCTCCAGCGGTCGATCCTGATGGCCGGCCCCGAGCACCCCGTCGAGCCCGCCGACGCGGGAGCAGACCGACTCGCACGCGTGGGCTGACGGAACGGCCCCCGCGGCGCCCCGCCGTGACCGTTCGGAGGAGACCGTGAAGATTCAGGTTCTGGGTCCGTTGAGCGCCGAGGTCAACGGCGGCTCGATCGTTCCGACGGCCGGCAAGCCACGGCAGATTCTGACGCTGCTGGCGCTGTACCCGGGCCGGGTGATGCCCGTGCCCATGCTGATGGAGGAGATCTGGGGCACCGAGCTGCCGCAGAGCGCGCTGACCACCCTTCAGACGTACATCCTGCAATTGCGCCGCAGGCTCGGCACGGCCATGGGGCCGGGGGCGCCGGGGGCCGCCAAGGAGGTCCTCGCGACCCGGCACGGCGGCTACCTGTTACAGATCCCCCCGCAGTGCGTGGACGTGCACGAGTACGAGGAACTGGTCGCCCGGGGGCAGCGGGCCTTCGACACCGGTGAGGACGATCTGGCGGCCGCGGTGCTGCGGAAGGCGCTGGCGCTGTGGCAGGGGCCCGCGCTCGTCGACGTACGGGTCGGGCCGATCCTGGAGATCGAGGCGACCCGGCTGGAGGAGAGCCGGCTGGGCACGGTGGGGCGGCGGGTGGACGCGGACCTGAGGCTGGGCCGGCACGCCGAACTCATTCCGGAGCTGACCGAGCTGATCGCCCGGCACCCCCAGCACGAGAGCCTGCACGCGCAGGCCATGGTCGCGCTGTACCGGTCCGGCCGGCAGGCCACCGGTCTGGACATCTACCGGCGGCTGCGCGCCCGGCTGATCGAGGAACTCGGGGTCGAGCCCTCGCCCCAGCTGCAGCGGCTGCACCAGGCGATGCTGGCGGTCGATCCGGCGCTGGACGTCACGGCCGGGGCGAAGCGGGGGTCCACCTTCGATCTGTACGCCGCCTGACGGCGGGCGGGCTCAGCGGCCGGGGCGGGGGGACTCGCACCGGCCGCAGCAGTGTGCCCGGGTGCCGCGCGTCCAGTTGGCGGGGGCGGCGGCCGCGGCGGGCTGCTGGGCGGGGTGCGTACGGCGGTTCGTCTGCTGGGCCCAGCCGGCCGGGGTGACCGTCACCGGTGCGGTGCGCGGGCGCGGTGTGCCGGTGCGGCCGGCCGGGACGGCGGTGGCCGGCCGGCGGGTCTTCGGGGTCTTCGCGGTGGCCGGGTGGGTGCGGTGCCAGGCGTCGCTGGTGGTGATGGTGGAGAAGAGGGCGGCGAGGGCGCGGTCCGCGAAGTGGCGGGCGGCCTCGGCCCAGACCTCGTCGGGCACCCGGTCGTCGGTGTCGGAGCCGGCCCGGGTGACGGCCTCGGTGAGGGCGAGCGCGGCGCGTTCGGCGTCGGTGAAGACGTCCGCGGGCTGCTCGCGCCATTCGGCGACGGCGTCCAGGCGCTCGTCGGTCTCCCCCTTGCGCTTCAGGGCGCGGCCGTGGGTCCGGGAGCAGGTGCCGCAGCCGATCAGCTGGCTGGCGCGCAGATGGACCAGGAACTGGGTGGCGGGGGCCACCCCGACGAGCGCGGCGGACGCGGAGAGTGCTGCCAGGGCCTTCGTGGAGCCGGGAGCCATCACCGCAGGACCGGGGATTCGTGTCTGCACGGCCGTCCTCCTTCAGAGCCTGCCGGACGCCTGTTCCGCTCGGGTGGGCGGTGGTGGGCGTCTGTCACAGGTATGACGGATGCGGCGCGGGAAGTGTGACCGGCGCGGCCGGTCAGATGTGACCGAGTTTGAATCCGACCCCGCGGACGGTGACGATCCAGCCGCTGTCGCCGAGCTTGCCGCGGAGGCTGCTCACATGGGTGTCGACGGTGCGGCGGGACCAGGAGTCGCCCCACACCTGCTGGAGCAGGCGTTTGCGGGGGATGACGGTCTCCGGGTGCGAGGCCAGCAGGAGCAGCAGGTCGAACTCCTTGCGGGTGAGTTTGACCTCGTGTCCGGACAGGGTGACCTGGCGGGAGTTGCGGTCGATGCGGAGCGGGCCGTGTTCGACCTCGCGGGCCGGGCCGGCGGGCTCGGGGACGGAGCGGCGCATGACGGCCTCCATCCGGGCCATGAGCTCGCGGAACCCGTACGGGCGGACGAGGTAGTCGTCGGCGCCGGCCTGGAGGCCCAGGACGCAGTCGAGTTCGGTGCCGCGGTTGGTCAGGATGATGACCGGGACCCGGCTGGTGGAGCGGATGACCCGGCAGACTTCGAGGCCGTCGAGGTCCGGGAGGTCCAGGTCGAGGAGGACGAGGTCGGCGTCCTGGTGGGCGTGCAGGGCGGTGCTGCCGCGCTGCACGTGGACGGTGTCGTGGCCGTGCCGGCGGAGCCGGTCCATGAGGGGTTCGGCGCCTTCGGGGGTGCCGTCGACGACGAGGATGCGGTGGTGCCCGTACGGGCCGGTGGCGGGGCGCGGCCCCGGGCCGGTGCCGGTGGCGGGTTCCTCGGTGGTGGCAGTGCGGTGCTCCGCCGTCAGGTGGGGCGGTGCCGGTATGTGGGGCTCCAGTACGGCGGCCCCGGTGGAATTCCGAGTCATGTCTCCCCCGCGACTCACACATCCCATTGGGATTCTTCAATGAGGGCTCGTGCTGGGCTCGTCGGAAAAACTACAGACCGGTGGCGGTGATCTGAAGGGGCTTCCGTTCGTTCGCGAGCCCGGCACGAGCGGGCGCGGCCGGCGGTCAGGGGTTGAGGACCCAGGCCGAGCCGTGCTGGGTGAAGCCGATGTGCGGGTAGTAGGCGGTGGCGGCCGGCGCCGACAGGAGCACGATCTTGACGCCGGGGGTCTCCCTCTGGGTGGCCTCGATCAGGGCGCGGCCGATGCCGGACCGCTGGTGGCTGCCGGCGACCGCGATGTCGGACAGGTAGGTGACGTAGCTGAAGTCGGAGATGCTGCGGGCGATGCCGATCAGCCGGTCGTCCTCGCGGGCGACGAGGACGAGGTTGGCGTTGTCGAGCATGCTGCGGAACAGGGCGGTGTCCTCGATGGGGCGGCGTTCGCCGAGGCCGGAGGTGCGGTAGACGTCGAGGACTTCGTCGAGGTCGAGGGCGCGGCCTTCGACGCGCTCAATCTTCCAGCTCACGGAGCTGCTCCAATCGGGTGCGGATGACGTCGTGGTGGCGGAGGAAGCGGTCCGGGGTGAGCGGGCCGAGGTCGATGCCCTCCTTGGCGAGGGTGGTGCCGAAGTGCTCGCCGGTGGCGATGGTCCGGTTGGCGGCGGCCTGGACGGAGCGGTAGGCCCGTTCGCGTTCGGTGCCGTCGCGGAGCAGCTCGGCGAGGACGGCGGAGCTGTGCACGAGTCCGTCGGTCTGGTCGATGTGGGCGCTCATCCGGTCGGGGAAGACCGTGAGGGTTTCGACGAGGTCGGCGGCGCGGGTCGCCTGGAAGTGTCCGACGGTGAGGCTGTCGGGGAGGATGACGCGTTCCACGGACTGGTGGGCGAGGTCGCGTTCGTGCCAGAGGGCGACGTTCTCCACGGCGGTGTTGGCGTAGCCGCGGAGCAGTCGGGCGAGTCCGTTGAGGCGTTCGCTGGTGGTGGGGTTCCGCTTGTGGGGCATGGCGCTGGAGCCCTGGTAGGCGCTGGAGCGGCGTTCCTCGACCTCGCGGACCTCGGTGCGCTGGAGCAACCGGAGTTCCAGGGCGAGGTGTTCGACGCAGGCGCCGAGGGCGGCGACGGCCTGGAGGAGCTGGGCGTGCCGGTCGCGGGCGACGACCTGGCTGGGCGCGGGTTCGACGCCCAGGCCAAGGGCCTCGCAGACATGGCGTTCGACGGCGGGGTCGATGAGGGCGTAGGTGCCGACGGATCCGGAGACGGTGCCGACGGCGACGGCCTCGCGGGCGGCGGCCAGCCGGGTGAGGGAGCGGTCGACGGCGAAGGCGAAGCCGGCGAGCTTGTGGCCGAAGGTGGTGGGCTCGGCGTGGACTCCGTGGGTGCGGCCGATGATCGGGGTGTTCCAGTGCTCGGCGGCGCGGTCGGCGAGGATCCGGCGCAGTCGGCGGGCGGCCGCGGTGAGGAGGTCGGTGGCGCGGGCCAGGGTGTGGCCGAGGGAGGTGTCGACGAGGTCGTAGCTGGTCATGCCGAGGTGGACCCAGCGGGCGCTGTCCTCGGGGATGTTCTCGCAGTAGGCGGCGAGGAAGGAGAGGACCTCGTGGTCGCGGGTCAGCTCGATCTCGGCGACCCGGGCGGCGAGGGGTACGGGGGCCTCGCGCATGGCGTCGACCGCTTCGCGGGGGATGTGGCCGAGGTCGGCCTGGGCCTCGGAGGCGAGGATCTCGACGCGGACCCAGGTTTCGTAGCGGGCCTGGTCGGTCCAGAGGGCTGCCATCTCGGGCAGGGTGTAGCGGGGGATCATCGCGGGTTGCTTCCTTCTGTCCGGCTGTCCGGCTGTCCGGCTGTCCGGTGTTCTCGGGTGGGGGGCCGGGTCAGAAGTGTTCGAAGTACTCGCGCTGCTCCCATTCGGTGGTGGCGCTGCCGGTGGGGCGGGCTTCGGCGGCCCAGGCGGCGTAGCGGGAGGCCTCGCTCTCCTTGAGCTTGACCAGGCAGGCGGCGAGGGGGGCGCCGAGGAGTTCGGCGGCGGGGCCGCCGCGGAAGGCGTCGAGGGCCTCGGGGAGGGACTGCGGGAGGGTCTCGTACGGGCCGTCGTGGGCGGGGGTGCCGATGGTGACGGGGGCCGTGGTGCCGGGGAAGCCGGTGAGGCCTTCGAGGCCGGCGTGGAGCTGGGCCGCGATGTTGAGGTAGGGGTTGGCGCAGGGTTCGCCGACCCGGTTCTCGATGTGGGTGGAGCTGCCGCCGCCGACCACGCGGATCATGGCGCCGCGGTCCTCGTAGCTCCAGCCGATCCGGGTCGGGGAGAGGGAGTGCTCGGCGCCCAGCCGGCGGTATCCGTTGACGGTGGGGACGGACAGCAGGCAGTAGGCGCGGGCGCGGTCCATGAGGCCCTCGGCGTAGGCCTTGCCCTCCGTGGAGATGCCGCCGGTGAGGCTGTCGGCGGCGAACAGGTTGCGGCCGGTGCGGGCTTCGATGACGGACTGGTTGAGGTGCCAGCCGCTGGGGTCGAAGCTGTCGACGCGGGGCAGCGACATGAAGGAGGCGTGGTAGCCGAGGCGGGCGCAGGTCTGCTTGACCAGGGTGCGGAACAGCAGCATGGCGTCGGCGGTGTCCACGGCCAGCATGGGGCTGAAGGTGGTCTCGACCTGGCCGGGTCCGGACTCGTGTTCCATGGTGCGCAGCGGCAGGCCCAGGTTGACGAGGTCCAGGGCGAGCGGGTCGGTGACGGCGGCCACGGAGGCGTAGGCGTTGTCCCCGTTGAACTGGTAGCCGGAGTTGACGGCTTCGACGAGGGGGGCGGGGCCCTGGAGGCCGAAGCCGTTCCCGGTGTTGGTGGGGGGCCCGGCGAGGCGGCGGGTGAGGTACCACTCGGCTTCGAGCCCGACGACGGGGGTGAGGTCGCGGGCGGCGTAGCGGGCGGCGATCTTCTTGAGGACGTGGCGGCTGGACAGCGGGTGGGGGGTGCCGTCGCGGAGGTGTTCGTCGCCGAGGATCCAGGCGGTGCGGGGGCCGTGGTCGGCGGGCAGCACCTGGAAGGTGAGGGGGTCGGGGACGAGGACGAAGTTGCCGGCGCCGGTGATCTCGCTGATGCCGATGCCGGGGTCGCCGGCCTGGAAGTCGACGGCGACGGCGTGGCCGGTGTCGAAGAGGAACGGGCCGGGGCTGAAGTCCATGCCGTTGCGCAGGACGGACCGGAAGGTGTCCACGGTCACGGTCTTGGAGCGGGCGAGGCCGTGCGGGTCGCAGAAGGCGACGCGGACCAGGTCGATGCCGTCGAGACCGGCTTCGATCTGCTCGGCGGCGGCGCTCTGCTCCTCGGTCCAGAGGCCGAATTCGGCGACGAATGACGAGCGGCCGACGCCGCCTTCCCCGTACGGGCGAGACCATGACCGTGCATACATGGGCTACAGCACTCCTTCGGTGACGCGTTCCGGTATGGGGGGCAGCGTGCCGAGTTCTGCCTCGATCCGCAGGGCGGTGGACAGGACGAGGTCGTCCGCGCCGACCGGGCCCACCAGCTGGAGGCCCACGGGGAGCCCGTCGGTGGTGAGTCCGGCGGGCAGGGACACTGCCGGCTGGCCGGTCATATTGAAGGGGTACGAAGCTGGGGCCCAGTCGAGCCACAGTAGATCCCGGGGGTCCGCGGCCCACTCGGGGCCGATGGCCTCGGCGGCGAAGGGTTCGATGGGGACGGTCGCCATGACGAGGAGGTCGAAGCGGTCCATCACGGAGCGGAGGGTGGAGCGGAGTTCGTGGCGGACGCCTTCGGCGCGCATCACGGCGGGGCCGCTGAGGGTGCGTCCGTAGCGGACGATCTCTAGGCGGCCCCGGTCGATCCACTCCTCGTCCTCGGGGCTGGTGCCGGCCGCCTCGGTGGCGGCGATGATGTCGACGAGAGCGGGGTAGAGGCCTCCGCAGCGGACCGTGACGCGTTCCAGGTGGTGGCCGTCGGCGGCGAGCAGCGGCCAGGCGCGTTCGGTGACCTTGCGGACCTCCTCGGTGGTGCCCGGGTACTCGACCCAGCCGATGCGCAGGGAGCGGCGGTCGCGGGGGGCGTCGAGGGTGCCGAGTCCGCTGTCGGGGTCGAGGCGGTCGGGGCCGGCGAGGACTGCGGCGAGTTCGATGACGTCCGGGACGCTGTTGGCGATGGGGCCGAGGTGGGCGAGGCGTTCGGCGCCGGAGGGGACGTAGGGGACGCGGCCGAAGGAGGGCTTGTAGCCGACGGTGCCGCAGAAGGCGGAGGGGATGCGGATGGAGCCGGCGCCGTCGGTGCCGAGGGCGCCGGCGCACATGCCGGCGGCGACGGCGGCCGCGGCACCGCCGCTGGAGCCGCCGGCGGTGAGGGCGGTGTCGCGCGGGTTGCGGGTCGGTGGGGCGACCCGGCAGACGGTGCTGGCGCTCCAGCCGTACTCGGAGGTGGTGGTCTTGCCGATGATGACGGCGCCGGCGGCGCGGAGCCGGGCGACGGCGGGGGTGTCCGCCTGGGCGCGGCCGTTGGGGAGCAGGGAGCCGCGGGTGGTGGGCAGGTCGCTGGTCTGGATGAGGTCCTTGACGGAGACGGTGACCCCGAGGAGGGGCCGGTCCTGCCAGGCCGCGGGGCCGAGCTCGCGGATGCGGGCGTCGGCCTGTTCCGCGGCCTGGAGGGCGGCTTCGCCGGAGACGGAGAGGTAGGCGCCGATCTCCCCGTCGTGCTTGTGGATGGTGCTGAGGACCGACTGGACGTGTTCGAGGACGGTGGTGTCCCGCCGGCGGAGCAGTTGCTTGGTCTCGCCTACGCCGATGGGCTTCACGCGGTCTCCTCGGTCGGTCCGTTCGTTCGGTCTGGGGTGGGCGGGCGGGTGGGTTCGGTGGGGTCGGTGGGTCCGGGGGGGGGGTCGGTGGGTGGTGGGGTCAGGCGACCTGTTCGGGGGCGGTCTCCGCGTCGGGGGCGGCGGCCATCACCGTGTCCCAGTGCCACTGGGAGTCGAAGGCGGTGATCTCGGCGTCGGCTCCGGCGGCCGCGAGGGTGGCGGCGAGGCTGGAGGCGCGGGCGATGAACCCGGAGGTGCGGTGGGCGGCCAGCATGTCCTGGGTGTCGAAGGGGTCTCCGGCGCTGCGCAGCAGCCGGAGGTCCATGAAGCCGTTGAAGCGCCGGTCCAGGACGTCCACGGCGTGCGGGCTGCGGACGGTGAAGCGGACCATGTTGTTGACGTGGCCGTGGTGGTGCTGGTCGGAGTAGAAGGCGATGTCGGGGATGGTCGGCGGCACGAAGTGGTCGCGGGCCTCGACCTCCTTGGTGCGGGGGAGGTTGCCGGCGATGAAGTGCCAGGAGTTGTACTGCATGCGGGAGGACATCGCCCAGGCGGTGTCGGCGAGCCGGGCGCTGGAGCCGCCGAAGTACTGGCGGGCCTCCGGGCTGGGGACCACGCAGCAGAAGAACTCGGTGATGCCCCAGTCGGTGATCCCGGCCCAGTCCTCCTCTCGCAGCGCCTGGATCAGGCGGGGCAGCGAGCGGATGCCGCGGCTCATCGCGAAGTCGCAGGCGAAGGCGTCGGTGGTGGCAGCGACGGTCTCGTAGACCAGGGATTCCAGGCCGGTTCCGTACCCGCCGTGCGGGAGGGCCAGCCAGTCGGGGGCGGCGGCGAGGGAGTCGCCGAGTTCGGCGAGGGTCTCGCCGGTGACGGGCAGGCGTTCGCGGAGCCAGGTGACGACGGCTTCCTCGCGGGCGCGGGCGGCGTCCCCGTAGGGTTCGGCGACCCGCTCGATCTTGTGGACCAGGGCGCCGTGGATCTCGCGGTAGAGCTGGGCGTTCTGGGTGACGCCCTTGCGGCGTTCGTGGAGGGCGCGGGCGAGGGCGTCGAGTCCGGCGACGGTGGCCTCGGCGGGCCGGGGGACGATCTCGCCGCCGGGCACCGCGTTGTAGTGGCGGCGGTTCTGCTCCAGCTGGTGGGCGACGTGGTCGAGGGTCAGCTGGGTGCCGTTGGCCTCCTCGATGCGGGCGTAGCCGGCCGACCGGATGAGGAGGGTGAGGCAGGTGACCACGACGGCGTCGTTGTCGGGCCACAGGTCCAGGGGCAGGCCGGTGAGGGCGCTGAGGAAGCAGTCGGGGTGGCCGGGCCACAGGGTCTTCCCGGTGACGGTGTTGCCGTCGCGGAAGTTCGTGTACTGCTTGTCCTCCTGGTAGAGCATGAACGGGGCGGTGCGCTGGGCGGCCTCGGTGAGGGCGGCCAGGGCCTCGTCGCGGCCCTGCGGGCCGAGGGAGTCGAGCCAGCCGCGGCTGTCGGCGACGGACTGCTCGAAGCGTTCGGCGGCGCGGGCGAGTTCGGCCCGGTAGTCGTCGAGGGCGCGGGCGGACCAGGGGGCGCGGAGGACTCCGCCGACGAGGGTGGCGGTGCCGGACAGCGGGCCCTGGCCGGGGACGCGGATGACGACGCGGCCGCTGGTGGTGAGGCCGATCTCGCCGAGGAACACCGGGTTCGCGGGGTCGAGGGCGTCCGCGCCGAGGTGGGCGTAGGGGTCGTCCTCGCGCCAGGTGATGCCGGTGAGGACCTTGAGGGCGCTCTCGTCGGCGGTGCGCAGGGCGCGGAGCTGGACGTCGGCGGGGACGTGGCCGCCGAGGGTGGTGAGGATGCCGACGGCGGTGGTCAGGTCGGGGGCTTCGGTGGCCTCCCGCCAGACCCGCTGGAGGAGGCCGGGGAAGCCGGCGTCCTCCTCGCGTACGAAGTCGGGCTTGGCGGTGGCGCCGGCCGGCAGGCCGAGGCGGCTGGGGCGGCGGCTCTGCCGCTTCTTGGCGTTGAGGGCCCGGCGGCTGGTGCCGGGTCGCTCGGGGAGCGCGCTCACGCGGTGCCTCCGGCGGTCAGCTCGATGTGGTTCCACATGGACTCGTCGGTCGGGGTCCAGTCCTCGTCGACGTAGATGCAGTCGACGGGGCATTCGAGGACGCAGACCGGGCAGCCGGAGCACAGTTCCGGGATGATGACCACGTCGATGCCGCGGTCGAAGATCGCCCCGAACTCGGCCGGGCAGGCCCGCAGGCAGGTGTCGCAGGTGATGCACTCGGACTTCTCGATGCGGCGGGGCGGTTTCTTCCATTCGGAGCGGGACCGGGCGGCTATCCGCTCGGCCCGCCCGGACGCCTCCGCCGGGGTGTCGCTTGCCTTGAGCATCTGGTGCTCTCCTTATCCACTCCGACTGGGGTCCACAACTCTCGGATATTGCAGCCCTCTGTGGTCTACCGGGACTTGAATGTGTCCCGCAGTGGGATCGCGTGCGGCTTGAGGCCCGCTGGGTCATGCGGATTTTGCGGTGTTACCGGGCCCCATAGGGGCGGGGCACGGGCACGATGTCTCGACGGGGGGCTGTTCAGCCGCGGAATTCACACCTCGCCGAGCAGAAGGACGATGTTTCGAATGAAAAGACCTGTGGTGGCACTGACCGCCGATTCAGCAACGGTGAACTGGAACATCTGGGGGGATGTGGCGGCGTGCCTGCTGCCGTTGACGTATCTGGAGAAGGTGGAGCGTGCGGGTGGGGCGCCGCTCCTGCTGCCGCCGTCCGTGGATTCGGTGGCGGCCGTGATGGGGCGGGTGGACGCGCTGCTGATGGCCGGCGGTGCCGATCTCGATCCGGCGCTGTACGGGGAGGAGCCCGGGAAGTTCACCCGGGCCCCGCATCCGGCGCGGGACGCCAGCGAGCTGGCGGCGCTGGCCGTGGCGGAGGAGCGCGGGATCCCGGTGCTGGGGATCTGCCGGGGGCTCCAGCTGATCTCGGTGCGGCGGGGCGGGACGCTGGTCCAGCACCTGCCGGAGCACACGCCGAGGGTGCCGGGGCACTACGACCCGTACGTGATCCGTACCGAGCCGGGTTCCCGGGTCGGGGCGGCGCTCGGCGGGTCGCCGACCGTGCACTGCCACCACCACCAGGGCATCGACAAGCTCGGTGCCGGGCTGGTGGCGACCGCTTGGGCGGCCGACGGGGTGATCGAGGCGGCGGAGGCCGCTGATCCGGCGGCGCCGTTCCTGGTGGGCGTGCAGGCGCACGGGGAGCTCGGTGAGGACACCGTGCCGCTGTTCGACGCCTTCGTGGAGGCGGCGAGGTCCGTGCGGTCCTGACGGCGGGCGGGGGATGGCGGACGGCCCGGTCACTGCGAACCTGCGGTGACCAGGCCGTTCGTCGTGCGGGGGGATTCCGGGTGGCGGCCCGGGGTCCGGTCGCGGGGCCGGTCGGGATCCGGCCTGGGGCGGGCCGGGGTGGGTGGGTGGGGTGGGGTGGGGTTACGGGTGGACGCGGACGAGTTCGCCGCCGTTGCCCGCCGACTTGTGGGTGACGTAGATCTGGCCGCGGGGGCCGATGTCCAGGCCGGCCGGGCCGATCAGCGGCGCGCCGGTGGGCACCTGGGTGACCGCCTTGGTGCCCAGGTCGATCCGGGAGAGGCGGCCGGGCAGCGGCGGGCCGTTCTGGAAGCCGTCGGTGAAGGACAGGGCGTACAGGTTGCCGCGGCCGTCCAGGGCGATGTCGACCAGGTTGCTCAGGCCGGTCACCAGGACCTGCGGCTGACCGCCCGGGGTGATCTTCCAGATGCGGGCGGCGCCCGGCCGGGTGCCGCTCATGTCGGCGACGTACACGGTGCCGTTGCCGGCCCGGACGATGCCGGTGGGGACGCCCTCGGCGGGACCGGTGGGGGTCTCGTTCTTGGGGAGGACGAACGCGGTGCTGGTGACGCCACGGCAGTTGGCGCGGATCAGGGTGTTGGCTCCGGCGTCGGCGATCAGGAAGCCGCTGCCCTCGCGGACGAACCGCCAGGGGTTGGCGTGGACGTCGCCGCCGTCGGGGTTGAGGCGGGTCTCGTGGTCGGAGAGGTCGGCCAGCACCTTGTTGTCGCGGGTCCGGTAGAGGGTGCCCATGGTGGCGGCCTCGGGGCCGAGGGCGTTGCGCTCCACGGTGGTGCCGCCCTGGCCGGAGAGCACCAGGAACCCGCCCCGGGGGTCGGGGACCACGGAGGTGGGGCCGTTGACGTGCTGGGCGCCGCCGGTGGCGGCGGAACCCTGCCCGGTGGAGGGCAGGCCGGTCAGGATGCGGCCCTTCTGGCTGCCCCTGACCTGGTAGATGGAGCCGGTGCCGCCGACGCACCAGGTCTGGGCGGTGGCGCAGTCCGTCCTGCCCTCGCCGGCCTCAGCGACGAGTATCCGGCCGTCGCGCAGGGCGGTGACGTCCCGGACGTTCTTCAGGCCGGTGGCGAGGACTTCGAGGCTGGGGGTGTTCTGGGTGCGGCCGTGCGCCTGTGCGGGGGCGGCGAGCAGCGGTGCGGTGATGCCGGCGGCGGCCACGGCGGTCACCGCGGTCAGGAGGACGGTCCTCCAAGACCGTGCTGAAGTCGACATATCTCTCCCTAGTCGTGGACGCCCCGTCGAAGGAGCGATACGAAATCCCTGCCACGATAGGCAGGCGCGTTCCGGTGAATAACCCCTGAAAGGGCCCGGATTGGCCGGACTCCAGCGGAACTCCGCATTTCCTGGGCGGGTCGTATGTGAAATCTCCGTTCCGGTGGGGGCCACGGTGAATTGCAGGCTTGATTGTCCGAGTTCCCTGGACCGGCTGTTCACCGCTGGTCGGTGGCCTGTCGAGAGTTTTCCGAGTCCGCCTTGAGTCGGAGGGGCGACGGTGGGCCGGACATCGAAGGAGGAGCTGTGGACGGTCGGGACGGGGGAACGCTGGTGCGGGTCGAACGCGGACTCGCGGAAGCCGAGGAAGTGGCCGCGGTGGCCGTGGTGCTGCTCTCGCTGCTCGCGGAGCGCAACGGCGCGGCGGTGGAAGAGGACGACGGGCGGCCGGCCGGAGCCGCCCGCTGGCGGCCGCCGGAGTCCGGCGGCTACCGCTCCCCGCGCAGCTGGCAGTGAAGACACATCGAGGAAGGGACCTGTCGTGACGATGGTGAGCAACGAAGCTCCGGCCGTTGTGGATACGGCCGATGCCCGAGGGCGGGTGGCGGAGCTGCATGCCGTCCGTGCACAGGCGTGGAGCGGCCCCAGTGAGAAGGCGACCCAGGCGCAGTACGCGAAGGGCAAGCTGACCGCCCGCGAGCGCATCGAGCTGCTGCTCGACCCCGGTTCGTTCAGTGAGGTGGAGCTGCTGCGCCGGCACCGGGCGACCGGCTTCGGACTGGAGGAGAAGAAGCCCTACACCGACGGTGTGATCACCGGGTGGGGGACGGTCGAGGGCCGGACGGTCTTCGTCTACGCGCACGACTTCCGGATCTTCGGCGGGGC
>NZ_JBVIRI010000040.1:0-18266 GCF_055576225.1 Streptomyces sp. NPDC033845 | reverse complement strand
CCGGAGAAGGCGATGCCGACGCGTTCGCCGACGGGCAGGGAGGTGAGGACCTTAGACATAGGAAGAGTATGCATCGAACCGCATGGTCATGCAAAGGTGCGTCGGGTGTTCCGCGTGGCCCCACGCATCCGACCTCCGCTTCTCAGGGGCTGCGGCGATCCGGGAGGCGGGCAGCAGCCGGATCCGCCAGTTCGGCCGGGCGTCCGCCGGGGGGCGCGGACGCGTGCGGTCAGGCCCTCCTCGAAGCTCCGGAGCAGGCCCTCCTCCGCGGTGGCCATGTCGAAGAGCCCCTCCGCACCGCTCAACCCTTCGTCGGTCGTGGCCCCGAGCCCTTGGTGCGTGCCCGTTCCCCCTGTCAGCTGAGGTTCCGGTGCCCCGCGGCGCGGCCGGAGCCGGATCGGTGGGCGGCGGAACCTAAGCTGCCGGAATGGGTCACGCGGAAGCCGATGTCGCCGATTCGACCGCCCGGCTGAAGGAGCGGCTCTACGCCACCATCACCATGATCTCGGTGGTGATCGGCCTCGCCGTCTCCGAGCACGCGGACGCCGTCGGGGCCGCGGCCACGGTGCTCACGGCCTCGGTCGGCCTCTGGCTGGCGACCCTGGTCGCCGACCAGCAGGCCCACCGGGTGGTCCACGGCCGGCTCGCCTCCGGTGCCGAACTGCGCCGGATGCTGTGGGTCAGCAGTCCGCTGCTGCTCTCCGCGGTCGGCCCGCTGATCCTGGTCGGCGCCGCCGGGCTCGGGGTGATGGAGCTGCGGACCGCCCTGTACACGGCCGCCGCCGTCAGCGTCGCCAGCCTGTTCGGCTGGGGCTGGTACGGCGGCGTGCGGATGGGCGGCGGGGCCGCGGTCGCCCTGCTGGCCGGGGCCCTGGACGCGGCCATCGGCCTGGCCGTGGCCCTGGTGAAGGCGGGCGCCGGCCACTGAACCCGGCCGCCCGGCCGCCCGGCCCGCCCGGCCCCGATCCGCCGTGGCGTTCAGGAGCGCGGATGGGTGCGGATGATCCTGCCGTTCAGATCGGCGACCAGATAGCCCGATTCGCTGTACTTGTTGGACGCGTACACCAGGAGCCGTCCCACCTCGGGGTCCGAGAAGTCCGGCTGCACGATGAGGTAGTGGGTGTCCGGGTTCTTGACGTTGAGCCGGGCGTCGGCCTGTGCCAGCAGGGCGGGCACCGCATCCCAGTTGACCTTGTCCAGCTTCACCGGCACCGTCCCGGTCCGGATCGCCCCGTCGATGATCGACTTGGTCGCGGCCCCCTCCCGGTAGTCCCAGGACTGGTAGGCCGTCGGATGCTCCTTGACCGGGATGTCGGCCATGGCGTACGTGGGGTACACGGTCAGCCGGGTGACGTCCCCGCGACCGCTGGCCTCACGGAACGCGGCGGCCATGGCCCGCGCCCCGGCCGGGGTGTGCAGGGTCCCCTCGGGGGCGTTCGCGGCCGGGGTGGCGACCGGGCTGGAGGCCTTCCCGGTGGAGCCTGCGGAGGATCCGGAGGTTCCGGAGGAGCCGTTGGAGCCGGAGGGCTTCGGGTCCGGGCCGGCCGAGGAGGACTTCCCCGGATCCTGCTGGACCTGCCCCTGACCGCCTCCCGCCTTGTCGTCCTTGTCGCCGTCCGGCAGCCAGGACTGCACGGCCAGGGCCGTCCCGGCGACCAGCGCGGCCGCCAGGAGCACCGCGAGCAGCGGCCGGCGCCGCCGTCGCGGCCGCCCGTCCGCGGCGGTGCTGACCGTGGGCCCCGGACCGCCCCAACCGGCCGACGGGAAGCCCTGGGAGCCCGATGGGGGCCCCGACGGCGGGGAGGTGGGCGGCCCGCCGTACGGGTGGGAGAACGGGGGCGGGGTGGGCGGACCGAAGGAGTCCGACGGCCCGTAGCCGTGCGGTACGGACCCGGAGCCCGACCCGGCGGACCCGGATCCGGACCCACTGCTTCCGCCGGTGCCGCCCGCGCCCAGTCGGCGCAGCTGGCCCTCCAGGGCCTCCGCGTCGGGCCGCGCCGTGGTGTCCCGTACCAGGAGTCCGGCCAGGACCGGCCCCAGCGACCCGGACCGGGACGGGTAGGGGATCGGGTCGTCCAGCAGGGCGACCACGGTGGCCAGCGCGGTCTCGCGGCGCAGCGGGTGCGCGCCCTCGGAGGCCACGTACAGGGTCATGCCCAGCGACCACAGGTCGGACGAGGGGTTGCCCTCCTGGCCGCGGGCCCGCTCGGGGGCGATGTACTCGGGCGAGCCGATCAGGTCCCCGGTCGCGGTCAGGCTGGTGGACTCGCGCAGGGCGGCGATGCCGAAGTCGGTGAGGACGGCGCTGCCGTCGGGCCGCAGCAGGATGTTGGCCGGTTTGACGTCGCGGTGCTGGACCCCGGCCGCATGGGCGGCGCGCAGTGCGGAGAGCACGTCCAGACCGATCCGGACCACCTCGTCCACCGGCAGCGGGCCGCGGGCGATCCGGTCGTGCAGCGATCCGCCCTGGACCAGCTCCATCACGATCCACGGGTGGGAGCCGTCGGCCGGCTCCACGATGTGGTGGATGGAGACCACGTTGGGGTGGGCGAGCCGGGCCAGCGCCTGCGCCTCCCGGATGGCGCGTTCGCGCAGGTGCCGGGCCAGTTCGGGGTTGGCCTCGGCGGCCGCCGGATCGGCGGGCCGGACCTCCTTGAGGGCGACTTCGCGCCGCAGGGCGGTGTCCCGGGCCCGCCAGACCGTGCCCATGCCTCCGCTGCCGAGCCGTGAGATGAGCTCGAAGCGGCCGTCGACGACGGTTCTGCCGTCCTCACTGTTGTTCATGAGCAGTCATCGTAGGGCCGTCGGGGTGATGCTCCGTCTCCCGATCGGAGGGCGGGACGGAACGGGCGGCGGCTACCGGCCGGTCACACCTTGCGCCAGGCCGCCATCGCCCAGGAGAACACCCCGAACAGCAGCAGGCCCGCGGCCACCGCGACCAGCAGCCAGGGGCCGGCCGGGGTGTCGGCGAAGGACCTCAGGGTGTCGTCGACCCCCTTCGCCCGGTCGGGATCGAACCGGACCGCCGCGTACACCGCGAACCCGCCGGCCGCCGCGAACACCGCTCCCCGTGCGGTGCCCCCGGCCACGCCCACGGCCTCGACGGCCCGGACCGCCGGCTGCGGCAGTCCCGAGAGGTCCATGTGCTTGCGGAAGGTCCGCAGGGCGGCGCGTACGGCGATCACCACGCCGGCCACCGCGATGCCGGCCCCGGCGGCACCCACCAGCCACTGGCCGGCCGGCAGCTCCAGGGCCCGGGCGGTCATGTCCCGCGACTGCTCGTCGCCGCCACCGCCTCCGCCGCCCGTGCTCCCGCCCCCGCCTCCGCTCTTGCCGCCGGCGGCGAAGGAGAGCACGGAGAAGGCCACGAACCCGTAGAACACGGTCCGGGCGGCCGCGGTCAGCCGTTTGCCGGGCTTCCGCCCGTCCGGGCCGACGGCACCGAACACGGCCTCGGAGAGCCGCCACAGCGCCATCCCGACCAGACCGATGCCGACCGCCCACACCAGGAACCCGCCGAAGGAGTGCCCGGAGAGCTCCTCCAGCGCTCCGCCCCGGTCGGCCTGGTTCCCGCCGCCACCGCCACCGCCGCTCCCGTTGGAGCCGAAGGCGATGCGCAGGGCGATGAACCCGATCAGCACGTAGATCAGCCCGCGTGCCGCCAGCCCGTAGCGGGCCGCCACGGCTATCGCCCCGGACGGTGCCTTCGATCGGTCGGGACCTCTCATGCGGTGCTCCTTCTCCCCGGGGCCCATCCCCACGGGGGCCGCCTGCCCCGAGCGGGCCGCCGCACGCCTCCGGGAGGCCGCCGATCATCGGACGGACGGGGGTCAGTTCTTCCGCAGGGACGGCGCCGGTACGCCGATCAGCCGCCGCCGGAGCGCGTCCCAGGCCGCCGCCAGCGCACGGCCGACGGGTTCGGCCCGCTCGCCCAGCACCCGTACCCAGGCCCCGCAGTCCCCGGGCAGCACGCTCACCCCGTACACCAGACCGCTGCCCGCCAGGCTGTCGTGCAGCAGGTCGGCGAGCTCCCCGGCCGGTGCCAGCGGGCTCACCGCGAACAGGCCGGCCAGCACGTCGTGTCCGGCCAGCACCGCCGGACCGGTCACCCCCGCCCCCGCTCCGCCACGGCGGGGCTCCAGCCGGACGGTGTCCACGACCACCGGTGTGCCGTCGGGTCGCCGCAGCTCGAAGTCGCAGGCCAGCACCCGGTAGGCGTGCCGTTCCCCGCGCGCCAGCCGCCCCGCCAGCACGGTCTCGGCGACCAGCACGGTGGCCGAGGGGTCGGCGGTCACCAGCGTGCGCTGGTAGTAGCGGGAGTCGGCGTAGGGGATGAGGGGGTCCGGCAGGTACTCCACGTACGCCTCGTGGCCCACCGTCAGAAAGGTCTGCTGGACGGCGTAGTCGTGCTCCATCCGGTACACCTTGGTGGCGGCCTGGGTGGTGAGCAGGCCCGAGGTGCCGGGGCCGAAGCCGATGTCGAGCCGGAGCCGGTCGGCCTGCAGGACCCCGCCCCCGGCCGCGGTCAGGAAGGTCACCGGCAGGTCCGGGCGGTACGGGTCGAAGTACAGCGGACGCATGATCTGCAGCGGGGACTTCTGGTAGTGCCGGACCAGCTCGGTCCGCCCGTCCCTCAGCTCGAACCCGAGCTCCAGCAGCCCGATCTTGCCGGGCCGGCCCACACCGAGGGTGTCGGGCACGGAGGAGTGCCGCAGCACCTGCGCGGGCACGTGCGGCGGCTCGTAGTGCTCGGGCACCAGCCGGACCGGCGGCCGGGGCGGGCCGGTCGTCGTCGACGGGGTCATGCCGGAACGCCGTGCGGGGACTCCCGCGGGGATTGCCGAGGGGACTGCCGGGAGGACTCCCTGAAGGATTCCAGGAAGGCGGCGACCTCCTCCAGGCCTTCCCCGGAAAGGCAGTTGGTCAGGATCACCGGCCGCCCCTCGCGGACCCGTCGCGCGTCCGATTCCATCACCCCGACATCGCAGCGGACGTACCGGGCGATATCGATCTTGTTGATGACCAGGAGCTCCGACTCGGTGATCCCCGGGCCGCGCTTGCGCGGCATCTTCTCGCCCTCGGCGGTGTCCAGGACGAACAGGAACAGGTCCACCAGCACCGGACTGAAGGTGAGGGTGAGGTTGTCGCCGCCCGACTCGTAGAGCAGCGTGTCCACGTCCGGGAAGCGTTCGAGCATCTCGGCCCCCGCGGCCAGGTTCATCGTGGGGTCGTCGCGGACGGCGGTGTGCGGGCAGGCCCCGGTCTCCACGCCGACCACCCGCGCCGGGTCCAGCACCCCTGCCAGGGTGCGGCGGACGTGCTGGGCGTCCTCCTGGGTGTAGATGTCGTTGGTGATCACGGCGGGCCGGTGGCCGCGCGCCACCAGCACCGGCACCAGGGCCTCGATCAGCGCGGTCTTGCCGGACCCGACGGGTCCGCCGACACCCACCCGCAGGACATCGCGCGCGCCGTACTCGTCTTCGTACATGGGGTTCCGTCTCGTCAGCAGGGTCAGGTGTCAGGTCATGAACAGACGGGCCTCGGCCCGTTCGTGGCGGGCCGACATCACGTCCGCCACCGGTACGCAGCCGCCCAGGTCGGCCAACGGGCGCGCCAGGGCCTCCGCGGCCACCTCCTCGATCACCGGGGCGGCCCGCCGCAGCACGATCTGCGCCCGTACGTGGTCGGTCAGCCGCAGTCGCAGGGCCGCCCCGACGAAGCTGGCGGCGAAGGCGAACAGGTCCCCGGTCACGGCCTCGTCGGCGGCCACGCCCGCCGCCGCGTACACCACCCCGGCCACCACCGGCTGGCAGCCGGGGGAGCGGCCCTCCGTCACCAGCCGGGCCAGTCGTCCGACCGGTTCGCCGCCCACCACCCGGCCCGCCACGTCCAGCAGTTGTCTGCCGGTACGGGTGGTGGCCAGGCGCAGTTCCCGGTTCGGCTTGGCCGCGTGCAGCCGCCGGTCGGTCGCGGCGACCGCGACCCAGTCGCCCGCCGAGGCCGCCCGGTGGGCCAGTACCAGTGCGGTGGCGTCGGCCGGTCCCACCGAGTGCCGCAGCAGGTCCACCAGCAGGGGGAGCACTCCCTCCGGGGTGACCGCCCTGGACTGGGCGTACCCCTCCAGTCCGTGCGAGAGGGTGTAGAAGCCGCTGGGGAACGCGGAGTCGGTCAGCTGGAGGCTGACCAGCAGTGCCCCCAGCCGGGTGGCGGCCGGGCCGGCCGGTGCGCCGCTCATGCCAGGAAGAACAGCTGGTTCAGCGGCAGTTCGCGGGCCGGCTCGATGGTGGCGGGGATGCCGTCCAGGGTCACCCGGTAGGTCTCCGGGTCCACCGTGATCGCCGGGAGGGCGTCGTTGCGGACCATGTCGCGCTTGCCGACGCTCCGGCAGTTCCGCACCGGCAGCACCCGGCTCTCCAGCCCGAGCGCCGCCGGCACCCCGAGGTCCACGGCGGCCTGGGACATGAAGGAGACCCGGGTGGCCTGCCGGGCCTTGCCGAGGGCCCCGAACATGGGCCGGTAGTAGACCGGTTGGGGGGTGGGCAGCGAGGCGTTCGGGTCGCCCATCAGGGCCCAGCAGACCATCCCGCCCTTGATGACCGTCTTGGGTTTGGCGGCGAACGACCCGATGGGCCACAGCACGATGTCGGCGAGCTTCCCGGTCTCCAGGGTGCCGATGTGGTCCGCCATCCCGGCGGCCAGCGCCGGGTTGACGGTGAGCTTGGCGAGATAGCGCAGGGCCCGGAAGTTGTCGTTGCGTTCCGAGTCCCCGTCGAGCCGGCCGCGCCGGTCCTTGCAGTGGTGCGCGGTCTGGAAGGCCCGGATCCAGGACTCCCCGACACGGCCCATGGCCTGCGAGTCGGAGGACATGATGGAGATGACCCCCTCGTCGTGCAGCACCGTCTCGGCGGCGATGGTCTCGGCGCGGACCCGGGACTCGGCGAAGGAGACGTCCTCGGGGATGTCCGGTGACAGGTGGTGGCAGACCATCACCATGTCCAGCAGTTCGTCCACGGAGTTGACCGTGTAGGGGAGCGTCGGATTGGTGGAGGACGGCAGGACGTTCGGTTCGCCGGTGATCCGCATGATGTCGGGGGCGTGGCCGCCGCCCGCGCCCTCGCTGTGGAAGGTGTGGATGGTGCGGCCGTCGACGGCGGCCACGGTGTCCTCCAGGAACCCCGACTCGTTGAGGGTGTCGGTGTGCACGGCGACCTGTACGTCGTAGCCGTCCGCCACGTCCAGGGCCCCGCTCAGCGCGGCCGGGGTGCTGCCCCAGTCCTCGTGGACCTTGAGCCCGCAGACCCCCGCCTCGATCTGCTCGGCCAGCGCCTCGGGCAGCGAGCCGCTGCCCTTGCCCAGCAGCCCGACGTTGACCGGCAGCTCCTCGACGGCCTGGTACATCCGGCCGATGTTCCAGGGGCCGGGGGTGCTGGTCACCCCCCTGCTGCCGTCCGCCGGGCCGGTGCCGCCGCCGACCATCGTGGTGATCCCGCTGGACAGCGCGTGCTCGGCCTGCTGCGGGCAGATGAAGTGGATGTGGGTGTCGATGCCGCCCGCGGTGGCGATCAGGTGCTCCCCGCAGATGACCTCGGTGCCGGGCCCGATCAGCAGCCCGGGGTGGATCCCGGACTGGACGTGCGGATTGCCGGCCTTGCCGAGGCCGGCGATGAAACCGTCCCTGACGCCCAGGTCCCCCTTGACCACGCCGAGGACCGGGTCCATCACGACCACGTTGGTGATGACCAGGTCGAGGGCGCCCAGCGCGGCGGTGGCCCGGGGGTCCTGGGCCATGCCGTCCCGGACGGTCTTGCCGCCGCCGTAGACGGCCTCGTCCCCGTAGTGGCCCTCGTTGTGGTCCTTCTCGACCTCGATCAGCAGATTGGTGTCGGCGAGGTGGAAGCGGTCCCCGACGGTCGGCCCGAACAGACCGGTGTAGTGCTCGCGGCTCAGGATCGCCATCACCGGCCCCCGTCCGCGTCGACCCCGTCATGCCCCTCATGCCCGTCATGCCCGCCGTGCCCGTCGTTCACGTCCTGCGCGTCATGCCCGCCGTACGCGGCCGCCGTGGCGGCGGCGGCTTCCTCGCGGGTCTCCGGCCGGGCGCCGAGGAACCCGAGTTCCGCGGCGCGCCGCAGGGCCCGTACCCGGGTGTTCGGGCAGCCCGGGTCCCCGGAGGTCAGACCGCTGAACCCGGGCAGGGCGCCGTGCCCGCCGTAGCCGGTGAGCCGCACCTCCCGGGTGTCGCCCGGCTCGAAGCGGACCGCGGTCCCGGCCGGGAGGTCGAGGCGCATGCCATAGGCGGCGTTGCGGTCGAACTCCAGGGCGCGGTTGGCTTCGAAGAAGTGGTAGTGGGAACCGACCTGGACGGCCCGGTCACCGGTGTTGGCGACGGTGACCGAGGCCTTGCGGCGCCCCGCGTTGATCTCCACGGTGCCTTCGCCGTAGAGGTAGACGGCGCCACCTGACATGGCGGTACCTCCCTAGTGGTGGTGGGTGTGGCCCGGTCGGCCGGGGGCGTGCGCACCGGCGTGGGAGTGGGCGAAGCCCTGGGCGTGTTCGGCGTCCAGGCCGGCGCCCACCCCGTCGTCGCCGTGGTCCAGCCGGTGCAGGGCCTCCGCGACCCGGGCGGCGAGGACCGCGCCGGCCGCCGCCGGGGCCAGCAGCGGGCCCAGTTCCCGGACGTTCCCCGTGCCGGCCGGTGCCCGGGCCGCCCCGAACGCGGCCCGTACCAGGGCCACATGGCGGGCCCCGAGCAGCCGGCAGCGGGCGATGCCCTCCGCCGGGTCGGGGTCGCCGCCCTCGAAGGCGACCTCGACCCAGCGGTGATGCCCGTACTGGCGCACCAGACGGGCGGTCCGGAAGAGCTCCGCGTCCTGGAAGGGGTCGGCCGCGGGGGCGGTGACCAGCACGGCGGTGGCGGCGGATGTGGCAGCGGCGGTGCTGGTGGTGTCAGGGGTGGGCCGGGTCCGGCCGGCGGCCGCCCGCAGCCAGCCCACCAGGTGCTCCCGGCCGCCGAACGGGGCGGCCAGTACGGCCCGCCGGGCGCCCGGTCCGCTGTCGGCGGCCCAGCGGACCGACCGGGCCGCGTCCGCGACCAGCCGGGGATCGCGGCCCAGGGTCATGGGCACCACGACCACCGGATCCGCGCCCGGTCCGGCGGCCAGGGCGCGCCGCAGTGCCTCGGTCAGCGGTCGGCCGGCGGCGGCCACCTCGCGGTGGCCCGGTTCGGCCCAGTCGGCCAGCTCGGCGCCGGCCGCGCTCTCGTGCCCGCCGGCCAGGACGACCCGTACCGCCCGTGCGGCGGTCACGCCCCGACCGGGTCGTGGCAGGAGACCAGCTTGGTCCCGTCCGTGAACACCGCCTCGATCTGGAGCAGCGGCAGCATCCGGCGGACCCCGTCCATCACGTCGGCGCCGTCGAGGACCTGTCTGCCGATCTCGGTGCACTCGGCGACGGTCCGGCCGTCCCGGGCGCCCTCCAGGATGGCCTCGCTGATCAGGGCGCAGGCCTCGGAGTAGTTGAGTCGGAGGCCGCGTTCGCGCCGTTTGCGGGCGAGGTCGGCGACCACGTAGACGTACAGCTTGTCGATCTCGCGGGGGGTGAGGTCCATCGGGCGCTCTCGGTTTCGGCGGCGATCGGCGGCGGTCGGCGGTCGGCGGTCGGTGGTGGTGGGGGCGGGGAGAACGCCGCAGGGGCGGCCGACCGGTTGGTCGACCGCCCCTTCGGTGCCGTCCGTGGATCAGTTGGCGGCGAGGCGACCGAACTCCGCCCACTCCTTCTCGCCCTCGGAGGCGCAGGAGGAGGTGTAGACCGGGCCGAACACGGCCGGGACGGCGGCGGCGGAGGTGCAGGTGTTCGCGAAGCCCGCGTGGCCCCCGTTGAAGTACTCCTTCTCGACACCGTCATTGGCGAGGGCGGCGCCCGCGCCGCCCAGCAGGATGCCCGCGGCGAGGACGGAGGCGGTGAAGGCAGAGCGCATACGCATGACTTACTCCTGAAGATCCTTGGCAATACGCGCTGGTAGAGGTGCGCGTCGGCCGGTTCAACATCACGGGCAGGTCACGGGAAACGGCGTGTCACTCCAATGCCGCACATGTCGTTCGGCGGGTCCGGGCAGGGCCCGTGCGAACCTTGGTCGTTCACCCGGGAGCGTGTCCTCCATGTGAGTGCGCGCCCCGCACGGGCATCAGCCGGGGGCAGGCCGGGCCGGCCGGGCCATCCCGGGTCGGCCGGGTTCGGTCGGTCATTCGGCCGGGAAGCGGCCGCAGAGCCAGTTGCCCGGTTCCGCCGGATCGTCGCTCATCCAGAACTGCCGCCACAGGGCGGCGAACTCCGCGCGGCTCAGATGGCCGTCGCCGTTCAGGTCGAGCTGCTCGAAGACCCCCGTCATGTCCACCGGCCGGCCGTTCCAGGTCTCGACCAGCCGACGGTGCTCCTCGGGGGAGATGACCCCGTCCCCGTTCGAGTCCACGGCGTCGAAGACGGTGTCGGCGGTCGCGGTGACCTCCGCGACCAGCTCGGGCAGCCGGTCGACCAGGGAGAGCAGCTCGGCCAGGTCCACGGAACCGTCCCCGTCGGCGTCCCCCGCCGCAAGCAGGGCCGCCCACCAGCCCATCAGCAGGGACTCCACCCGCGCCCGCAGCTCCGTGCCGGGCCCCACGCCCGGCAGCCCGCTCCAGCGGGCGACCAGCGCGCGGAAGTCCTCCTCGCGCAGATGGCCGTCGCCGTCCGCGTCGAACGCGTCGAACATGCCCTTGAGCTTGCGCTCCTGAAACGCACTGGCCATGAGCGGCCTCCCCTGACGCCGAACCGGACAGTGCGCAACTGTAGGTCGCGACGCGCCACGGACCATATGGGCACTTGCGTGCGAAAGGTCCCTCGGGAGGGGGGTGGGCGGGGGCGGCCGTTCGTCCGGTCGGGGCCGCTTGGGGCGGCCGACCGGCGAGGTTCCCGGTGGCGGGCCGCCGGCGGGCCAGGCTCGGAGCGTGAAGAACCACCGCGGGGACCGGCGCGGATACCGCGCCTATCTGGTCGCCGCCCTGGCCGGTGCCCTGGTGGGACTGGTCGGCGGCGCGTTCCGCTGGTGCCTGGAACACGCCACCGTGCTGCGCGGCCGGATCCTGGAGACCGCCTCGGCCGTCGGCGGCCCCGGCTGGCTGCTCCCCGTCGCCCTCACGGCCGCCGGTGCGGCCCTGGCCTGCTACATCGCCCGGCTGGTCCCGTACGCGGCCGGCAGCGGCATCCAGCACGTGGAGGCCGTATGGCGGGAGGAGGACGACGGGCGGCGCTCCCTGTGGCTGCTGCCCGCGAAGTTCGCCGGCGGGGTGATCGGCATCGGCTCCGGGCTGGTGCTCGGTCGGGAGGGCCCCACCGTCCACATGGGCGCCTCGATCGGGTCGGAGTCGGGCCGGCTGGCCCGGCTGGACGCCGAGGACGTACGGCTGCTCAACACCTCGCTCGGCGGGGCCGGACTGGCCGTGGCCTTCACCGCCCCGCTCGGCGGCCTGCTGTTCGTCTGCGAGGAGGTCACCCGGTCGGTCCGGCCCCGGCTCGTGCTGCTCACCCTGATCGGCACGGCCACCGGCGTGGCCTGCGCCCGGCCCCTGGTGGGCGACGCGCCGGTGTTCGCCGTCCCGGACCTGCCGGTGCCACCGCTCTGGCTGCTCCCCGTGTTCCTGCTGTTCGGCGCCACCGCGGGGGCCCTGGGCGCGGCCTACAGCGCGCTGGTGGTCGGGACGCTGGCCGTGTTCGACCGGCTGACCCGGGTGCCGCCGGTGGTGCGGGCGGCCGGGATCGGGGTGGCCGTGGGCCTCCTGCTGGTCCTGAACCCGCTGCTCGCGGGGGACGGCGACCCGCTGAGCGAGCGGCTGCTCGGCGGGGAGAGCCCGGCCGTGGCCGTGCTCGCGGCCTATCTCGCCGTACGGTTCGTCGCCGGGCCGCTCAGTTACGCGGCGGCCACCCCGGGTGGGCTGTTCGCCCCGCTGCTGGCCCTGGGAGCCCTGTGGGGGACCCTCACGCACGCCGTCACGGCCCCGCTCGTGCCCCTGCCCTCGGCCGGGCCCGGGGCGTTCGCCGTGGTGGGCATGGCGGCCCTGTTCGCGGCCGTGGTCCGGGCCCCGGTCACCGGCATCGTCCTGGTCCTGGAGATGACCGGCGCCCTCCCGCTGCTGCTGCCGCTGCTGGTGGCCTGCTTCGCCGCCGTGCTGACCGCCGACCGGCTGGAGAGCGAACCGATCTACGACAGCCTCCGGCGGCGGATGGCGGAACGCCCCTGAGCCCACGCGGCACGCCCCGGCCCCGGGGCCCCGGACCTCCCGTCGGGGTAGGCGGCCCGGGGTGTCATCCTGGGGGCGAGGTCGTGGCCGCCGTACGGCCGGATTGTTTTCCGTCGCCGGGAGTGCGCGCTGAGTACCGTCATAGCCGAGTCGCTGTCCCTCGCCCTGCTGCTGGGCGTGCTGGGCTTCGCCGTCCTGCGGCCGCGCGGACTGCCGGAGGCGGCGGCCGCCGTACCGGCCGCCGGGCTGCTGATCGCCCTCGGTGTGGTCTCCCCGGCCGCGGCCTGGGAGCAGACCCGCGAGCTGCTGCCCGTGGTCGGGTTCCTCGCGGTGATCCTGGTGCTCGCCCGGCTGTGCGCGGACGAAGGGCTGTTCCGGGCGGCCGGCGACGCGGTCGCCCGCCGCTGCGGCCGCAGTCCGAAGACCCTGCTGGGCGGGGTCTTCGCGGTCGCCGCCGTGATCACCGCCGCACTGAGCCTGGATGCCACGGTGGTCCTGCTGACCCCGGTGGTCTTCGCGACCGCCGCCCGCCTCGGAGCCCGGCCGCGCCCGCACGTGTACGCGACCGCGCACCTGGCGAACTCGGCCTCCCTGCTGCTGCCGGTGTCCAACCTCACCAACCTGCTGGCCTTCACCGCCAGCGGTCTGTCCTTCACCCGCTTCGCCGCCCTGATGACCCTGCCCTGGCTGGCGGCCATCGCGGTCGAGTACGCGGCCTTCCGCCGCTTCTTCCGCGCCGACCTGGCCGCCCCGGCCGAACCGCCGCAGGACACCGGCGAGCCCTCGCCGCCGCCCCGCTTCACCCTGGTGGTGCTGGCCCTGACCCTGGCCGGCTTCGCGGTGGCCTCCTTCGCGGGCGCCAGCCCCTCCTGGGCCGCACTGGCCGGCACCCTGGTGCTGGCCAGCCGGGCCCTGCGCCGCCGCCGTACCACCCTCCGCCGGCTGGCCGGCTCCGCCGCCCCCGCGTTCTGCCTGTTCGTCCTGGCGCTCGGCATCGTGGTCCGGGGAGTGGTGGACCACGGGCTCGGGGACGCGCTGGCCGCCGTACTCCCGGACGGGGACTCGCTGCCCGCGCTGCTGGCCGTCGCCGCGGTGGCCGCGCTCCTCGCGAACCTGATCAACAACCTGCCCGCGGTGCTGGCCCTGCTGCCGCTGGCCGCCCCGGCCGGCGCGGGGCCGGTCCTGGCCGTGCTGATCGGGGTGAACATCGGCCCCAACCTCAGCTACGTGGGCTCGCTCGCCACCCTGCTGTGGCGCCGGATCCTGCACGAGCACGAGGACCGGGCCTCCCTGCGCGAGTTCACCCGGCTCGGGCTGCTGACCACCCCGGCCGCCCTCGTCGTGGCCGTCACCGCCCTCTGGGCCTCCCTCGGGCTGATCGGAACCTGAGCCCGGGCCCGGGCCTCGGCCGAAAGTACCGTGCGCACGCACCCCCCGCCCCGATACGGTGGGGGCATGACCACGTCCTGTCGTTCCCTCTGGTGGCGCTCCCCGTAGAGCGGCCACCCACGACAGACACGTATCGGGCCGCCCTGACCGGCGGCCCCTCCTCCCGTGCCCTCCGGGCGCCCGGGTGCCGCGGTTCCGGGCGCGGCCCGCCCCGCGCACCGAGGAGGAACCCATGACCACCGCCACCACCCCCGCCATCACCCCCGCCATCGATGTCGCGGCCGCCGCCCGGCGCCGCAGCGCCGTACTCGAAGCGGAGATCGCCGCCGCACCCGGCCGGTTCCGGGTGCTGACCGGAGACCGCCCCACCGGCCGTCTGCACCTGGGCCACTACTTCGGCACCCTCCAGGGCCGGGTACGCCTCCAGGACCTCGGCGTGGACACCTTCGTGGTGATCGCCGACTACCAGGTCCTCACCGACCGGGACCTCGCCGACCGGCTCACCGAGCACGTGGAGGACCTGGTCCTGGACTACCTCGCGGCCGGTATCGACCCCGACCGGTCCACGATCTTCACGCACAGCGCGCTACCCGCCCTGAACCAGCTGCTGCTGCCCTTCCTGTCCCTGGTCTCGGTGGCCGAACTGGGCCGCAACCCCACCGTCAAGGACGAGATCGCGCACTCCCGGCAGTCGGCGGTCAGCGGACTGATGTTCACCTACCCGGTGCACCAGGCGGCCGACATCCTCTTCTGCAAGGCGAACCTGGTTCCCGTCGGCCAGGACCAGCTCCCGCACCTGGAGGTCACCCGGACCGTCGCCCGCCGCTTCAACGACCGCTACCCGGCCGGGCCCGGCACCGGAGCCGCCCGGACGGTGTTCCCGGAACCGGAGGCGCTGCTCTCCAGGGCACCCCTGCTGCTCGGCACCGACGGCACCAAGATGAGCAAGTCCCGGGGCAACGCCATCGCCCTCGCCGGCACCCCCGACGACACCGCCCGGCTGCTCAAGGGCGCCCGGACCGACGCGGACCGGCACATCACCTACGACCCGGAGGGCCGCCCCGAGGTCTCCAGCCTGGTCCTGTTGGCCGCGCTCTGCCAGGACCGGGATCCGTACGAGGTCGCCGAGGGGATCGGCTCCGGCGGTGCCGCCGCCCTCAAGCGCACCGTCACCGAGGCGGTCAACGAGCACCTCGCCCCGCTGCGGGCCCGCCGCGCCGAGTACGCCCGCGACCGGACCCGGCTGCGCGAGGTCCTGCGGGAGGGCAACGAGCGGGCCGGCGCCCTCGCCGAGGCCACCCTCGCCGAGGTCCGCGCGGCCATGGGCACGGTGTACTGACGGGGGACCCGCTCACGGTGTACCGACGGGCCGGAGGGCGTGGCGGGGACCGCCCGGTGACCCGGCGGGGCCGGGCGGCGTGACGTCGCGGAGCCGGCCGCCGTTGGGTTCGGCATGGACATGGATACGGACACGGAGCTGCTGGACGTGCTGCTGGACGGGGTCACCGAGCCCCGGCTGAGACTGATCAGCGGGGACGAGGCGCGCGCCCTGATGGTCCTCCTCGGCCGGCTCGACCGGACCGCCGAACCCGAGGAGGTCCAGCGGGCCGCCGCCGAACTGCGGTTCCGCCTGAGCTCCCGGCTGGCCCGTGAGTGACCGGCACGGGTCGGCCGGAGTCCCCCCGGCCCGCCGCACCGCTCTGGCATGATCGGAACCCGTCGACCACCGAGCGAGGTACCCCATGCCGCACCCGCACGAAGCCGACCCGGCCGATCCGCGGCCGCGGCGCCTGGAGGAACGGATCGTGGTCGCGGCCTCCCCCGAGGAGGCCTACCGGCTGGTGTCCGACCTGCGCAACATGGGCCGCTGGAGCCCGGAATGCCGGCGGGTCTGGATGCCCGCCCCGCCCGGCCGGGCCGGCAGCCGCTTCGTCGGATTCAACCGGCACGGCCTCTTCCTGTGGTTCACCACCGGCCGGGTAGCGGTCGCCCGGCCGCCCTCCGGACCCTCCCCGGCGGGCGAGTTCACCTTCGACATCGACGTCTTCGGCCTGCCGGTGTCCCGTTGGGGGTACCGCTTCGAGCCGGAGGGGGACGGCACCCTGATCACCGAGTTCTGGGAGGACCTGCGGACCGGGCGCGGCGCCGGCGTGGCCAAGGCGCTGGGGTCGGTCTTCACCGGCACCACCCCGGAGCGCCGGGTGGCAGTCAACCGGGCCGGGATGCGCACCACCCTCGCCCGGATCGCCGACGCCTGCCGGCCCGGGACGGCCCCGGCCTGACGGCCCGGGACGGCCCCGGCCTGACGGCGTGGGCGGCCGCGTAGGCTCCTTGCGTGCCAGCGCCAGACTCCCGCCCCCACCATGTCGCCGTCCTCGTCCTCGAAGGGGCCAAACCACTCGACGTCGGAATCCCCGCGCAGGTGTTCACCACCCGCGCGAGCATGCCGTACGAGGTGCGGGTGTGCGGGGCCGAGCCGGGGCTGGTGACCGGCGGCGACGGCCTCTCGTACTCCGTCGCCCACGGTCTGGAGGCCCTCGAATGGGCCGACACCGTCTTCGTCCCCGGCTACCGCTTCCCCGACCGTGAGGACCCGCCGGCCCCGGTGGTCCGGGCCCTGGTCGCCGCCCACGACCGGGGCGCCCGGCTGGCCGCCATCTCCACGGGGGCGTTCGCGCTCGCCGCCACCGGGCTCCTCGACGGCAAACGGGCCACCACGCACTGGCACTACACCCGGGCGCTCGCCGCCAAGCGGCCACTGGTCCGGGTCGACGAGAACGTCCTGTTCGTCGACGAGGGCAGCGTGCTCACCTCGGCCGGCGCTGCCTCCGGCATCGACCTGTGCCTGCACATCCTGCGCCGCGACCACGGGGTCTCCGCCTCCAACCACACCGCACGGCGGCTGGTCGCGGCCCCCTACCGCAGCGGCGGGCAGGCCCAGTACGTGCCCCGCAGCGTGCCCGAGCCGCTCGGCGAACGGTTCGCCGCCACCCGGGAGTGGGCGCTGCACCGGCTCGGCGAACCCCTCACCCTGGAAGTGCTGGCCCGGCACGCCGGGGTCTCCCCGCGGACGTTCTCCCGCCGGTTCGCCGAGGACACCGGCTACACCCCGATGACCTGGGTGATGCGCGCCCGCATCGACCTGGCCCGAGAACTGCTGGAACGTTCGGAACGGAGCGTGGAGCAGATCGCCGCCGACGCGGGACTCGGTACGGGCGCGAACCTGCGGCTGCACTTCCAGCACATCCTCAGCACCACGCCGAGCGAGTACCGGCGCACCTTCACCCGGGGCGAATGACCGGTTCCGGGCCGGGCCGGTCCGCACAGGGTCGGGCGGGGTGGCGCGATCCTTGCGGACCATGGCGATCACGCCGCTGTCAGCGGGGGCCGCCACGGGCGACCCTGGTGGAGAACCCACAGGGACAGGGACAGCCCACCGGGACAGGGACAGAGGGACACAGATCATGACTCGCATCGCCATCAACGGATTCGGCCGCATCGGACGCAACGTGCTGCGCGCGCTCCTGGAGCGCGACAGCTCCCTCGAAATCGTCGCCGTGAACGACCTCACCGAGCCCGTCACCCTCGCACGCCTGCTCGCCTACGACACCACCTCCGGCCGGCTCGGCCGCCCGGTGACCGTGGACGGGGACGTCCTGGTCGTCGACGGCCGCCGCATCAAGGTCCTCGCCGAACGCGAGCCGGCGCAGCTGCCCTGGGCCGAGCTCGGCGTGGACATCGTCCTGGAGGCCACCGGCCGCTTCACCTCGGCCAAGGCCGCCCGGGCGCACATCGACGCGGGCGCCAAGAAGGTCCTGGTCAGCGCCCCGGCGGACGGTGCCGACATCACGCTGGCCTACGGTGTGAACAGCGACTCCTACGACCCGGAGCTGCACACCATCGTCTCGAACGCCTCCTGCACCACCAACGCCCTCGCCCCGCTGGCCGCGGTCCTCGACGACCTCGCCGGCATCGAGCACGGCTTCATGACCACGGTGCACGCCTACACCCAGGAGCAGAACCTCCAGGACGGCCCGCACCGCGACGCCCGCCGCGCCCGCGCCGCCGCCGTCAACATCGTGCCGACCACCACGGGCGCCGCGAAGGCGATCGGCCTGGTCCTGCCGAACCTGGACGGCAAGCTCTCGGGCGACTCCATCCGGGTGCCGGTGCCGGTGGGCTCGATCGTCGAGCTCAACACCACCGTGGCGCGCGACGTGACCCGCGAGGACGTCCTGGCCGCCTACCGCGCCGCCGCCGAGGGCCCGCTGGCCGGTGTGCTGGAGTACTCGGAGGACGCGCTGGTCTCCTCCGACATCACCGGCAACCCCGCCTCCTCGATCTTCGACTCGGAACTGACCCGGGTCGAGGGCCGCCACATCAAGGTGGTCGCCTGGTACGACAACGAGTGGGGCTTCTCGAACCGCGTGATCGACACCCTGGAACTCCTCGCCTCCCGCTGACCGGGTCACGAGCACTCCACGTCGACGGCCGGGGGCCCCCCCCCCGGGGGGGGGGCCCCCCCGGCCCCCCCCCTGGTGCCCAAACCGGGTGCACAACACCCCTACGCCGGCCCCCGGCGGCCCCGCGCGTTATCACACCCCC
>NZ_JBVIRI010000039.1:0-19729 GCF_055576225.1 Streptomyces sp. NPDC033845 | reverse complement strand
GTCACACGGTCGCACTCCCGACCGAAGACCTCCAACGACAACCCCTACAGCGAAGCCCACTTCAAGACCACGAAGTACATGTCCGACTACCCCGAATGGTTCGACTCCCTCGCCCACGCCCGCGAGTGGTTCGACGCGTTCATCGCGTACTACAACCACGAGCACCGCCACTCCGGTATCGGCTTCCACACCCCGGCATCCGTCCACTTCGGGACCGCCGAGGAGGTCCGCGACCAGCGGGCCATAACCCTCGCCGACGCATACGCCCGCCACCCCGAACGCTTCGCCCGCCACCCCCGACCACCCCGGATACCCCAACAGGCGTGGATCAACGACCCGGCCAAGCGCAGGGAACCCGCACCACAAACCTCATAGCGCCACGACCGTCTCACTGGACTTGAAATCTTCCCATGAGCCGTCACCCTGCTCCCGCCTCCGCAGCGGCGAGCAGGCTCAAGAGGCGCACCCAGTCCGCACGGCTCCGCAGGCCAGCGGTGGCTTTGCCAGCGCGGACGAGACCTGCACGAGCACGGCTGTTTGAACTCGACGCTTTGCGCATCGCCGCGGCAGTGGCCGTGATGGTCTACCACTACACCTTCTCCGGACCCGCCGGCGGGCTGAGTAGCCTGTCGTTCCCAGGGCTCAGCCAGGTCACCCGGTACGGGTACCTCGGTGTCGACGCCTTTTATATGATCAGCGGATTCGTCGTCCTGCTGAGCGCATGGGAAGGGACTCCGCGCCAGTTTCTGGCATCTCGCGCGGTACGGCTCTATCCGGCCTACTGGGCAGCGGTCAGCGTCACCGCGATGGTATGCATCTTCCTCGGCTCTGGCCGGTTCCACATCTCTGGAGCCCAGTACCTGGCGAACCTGACCATGTTCAACACTCCGCTCGGCATGGCGAACGTCGACGTCGTCTACTGGACGCTGTGGTCAGAGCTGCGCTTCTACATCGTCGTCTTCGCCCTCGTTGTCATCGGGCTCACCAGACGACGAGTCACAGCGGTGCTGTGGGGCTGGCTTGGAGCAGCCGTACTCATCGAAACGGGCCTCCTTCCCACGTCTTGCTCCCGTGTGCTGGAAGTGCTGGTGCAGTCACAGTGGGCGCACTACTTCATTGCCGGCATGGCACTGTGCCTCCTGCGCAAGTACGGCCCCAGCCGTTCCATCATCGCCCTCGCCCTCGCCGCCCTCGGCAACGCCCTCTACTGCGGCATCGAGTTCGCCGACGCAGTGGGAAAGCGCCATGGCGAAGCGTTCAGCCCCATCGTGGTCGCGGTTGTCATCACCACAATCTTCCTGATCATGGCCTGCATCGCCATGGGATGGATACAGCACCTGGGACGGCCCTGGTTCGTGAAACTCGGCGCCCTGACCTACCCGCTGTACCTGCTGCACGCCTACATCGGCTTCATCCTCTTCAATCAGCTCCAGGAAACCGTCGAACCCCACATCCTTCTCGCGGCCGTCATCATCACCATGATCGCCAGCTCCTACGCCCTGCACCGGTGGATCGAAAAGCCAATGGCCCGCGCACTCAACCGGCTCCTCACACCCAAAGCCGATCCCGGGAGCACCACGAAGGGCTGATGCACGCACCACCACCACACTTCGAGAGGATGTCGCACGGTTGGCTGAGGTGCTGGAGGCGGCGGAGATCGAGCTGGACCGGCGGGTGATCGCGCGGGAGGAACTGGTCGAGGCCCTGGCCCGCGTGCGCCGCTGAGCCCGCTGCCTGACCGAGGGCGAGGCGGAGCGGGAAACGACGGCGCAGGCCGTGTCGCTGCCGGGGCCGGTGGTGCCGCCCTAGCAGGACGAGCTGCCGGTGAGCGTGCTCGCGCCCGACTACCAGCGGACTCTGGGCATGCTGGAGAAGCGCCGGTCCGCGGGCGAGGGACCTGTGAGGGCCAGGGAGATCGCGGCGGAACTGGGCCTTGGGACGACGTCGGCGAGGTCGAAGGGGTGAGGTCGAAGGCGAGGCGTCTGGCGGAGCGCAGATGCCTCCTTGCCCAGGCGTCGAGGGCGTTCAGTGCCGGCCGACGGCCCGGGGCCGTGCCAGACGTCGGCTCATCCGGGTGACCATCGACCACCGGATCAGCGCCTCGCTGGAAGCGGGTAGCGTCTCGTAGTCCCGGGCCAAGCGGCGGGAGTTCATCAGCCGGCGGCGTTCGGGTAGTCCTTGGCCCCGGCGACAACCGAGGCCCGATACGTCCCGAGGTCCGCGTAGCCGTCCTTGCGGGACGTACCGTGCGCGGCCTGGAAGGTGCGGATGGCGCGGCAATCGGCTTCCGTCTGCCGGCCGTCCGCCCGGAGGCCGAGGTATTCCTCCATCTGGTGCTGGTACGGACCTGTCGCCGCCTGACACCCCGTCTCGGCAGAGGGGAAGGCTTCGGCACTGCCTACGCCGGGAGCGAGCGCGGTGCCGGCAACGGCCGAGCACACCAGCACGGCCGTGACCACTGCTATGGAACGACGGACCAGGTAGAACACGCTGGGGCTCCTCCGGCAAATCGGTGTCGGATCTTCCCCAGTGGAGCAGTACCCGCCCTCCGCGCCCACTCCTGCGCGGCCACCCGAGTGAGCGCGGCGCACCCCCAGCGTCCGCCGTGCGGCCGCCTGACGTGCTCAGGCCCCTTCGCGTCACGGTGGCCCAGCCGTGTTCATCTGCAAACCAAGGCGGACAGGCATGACAGCTCCAGTGGTGTCCTCGTCCCCGCCGGTGTTTGTTCTGGGCCACCAAGGCCGGGCTCGGCGATGTGCTGCTCCTCGATCGGCTCCATAAGCCTGCGGCGTCAGCGGACCTGGAATCGGATCAGTTCGCCGCCGTTTCCAGGCCCCCTCGCACGAGGGACCCTGGTGCGCCGGGCCGCGACAGCCCTGGACAACGCCGTGGCCCGGCGCGAACACGTCGACGCATGCATCCTGCACATTGATCGCGGATCGCGATTTCGGTCCCGGAAATTCGTCCGGGGGCTCGACCGCCACGGGATGTCCGGATCGATAGGGAGAGCCGGGGCAGCCGGCGACAACGCGGCCATGGAGTTCTTCTTCAGCCTGCTGCAGAAGAACGTCCTCGACCGCCGCAGGTGGACGACCTGCGAGGAACTGCGGATCGCCATCGTGACCTGGATCGAGCGAAGCTACCACCGACGCCGTCAGCAAGCCGCACTCGGCCGGCTGACCCCCGTCGAATACGAGACCGTCATGCGCTGTCCTTCGTACCGCAGGCGGGCCGATACTCGCCAAGGCGAGAATCCGTACGTTTCGTCGCGGGTCTGGTCCTGGCATCGCTTTGGATGTTGGTGCGGAACCTGGGCTGGGGGCAGGGGCTGAACGGTGTCCTTCTAGGTTCAGTCCCTCTCCCTTCGGTCCCTACGCAAACCTGCTGGTCACGGGGTTGCGCCTTGCTCTTCAGGGACTGAAGGGACTCAGAAGTCCTAGTTATGAATCCATGAGGCTTCTAGAAGCTCTGCATACAGGCGCGCGCATACACACACGCACGAAGACTGGAAGTAAGGATTTTGAGTCACTTCAGTCCCTCTTGACTACTTTGCACCTTGCTGACCTGCAGGTTTGCGTAGGGACCGAAGGGACAGGGACTGAACCGAACGCAGGGACCGAAGGGGTGGAGCCCCGTGCTGCCCGGTAGGTTGATCTTCTTTTGACGCTGCGGACTGTTCCAAGAGGAGCAGGGACCGAGACGAAAAGGTTGGGCTGGAAGGTCAGTCCAAGCGGTACTGCTCGGTGTCAGAGTGGTACGTGAACAGCTCCGCATAGCGGCCCCAGTCGGTCGCAGTCTCCAACTGCTGCTGTACCTGCTCGCTCGTGTAGTGGTGGGCGAGCAGGTCTCGGAAGAAGCCCGCCCGTTGGGAGCCCCCGGACTGGTCGAGGGTGCTGGTGATCAGACGGATCAACGGCGCTTCGGCGGCAGCCTCTGCGAACAACGCCTTCGATTCCTGAACATCTGCCCCCGCGAATGCCATTCCCCTTGGCGTGAGGATCAGCCGCAGTCCCCGCACCTCCGCGAGGCCCAGTAGTTCCAGTCCGTCCACCAGAGGCAGTACGTCGTCCACCTCTAGTCCCAGTTCCTCGGTCAGGTCAGCGAGGTCCTCCCCGCTGTCGCGACCGGATCCTCGGGCCAGAACGATTTCGGCGAGCCCCGCCATGCCGTCCACGCCGGCCGGAGGGAGGGGAGTGTTTGCCGGGGTCCGCCGGGCCTCTTCCGGAACTGTCCCGGCTGGCGGAGAAGCAGCTGACGAGCGGCCCGTCATCACGGCGTAGACGGAATCCACCACCCGCTCGAACTCCGGATCTGTACGGCTGTGGGGCCGTGCCATGCGCACGTCGAAGGATTCGCGGATGGTTCCGTAGGGTCGAGAACCCAGAACCACGATCCGGTCCGCCATGAGGACGGCTTCCTCGATGTTGTGGGTTACCAGTACCACTGAGCGCGCGGGGAACCGTCCCGAGGCCCACAGCTCCATCAGCTCCCTCCGCAGGTTCTCCGCGGTGAGGACGTCCAGCGCGGAGAACGGCTCGTCCATCATCAGCACATCGGGTTTTACCACGAGGGCGCGGGCGAAACCGACCCGCTGCCGCATCCCGCCGCTCAGTTCCTTGGGGTACGCGGACTCGAAACCGTCCAGGCCGATCAGGTCGATCGCCGCAACCGCCTGCTCGGCCCGTTCCCGAGCTGGAATACCCTTCGCTTCGAGTCCCAGTTCGACGTTCTGCTGGACTGTCAGCCAGGGCAGGAGTGCGAAGGTCTGGAAGACCATGGCGGTGCCAGGGTTGGCGCCTCGTAGCTCCCGCCCCCGGTACGTGACCGACCCCGACGAGGCCGGCACGAGGCCGGCCAGACAACGCAGCAGCGTCGACTTTCCGGAACCCGACTTGCCGAGTAGGGCGACGATCTCGCCCTCGGCGATCTCCAGATCGATGCCGCCCAGCACGGGGAGTTCGCCGTCGGTGCCAGCGTAGGACTTGCTCAGGGCCGTGGCCTTGAGGATGGTGGCCATGGGGATCCTCCAAAGGCGGACGCGGGGTGGGCGGTCAGAGGGCGTAGCGGCGTTCCGCGAGGCGGTACAGGGGCCGCCAGAGGAGTCGGTTGAGGCCGACCACGTAGAGGCTCATCACGGCGATGCCGGCGATCAGCTGAGGAGTGTCTCCGCGTTCGGTCGCGTGGAAGATGTACGCCCCCAGGCCGGTCGCCGTCAGGGTGGTGCTGCCGAAGGTCACTACCTCGCCGACGATCGAGGCGTTCCAGGCGCCGCCGGAGGCCGTAATCCCGCCGGTGACGTATGCCGGGAAGACCGCAGGGAGGACCAGTCGCTTCCAGCGCTGGACTCCTCCTACCCCCAGGTCGTCCATGGCTTCTTTAAGGTCGGTGGGGATGGACATGGCACCGGCGATGGCGTTGAAGAGGATGTACCACTGGGCGCCCAGTGCCATCAGCAGTACACAACCGATGTCGATACTCAGGCCGGTGCGCAGGAAGAACCACACGGCGACCGGGAACAGCAGGTTCGCCGGGAAGCTGGCGAGGACGAGCACCACGGGCTGAGCGGTCTTCGTCAGACGGGGGGAGGAACCGATCCAGACCCCGACCGGCACCCAGAGCAAGGTGGCAACTGCCACGAGAACCACCACACGCGCCAGGGTGATGAGGCCGAGAAGCAGGGGTTCGGCGAAGACTCCGAGTCCGGTCTCGCGGTGTAGGTAGCTCAGCACCACGTACAGGCCCCAGAGGATCAGGGCGCCCGCCACAGTCCAGAAGACGGCGTCACCGCGCCGTTGCCGGGCTGCCGGCAGCAGCGGCCGGTCGTCGCGGCCCAGGACGCCCGCTGCCCGGGCCGCGGACTCGCGCAACGGCGCGGTGGCCCGATCGGCCAGTGACGGCCACCGGGAGCGGCGCAGGAAGTCGAGCACGTGGCTGCGCTGCACGTCGGATGCTTCGGCCTGCTCGTTCTTGAACCGTTCAACCCAGGCGGTCAGAGGCCGCCAGAAGACGAAGTTGACGATGACGATGGTGAGGACCATCGCCAGCACCACCCAGGCGATCTTGCCGAGATCGCCAGAGCCGATGGCTGTGCCGGCGTAGCTTCCGAGCCCGGGCACGGCGTAGTCGTGGCCCGAGACGCTGACCGCCTCGGAGGCGACGAGCATGAACCAGCCGCCCGCGAAGCTCATCATCCCGTTCCAGACCAGGTCGATGGCACCGGCCGGTACCTCGATGCGCCAGAACCTCATCCAGCGGGTGAATCCGAACGATCTCGACACCTCGTCGATTTCGCGGGGCAGGGACGTGAGGGTGGCGTAGAACCCGAAGGTCATGTTCCAGGCCTGAGAGGTGAAGATCGCGAAGATGACGGCGCATTCGAGGCCCAGCAGCGAGCCGGGGAACAGGCCGACGAAGAAGGTGACCAGCACTGAGAGGAAGCCGAGCACCGGTACGGACTGGAGGATGTCCAGGGCCGGGATGAGGATGCGCTCCAGGCGGCGGCTGCGGGCAGCCGCATAGGCGTAGAAGAAGGTGAAGACGATCGAGGCGAACAGCGCGATGAACATCCGCAACACGCTGCGCGCGGCGTAGTAGGGGAGCCTGGCGGGGTCGGTGTCGACATCGGGCACATCGGCCGGATCGAAGTTGACGGTGGTGCCGGCGCCGACGGCGAGCAGCAGGTAGACGAGCACCAGAACGGCCGCGGCCACGGCGAGGTCGACCCATGTCAGGCGGCCGCCGACCGGGGTGGGCTGGCCAGTAGGCGTGATCGGGCGATTACGGGTTTCCATCGCGCCCAGAGCACCACGGCACGCCGGGAGCCTCCTTCAGGCCCGCCCGGGGCGGCCCCACACACGCCCGCCCGGCCTATCGGGCGGGCGGAGCAACAGCACAGGAGCGTAGGGCAATCGGCCGGATCTCCGGCGGAGCTGGCTGGATCTTGCGAGTCGCATGGCTTTGAGTGCAATCCGAGGGACTGGAGGGACTAGGGTTCCGTACTCCCGTGATCTAAGGTTCGAGATCCGCGCCCCGCACCCTGTGCTCCTCTGCCCGTGCGAGCGCGTGCCGGAGCCGGACGCAGATGAGCCCATGACCCGAATCCGGTCCCTCCAGTCCCTGAGTGACTACCGTGCCCCCGGCCTGCAGAGTCGAGGCAGTGACCGGAGTGGCAGGGGCCGAGGGCGCGGAAGTGGGGGAGCCGCGCGGTAAGTTCTCGTAAATCGGTTCCTAACGTCCCAAAAAGCAGCGACGTATGCGATGCTCAGGGACTCAAGGGACTCAATCACCGAAGTGGTGGCACCACCTTGCGCAGTATCCGCCTGCGCCTGCGCTACGCTCCCAGGGCTGTGGAAGTTCAGTCCCTTCAGTCCCTGTAACGAATCGAACGGTGACCGGCCTTGCCCGGACGGCGACACCGTCGACGCTCAGCTCACCCCCGAGGAAACCCAGTGCCTGCCCGTACCGACAGTCCGTTGCACGCTGCTCCCGACGCAGACTGCCGGCACCTCGACGTCGCGCTCTGGCTCGCCTCAAACGGCTACCCCGTCCACCCGCTCACCCCGGGGGCCAAGACCCCGGCTGCCAACTGCGGCCGATGCCGCCAAGACGCGCACCTGCCCGCAGCCTGCCCGTGCCTGTCCGAACGAGGCTGGTGCCACGGGTTCCACGCGGCCACGACGGACCGCTCCCTGGTGGAAGAGTGGTGGCGCAGACAACCTCGCTTCGGAGTGGGGGTCTCCTGCGGGCCGGCCCGGCTGGTCGTCATCGACGTCGACGCCCACGCAGACACTCCGCCCGACCGGCAGCACCTGCTGCCAGGGATCCCGATCGACGAACGGGTCGACCTGACCGGGCTGAGCTCCGGCCACGACACCCTTGCCCTGCTTGCGGCGCACCGGTCTCAGCCCAACCCCGCCGAGGACAGCGACACCCTACGGGTGGCGACCCCCTCCGGCGGCCTCCACATCTGGTACCGAGTGCCGTTCGGCAGCCCGGCCTTCCGCTCCTCGACCGGTTCCAGCAGCCGCGCCGCCCTGGCCTGGCAGGTCGATGTGAGGGCCAATGGCGGCTACATCGTGGCCCCCTCGACCCGCACCATAGCCGGCACCTACCAGGCGCTTCCCGGGGCTCGTACGCCCGCACTCCTGCCCCTGTGGCTGAACGCCGAGCTCACCCGCACCGGACACGCCGACGCTCCCCACCCGCCTCCTCCCACCACCAGCCCGATGACGCATCGGCGGCCGGGCAGCGGAAACGACGCGCACCGGATCCTCCGTCCCCTGCTCGACGAGGTCCGGGCCTGCGCTGCCACGCCCACAGGCACCGGATTCAGCGAAAAGCTCAACCGTGCCGCCTTCACCGCCGGCGGCCTGACGGCAGGCGGCCACATTCCGCAGGCCGAGTGCGTTCGCCTCCTCACCGAGGCCGCCGACGCGGCACGACCGGAACAGGCCCGAAGGACCCAGCTCATCGTCGACTCTGCCCTCCGCGCCGGTAGCGCCCGGCCGATCCACCCCAAGGGACGTTCATGAGCCGCAGCGCAGGCAGCACCGGCTTCGACGCGCAGGCGGCCGCCGACCAACTCGCCGCCTTCAGCACCGACAGCATTCCGGCCACGTCCCCGTCCCGGAAACGGGGCACGAAGCGGCAGGACCCGCCTCCGGCCGGCTCGCGGCCCGGCGACGTCGTACAGTCCGGACTGCTGACCAACCTCACCGACCGCGGCAACGCCAAACTCTTCGCCCACCTCCACCGCGACAGCTTCCGCCACGTGGAAGGCCTCGGCTGGTACATGTGGGACAGCTACCGCTGGAAACGCACAGGCGGCGAGAAATCCGCGATCTGGGCCGCGGGCGGCATGGCGGAAGAAATGCCCCTGCACGATCCACGGGGACACTTCACCGACCGGGAACTTCACCAGCACCGCAAGCGCGCCATGTCCACCTCCGGTGTCAAGGCGATGCTGGCCCAGGCCAAGGCATCACCGGAGCTGGCCCTCGACCCCGACACCCTCGACGGGGACAAGTACGCCCTCTGCACCCCCGCCGGAGTGGCCGACCTGCGCACCGGGGAACTACGCAAGCCGGACCCACGACGGGACCTGCATTCCCGCGCCACCTACCTGGCACCCGAATCCATCCCGACACCGCGGTTCGCGCGCTTCCTCACGGAGACCTTCGGCGACGACGACAAGGGCAAGGAGATGATCCACTTCCTTCATCTCCTACTCGGCTACTCCATCACCGGAGACGTCGGAGGCCAGGTGTTGCCCTTCCTGTACGGCATCGGCGCCAACGGCAAGTCCGCCCTCATGGACATCGTCATCAAGATCCTCGGTGACTACGCCGACGTCGCCCCTCCCGGTTTCCTCATGGAGCGCGGCAAGTTCAACGAACACTCCACTGAGCTCACCGAACTGCACGGCCGGCGCCTGTTCGTCTGCAGTGAGCTCAAACCGCACGACAAGTTCGACGAGGCCAGGGTCAAGCTCCTCACGGGAGGTGACCGTCTCAAGGCACGCCGCATGCGGCAGGACTACTTCAGTTTCGAACCGACCCACAAGCTGTGGCTGCTCGGCAACCACCGTCCCGAGGTCGGCACCGGAGGCCACGCCTTCTGGCGGCGGATCCGCCTCATCCCGTTCGAGAAAGTCGTCCCCGACCACCGGAAGATCGACAACCTCGCGGAGGAACTCGTCCGGGACGAAGGCCCCGGGATCCTCCACTGGATGATCCGCGGCGCCCAGGCGTACCTGGCCGACAAACCCTCCCTCGGCGGCCCCAGCGTCGTACGGACCGCCACCCAGGCTTACGCGACCACTGAGGACCACATCGGACGTTTTCTCGCCGAATGCTGCACTACCAGCACGGGAGGACCTGAACCACGCGACCTCAAAGTCGAGCAGGGCGCGTTGTACCGTGCTTACAGCATCTGGTGCCAAGAAGGCGAAGGGCTCCGACCCGCCACCACCAGGGCCTTCGCCACTCGCATCCGCGCCGAGATGGGGATCGCCTCACCCAGCGAGATGGTCCGCTCCAACGGACAGAAGTACTACCCCGGTCTCGCGCTGCTCGCCGAGGAGAGCGCGGCCGGGGAGGGGAACGGCTCGCACAGAGGGTGATCGAGACCGACGTACTGTCCCCACGCGCCCCCGCAGCCTAGGATGGACGGAGCACACCATGACCAAAGCGCACGGCACCGCCAGACACCCCGTGATATCCAGCCCGCTGCCTTGCGTAGCGTGGACAAACGAGGCACGTGAATCCGAGGAGGGACGACGGCCATGAGCTCACTACTCCAAGCAAGTGATCTTGCCCACGAGGAGAAAGTGGTGTGGCTGGAAGACCCCTCCACGCTCGACTACGTCCGCCAGGCACTGGACAAGACCCCCCGCCGCCGGGGCAAACCGCGCTACCACCGCGACGGCCGCATGGTCGGCTTCACCGAGCTCAGCGAAACGGCAGAAGCGGACCCGGACAGCGGACTGCAGAAGAGGCGGGTCTTCTACCTGCTCCCGCACGACCGCGACACGGAGCCCGACGGTCTCTACCGCGAAGGGGCACCGGGCGAAGCCGTCGACCCTCGGACCATCTCCCCCAAGGCTGTCGGTATGAAGACGGAACGGTCCCAACGCGGTCTGTCCTCCCAGCGAGCGGGTCGGCTTGCTTCGCAGCGGACAGTTGCCTGACCGAGACCCTTCAGTCCCTGTCTGTGGTGGAACATCGGCCTCCGGACAGTCGAGTGGCCTGCGGATCGGAGCGCTGGCGGTGGCCCTTGGCGTACAGATCGGCAGGTAATGCCGGGAGCGTACCGGGGTGGAGCGTGTCTGAAAGATCGTGTAAGTCCGTGATATGGCAGCCTGGCCCGGGGCTCGGCCTCGGGCCTGTGGGCCAGGCGGAACGGACGAGTCATGACGGACAAGACGGAACCCGTCGCCTCGGTGACGGCCGGCGACAAGATGGTCGACGAGGTGGTCGGGCGGCTGCTCGACAAGGCTGACGCTTCAGGGGCGGCCCTGCTGGGCGAGGGCGGGCTGCTGACGAAGATCACCAAAGCGGTCCTCGAGCGGGCCCTGGAAGCCGAGATGAGCGAGCACCTCGGCTACGAACGCGGGGATCTTGCAGGTCCCATCCGAAGCTGGTACTGGCCCTGAAAGTCATCTACAAAGCGCCGACCGAGGCGGCCCCAGAACAGGCCCTCGACCTGTTCGCAGCCTCTGACCTGGGCGAACGCTATCCCGCGATCGTTCGGACCTGGCGCTCGGCCTGACCGGAGTTCACGCCCTACCTGGCGTTCCCCCCGAGGCTGCTATATCGAGTCAAGCCGTTTGGGGAAGTTGTCGGGCTGCTCGCCATCGTTCGGCTCGGTACCTTCGAGGATCTTGAACAGCTGCCTGGAGATGGCGCGCTTCAGGCAGCGCTGTGCGTCCCGGGAGGTCTTGCCCTCGCTGATTCTGCGGGCGACGTAGGCCTTCGTGGCGGGGTCGAGGCGCATGCGGATCAGGGTGATGGTGTGCATGGCCCGGTTGAGCTGGCGGTCGCCGCTTGGGTTGAGGCGGTGCCGGTTGCTGAGTCCGGAAGAGGCGGGGATCGGCGAGACTCCGGCGAACGAGGCGAAGGCTGCTTCCGAGCGGAACCTCCCCTGGTGGGACCAGCTGACCAGGACCTGGGCCGCGGTGATCGGGCCCACGCCAAGCAAGCCGAGAAGCTTCGGGGCCACCTGCCTCACCAGGGTCAGGATCTCCCTTTCAACATCTTTTGCCTCTGCTTGCAGGCTCTGGATGCGCTGGGCAGTCGACCGAAGGGCTCGCGCTGTCATCCGGTATTCAAGGCCCTGTGCGGGGCGGTCGCGGAGCTGCGCGCAGTGGGTAACCTGAGCCGGGCGCTTGAGTTTGCGTAGTTCGGCGCGGAGGTTGTCCGGTGCGGAGACGATCAGGGCCTTGAGCTGGTTGATCGCCGCAGTCGAGGCAAGGACCGCACCCTGGCGGGTGGCGAGAAGGACGCGTAGTGCCTCGCGTTCGCCGCGGAGTCGGGGCTGTATCAGGTGCTCGGTGGCCAGGGCCTCCTTCGCGGCCCTGATGGCGTCGAGCATGTCGGTCTTGCGTCCGCCGCGGTTGGCTGCCCGCTTGGGCCGGCAGACCTCGACGACTTGCTCGCCGGCTTGGCTGAGGAAGGCCGCGAGGCCGGCTCCATAGCTGCCGATGCCTTCCAGGGCCCAGCAGCGGCGGCCGGGGATGTGCTGGCGGGCGAAGTCCAGCAGGCGCCGGTAGCCGCGGGCGTTTGCCGGGGCATCAGTGCTGTTCAGGACTGCACCAATGGGGCTGACGGCCGCTGCGGCGAGGGTGTCTCGGTGAGTATCGACGCCGATGACGCCGTCGACTTGTTCTGCCAGGATGGCCACGTGGTCGTTCTCCTTGCTGGGCGGACGGCTGTTGTCGGCGTCGGCCTGGGTGGAGTCACCGCGTGGCGGAACTGTGATGAGTCACGCCGCAAGGCGGACAAGCTGCTGATCAAGCCAACGGGTGGGCCGGGTCGACGCCGATAAACCGGCAGACATCTCGGGGGAACGGCAGCCCCTGACGGGGCGCCAGTTATGTTTCGAGTCATGCCGGATCATCGGCGTCGAGCCTGGCAGCAACCCATCCCGGGCCGCAGAAGAAGTCTCACAGTTATGTTTTTCGCGGTCCTGCAACGGGGCCGCTGGCCTCCGGGCCCGGCATGATTGTGTCCCCCTGTCGAAGACATGACCTGGGGGGTGGTGTCACCAGGTCCGGGGGTGTTTGAAGTTCCCCCCTGAACCTGGACAGCGGGTGGTTACGCTGCGGGGGTGAGGTCGTGGGTCGCCAGCGCTCTGGTTTCGAGTGGGGTGACGTAGCCATACACGGGGTGCTTGCGCAGCCGCGTGCGGTTGTATTCGACCTCGATGAAGCGGAAGACGTCGGCGCGGGCCGCCTCGTGGGACTCCCAGACGGTGGTCCCGATCTCCGCTTTCAGCAATCCGAAAAAGCTTTCGGCTGCGGCGTTATCGTAACATGAGCCCGTTCTGCCCATGCTCTGTCTCAGGTTCAACTCCCATATGAGCGTGCGGTATTCGCCTGATGTGTATTCAGATCCGCGGTCCGAGTGGGCGATACAGCCCGGCTTGAGGGCGCCGCGGCCGGCGGCCATTTTCAGGGCGCCGGTGACGAGCTCGGCGCGGTGGTGGTCGGCCATCGCGTACCCGATCACCTCGCGAGTGGCCAGGTCGATGACGGTCGCCAGATACCACCAGCCGGCGAGCGTCGGCAGGTACGTGATGTCCGAGACCAGCTTCGTGCCCGGCTCAGCCGCGGTGAAGTCGCGTCCGACCAGGTCCGGGGAGGGTGCCGCCCTGCGGTCTGCCTTGGTGAGGTTTCGGCGCTTGCGGCGGGTAATCCCGCGGATGTCGTGCTCGCGCATCAGCCGCTCGACCTTCTTCCGGTTGACCCTCCGGCCTTTTCGGCGCAGGGCCGCGGTGATCCTCGGGGCGCCGTAGGCACGACGGGATTCCTCGTGGACCTGCCGGATCTCGGCCACCAGCTCGTCCTCCTCGCGCGCTGTGACGGCGGCGGCCGACGGGCGGCGAGGTAGGCGTAGTAGCCGGAGCGGGAGATCTCCAGGGCCCGGCACAACAGCGAGACACTGTAGCCGTCAGGGCGTTCGGGGCCGGCCTTCTCCGCGTCGACGAACGCGTAGCGCGTGGCTGCGTCTACTTCGTCTTGCGGTTCGCGAAGAAGGCGGTCGCTTTTCCCAGTACCTCGATGGTCTGTTCCATCTCGCGGACCTTGCGGCGCAGGCGCGCCAGCTCCTCGCGCTCGGCCGTGGTCAGCGCGCCCGCCGGCCCCTGGCCGCGGTCGGTCTTGTCCTGGTTGACCCAGTTACGCAGTCCCTCGGGGCTCACGCCAATCTCCCGGGCGCCCTCGGTGACCGTCTTGCCCGACGAGTGCACCAGGGCCACCGCGTCGCGCTTGAACTCGGCCGTGTACCGCTTGCTCTTATTGCTCACTACCTGGGACTGCTTCCTCCGGGACTGTCCGTCCCAGTATCAGGCTGTCCAGCTCAGAGGGGGAACTTCAATAGAGACACCCCCCGGCCATAAGGACCGTGGTCTACTCCACGAACATGGTCGAATCGATCAACTCGCGCCTCCGCAAGGCCACCCGCAACCGCGGCCACTTTCCCTCGGAACAGGCCGCGTTGAAGGTCCTCTATCTCGCGATTCGCGAGCAGATCAACCCGAAGACGCGCGACAAGAACTACGTCGCCGCACACTGCAAAGAGGCACTGAACCAGTTCTCACTCTTCTTCGAGGACCGGCTCAGCATCCAATGACACCACCCGACTTACACAAGATCGCTGACACGCCCGCGGGGGTGCTGCCGCCGACGAAGTCGGCGGCAGCACTGCTTTGTTCTCGAACGCACGTCAGAGCTGCGTGCTCGGAGGACCCCGTGGTTTCAGGTCTTCACCGGCCAGCGGACCTTAGCGTAGCCAGACCCGAGTGAGACCGTCCACGCGCGCCGCAAGGGGAGGGAAGTTAAAATGCTTCTCAGATACGTCGCTCGCCGACGCGCGCCTATCTGGGCGTGAGGCGGCCGTGGGGCAACATAGGCATCACAAAATGTGCAGGGCTGCGGCGCCCCCAAGCAGTCGATGGCGAAGATAGGACTTTTATGAGTGATCAGAATGTTCTTGAGCCGGTACTGATCGACACGATCGAGCGGTATTTTACTTTGCTACAGGCCCATGAATCCCCGCAGAAAATGTACGCTGAAATCCTTACCGAAGACTTCGAGACAGGATTTCAGGGTGGGTTCATGTGGCGTGGAAAATCTGGGATCGAGGATTTTCTGGAGGCTCGCTCCGAGTTCTTCGATGAATCCCATGAGATCATGCAGATCATCGAATCAGGCGTTAATCCAGATGGGGTTATGGTAGCCCGGACGCGGTTGCGTTTCTTGCTGCGACGGCACGAACCGGGATCGGCGCGGAGTGAGGATCTTACTGGCGATGTCTTTCACCTGTGGCGACTTCGCAAGGAATCGCAAGGGGATCGGTGGAGGGTTTCCGCACAGATCGTCCAGGGTTTCGCCCGGCTCGATGAGGCGTCCAAGAGGCTGTTCTCCACTCCGGCCGAAGGCCTGCAGACCTGATGGACGGGGGCGTTCGAGACGTTCGCCATGGCCTTGCGGTAGTTCGCGGTCATCCGTGTGAGCATCGGGTTGAAGCCTTCGGCCTCCTCCAGAGCGGCTGCCGGAAGCGGGGTGGCCGGGGAACGGCCCGCGGGGTCAGCCAAGTGCGCGATCAGCGCATCCAGGCGGTCCAAGAGCAGCCCCCGGCGGACTTGTGCCTCGTTCAGGGAACGCCACCACGCGTACCGGCCGGGGCTAGAGGCGGGGCGTTCGGGGATTCCAGCGCGCACGCGGTTTGCCCGCGCAGTCAGGGCTGCGTGAACGGGTCCGCGCATCTGTTCCGTCAGTTCGGCGCAGGTCCGGGAACCCCGGGCCGGCATGGGGCTGTGCGTTCCGAAGGCATTGTTCCACGGTCGCAGCAGATGCCGACAGCCGGGATACGCGGCGCCGAGCGTGTCACCCGGCCGGTGGCGCAACTGGTGCTGGCGCGCCCGTACCGGGTTCCCCACTTCAGACGAGGGGACCTCCTCCTCCGGTCGTTCTCGGGTGACGCTGCCGCCGATCCGCCGACGCCGTTGATGCCGGAGCTTGGACTCCTGCCCTCCCGGCTGCCCGATCGGCCCGTCCTCCGGCGACGTGATCGTTGAAGCTGGGAGAGAGCCCGTAGCTATCGCGGCAGGCGTCGGCACGTTTCGTATCGGCAGACGGGCCCTCCCCGATGCCGAACCTCGTCCAGACCGTCCTCAGCGCGATCGGCCTGCCCTCGGCCAGCGAGAAAGACCTGATCAAACGGGCTATCGCGGTGGGCGGCGACGCCGTGGAGTGCCAGTTGGTCGGCCAGGCCAAGGTCAATAGCAAGACCCTGACGAACCGGACGTCTACCCCGGGAACACACCGTGCGGCGACAAGCCGTTGGGGCCGCTGAAGGTACCGGCGGGAAAATCTTTGGGTGATGGGGGATCACCTTCAGGGTTCCACCGACTCCCTGCAGTACATGGACGATCCGAAGACCTACGGCTTCGTGCCGGTCGGGGACGGCATAGGCCGTGCCTTCGTTGTGGCGGGCCCGTGTCCCGGTGGGCGACCCTGCGGATCCCGAGGACCTTCGACCAGCCGGGCAATCGGAGATCAGGCCTGGCTCGCCGTCGGTGACGGGGGGAGCGGGGCCGCGCTGACAAGAAACGAATTCGTTCCTACCTGCGGGAGAGCGCCGTCCGCCCTCCCGCAGGCTTCCGCCGCGTGACACGGCGGGCGGGGTCCGGGTTCACACGGGTAGGACGCCCGGAGTCCGCGATGATCATGCTAGGCGTTGATCGGATAGATGTTGACGAATGATCAAATCCGGCAACTGGATGGCGTGATTCCGAAGCTGTGCTGGGTCGGGTGAAGCTTCCCCTTGATCGTGGACACCTGGACACTGGGACGTGAGTGGGGGGTCTATCCAGTAAACGACTCTGTCTCACATTCGGTGGTAACGCTGAGTGGTGACGGTCGTTGTTGTTGGCGTGATGGATGTCAACGAGCTTGTGCAGATGGTGTTTTCGGGGATATCGCCGCTGGTCATCGAGGATGTGGTCGATGAGGGCGGGCGGGTCGTGGTGAGGGCGCGGGCTCCGAGAGAGCCTGCGGCCTGCCCGGTGTGCGGGGTGGCGTCGGGGCAGGTGCACGGCTATCACTGGCGGACGGTGGCCGATGTACCGGTCGACGGCCGACGGGTGGTACTCCGAGTACGGGTGCGGCGCCTGGTGTGTCCCACACGTGGGTGCCGCCAGACTTTCCGCGAGCAGGTGCCAGGGGTGCTGGAGCGCTATCAGCGACGCACTACCCGTCTGACCAGGCAAGTCAAGGCAGTGGTGAAAGAGTTACTGACTTCGGCTCGTCGGGGTGAATGTCTTTGGAAGTCCCTGACGGGTACGGATGAGTGGCTGTATCCGTGGTGTGTGAGATATGCGGATGGGGGCGGGCTGAACCGTTCTGACTTCTCTGCCGCTCCGTTGTGAGCTATCAGGGAGGATGGGTCTCGTGCCCAAGAAGATTGATGCAGCCCTTCGTAGCCAGGCTGTGCGTCTGGTGACAGAGCATCGTGCGGAGTACTCGTCCGAGCGGGCCCTGCACATCCAGGTCGCTGAATCCCTCGGTGTGTCCCGGGAGTCGGTGCGGCGGTGGGTGATGCAGTACGAGGTCGACGGCGGCCAGGCGGCGGGTGTGAGCACGGACGAGCGGGAAGAACTTCGCAGGCTGCGAGCGGAGAACAAGCGCCTGCGCGAGGTCAACGAAGTGCTCAAGTCGGCGACGATTTTCTTCGCGGGGGAGCTCGACCCCCGAAACCGCTGATTGTGGCCTTCACCGATCAGATGCGGGCCACCGGCTATGCCGTCGAGTCGATCCTTACCGCCCTGGAACAGGCTGGTCTGAAGATCGCGGCGCGAACCTTGCGAGCCTGGTGTGCCCCAGCCGGGCCGTCCAATGTGGCCGCGGCCAGAACCGTGACCGACGCCCTGGTGGAGGACGCGGTCCGCGCGATGGCCTTCACCACCAGCGCGGCCGGCGAGCGCGTGCTGGCTCCCGAGGGGCTTTATGGCCGACGCAAAATGCTGGCTCTCATCCGCCGCACGCTCCTGCCCGAGGCCGGCTTCGGTGCCGTCGACCGTGCCATGCGCTCGCTCGGTCTCAACGGTGTGGTCCGCGGGCGAAGACCCAGAACCACGATCCCCAACCCGGCCGACGCGAGGGCCCCGGACCTGCTGGACCGCGACTTCACGGCTCCGGCACCGAACCGGAAATGGATCACCGACTTCACCTACGTCCGCACGTATCAGTCGTTCACCTACGTCGCGTTCATCGTCGACTGCTTCTCCCAGAAGATCGTGAGCTGGCACGCCTCAGTCAGGCGGGACGTGGAGCTGGTCGATGTCCCGCTTCGGATGGCCTTGTGGCGCCGCACCCACGAAGGCAACCCCGTGAGGCGCGACCAGCTCATTCACCACTCGGATGCCGGGTCGCAATAGACGAGTGTGCGCTTCACCGAACACCTGAGCATCGAGGGCATCCGCCCCTCGATCGGCAGCGTCGGAGACGCGTATGACAATGCCTTGATGGAGACGATCAACGGTCTCTACAAGGCGGAGTGCATACGGACCAAGGTCTTCCACGACGGTTCCTGGAGAACGGTCTCTGACGTCGAGTACGCCACCGCCTCGTGGGTCGAGTGGTACAACAACCGCCGGCTGCACGGAAGTCTCGGCATGATCAGCCCCACAGAGTTCGAGGCAGCCCACTACGCTGACACAGAACCACGAGCCGACTGATCACCGGCCAACAAACCACCGGCAGAAAAGTCGGAACGGTTCACATAGCCTGCTCCGGCCTCACCCTCGACAACCCAGCCTCACCTTGAAACGCCGAAGTCAGTAACCGCTGTACCGATGTTCCCCGAGGCCGTTGTATTGCGTCAGAGCCGCCACGCCCTTCTCGAAGGCGCTCACGGTCTTCCCGGGGGCCGTGACGGGTGCCACCGGCTCCGGGGGCAGGGGGACGACGCCGACCTCCTCCAGGAGCTCGCGCTGCCCGTCCATCAGCCCGGCCCAGACCGTGTGCTGGCGCTGCTTGGCCAGCCACTTCCCGATGTCCATGCCGTGGACGGTGAAGCTGGCCAGGACGTCGGAGCCGTCGTCCTCGTCCGCCAGGAGCTCCCGCAGCGCGGCGAAGTGCCGCTGCCACTCCGCCGGCCTCGCCGGGTCCCAGTGCTCATCCACGGCTTCCAGCGCGGCCTTCCACTCCGGCCGCCCCTCCAGCGCGCCGGGACGGCGCAGGTTGGACAGCCACTGTCCCACGGGCCGGTCCAACGCCGTCGCGGACCGGGGCGCGCACAGCGTCCAGTGATCCTCGAAGTACGCCTTGGCGGCCTCCAGGTTCTCCTGGAACCGCTCATCCGCCACGCTCCAGACCATGACCAGCTTCTCCAGCCGCTGCGCCCGCCGGCCGTTCATCTGCCCGGCCCCGTACGCCCGCCGCTGCTCCGCCGGGCCGGGGCGGCGGTGGCCGCGGCGGTCTGTGCTGCGGCCAGTGCCTGTTCGACCCGCCCGGGTCGGCCGGGTGGACATCGACTACGTCTGGGCCCAGGGCGGTTGGACCACCGTGTCCTTGTACAACGCCCGACAGGTGGCGCTCCTGGAGGTGGTCCACCCCGATGTCGACTGGCAGGCGGTACGCGCCACTCGGCCGGGCTCCCCCTCCCCGCTGACCCGACTGTCCCCGCTCCGGGCCGGGGAGGACCGGGTGGTCCTGGCGGGCATGACCCGGATCGCCGGGGTGGGACGGCCCACCGCAGCATCCTGGCACCGTACCCGCACCGACTTCCCGAGCCCCACCGCAAGGACCGCGGCCCGCCCGCAGTTCGACCGCTGGCCGGTGATGGAGTGGCTGGTGGAACGAGGGAAGATCACCATCCCGCAATGAGACGACGTGCGGCACCCTAGGCGCCTAGCTAGGGCCTGTTTTAGAAGTTGCTGGTGTGCTGGGTGGGGCGTCCGGGGAAGTAGCGGGCGGCCATCCAAAGGGTGAGGTCGCGGGCGATCCGGT
>NZ_JBVIRI010000038.1:0-21822 GCF_055576225.1 Streptomyces sp. NPDC033845 | reverse complement strand
AGCGACACCATCCAAGCCGTTGCCGGACTCCTCTCACACCAGCAAACCGCCACCCGAGGCACCCGTCAGGGACAGTGACCACCACGCTGACCTGCGCCTCTCGAGGCGCCACCGCCAACCATGCACGAGCTCGTTAGCTTGATCTTTAACCTGTGCGGCGTGGGCGAGGGGTCGTGGACTTCTTCGCTTTCGGTTTGGTGGTGTCTGTCTTGCGGACTGTGTGCACGTCATAGCGGGGTGTGGGCCGGGTGTTCTTCCGGCCGGGTGGTCGTCCGGGACCGGGGCGGGATGGTTTTGGCGCACCGGCCGGGCAGGCGGTGCTTGGGCGGATGTGCCGGAAGTCGCGGCGGACACGGGCGGGGTGAGACGGTCAGCTGCGGCGCGCTTCTCCCAGGGCCAGCGGAAGTCGGCTGCCAACGTGCGGGCGAGGCGGAGTTGGGTGTAGGCGGCCAGGATCAGCCAGGTCCACCGGTCTGCCGCCTCGGGTGTGCGGATCTTCGGGCGGGTCCAGCCGAGCGTCTGCTTGAACAGGCGGAAGGTGTGCTCGATGTCGAAGCGCCGCAGGTATCCCTGCCAGGGTCGGTCGGTGTCTTCCTCGGTGGCGTCGGTGCCTGACCACCACAGCCAGACCGGCTTGGGGGTGGCTCCGCTGGGCAGGCGGTCGATGTCCAGGCGGATGACGGTTCCCTCGATAACTGGAAGGATGCCGTCGGCCGCCGCCCAGGAGGAGCGGCGGGTGAGTTTGGGGTGGAGCCGGTCCCAGGAGCCTGCTCGGGCGGTGCCGTAGAGGCGAGTTTCGGTGACGGTCTCGGCGTCCGGAGTGCCCCATGTCGCTTCCTGGCCGAAGACGAACTCGCCGCCGTGCCGGGGCGGGCGGCCCATCGTGTGGGGCTGGCGGGGTGGGGCAGGCCTGCGCAGGACTCGGTCCGAGCGCATCCGGGCCAGGACCTGGACCGGCAGATCCCGTAGGAGATGGGCCAGGCGGGGTGCGTCGTATCCGGCGTCCGCGATAACGAGGACGTCCGGGTAGCCGGCCTGCCACTGCCCGGTGGCGATCAGCCGCTTGATCAGTTCGCGCAACTGCCGGGCCGTGGCGGTGGCGATGTCGTCACCGGGGGCCAGGCGAAGCGCGTCCAGCGGAGCGGTCCAGGAGCTGCGGCCGGGCTCGAACGCGCAGATGATCGAGTACGGCCACCCGGGAACGGGGATGTGCTGGTCCTTGCCTCGGCCGTAGGTGTGGCACAAGATCCGCTCCGGTGAGGTGTGGGCGTCCGGCCGCAGCCAGCACGTGATGTCGACGGCCAGGACCAGTCGACCATCGACGGCTCGCGGCAGCGACACCGAGGTCAGGGCCCACCGCATCCGGTCCGCCTCGACCCGGCCCTGGGCCACAGCGGCGTAGAGCCCTCCGTGACCGCGGCGGTGTTCGCCTACCAGCGACAGTTCGACCATCGATCTCACCGGCCCGTCGCCGCACAGAACCGCGTCGGCCAGCTCGAACAGCGCATCCGAACGAGCGGTGAGGCAGGAGTAGAACTCGGCCCGTAAGCGTGACAGTTCCGCCAGCGGCTCCCGCCGGGCATCACGATGCAGCAGACTCATCCTCACGGCCTTCGTGCTGGACATGTGTGTTCCTTGGTCGGAGCACATAATCCAGACGAAGGCCGCTTCCGTGTACGGCGGTTACCGAACCGAGTGATCAAGTACGACGTACCGTTCGACACCGGACGTTAAAGATCAAGCTAGTGCGGTGCGCAGCTCAGCCGTCGGGAGCCGCAGACGCGCGTACAACCCGCTCGTCCTACAACTGGGGCGCCCAACGGGTTGCGTGGCGGCCGCACGTCATTCTCCACTCGCCGTCCTCTCCGGGCGCGGTAGACGCCGATGATACATACGAGGACTTGAACGACGCCCATGGGACCGACTCCTGCCTCGAACGGCCGGCGCCAGGTGAGGGTCAGGTCCTCATGGAAGGCGAGGGAGGAGTTTGGTGGGGTTGGGCCCCAATGCGGCCGATGTTCGTTCCTGCCATTCTGGCGTGGGTGGGGTATTCGGACTCCACCGGCACTAAACCGACTTCATCAGTCTCACAGGTGGGATGGTCTTGAAGAAGCGCAAGAACCTGCTGGCCTCGCTCTCCGTCGCCGCAATCACGTTCGCGGGTCTCCTCGGATCCACGCCGACTGCCGCCGCCTCGACGGAATCGTGCACTCCGTACATATATCTGTACGACGGTTGGGGATACGAGGACGTCAGGGTTCGGTCTTGTACGAGGATCGCCTTGAACGGCAGCCTTGGATTCAACTACGTTGAGGTGTGGAATACGTCCGATTTGACCACACTGCAGGGTACCGTCGCGACGGTGTACCGCAGGTGGAACGGGGTCGGTCCCGACATCGAGGCCGCGAAGTGCGATCTTGGAGCCATCGGGCCCGGGCAGCTGCGGACGTGCAACAAGGAGAACGGAGTTCCGATGCAGGGGCCCGTGTGGACCAGGGCATCGGTCACGTCCAACCTCTTCGGCTTCACCCTCCACGCCGACACCGCATGGGCTAAGTAGACCAGCTGGGAGCGGACGGAGCCGGCGGTCCCCGACCGTCTGGCCGGCCCGCTCCCGCTCGGCCAGCGTCCACCGACCGGTCGCACTGCACCCCGCACCACCTCCCCGCTGCCCGGGCCACCCGGCCGCCCGCACCCGGCCTCCCGGACGCACCCTCTGCCAGGCCCTCTGCCAGGCCGGCGCCCTCTCCCGCGCGGGGGTCCGCAAAGTCTTCTTGCAGACCCGGATCATGCGGACCACCGGGCGCGAGGGAGTCCGTCTGCACCACCGGCACCGCACCACCGTCGCGGACCCGGCCGCCGTAAAGGCGCCGGATCTGATCGGCCGTGACTTCACCGCTGCCGCGGTGAACAGAAGGCACGTCGGCGGGATCACATACCTTCCGGTCAGCGGCGCAAAGCCGCTCTACCTCGCGGCCGTCATCGACCTCGCCTCACGACGGCTGGCCGGGTGGGCGATCGCCGATCGCAGCGCAGCGCAGCGCAGCGAGGGGGGTCTGTCAATCGAACGGCTCTGTCTCACATTCGGTGGTAATGCTGAGTGGTGATATCCGAGGAGGATGCGGTGGCGGAGCAGGGTGAAGCCTGCTCGTCCGCGCATCTGGCGGGCCATCCGTTTGGTCTTGGTGTTGACGCCTTCGGTGGGTCCGTTGCTGTACGGAAGTGTGACTGCGGCGATCACGGCGTCGCGGTCTCGCTCGAGGCCGCGGGCGAAGGCGTGCAGGTGCGGCATTGTCATGGCCTGTCCAATGACCCGTCCACCCCCGGGAACCGGGGCGGCCGTGCCGCCGGAGGAGACAGTGAGTCCCGCGGGAGGAATGGCCGCCGTCGATGCCCCAACAGCCAGCCGGGGCTCCCCTGAGGGACGAACGCCCTGGACCGCCACGACGGTCCTGCTGACCCGTGGTCGGCCACTGTCCGTCGGGCGGGTCGGCTTCCACCTTCTCCGCAAGCGGGTCCTACTGGCATGACACAGAGCGGCCGCGTCACAGCCCTCCGGTCAGATCCTGATGTCGGCGGCTTCCTCGATGACGGTGCAGGCGAGCCGGATGCCACCCTGGTAGGTGGAGATTCCGTCCTCGCCGTGCATGTGGGGCGCGTCCTGGAACCACTGCGGCCACAGACCGCCCTCCTGGAGGAAGTCGCGGGCCCGGTCGCCGTGCAGGGCGGAGTCGGTGTACGCGAGGGCGCCCATGGCTGTGGGCTGGTCGTAGGCGAGGTCGGGCCGGCGCAGGTAGCGATCCAGGTAAGCGGCGAGCAGGTCGGCGTCTCGTGCAGTGCCGAAACTCGCCAGCGCCGCGCAGTAGGCCCCACCCGCGCAGCAGACCTCGCTCTCCAGCAGCAGTGCGCCCAGACGCTCGCGGAAGTGGTCACGGCGCGAGACGGCGGCGAGCCATGCCGCGGTCCGCCGCTCGCGCCAGCTTCCTTCGAAGAGGATGGTGAGCTCGGCGTCGGAAACAGCCTTCGCATCAGCGGCCAGGGCATGAAGGAACGGCTCGTACTCCTCGCGCGACATACGAAGTACCGATCCGCCGAGCTTCAGATAGCGACGTCCGGGGAGGCAATAGCGGCGGTACAGGGCCTGTATCTCGGGGTCGTGGCGGATCACCACCCCATCCTCTCGCAACGAGCACACAGCTGAGGTGGTGAGGCCGGAATACGCCTGCGGTGATCCCGGGACGGAAGGGATTCATCTGGGGCGGATCTGGTGAACGGGGTGGCGGCAGCACGGAGCGCAACTGCTCCACAAAACTTGAGCCAGAGCCAGCACCGGCGGCACCGTCACCAGTACAGCATTCCCACGGCCGGAGCCAAGCCGTTCGACATCACCGCCGGTCCGGACGTCACCATGTGGTTCACCGAAAGCGGCACCAACAGGATCGGCAGGATCACCACCAGCTGACCGCCCAGCCCGGCGCGGCCCGACGACAACATCGTCGGGCCGCGCCGACTCGCGGACGCTGTGCCGCTACACCTCCTCCGCAAGCGCCCCCAGCGGCCCCGGCCCCAGGCACGGCTGGCTGGCTGGCTGGCTGGCTGGCTGCGGAGACGGGAACACCGCGGGGAGCCGGCCGACGCCCCAGGGCTGGCCGGACGGACGGGGACTACGAGGGAGCCTGCGTCCTGCCACGGTCTGGGCCGGAGGCAGGACGCTGCGTCCGGCCGGGTGGGGTCAGGGGCAGGTGGCCAGAATGATCGAGATGACGGTGCAGGCGGCCGATGCGCTGTCGTTGGCCGGGTTGGGGTCGGTCGGGGCGGAGGCCGTGCGGGTGCCGGTGACCTTCACCTGGCCCAGCGACAACAGGTGCAGGGGAACGCGGAACGACTTGTTCACGCTGGCGCCGTTGGCGATCGCACCGTACGCGCACGTCACGCTCCCAGCGCTGGTGGTGCATCCGGCGGCCAGGTTCGTCGCGGTGGCGCCCGGGGGCAGGGCCGCGGTGACGGTCGCCGAGGAGACCGCGCTGGGGCCGGTGTTGTGGGCGGTGAGTGTGTAGGTGAGGTACGGGACCAGAATGCCCAGATGCGGCTGGGCTGCGACGTCCACGTCGATGTCGGCCGGCGGTACCAGGTAGGTGAACTGGTCCGCGGTGCTCGTCGTACTGGTCCCGGTCGGGGTGGTCACCTGGACATCGACGGTACCGGGGGCGTGCGCGGGCGAGGTGGCCGTGCAGGACGTGGCCGTGCACGACACGCCGGTGGCAGCGGTGCCGCCGAAGGTGACGGCGGTGGCGGCGGCCAGGTCGGTGCCCGTGACGGTGACCACGGTGCCGCCGGCCGTCGGACCGCTCGTGGGGCTGATCGCGGTGACGGCCGGGGGCGGGGTCGCGGGCGCGAGCTGGATCACGTCGAGGCTGTCGGCGCTGTTGAACCGGTTGTTGACGACATAGCCACGGGTACCGGCCGGGCTCAGCGCGAGGGTGCTCGGGCTGATCCCGATCGGGGCTGTGCTGGTGACCGAGTTCGTGGCGGTGTCGATCGTGGACAGGGTGTTGTCGCCGACGTTGGTCACGTAGACGGTCGCGCCGTCGGGGGTGAACGCCACACCGTTGGGCGCGTTGCCGGTGGTGATCGTGGCGGTAGCCGTCAGCGTGGCGAGGTCAACGACGGTGACGATGGTCCGGTTGGAGTGTGTGACGTACGCCCTCGTGCTGTCGGGGCTGATGGCGAGCGCGAACGGCATCTCGCTCAACGACACGGTTGCGGCCACCGTGTGCGTGGTGGTGTCGATGGCGGTGAGGATGTATCCGGACTGGGTGACCACATAGGTGGTCGTACCGTCGGGGCTGACCGCCAGGTTGCGGGGGAAGTTGTCGACGGGCACGGATGCCGTGACGGTGTTGGTGGCGGTGTCGATGACCTTCACCGACGCGCTGCCATACGTATCGTCGGCGACGTACACCTCACTGCCGTCCGGGGTGATCGCCAGCCCGGACGGCTCACCGATCCCCGCGATGGTCGCGGTGGTGGCGCCGGTGGCCGTCTTGACGACACGGACGGTGCCGTCGCCGCGGTTGGCGACGTACAGCGTGGAACTGTCCGGGCTGACCGCTATGCCGGTGGGCTCGTTGCCGACGGTGATCGGCGTGTCCAGGGTGTTGGTGGCGGTGTCCAGGACGCTCACCGTGGTGCCGACCGGGTCGAACATGCCGCCGCCACTGTTACTGACATAGACGTGGGCGCCGTCGGGTGCCACGGCCATGTACTCCGGATTGTTCCCCACCACCACGCTCGCGATCACCGTGGGAGTGAGCGCGGCTGCCGGGGAGGCCGCCAGTGCGACCAGGCCTGCGGCCAGCAGGGCACCAGAGCCGGCCAGGGCGGCTAATCGGTGGCGCAACCGCACAGTGCGCGCAGGGGCAGGAGCTGTTGACGACATGGGACCGTCATCCCTTCCAGGTCGACGCGCCACCACGGTCGGGATCCGGTCGGCCCCTGCACCCCCCAGCAGCACGGTCGTACCGAACGCGGAAGCCACCCCTCGGGGTAGGACGGCGCGAACCACACGCCATCACACGACCAGCGGGCGACCCTCCGCCATCACATTGACACGGTGCGTGGATCCCCGTGCCCGAACGGCCGAACTGCCCCGGCCCCAGCCGCCGCCACCCGCCTCGCGCCAACACGCCAGCCGCCCCTCCGACTGAAGCAGGCTCACCTCACGGCCCGACACCATTGGCCCGCACCCTCCAGGCTGGCGGGCACACCCCGCTCCTGACCGGGCCGCCCCCGTACAGAGGACCTGCAGCCTCACGGTCGCCCTCCCTCGGTCGTGACGCGGTGCGCACCCAGGCGTTGTTCTTCGCATGAGCGAGGAGAAGCAGCTGTTCGCGCGCGCGTCGCTCGACGGTGAGGTCTGGAGAGACAGCCCTGTGCACGCCGGACCGTGCACACGGTGCCTCGATCTCCTCGGCTCCGGCCTTGAGGCCGCGGACGGTGCCGGGCCGGGCGGTGCGACGGCGTCTGAGGCGCGGTGCTGGATGGTCGCGGTGTCCGCGGCCGCCGTGATCGCAAGTCTGGCCACCGTGATCGCGAACTGACCCTGGACGACGACCGGACCGACCACGCCGCATACCTCGCCGACCGCAGGCCCGCCGGGATCCGGTGCCATGCCGCAGCATGTTCGGAGCAACGGGGGGATCACAAGTGAGCAGGCACCAAAGGGTGACGTTGTGTCACGAGGGTGTCACGAGAGCCCTACCCGAGGTCTGAGGGCCCGAGCGTCCGAGATCCGCACCGCCACCGTCACTTCCGGCGGGGGCCCTTTCACCGGACAGGACGTGCCCCACCTTGCTCATGCCCCGCACACGACACCTCGCCGCCGGCGCCGCCATCACGGCCGTGGCCCTGCTGCTTCTTCCCGGCCAGGCCTACGCCGCAGGCAGCCTGCGCGTCTCGAAGATCTGGTACGACCTCCCGGCACCGACACCCGCACCAACACCTCACTCAACGGCGAGTGGGTACAGATCACCAACGGCACCACCAGCGCGGTCAGCCTCAAGGGCTGGACACTGACCGACGCCTCCAGCCACGTCTACACCTTCGCCACGTTCACCCTTCAGGCCGGGAAGACGGTCACGGTCAAGACGGGAAAGGGCACCAACACCGCCACGACCCTGTTCCAGCAGCGCGCCGCCTATGTCTGGAACAACGACAAGGACACCGCGACCCTGCGCCGCGCCAACAAGACCATCCACCACACGTGCGCCTAAAACTCCACCAAGTACGACTACAAAACCTGCTGAACCAGAGCCCGCCCCTGCCGGGCCGGCCGCAGCGCAGCCATCGCCGCCCTGCGGACCATCCACGCCATACCGATGGTCCTGTGGCGGCGGTCCGGCATTCGGCGACGATGCGCGGCGGGTGCCGGGAGTCGCGGCGGGGCCGCCGGCGGAGCGGAGCCGTGTGACCAGGCGGGTCTCGCCGATGGCATGGAGGAAGGTCTGGTGGTGCCGAGCTGCCCGCACGGCCGAGGCTGAGGGGGTGGTGGGGACGGGAGTCGGGACCAGGAGGGCCGTCACGGCCAATCCGGTACTACCCGAGGAGGTCCCGCTCAGTCCGTGTCGATGCCTCGGGAGGCGAAGACCTCCGCGGCGTCCGGCACTGCCAGGACACCGTCGTCCACGAGAGTGACCTCCCTCAGGTAGGGCAGCAGGTCGAGGTCGTCGAGCGACCTCACGTCGAACAAGTCGTCCTCGCCGTCCCAGGCCGGGGCACAGTGCCTGAAGACTTCCGCCCCTGCGTCGAAGCACAGCTCCTCGATACCGGCGAGCAGCTCGGCCGGTATCTCCAGGGCCTCGAAGTGGGCCCGGGACTCCGCCAGCACCTCCGCATGGAGTCCGCTGTCCAGGACGTGGGACGCGGGGTCGCGGATACCCTGCTCGGCCAGCCGCGCGGGCAGGTCGTAGACCGGGAGGAGCGGCTCGGGGCCGTACATGAGCTGCTCGATGACGAGCAGCTTGAGGTTGAAGTCGCGGAACTGGCTCATGAGAGACGACTACCACGGCAGGACGAAGGGGCCGAGGCCGCCCCCGGGGCCAGGTACAGCGCTCGGGCCGCGCACGCGGCAGCGAGCACGCGGATCCGGGCCCCACGCTGCGCAAAGTCAACACCCAAGTGATGCCCGGGGCGAAGTGCCGGATGCAGTACGACGACGCGTCGATCGCCGACAGCATGATCTGTGACGGAGTGCAGGGAGGTGGACAAGGCACCTGCAAGGGCGACGGTGGGGGCCCGTCGTACAAGAACGGCGCCCTGATCGGCGTCATCCCCCACGGCAGCGGCTGCGCCAGGGCGGGCACGCCCGGCGTCCTCACCAACGTCGCCTTCTTCCGGACCTGGATCGACAGCAAGATCGCGTAACCACGACCGGGCAGCGGCGCTCCTGGGACACCGCCCCATCGGGACAGTCACCCGGCGCTGGCTCGCGCACAGCAAGACGATGCTTACGCCCCACTCACCACACACAGGGAGCTCTACATGACGTTCTGCATTCAAAACATCAGCTCGGGACTCGTGCTCGACGTCCAGAAGGGCCGGGCCCTGGTCGAAGAGCTCACCACCCGTGAGGACATCCCGCCGACGGGCGCGAGCGTGCCGCCGAGTTCAAGCCGGCGCTTGAGCTGATCGAGTCCTCCCTGACGGCCGGCGCGCCGGTGGTCAAGCCGACGGTGAAGCCGTAGCTCACCGCGTATACCCCGCTCCTGTGTGCGGTGCCGCCCGTCCTGTCTGGTGGCACCATGCACGGCGGCGCTTCGCCTCAGGGGAGCATGGCGGATCGGCACCAGTTGATGTTCCCTCAGCGGGCCGTGCCCGGCCGGGCCCCGAATGCTGCACACACCACGGGGCCCGTGCCGGGCCGATGTTCGGCTAAGGGATCATGTTGATCTTCGTGGTTTCGTACGCCTCGGCGGTCGCGCCGGTGGCCCTGGCCAGCTCGGCGAATGTCTTCGCGGAGGCTTCGCCCCAGAACGCCAGCGTGAACGAGGCGTCCGACCGTCCCAACAGATTGTCGATCTCCGCAGGACCGTATTCGTCACCGACCCTCTCCGTGAGGACGGCCCGCAGCAGATCCTGGTCCCCGCCGGAGACATCGACGTTCCACAGGTATGACTCGGGCCTGCCCGACGTCAGCGTGCCCTTCATCTGGTCGCTGCCGAGCCCGTTGTCGAAGTAGCCCATAATGGTTGTCTTTCGGTCGATGTAACAGGGGTATGCAAGCCGTCGCCACGGCCCGGCCGACGACCCACCGAGGGCGTCGCACGTCGGTGGGCCGCACGCCGTCGCGAGCGTTCAACCCACCCCGACGCCGCCTGGTTACGGCCGTACGCCCGGTGACCGGCACTTCCGGCAGGGGACGACGCGGGCCGAGGCTCGTTGAACGGTCCGGGTACGCCAAACTCCCCGCCTCGGAGCAGGACCGGCCCCTCTGCGACGCCGCCTGCGCCCCTTCGTGTCGGCTACTCGGTCGTGTGTGACCTGCGGTCCATCCTCACCCGCAGCGGCTGGTGCCCTTCCCTGACGGACCGGCCGCTCCGATGTCCGGCGGGGTGACCGTCGCAGCGTGCTCTCGTTGACCACTGCATGATCAAGAAGACCATGCGGGCCGCCCTCATCGTGGGCTCCGTCCTGCTCTCCGGTGGCCTGGCGCACGCCGACGGCGACACCTTCGACGAGACCAGCATGCGGGACCACGTAGCCGCTCTCACGAAGGACATCGAGCAGCAGAACCCTCACAGCGCACGGCTCCCGGCAATCACCGACACGCTGGACGCGCCCCGGCCGGGCGAGGACATCCCCGTGGAGGTCGACTTCACCGCCAACGAGGACAGCAAGACTGCCCAGCTGGACGTGAGGGCGAGCAACGGCTGAACCGGCGCCCGCGGGCCGCGGCCTGGGTTTCCGCCCCGACCAGTCCGTCGCGGCCGGCCACCTCTGTGCACCACGAGGGTCGATGTGCGGGACCGCGTGACCGGCGTTGCGTCGTCTCGGCAGGTACCACGCTGCCGGGGTCCGCAGTGCGCTGATGCACATTCGCCGCGATCCGCGGCTTCGTTGGCGTGACGGAGGTGGTGGCGACTCGTCGTCGGCCGCAGGCAGGGTGACTTTCCGGGCACTGTCGAGGTTCTCCGCCCACATTTCCCGGCCGGACCGGTGGGTCCCGGCCAGGAAGCGTTCGGCCGGAGAGGATGCGCGAGCGTGGGTGTCAGAACCCCTCGTTCTATACGTGCTCACCTCGAGGTGGCGCTGGCGGCCTGGAAGAGATCGACTGCGGTCTGCGCCGACGGCACGTCGCCGTAGGTAACGACGGCATGTTGTCCTTCCGGTCCAGGAGGTGGAAGGCCATCGCCCTGCCGGAACCCTGACCGGGATCAGCTCCGGGGCGCGGTCAGAGCCTGGTGTCCTTGTCCGCCGTCTCGACCCGGGCACCCGCCGTCGCGAACAGGCCGGCGGCGCGCTCGGCGGTCTGGCGGCTCGCGTAGGCGACAGTGAACGTCTCGTCATGGCGGTCCAGCAGATTGGCGCGCTCGTGGTCGGAGTACTCGGGGTTCCGCTCGGAGATGAGAGTGTCGAGGACGTCCTTGTCGCCCCCGGTGACGGTGACGTAGAACGTCTTGCCCTCGTCCTGCTGTGCCTGCTTCTCCTTCGCGGAGAGTTGGTAGTTGTAGGGGCGGTTGCCGGTGATGTTGCTGGTCTCGTCTTGGCCGGGCACTGGCTTCTCCTGAGGTGGATCGCGATCGGGTGTGCCGGGCGCCGCGCAGTGGGTTCTTGGGCATGGCGCTGCGCCGCAGGTCCACGGTCGGAACGGCACGACAAGATCGTGCCATGACTCACAGTGAAGGAGAGGGCACTTTTTGCCTTCGCGTCGATGGCCACTCCTTCGAGTGATCAAGGATCTGGCCCCCGGCGCGCGAACACAGCAGACCGATCTGCCGACAGGGCGCGGTAGGCATCAACTCGACTCTTCTGAGGTCCCGTTCATGCCTGGCGGTGCGGCCGCAGCCCGGGGCCGGCTGCGATGATCGAGCCACGGTCTGCCACCCTGCCACGGGCCGGGCCGCCGGCGCACCGACACAACCGGCGGCGACCTTCCGCTGCCGGATCGCCACCTTGCGTAGTGCCATCATCGGCAGGCGACCGGCACCCTGCCGGGCGCGTGAGGAGGATCGCCATGACCGAGAAGGACCTCTACTCCGACGAGGCCGAACTCGTCGTCAACACCGTCGCCGGTGACCAGGACGCCCACGACGGATCGCGAGAGGAAGGAACGACCGAAGGACAGGCGCAGGCGCGCAACCTGATGCAACAGGGCCAGTCCTGACCCACACCGTCCGGTCCCCCGTATTGCCCCTGGCCACCCGAAGATGGGGAGTGCCGGCCGCGGTCGTTCCTCGGGGGGCAATGTCGGGAGCCGGTCACCGGCCCGATACGAGGAGGCCGGTGATGAACTTGCGGCAGCGCCCCTGGTGAACGGGCTTGATGCCGTGGATCAGCTGGGCCCCGTAGACGGTGGCGGTGCCCGTGTCGGCCGGCAGGACGGTGGGGCTACCGGTGACGGTGTGGATCCAGGACGCGTCCTGCTCGCCGCGGGAGATCCTGTCGTGGGGTGCGATGCGGGTGAACCGCATGCCCGGCTCGTAGCCGGCTTCCTGGCCGGCATCGAGTCGTGTGTCCCAGACGCCGTCGCCGGGGCCGGTCTCGATGAAGAACTCGCCTCCAGCGATGGCGTCCTCGATGGTCACGCCGATCCGGGCGACGTGCCGCGGGTGTGCGAGCGGGTCCGGGCCGATGCCGTCGAGGTGGCGGACGGCGCCCTCGCCGGGCCCGAACTCGATGAACTGCCACGGTGAGGCCCCCACGGCCGAGAGAAACATCCGGCGGATCTCCGGCAGGTGCCGCGCGACCGCAGTGTCGAGTATCTCGTGCGCGCGTGCGGGCAGGTCATCGAGTTCCTCGCCCACATAGGCGGCACGCCAGCCCGTGGCGGCGAGATGATCGTCAAGGAGCGCGGTCAGATCGGTGATCTCTTTCGGGTCCAGGAATCCGGGCACGGTGCGGACGGCGAGCGTCTCGGTCAGGGTGATCACGGTCATCCCCTCAGGTCGGCAACGGAGCGGCCGGCCGCATGTGGAGGGCAGGCGCCTTCATCCTCGGACAGTGGTCGGGAGCGTGGCGGGGCGCGGTGGCGGCGCACGGGGGCACATGTGCGGCGGCACCGAGTGTGTCGTGGCCCGTTTAGTCTCGGCGTTCTTCCCGCCGTGCCAACCTGCGAGGTTTCCCCTGTGAGTGAGCTCGACGACTACGCCGCGAAGATGGCGGCCCGCTTCCACACCTTCGACCAGGACGGTGACGGACACATCACCCGCGCCGACTTCCGTCTCATGGCGCAGCGGGTCGCCCTCGCCTTCGACGTCGCCGACGGCACGAGCCAGGCCGCCGCTCTGCGGGAGGCGGGCGACCGGTACTGGGAGGGCATGGCCGGCCTCGCCGACAGGGACCTCGACGGCCGCATCACCCGCGGGGAGTTCGTCGGCGCCGCCCTGGCCGGCCTGCACCGGGATCCGGAAGCGTTCACCCGGATCGCCCTGCCCTGGCATCGGGCCGTGGTCACGGCCGCCGACCACGACGGCGATGGCCGCGTCACCGTCGACGCCGTCGGCCGCATGCTGGTCGCGCTCGGCGCGGAGCCGGAACAGGCCCGCCGCGTCGCCGCCGAGCACCGTACCAACCCCACCGGACTGATCACCGAGAACGAGATCCTCGCAGCTGTCACCGCCTACTACACCACCGGCGAACCCCAGCAGGCGTTCCCCGTCCCGGCCTGAACCAGCGTGCCCGCCCGGAGGCTTACCGTCCTCGCCCTCCCTGCCCGGAGGCGGCCCACAGGGTTCAGTTGATCTTCACGGAGGTGATCTGGTCATTCCAGTTGAAGCCGGCCTCCGGCCCGTAGGGAACCTGGTCACCCTTGCCGTACGGGGCTTGGCCGAGGGTGGTGTACATGGTGCGTCGGCGGGCCGTGGTGGTGAAACTGTGGCCGCTGTACTTGTGGTCCTGGTAGATCGTGACCCGGCGGCCGGTGTTGTTGACGAGGGAGGAGGCGCGGTCGCTCATGCCGTTGAGGTTGGGGTCGCTGACCTTGGTGGCCCACATGGATCCGCCGGTGGGAGCCAGGGGCTGCTTGCCGGGGAAGCCTCCGGTGGTGTTCCACTGGACGTCGTCGTAGATGCACAGGTAGCCGTCGGGGCAGGCCTCGTGTCCGTGGCCGCCTTGGACATAGAAGGTGTCGGGATGCCCGTCGGCCGCCGCCGCGCCGGGCCCCAGCGGAGCCAAGGCGACGAACAGGCCGGCTACGAGGGTGAGCCCGCAGGTGCGAGAGATGCGCATTCCGGTACCTCCGATAGTGGTGGGATCCCATCGCATGATCAACGCCACCTGGTCCGGAAGGTCACCCCTGCTGTGTCAGCGGCCAGCCCTCAGCCCGTCGAAGGCGTTCTGGCGGTCCGAATGGTCCGCAGTTCGGCGGTCATGGGGAGTCGGTAGGGGGGGACGTCACCCCGGGCGACCTCCTCACCTGCCTGGCGGCCTCGGGCTGGCGTGGACGCAAACGCAGGTCGGAACGCGGGACGGCCGTAGTCCGGTGACGCAGCGGTACCGCCTGCCGGAGATCCTCCGTGCCTTCCGTGCTCAGGTCTCGTTGGCCAGAGCATGAAGAAGATGGTTGCTGCTACCGCGCTCGCCCTCGCGGGCCTCGCCTTCACCGCTCCCGCGCACGCCGACGGCCCTGCCGACGTCGTGAACGGTGCCGCCAAGGGCACGTTTTCCGCCGCCCAGGAGCCCAGCGGTCTCCTGGAAAACGTCTCCCAAGACGGCGGGCTGATCAAGACGGTCACCAAATTGGGCGACTGACAGCCACCAGCCCTGTTCTCCGGACGGTACGTCGGCATCGTCGAGGAGAACAGGGCCCGCACCCGCCATTGACCAGGTGCCACACGTAGCCCGCGGCGCGTCAGCGGACGCTTTCGACGCCGAAGAGGACGCCGAGAGCGGAGGCATGCGGCTGCGAAGGTCACGGGGGCCGACGGCAAGGAACCGGCGGGGACGAGGGCGCCGGTCGCGGCCTACGGGACGGTCACCAAGTACCTCATGGCCTGCGGACCGGCGGCCTTCCTCACCCGCGGAACCCCGTCCACGATGCGCAGGTACAGGCACTCGGTGGGCCTCAGCCCCGCATCGAGCCGGTCGGGCCGCAGTCGTTCTCACGGACGAACTCCTCCAAAGCGCTCCAGTCGACCATGGAGAACGTCTTCTCGGGGTCGCGGAGGTAGCCGGCCGAGTCCCAGCTCAACGAGGGCTGGGAAAGCTCAATGAGGGTGTCCCCGTTCTCCTGGGCGTCCTTCAGGGCATCCGCGTAGCTCCCGGCGTTGATGCTGACCCACCACTCCTTGTACGGCATACGTTCCCTCTCCTTGATCTTTCCGGTCCCCGCGACCTGCCCACATCCCACCGGGGGTACACACCCGGGGCACCTGGCGTAGACGGCCCGGCCCCGCCCGCCCCCGGCCTCATGTCCCACGGCATGAGTTCCGTCCGGGAGCGTCACCCGCCCCATCGGACACGGCCTACGGGGCTGCTTGACCGGCCTTGGCCAGGGCGGCGTCGATCTCCTTGATCATGTGGGCCTTCAGGTCGCCCTTCACATGCTCCTCGACCGCCCTACGGACGTCCTCGGCACGGATGGCGTCCTTGGAGTTCTTCCGGGCGGCCTCACCGGCGGCCTGGGCCAGGTCCGCCGTGAACTCGGCGGCGATGGTCTGCAGTGCGTCCTGAGCACCGGTATCCAGACGGCATTCCCGTTCACGGGCGCAGAGCTTGACGGTGCGGACGAACTTGTGGGATGTGACGTCGGTGCTCCGCTTGACCTTGGCGCCCTCTGGCTTGGGAGCCGTTGCCTTGGGGCTTGTTGCCCGGTCCGCCCCTGCGAGCGGACGCCCGCCGTCTCGATCAGCCACGCCACCAGCCGCTGCCGGGAAGCGGACTGTGCTGTTGGCGCGCCCCTCACGGAACATCCAGTTCAGGCCCAGGCTCCGCAAGTCTGAGTCCGTCGAGAACGCCGCTGAGATGTGCTTGGGCATGACCCTCGTCCTTCCTGCGGCAGCCGACTTGGCACCCTCGAGGACCTCACCCAGGAGATGGGTCAGAGCGCTCTGAACCGCGACAACGGCCTTCTTGGACACCCGCAGCTTCGACTGCTGCCTCATCGTGAGGAGCACGCCCACGGCCTTCGCCGGTGAGCCCACCGCCGCTTGCTTCGACGCCTTCTTCGCGGTCACTGTCACAACAGCTCCTTGCGTTGCCGGCCTCTGCCGGACGCAGATGACCTTGGTGTCATGAACCTTCTCCACCAACCCTGCGCCTAAGCCCCCTTTAGCCCAACCTGGCTGATATATCCCCGCGCTGGTTCGGTCCGCCGCCTCCCCGGCGCCTCGCAGGACGCAGGTCAAAGGCGCAACGTGCTCACGTGTTGCAGAGCCGGTGTTGCACGGCCGAGCGGATGCCCTGCGGCCGCCGGTGCCGCGTCACCGCTTCGAGTGGCTTGTTCATCACCGGCCCCGGGGAGCCTTGCCCGGAAGAACGCACCCCTGCGGTCCCCGTCGGCTGTACCGGAGCGGGGCCGACTGCCCTGCCCGCCGTAGGAGAAGGAGCCCACCGCCTCATGACCGACGCCGCGAACACCCCTCCCGCCACCCGCGCCGCCCGCGTGCTCACCACCGTCTTCGTTGTCATCACCGTCGCCTACATGGTCTTAATGACCTTCATATCGGTACCTGAGCTCACGGACTACATGAGCGGCCGGGACATCGACTTCCCGGTGTTCCTAGCCATCGCGGCCATCGCCGGCCCCGCCCTGTTCTGGGCCTACATCGGCCTCGGCATCGGGCTGAGCAAGACGGGCTGGGCGGCCGGACTCGCCAGCACTGGCATCCTCGCCACCCTCACCTACGGGTGGCTCCTCGCTTCCTCCAAGGGCCACGGCTTCTCCTACTGGCTGTTCCTCACTCTGATCGTCGCCACCAACCTCGGCGCCTTCTGCGTCATGCCCTACGCCCTCGTCAGCGGCACCATCGGACGACGCTGACATCTCGGGTCGTCGCGCTTGCCCTCGGTCGCCGGGAGGCTATGTACGGAGCCGGGAGAACTCGAACGGCGCCTGGTCGAAGTCCCGGCACGCCGGAAATGGGTGGACTCGCCGCCCGACCTCGTCGTTCCGCTCATCACCACCGAGGCCGGCGCCCAGGTCACATCCCTGGTGCCGTTCGACCGAGCCAGGATCTTCACCTACGCCTACCGGCGCTGCTACGCCCAGCGGCACGCCGACGCCGGAGTCCCGCACGACGTCCTGAAGGAGCTGATGGACCACCGGATCATCACCACCACCCAGGGCTACCACCGGGTCGGAGCGGAGCGGCGCCGGGAGGCCGTCGACCGGGTCACGGCCCTGCATTTCGACCGGCACGGCAACCGGGTCTGGCGCGCGGCGCAGAGCCTGCTCGACTCCGAGCACGTACGCCGTGCCATCGGGGAGGTCGCCACCCCGTACGAGGTCTGCCGCAAACCCTCCAACGTCGCCGCGGGCGGCCACGCGTGCCCGCTGCGGTTCCGCTGTCTGGGGTGCGAGCACTTCTCCACCGACGTTTCCTACCTCCCCGACCTCCAGGCCCCCCTCGCCGACCTGCTGCGCAGCCGGGAGCGGCTGATGTCCGCGTTCGAAGCCGACGAGTGGGCACGTACCCAGACCATGCCATCGCAGGAGGAGATCAGCCGGGTCCGCCGGCTCATCGACCGCGTCATCACCGACCTCGACCAGCTCACCGCCGAGGACCGCGCACGGTCGAACAGGCCGTCACCCTCGTGCGCCGCTCGCGCACCGTCCACCTCGGCATGCCCCGCGTCGGCCAGCCCCTGCCCGACGTCCGACCCCCCAAGGACCCATCCGTCGTGACCACAGCCATGAACGACGGCCGCCAGGCCGATACCGAACGCCGCCGTACCCGTGACCTCCTCGACGCACTCCACACCACGGCCCACGAACCCGCTGGCCCGGCCGGGGCCGGGCTGGCCGTTACCTCCGCTTCGCTGCAGGCCGACCTGGCCAACGCGAGCGCACGCAGCGCACGCCCGGCCGCCCGCGTCCACCAGCTTGAACAGCGCCTGTCGACAGCACTCGGCGAGGAAATCTGGAGGACCGTAGGCCTGGGGCCACCCACCGATGTCGCTGAGCTCGCCAACAGCATCACCCGAGTCGAACAGCGAAACGTCGAGCTGACAACGGCGTTGGAGGAACGGCAGGCCGAGCTCGACGCCGCACGGTACGCGAACCGTGATCTGACCCGGGCCCTGAACCAGGCCAGGCCGCCGGCCAGCCGTTGACGTAGCCGTCGCCGGTTGCCAGGTGTCACGCGGAGGGACTGGGCCTTACTCGTAGGCGAGCCTGGTCAGCCGATCCGGTCACCATGTGGCGATGACCGGCGCGTCCGGTTGGTGGCGGCTCCAGGCCGCGTTGATGCGCCCGAGCCGGACCGCTGCGCCGATGCCGCGCAGGGACGCGACCTTCCCGTCACGGACTTCGAACGCCACGGCGCCCACAACCCTGTCGTCGACCACGGCGAGGACGGCCGGGGAGCCGTTGACCAGCGCGAAGTGGAACGTGGGCGAGCCGCCTGCGAGCCGCCGCTTCGCCGGCGTCGGCTTGAAGCCGGCCCGCACATACGAGGCAACCTGCCCGGGTGTCGTGTACTTCAAGAGCCGCTTGGCCAGGCCGTTGCCGTCCGAGAGTGCCGTCACGTCGTCGGTGAGTAGCGCCACCAGCCGTTCTGTGCGCCCGGACGCGGCGGCAGCGAGGAATTCCTCGACGATCCGGCGTGCGGACGCGGGGTCGGCCTCGCCGCTGCGGCGGCGCTCGTCGGCGACCCGGGTCCTGGCCCGGTGGACGTGCTGCTGGCTGGCGGTCTCTGTGATGTCGAGGATCTGGGCCATCTCGGCGTGGCTGTAGGAGAAGGCTTCGCGCAGGACGTAGACGGCCCGCTCGACCGGCGAGAGGCGCTCCATCAGCGTCAGTACGGCCAAGGACACCGATTCGCGCTGTTCGAAGGTGTCGGCAGGGCCGAGCATCGGGTCGCCCTCCAGGAGCGGTTCGGGCAGCCAGGCGCCGGCCGTTCGCTCGTGGCGCGCCTGTGCCGAACGGAGCCGGTCGAGGCACAGGTTGGTGACGACCTTGGTCAGCCACGCTTCTGGCGCGTCGATCCGTTCCCGGTCGGCGGCCTGCCAGCGCAGGAACGTGTCCTGCACGGCGTCCTCGGCATCGGCGCCCGAGCCGAGCAGACGGTACGCGAGCGAGGCCAGCCGGGCCCGGCTGGCCTCGAACCGACTGGTGCCGAAGCGCTCACTGGCGGTGTCCATGTGGATCACCCTAGGCGGCTACGCGACCGCCTTGCCGGCCGGGTCAGTCAGCGCGTACGGGACCCCGTTGGCGGCGGAAGACTGCGGCGTGGTGGCCAGGTGGCGCTTGCGCTTGGGCATGCAGAAGGTCGGGTGCGAGTTGGTCCACAGCGACATCTTCAGGATGCCCGCCTTGATCCGCGCGGCCTTGCGGCCGCCCATGTACTTCGGCTTCGCCTGCGCCTCGTGGTCGACCATCTGCAGGATCCCGTCCTGCCGCCCCAGGCTGATGTGGTTGCCCGGGTAGGCCAGCTTGACGTGTCCGATCTTGCTGCCGGTGAGGCGTCCCACGATGGCCTTCATAGCCTGCATGCCGGTGTAGCCGGCCGTGGCGCAGGACATCGGCAGCGGCCGACCGTTGTCGCCGACGGCATAGACGCTGTCGCCGGCGGCGTAGACGTTGGGGTGGGAGAGCGAGCGCATGGTGCGGTCCACGAGGATCCGGCCGTCCGCAGTGACCTCCAGCCCGGCGGCGGTGGCGATCGGGTTGACCGCGAACCCTGCCGTCCACACCGTCGCGTCGGACGGCAGGGCGGTGCCGTCGGTGCACAGGACCCGACTTCCTTCGACGGCTTCGACACTGGTGTGCTCCCGGACGGTGATGCCCAGCCGGTCGCAGGCCAGACGCAGGTGGCCACGGGCTCCGGCGGCGAGTTGGGCGCCCAACTCGCCGCGGGCGACCAGCGTCACGGACACACCGGGACGGGATTCGGCGATCTCAGTTGCGGTCTCGATGCCGGTCAAGCCATCGCCGACGACGACCACGTTCCCGCCTTCCCGCAGGCCGTCCAGGCGCTCGCGCAGGCGCAGCGCCGAGGGCCGGGCCGCGACATCGAAGGCGTACTCGGCCACCCCCAGGACGCCGCGGTCGTCGCCGTGGCTTCCGAGCGCGTAGAGCAGTGTTTCGTAGCCGAGCTCGTCGGTGCCGCCATCAGCGCCGGCCACGGTGACGGCCCGGCGCTCGGGGTCGACGGTGGTGACACGGGCCAGGCGCAGCCTTATCCCCGTGCCGGCGAAGATGTCGGCGAGCTTCTGGGTTTCGATCTCCTGGCCGGCCGCGACCTGGTGAAGCCGCAGCCGCTCGACGAAGTCCGGATCGGCGTTGACCACGGTGATCTCGGTGTCGGCCGGGGAAAGTCGGCGGGCCAGGTTCCCGGCGACGTAGGCCCCGGCGTAGCCGGCGCCGAGGACGACGATGCGGTGCTTCATGTGATGCTCCTGTCAGTTCGCTGGGCTCTCGGCGACTTGAGCGGGACAGCCCCCCGATTCCTGACAGGAATCCGATGTGACGTGAGCCACAGGGTGATAGGTGATCGCCCCGCGCATGTCGGTGTTGCGGCGACGACGGCACCGGCCATGAGTTCGGCGCGGTGCAGGACCTGGAGCTTCTGGTGGACGGCGGCCAGGGAATGCGGGAGGTGCCGGTCGCGTAGACGACCAGTGCGAGGCCAGGGGCGAGCGCGATGGCCGTCCGGGCCGCATGCATCCTCATTGAGGGCCTGTCAGCGCGTTTCACCCAGACCGGCGATGGCGCCACACCTGTTGCACTCGCCACGGTTGATGAACTGACGCTGAGCTGCACAAACCGCTTGCGGGCCTCGTGCACCACAGAGTCACCCCCAGAGAACTCGCTATGTTCCCGGTGCCGTCCCTCGGCGGGGGCCTGAGCGCGGTGTCCGTCCTGCCACCCGACGTCCCGCGTCTGCGCACCCTGGTCACCTACGGCATCGGCCAGGGCCGGCCCCCCGCCCGGGTCCACGCCGGAGGGTGCCGGGATGCCAAGAAGCCCGGCACCCCGGCCAGCCCGGACACCGCCCACCGCGCCCTGGCCGAGGGTGTACCCGCCTGCACCCACTGCCGCCCGGACACCGCACTGGGCTGCTCGAATGACCCGGTACCGGCACGGTGGAGACATGGACCCCGCCCGCCTGCCCGTGATCGTCTACCCGCTCGACGCCCAGGGCGGCCGCCGCGTCCGGGTCGACGGAGAGATCCTCGGCCGGGCCATGGGCCCCGGTGATCTTCTGGAGTTCCTGCGCCGGGCCGGCCTGGACCCCGACGACGTCGACCTCACCAAGGGGTCGTTGATCGAGTGGCGCGGCGGCGGCCCCGCCGTCTGGGCCTCCGGCCCCGGGACCGCCTGAACACGGTGCCGGTGAACTCACCGGCGGCCGGTGAGTTCACCCCAGGGCCTCACCGGGAAACTCGCCGATGCAGGTCAGGGCACGTACACGTCTGGATCTCAGCGATGGCCAGGCTGGTGACGGACTGCCGGGTGGTGGTGATCGTGCCAGTCTGGCCGACGCCGGCCCACTCCACATCCCACGTGGTGGTGGCGATGACCGGGAAGCGGCGGCCCGGTGAGTCGCCGCTGGTGCGGGTGTACTTGTGGCCGCAGTTCGGTGACATCGCGAACCCGAACGCCTCCCGGTACGGGGTCCCGGGGCGGGTAGACCGGCACGCCGACCGTCCCCAAGCCCTCGGGCCAGGGTGCAATACCGATGTCCGGGCCCTGAAGGCGCAGCCGCTCGACCGCTTGGCGGGCGAGGGCCTGGACGTCCACCCCACCGTCCCGGGGCCGGTGGGGGACCAGCAGACGCCGCCCTGGACGTCGCCGCCACTGGGACAGGTCACCAGATACAGCCGGCCGCCCGCGTCTCCCGCGCGGCCGGTCTCGGGCGGACATGCAGGTGGGCCCGCCCCGTGACGGGGCGGGCCCCCCCGGGTTAATTGGGGGGGGGGGCGACCACCGGGTGCACCGGCCGC
>NZ_JBVIRI010000037.1:0-22501 GCF_055576225.1 Streptomyces sp. NPDC033845 | reverse complement strand
AGCCACAGCCCGACATCCTGGGATGAGACAGGAACAGGTCGCCTTCCATCCCATCGGCCACATCACGCGCCCCAGAGACATCGACCACCTTCTCACCCTCACAGGCACCACGATCCCGCACCCCAGAAATCGGCAGATACACCGCTGAGACAGGTGAAAACGACCTCTAAGGGCTTGCAGCGATACAGCCTTGGCCGCATCCAGTACAGAACCCCCGCTGATCGCAACGACGACTGAACGCCCGTGCCTTCGCCGTGCCCGAGTCGACCTGGGCGGTGGAGGCAGTGGCGCGACGAACCGTCGACGACTTCGGCGCCCTGAGATCTGTCACCGCCCGCTTCTCGAGTGAGTAGCCGGACCAGTCAATGCAACTCACCGACGCTGAAGTGGACTTCGACCGTCGCATTCCCGCAGCGTAGAACCTGCTCGATGGGTATGAGCAATCCCCCTGTAAGCGATGCGTGGCAGCCCGTCCGTGTTCCCGCGGTCCGACGGAGTCGAACTGCGTCCTCATAGTCCGGTTCAGAGCGAAACCGGTCAGGCAGCGGGTCTGTCGGCGATCGTGATTACGGTCGTGGGTCCACCATCGGACGTTTCCAGTCGTACAACGCACCTTCTGGCCGTGCCCACGAAGCACTTCGTCGTGGAGTTCCTGAAACTCGGCGTGACGACATGGATAAGTTCGTCAGTCGTACCGGCCACCTTGTACTCGACCATCGGGCCCTCGAGCCCGTCGAGTGGATCTCCGTGAAGCTGGAAGGACCATGTGTCCTCTTCTCCCGATTCAATTTTTGTTTTGTGTGCTATGCCGGGGGAAACTACCCAAATCCCATCGTTTTGAATCGACCAGTCGAGGACGATGGATTCTTTCAGGTTGTTCCGGACGGTAACCTTGCTGACCCCCGGAACATCTGCGACACCTCTCTCCATCGCCTCTACCGCAAGGTCTCGAGGCTTTACGGTGGCCAAAATCTGGCTCAAGCTTCGCTTCCTGAGTCGCACGGTCACCCTCCAAGGTCGCAGCAATACGATATTCCATCACTTGCGCTTTCTTATTTAGGTATCATTTCTACATCGGAAAACCCTAAGGTAGGATTAGGGCACCCTCATCAGAGGTGCGGCAGCGATGGCAGATTCGGCGTACGCGATGACCGGACGTGACGCGGCCTGCGAGTGAGCTTCTTCGAGTTGGCCATCGATCGGGTGACGGGCAGGGGCTCGTAGCGGGCGAGGCTCCCGGACGGTGAGCGATATGTCTCACGTCTCAACTCGTTTGCCAGGGAGCCTTGTTGGTCACCTATTCAGCCGCGCTGAACCTTCCGCATGCCCTCGTGGTGTGGGTGGCGATGCTGATCGTCACCCGGGAGGGTGACCGACGGTGCAAGCTGCCTGCCTCTCAGCGGGTCCTGATCACACTCGTGTATCTGCGCAAGGCACGACACCCTCGCCCAGATCGCGGCCGGGTTCAGGATTAGCGAGAGCACGCCCCACACCTATGTACACAGCGTGATCACACACCTGGCTGCCCGCGCTCCCTCACTCACCGGGCCTTCCCCCATGAAGGTGGGCGCGGTTATTGCTCACGCGGCGAGTGTGAGTTTAGCGGTGTGGTGTCGGCGTTCGTAGGCGTCGGGCTGAGGTGGCCGTTGGTGGAGTGTCGGCGGTGGGTGTGGTAGCGGGTGAGCCCGGCGAAGACGGTGCGGCGGCAGGTGGTGGCGTCGCCGTAGTCGTGGGCGCCTTGGAGGGTCTCGCGTTTTCAGTGAGGCGTGGAAGCTTTCGCAGGCGGCGTTGTCGGCGCTGGTGCCGACCGCGCCCATCGACCGGGTGACCCCGAGCTGGTCGCAGAGGCTGGCGTAGGCGCGGGATCCGTACTGGGCCCCGTGATCGGAGTGGAACACCGCCCCGTCCAGCGAGCCGCGGGTTGAGGCGGCCATCCTCAGAGCGTCGGAGACCAGGTCCGTGCGCATGTGGCCGGCGATGGACCAGCCGACGACCTTGCTGCTGAAGCAGTCCAGTACCGTCGCGAGATAGAGGAACTTCCCGCCCTGGAGCGGGAGATACGTGATGTCGCCCATGAGCTTGCGCCCGGGCTCGGTGGCGAGCTTGCGCTCACTCGCCTCGAGTTCCGCCACGCGAGCCTCCAGCCGCCGGACCCGCTCGTCCGGATCAGCGGCCGGCACCACCGCCCGCTGGGCGGCGGCCGGCTTCGCACCCGCAGCGGTGACGCCACGGCGTTCGCGGTCCCGCAGCACCCACTCCCGCAGGGTCGCCCGGTTGACGCCCAGGTCAACGGCGATGCTCTTGTACGTCGCCCCGGGTGTGGACTCGTACAGGGCCACAGCGTCGGACTTGAACTCGTCCGAATGGTCCTTCAGCGCCATCGGCGGTCTTCTCGCTTCCTCCGGATCAAGCAGATCCAGAATCAGCGTGTCCACCACTCAGGGGGAGGCCCCCGCCTGTGGAGGCCCTTGTATAGAGCAAGGCGAATGACGCCTGATCCTTGGCTGTCAGATGGCGTAATGCCAGGTGGTGAGCATGTAGGCGCCGTACCAGCAGCCGAACAGGGCGGCCGCGCCGAGGGTGATGACGGCGGTCCGGTTGGTGGCCTTGCTGATGGCGCGGGCAAGGGGGACGAGGAAGACCAGCGCGGGTATCAGCAGGCGGAGCTTGGAGTGGTAGAAGTTGCTCTGCCCGAGGGTGAGTACGACCAGGGCGCACCCGTAGACGAGAAGCGGGAGCCAGGTGGTGCGGCGGCATGCGATAACGGTGGCGCTGAGAAGGCCGAGGGTGAGGACGGCGGTGCTGACGGCGACCCATCCGTCGCCGCTCGTCAGGGTTGTACGGAGGAAGTCGAGATAGGTCCGGCCGTTGTCCCAATGGGTGCCCCAGCCGGCTTCCTGGATGAGGAACCAGGCGTCCAGCCGGTGAAGGCGGTTGCCCACCCACCACAGGTAGGCGGGCGTGGAGATGCAGGCTAGGGCAACCGCGGTTAGGGGGCGCCATGCGAGCCGTCGCTCACGGTAGAGATGCATGGCCACGGCAACAGTGATAGCTGCGGCGATGGAAACGGCTGCCGGGCGGGTAAGGCCGGCCAGGAGGGCAAGGGCGCCGGCCGTGAGCCACGCCTTGCGGTGCGCCGCCAGCAGGGCTCCCGCGCACAGTGCGAGGAAGAGGGATTCGCTGTAGGCCATGAAGAAGGCCAGCGCCATGGGCTGCGCCGCTGCCAGCAGCACGATGGCGACTATGGCTGTCCGTCTGCCGTAGAGCCTGGTCATCAGCTGCTGGACGGCGATCAGGGCAGCGATCATCGCCAGGTGCGCGGTGACGATGGCGGCGATGCCGACGTCCAGGCCGGTGAGCGTGTGGACGATGCGGCTCAGCAGGGGGAACAGCGGGAAGAATGCGAGGTTGTTCCCGGTCAGCTTCCCGTCGGCACCGTAGGTGAAGCTGTCCGGGTATCCGTGCGCCGCGATGCCGGTGTACAGGTGCCCATCCCAGGCGAGGAGCCGGTCCAGCAGGCCGGGGCTGCCGGGTCCGCTCATCAAGGCCAGCAGGACCAGGTGGGCGACCATGCTCGACACGTACACAGCGAACGCCGGCGCGGCCAGGCGACCGAATCGCTCCAGCTTCTCGGGCCAGCTATCGGGGACGCGCTCGGCCGGTGGCGTGTCGCGGGTGTGCCGATCTGACATCTCCACTGCAGACCGGTCGGAGATTGAACGTACGGGCCCTGGCATGGGTCGCCTCTGGCCACAGCATGTTGCGGACATCTTGAGGAAGCCGCACTGAGACACGTGGTTCACGTCGAGCTCTCCCAGCACCTGTAACGACCATCCGAACCTCCACTTTCAGTCAGATTGGGCTGAAAACCACTCCACCAACCGGCCCCCACGACGGTGGATCCCCACTCCCCTTCAGGGGCGTATCTGTCGCGGTCCATAACGGATTTACTGCGGCAGGCCCTCTACGGTGATCAATGCGACCTGCAGCCGGAGTGAGGTGTACGCATTTACTGCGGCGGTGCCGGAAGGGCGGGACAGACGTGTCGATCGAACAGATGGCCGAGCTCGGGAGTAAGGGTGCGCTCCGCCTGCAGCGCGCCCGGGCACGGACCACGGATCTCAATATTCGAGCAGGGCATTCGCTGAAATCTGCAGGTCAGCAGGGGTCCGGCAGAGCATGGGCGCGATCGGCTCCAGCGCGGACAACGCAGCCGCGGAAAGCTTCAACGCCGCCTTCAAGAGAGAGACACTCAAAGGCCGCAAAGCCTGGCCGAGCGAGCGCGAGGCCAGACTCGACGCCTTCCGCTGGCTGACCCGATACAACACCCGACGTCGGCACTCGCGCCTCGGCCAGCAATCCCCGATCGCCTACGAGAACGCCCTCCAAACAGCAGCAACTACCCCGGCTCAGGCCGCATAGATGTGTTCAAAATCCGGGGTCAAGGCCCCTTTCCGCCCCTCCCGCGTCGTACACCGCGGCGGTCGAGCGGTACCTCACCGGTGCGGGCATCGCGAATCCTCCGCGAGGATCTACCGGATCTCGCTGACGACGTGGGGATGGATGCTCACCGGTGAACCTGCGCCGACCGGGCCCGCCCCTCGGGGCGCGAAGCCGCCCGTCTTCCCTGTCGCCGCGATCGACGACCCGGCGCTGCCGGAAGTGCTGGCCGAGCTGGCGGCGGCGCGGGCGGACGAGATGGACGCCGATACCGTCAACCGGGAGCTGTCCATCGCGCGCAAGGCGACCGGCTGGTGGCAGCGCCAGGGCTGGATCGCCGTGGACCCGACGATCGGCATCGAACGGCGGCCGGCGCCGCCGGACCGCACCAAGGCCCTGGCCAAGAACCAGATCGCCGCACTGTGGCGCCTGGACGTCGCCCTGCGGGAGAAGACGTTCTGGAAGATGCTGCACGAGTCGGCGGCCCGCGCCGACGAGGTGCTGTGCCTGAACGTGGAAGACCTGTACCCGCAGGACAAGCGCGGGAAGATCACCGCCAAGTGCGGTGCCACGGAGTGGATCCACTGGCAGTCCGGCATCGCCCAGCTCCTGCCCCGCCTCATCGCCCGCCGCGCCCACGGCCCCCTGTTCCTCACCGACCGCAAGGCCCCGGCCGGGACGCCGACGCTCGACGTGTGCCCGGAGACCGGCCGGGCCCGGCTCTCCTACCGCCGCGCTGAGGAGATCTTCGAGGAGAACACCCGACTGCTGGCCAACCCCCTCGCCTCACCCGACGACATCGAAGACCTGGACGGCTGGACACTCCACCGGCTCCGCCACAGCACCCTCACTCGCGACACCGAGGACGGCACGTCCACCCCGATGCTGCTGGCCCGCTCCCGCCACGCATCCGTCCGCTCACTGGAGCGCTACGCCCGCCCCGGCGTCGACGCCCGACACGTCGCCGAACGCGACCCCGCCGCACGCCGCCGGCCGTGACACCCTCTTTTGCGGCAGACCCTTTCGAGCGCCGGGGCAGGGTTCTGGACTTCGGCCAGCCGCCCGAGCACGACCTGCGCGACATCATGGACGCGATCTTGTACGTCGACCGGACCGGGGTCCAGTGGCGCTACCTCCCGCACGACTTCCCACACTGGAACACGGTCTACGGCTACTTCGCCAAGTGGGCGGACGACGGCGTGTTCGCGCAGCTCAACGGCCTGCTCAGGCAGCTCCTGCGGGAGAAGGAAGGACGGGACGCCGAGCCCTCGGCCTGCGTGATCGACGCCCAGAGCGTCAAGACCTCCACCAGCGTTCATGCCTCCGGCCAGGGCATCGATGCCGGAAAGAAGATCGTCGGCAGGAAGCGGAACATCGTGACCGACACGCTCGGCCTGCTCCTCGCCGTGCTGGTCACCGCGGCGAGCGTCCAGGACTCGGTGGCCGGCACCGCACTGCTCGACCAGGTCGCCTCCGACCATCCCGCCATTCGTAAGGTGTGGGGCGACGGCGGCTACCGCCAGCATCTCGTCGAGCATGCCGCGACCCTCGGCATCGACATGAAGATCACCGCCCGCAAGCCCGGAACCAGGGGCTTCACCCCGATCCCGAAGCGGTGGGCGGTCGAGAGGACCTATGGCTGGCTCATGCTCCACCGCCGCCTGGCCCGCGACTACGAAACCCTGCCCACCCGCTCCGAAGCCGTCATCCACATCGCCATGGCCGACCTCATGGCCCGCCGCCTCACCGGCGAGAACACCATCCCTAGCGCGACCCGAGAGGACCACAGAACACCCGATTCCGGGATGAAACATCGAACGAAAACGACCTCTCAGCTAGTGCCGCCATTACCGGAAGGGGGGGGATCTTTAAGGTTGTTGTTGCTCTCGCGAACCATATGGTCTCCTGGAGTGATCGAAAGCCCGGGCCGCGTCAGAGGAATACCTCGAGCGGCCGGGTCTGCCCACACCACCGAACGCGTGAAGGCGAAGACACAGCATGAGCGACCGCACTCTGGCGAAGGCCTCCACCGTCCCGCCTCCGTCAGCGTCTCCGTCAATGCAGAGCGTCCATGTCGACGCCGGAGACGAGGGCTACAGCAAGGACCTGAAGGCCCGCCACGTCAACATGATCGCCATCGGCGGGGCGATAGGCACGGGCCTCTTCCTCGGCGCGGGCGGCCGGCTTGCAGGGGCAGGCCCCTCGCTGGCCATCGCCTACGCGGTCTGCGGTGTCTTCGCTTTCTTCGTCGTGCGGGCCCTCGGCGAACTCGTCCTGTACCGACCTTCTTCCGGGGCCTTCGTCTCCTACGCGCGCGAGTTCATGGGCGAGAAGGGTGCCTACACCGCGGGCTGGCTGTACTTCCTGAACTGGTCCACGACCACCGTGGCCGACATCACCGCCGTGGCCACCTACGCGCACTTCTGGGCCATGTTCAGCGATATCCCGCAGTGGATCCTCGCGCTGGTCGCCCTGTGCGTGGTCCTCACCGCCAACCTGATTTCGGTGAAGTACTTCGGTGAGATGGAATTCTGGTTCTCCATTGTGAAAGTCGGTGCCCTCGTCGTCTTCATGCTCGTCGGCATCTACCTGGTGGCCACCCGCCACCCCATCGACGGGCATGTACCGGGCTTCTCCACCATCGGCGGCAACGGCGGGCTCTTCCCGGCCGGTGTCCTACCGATGCTCCTGGTGATCCAGGGCGTGGTCTTCGCCTATGCCTCCGTGGAGTTGTGCGGCGTCGCGGCCGGCGAGACCGCCAATCCCGCGAAGATCATGCCGAAGGCCATCAACTCGATCATGTGGCGGGTAGGTATCTTCTACGTCGGCTCGGTGATCCTGCTGGCCCTGCTGCTGCCCTACACCGCTTACTCCGCGGATCAGAGCCCTTTCGTCACGGTCTTCGACAAGCTCGGCACCCCGGGCACCGCCGCGATGATGAACCTTGTGGTTCTCACCGCGGCGCTGTCCTCGCTGAACTCGGGGCTCTACTCCACCGGCCGCATCCTGCGCTCCATGGCGGTGGCAGGCTCGGCTCCCAAGTTCACCGCCCGCATGAACAAGGGCAAGGTTCCATACGGCGGAGTCCTCCTCACCGCGTCCTTCGGCCTCGGTGGGGTGGTCCTGAACAAGGTCATGCCGGGCGACGCCTTCGAGATCGTGCTCAACCTCGCCGCCCTGGGCGTCCTCGGCACCTGGGCGATGGTCATGCTCTGTTCACTCTTCTTCTGGCGCCGCGCGCAGCAGGGCGGAGTGGCACGCCCCGCCTACCGTCTGCCCTGGGCTCCGTACACGCAGATCGTGACCCTGGTCTTCCTCCTCGTCGTGCTGGTGCTGATGTGGTGCGACGGCGGTGTGGGCCGCTGGACTGTCGGGCTGATCCCGGTCATCGGCGCGGCCCTAGTGCTCGGCTGGTACTGCGTTCGGGGCCGAGTGGCCCGCATCGCGGCCTCCCTCGACTGACCGCCCTCGGGCCCGCCGGACGCCCGCGAGGACGGTGCCCCCTCCCCCGCCAGGACCCTCTGATCGGTGGAGTGGCGACATCTTGCCTACTCCCTACGCTGAAGACACCGACGCACTCGGCGCTCGGAAGTCACGACCCTCCTGTGGTCACGATGCGAAAGGGTGAGTTCGCTGTCCAAGTACACGCCCCGGGGCGAGATGACCCAGGAGGAGAGCGCCACGGCTAGGCGCAACGCCAAGCGGCGCCGGTACCTGGCCCACCGCGGCACCCCCTCCCGTAGCACCGATATCGCCGACGCCCAGAAGAACGTCCGGCGCCTCTATTACACGCACGGGATGACCGCCCAGGCCATGGCGGCGCAGAGCGGGACCAGCCGCGACACGATCATGCACCTGATCCATGGCTACCGGGTGGTCCAGGGCCAGCGGGTACCCGTCTCGTGCCTACTGCGGTCCACACTCGCAAAGCTCGTCGCGCTTGAGCCGGAAGCGCCGCCGGAAGAGGTTCGGGCCGGCTCGCACCTGCCCCCCCTCGGTACCCGCCGCCGTCTCCAGGCACTCAATGCCATGGGCTACGACTGCGTGTGGATGTCCGCACAGCTTGGGATCTCCGCAGGCAATCTCGGGTGCCTGATGCTGAGCAACCGAGGCCGCCGGTTCGTTTATGCCGGAACGGCACGTCGCGTCGCGGCCCTGTACGACCGCTACCAGAGCATCGACCCTCGCGAAGTAGGCCGCAGCGCCTGGCAGGTCAGCACCGCCAAGTCGCGGGCCCGCAAGAATGGCTACGCCCCGCCCTCGTGCTGGGAAGACGACGCAATCGACTCGCCCCACGCCGAACCGGAGTGGACAGGCGCCTGCGGAACAGCCCAGGGCTACGCCATTCACCGGCGCGAGAAGATCCCGCCCTGTCAGCCTTGCTGGAACGCCTTGCGCGCCAAGTCGGAAGCGGTCGCGGCGGACGTGCGTCCCTGCACCGGCGGCTCCTCCACGGGCCTCCCGGTCCTCCGCAGGAAGGACGGACGGCCCGCACCGGTCGCCGCCGGCCACAACGGCGGGCGCCGGACCGCAGTGGCTGCCTGAGCTGAACCCCTCGACCTGGGCCGCCCGCTGAGCGGGCCCGACCGCGCCTCGCCGAAACACCCTCCTGGCGGGGCGCGTACCCCTTTCCCGACATCAGCCGTGGCCCCCGGCTGGTGAACCCCGCGTCCGACCGCACCGGGCGCCAGGATTCCGAGGCCCCCATGATTCGCATGTCCTTGCAGGAAATCGCCCGGGCCGTGGGCGGAACGCTGTGTGACACCGACGATGCCCGCGCGGTGGTTTCCTCCTCTGTGGTGATCGACTCCCGCCGGGCGGAACCGGGCTCGCTGTTCGTCGCACTGCCCGGCGAGCACACCGACGGACACCGCTTCGCGCGGGCCGCCGTCGCCGCCGGCGCGACCTGCGTGCTGGCCGAGCACCCGGTGGGTGTTGCGGCCGTCCTCGTACCGGACACACGCCGGGCTCTGGCGATCCTGGCTCGTCAGATGCTGGCCCGGCTGCCCGCGGCGCGAGTGATCGCGGTGACCGGGTCATCGGGAAAGACCAGCACCAAGGACCTGCTCGCCCAGGTGCTAGCCACCGAGGACGTCACCGTCGCCACCCCGCTGTCGTACAACAACGAGATCGGGTTGCCGCTGAGCGTGCTGGGGGCCGACGAAGCGACCCGGTTCCTGGTATTGGAGATGGGTGCGCGGGGTTACGGCGAGATCGCCTACCTGACCGGAATCGCCCCGCCCGAGATCGGGGTGGTCACCAACGTGGGCACAGCGCACATCGGCGAGTTCGGTGACAGGAAGGCGATCGGAGCCGCCAAGGGCGAACTCGTAGAGGCTCTGCCCGGGAGCGGCCTGGCCGTTTTGAACGCCGATGACACCAGGGTCGTGGCTATGCGGCACCGCACGGCGGCCCGAGTAGTCACCTTCGGCCTCAACAAGGGTGACGTGCGGGCTACCGCGGTGGAGGTGGACGCTCACGGCCACGCCTCGTTCACGCTCTGCCACCGCGGCGAGGAAGCCCGGGTCCGAATGCGTCCACACGGTGCACACCACGTCTCCAACGCGGTCGCCACGGCAGCCGTCGCCATGGGGATCGGCATGCCCTTGTGCCGGGTCGCCGATGCTCTGTCTCGGGCCGAGCCGCTCGCGCCCGGACGGATGCAGGTGATCCGACGTGCCGACGACGTGACGGTCGTCAACGACGCCTTCAACGCCAATCCCGACTCCATGCGCGCTGCGCTCTCGGCCCTTGTCGCCATGGCTGGCGGGCGTCGCACCGTCGCGGTACTCGGAGAGATGCGGGAACTGGGCCAGAATTCTCCGCTTCATCACCTCGTACTCGGCTGCCGGGCCGCCCAGGCAGGTGTGCACGATGTCATCGCCGTCGGAGGCGGCGATGCCGCGCTCATCTCCCGTGGGGCCTCGGAGGCGGGCGCCTCCGCCACTCTGGTACCCGACCGGACAGCAGCGCTCGCACTTCTCAGCGCGCAGGTCCGCGACGGGGACATCGTCCTGCTCAAGGGGTCGCATGCCGTGGGTCTCGAAGAGACCGCGCTGCGCCTCGCCTCGGCAGGCCCTTCCGCCGCGACGTAGTCCGGGCGTCGGGGGGCGCGAGGTGCGTCGCCTCATGCGCCGGAGGGTCCCGGGCGGAGCGGGATCTCGATGACCGCGGCCGTTCCGTGCGGGGAGACGTTCTCCAGAGTGAACCGGCCGCCCATCGCCTCGATCCGGACGCGCTGCGAGGACACGCCGATATGGCCTTCTGCTGTCTTCGCGGCCAGCTCCCCCGGGGTGAAGCCCCTGCCGTCGTCGGTGACGGCCAGCTTCATCCGGTCCCCGGTCGACTCCACCCGTACCTCGACCTGGTCTGCCCGCGCGTGTCTGACGACATTGGAAAGGAACTCGGCGGCGGCACGGAAGATCAGTTCGTCGACCGGGGTGGGGCCGGCAATGCGGCAGGAGATACCGACCTTGAATCCGCCCCGGGCCGCGGCTTCCTCGCAGAGCGGGCGAAGGGCATGCTCCAGCCCGGCCGCCCGGACCTGGTCGGGATGCAACTCGGTCACGGACGAGCGGAGGTGCCGGACCGCGTCGTCGAGGGCGGTCTCCAGCCTGGCCAGGGGCTCGACGACGGGCTCCGTCGCCGACTGCCCGATCTCGTCCGCGTCCAGCCTGGCCGCCAGGACACATTGCAGGGCACCGTCGTGCAGGACTTCCGAGATCTTCCGCCGCTCGTCCTGTTCCACTGTGATCACCTGACCCAGCAGCTCCGACCGTTGCTGGACCAGACCCGCGATGGTCGAGACTCTGGACCGCTGGATTCCCGAGAAGAGCGTGCAGCACAGGGACACCATCACGATGAACGCCGAGTGGGTCAGCAGGTATACCCAGTCGGGGGGAGCGGCCGAGGCCGCCGCAGCGAGATAGGCGATGGCGGCGGTGGCACCCGCCAAAGCGGTGACGTAGGGGAAGAGCTGAAAGGCGGCGAGGAGCGGCACCAGGAAGTAGAGGTCGTCGAAGAGCGTGATGTAGTTCGACGTGTCCTTGGGGAATCCGCCCGAGAGCGAGAGCACCGAAGTGATAGCCGCGAGGTCGAGGAACATGGGCCCGACGGTTCCCGCGAGGGGCGTCAGCCGGTTCCATCGCGCGATGAGCAGGAAGAGGTTGACCGCCGCGTAGCTCCACATGATCGTATAGGCGGCCGCCGCGTTCTCGCGCGGCGGGAAGACGGTCATGTTCATACTGAACAGGACGATAATAATCCCGACGCGGACCGCACTCTGGATGCGCAGAGCGAGCCAGGCGTGATCTCGGATAGCGTCGGTCACGGACGCCCCCGGCAGGGCGTCCCTGCGGGTGAAGACCGGCCAGGAGAACCGTACGGAGTCACGCCACATGGCGGCTTCTCCTCTGTCTGTCGTTGATCTGTGTGGCCGGCGCTCCGGCACCCTCACCGTAAGGGCTGGCAGCGTCGCTGGCGTTCGCGCTCACCGGCCGGCGGAGTTCCTTCTGACCACGGTGAGGGCCACGACGGCCGCGATCAGCACAGCAAGACCCAATAGCGGCAACACCCCCGGCCCGATCGGGCACCGACGTTCTTCTTCGCGATGGGCCGGGCAGGAGCCCGCTGGGCTCCCTCCCGCACTTCACCGACCGGCCGGGGCTGCCCGAGTGAGGTCCCGTTGCTGACGTCATCCGCTTGCGAAAAACCCAGTCGAGCAGGGTGCGGGCCTCCTCGTAGATGGAAAGCCGGCCGGGTGTCCTGGGGCGCATGACAGTGACGATGAGAGTTCGGCCCTGTCTGCGGGCCGCTGCGATCAGCGTGGAGCAATTGTCAATTCCTGTGGATCACCGCGGGGGCGGCCTCAAGTGGCCCGTAGCCACTGATCGAGGATGGTGAAGTCTTCGTCGGTGAGGCCGCGGGGGGATGCGATGTGGTGGAGGAGGGTCGGGGTGGGGTGGTGGGTGGACACCCAGTCTCGATCGGCGTCGGTGATCTCGTCGTCGACCCAGACGAACGGGCGTCCGTCCGCCCATGCCGCCAGGGTTCTACCTCGCGGTCATGGCCCGCGCGGCAGCAAAGGGGGGTGCAGAAACGGTTCCGGCGCCATGGTCCCATTCACCGTGGCAGAAGTCCGACGGCTCCGGGCGCTCGCCACATTCCCGGTCGGCCTCGGGGACACCGCCGTCTTCTGGCGGTTGGGCACGTCCCGAGCTGGACCGATACAGGACCACCTCCTGGTGAGCTGAATCTCGCCGCCTGAACAAAACGTCGGGTTTTCGCGTCCTACTCGAACACGAGGCTGCCCCCATACGAGCCGCAGGCCATAGTGACCTCTCGCCGGTACTCTGCCGGAATTCCAGTAACCACGATTCGATCCATTTGACGACCCTTAAGGAGGGTGCGCTGATGGTGGATCCGCAGCCTTGCCGAGAATCGCGTAGAAGATTTTGCGCTATCGAGCATCTCGCGGATGTTACGACTCGAGTCCCCTACCATCACAAATCCGTCGACCACCGCGAGTGGAAGAGTCTTCGCCTCTTCTCCTACATGCGCGGACGCAGACCTGATCGCATCCTCGTTACGGGCCACGATCTCGTCACTAAACCCGATCACCATTCCGAATACATTAAAGCGCGGATCGATGAGGCCCAGGCGTTCCTGCTCCTCAGCCGTGAATCTCTTCCAGAAGGCGTGCTTTGCGGACATCGGTAGGAAGTGGAACCCCTCCAGTTCCCTTCTGGCTTGGGAAATATGCTTCTCCAGGCCGGATTTTCCGCTCTTTATGGCCTTCAGCAAGGTGCTCACGCCGGTGCCCCTGCTCTCGGGGAGGTACGAATTCAGATAGAACTTGACCGGGTCTTCAGCACAAGCAATGCGGGCTTGGGCTGCATAGAGCGCCAACCGCAGCGGGGTATAGGCTGACTGAAGCAGGACTGCATCCTCAGTCGAAACAGACTCCATCTTCTTGATCAAGAGAGCATCGTCTCCTGCTGTCACCTTGCAAATTGCCTTGGCCGCCTTCGACCATTTGCCAAGGCTCCCCTTATCAAGCCTTGTGGCACGGTGAAGGTCGTACGGCGTATTACCGGACTGCCCAATGATACCGGTGCATACCAGCATCCTGAGTTCTTTCACCTCCCTGTACACGTCCAAAAGTCCACCACATTCATGCCTCCCTCGGCGTTCGCAACGGCCAGGGTCATCGCATAGCTTCATTCGCCTATCCACCAGGGCGAAATTACCTGTATCCTCCATGGCGAGATATTCCACTACATCTTCTGGTCGCTTATCGGCGCCCAGGCCGTAATTCCGGATGTAAATAGCAGATTCTGACGCGTCATATGTGCGGACCGGCTTTACCGTGTCCTGGTGGCGTATCACGAGCAACGTGTTGGCCTTGGATATCTTTTCGCCATGGTTCTGGTAGAAGGTAATTTTTGCCCCCTTTGGTAGGAAGGTCATCGCGCTCCCCTCGCGGTAGCTCCCGTGTCCCACTACCCATTTGAATTCTGAGCTGAATTTAACATCTTTTATTCCCTTTGCCCTGGGGCGCCTGCTGCGCTCCTTAGCTTCCTGACCCCTGTGTCGATCCGCCTTCGTCTCGCTGTGTCCACCCTGCTGCCCGTACCGCTGCCCGTGCTGCTGAGAGTGGGCGTGCGTGAGGGCGATTTCTACGTCGTACGAAAAGTCCAGAATAAGTTCCTCGAACGTCACCTCGGGGAGGAATGACAGAAGCACAGTCTCGAAAATTTCTTGGCGAGCCTTCTCGGCCGTTTCGAATTCTTGAATGTCGATGCATTCCTGGTGTAGCCGAAACTCATTGATCCACATCGCGAAGCATTTCAGCCAGGCGAAATTACACGGATCGAAGAATTCGTCCTCTGATCGAGGGAGGGCTCCGGAGGGTATTTCCTTTTTCCACGGCATCGTGGATTGCTCCTCATTTACGCAGTAAAGGGTGTACGGCACGGATCCTAAACAATTTGACCATTTCCGTGGAGCGCCTCCGAGGCAAGAATCAGGGCAGATGTCCGGGACGCCGTCACAGAGCAGACTCCGGGTGGCCCCGCTCCGAGGCCGGTCGCGCCGGGTGGCGTCGGGGGGGCCTCGACCAGGCCTGACGGGCACACCCAATGGAAGGGCGGGTTGGCACGGGTTGGATCACGTTAGTACATAGCTAAGGATTATTTAGGATTTCGTGCCCGACAGTATCCGGATGGGAATCATGAATAAGGTAAGGCCGAACCGCCGCATGCGGTGCCTGCCGAAACTGGCGATCGGCGGGGCGCTGGTTGCTGTGCTCGGCCTTGCCGTGGGCATGGGTGTCTACGCATCGAGCTCCTCTGCTCCGAGCGGTTCGACGAGCAAGGTTGCGGAAGAGCTCTATGTACAGCCCGCCCACACCACGGGCAAGGACGGGATCATCGTTCCCTACGGCAATCCGGACGCGAAGCACACGCTCACCGTGTGGATGGACATGCGCTGCCCGTTCTGCGCGGGCTTCGAGCAGGGTCTCGGCTCTACCGTGAGGGAACAGGCCGATGCTGGCGAATACAAGGTCGAATACCGGTTCGCCACCTTCCTCGACTCGGCACTCGGCGGCGGCAAGGGCTCCAAGATGGCGTTGAACGCCCTGGGCGCGGCGGTCAACGAGAGCCCGGAGAAGTTTATGGAGTACGTCCAGGTGCTCTTCAAGAACCACCCGCAGAAGGAGACGGACGACGAGTACGGATCCACCGCTACCTTGCTGGACCTCGCTGGCAAGGTACCGGGCCTGCGGACTCCCGCCTTTGACAAGGCCGTCAAGGATCTCACCTACATGCCTTGGGTGGAGCGGGTGGGCCTGGCCCTTCAGGACGAGGGCATCCAAGGCACCCCGACGGTCCTCGTCGACGGCACGGCGATCACGGTCAACTCAGGTAAGGGCATCGAATCCATCTCCCCGGACGCCTTCAGGAAGCTGATCGTCGAGAATCAGAAGAAGGACCAGTAGCCGTAGCTGGGCGTCACCTGCGGTGGTCGCGGGTGCCCTCCGGGCGGGCTCCTCGTGGCGGGGGCCCGAGGCCGCGCGGCCCGCGGCCGTAAGCTCACGGGCTCCGCCAGACGAGGCGCGATGGGGGTCTGTCCAGTAAACGGCTCTGTCTCACATTCGGTGGTAACGCTGAGTGGTGACGGTCGTTGTTGTTGGCGTGATGGATGTCAACGAGCTTGTGCAGATGGTGTTTTCGGGGATATCGCCGCTGGTCATCGAGGATGTGGTCGATGAGGGCGGGCGGGTCGTGGTGAGGGCGCGGGCTCCGAGAGAGCCTGCGGCCTGCCCGGTGTGCGGGGTGGCGTCGGGGCAGGTGCACGGCTATCACTGGCGGACGGTGGCCGATGTACCGGTCGACGGCCGACAGGTGGTACTCCGAGTACGGGTGCGGCGCCTGGTGTGTCCCACACGTGGGTGCCGCCAGACTTTCCGCGAGCAGGTGCCAGGGGTGCTGGAGCGCTATCAGCGACGCACTACCCGTCTGACCAGGGACTGTAAAACGTTCGGTGTAACTCCCGATCATGGAGGATGCACCGATGACGAGTGAGAACGTGACCGAGGACGTCGAGCCGGCTGGGCCGACGCCGTCGAAGACGGTGGACGACCGGCTGATCGACGAACTGGTCTCCCGTGCCCAGGCCGAGGGCTTGCAGCTGACCGGCGAGGGCGGCCTGCTCCAGCAGCTGACGAAGCGGCTGCTGGAGTCCGCCCTGGAGGGCAAGACCACCGACCACCTCGGCTATGACAAGCACGACCCAGCTGGCAAGAACGGCGGTAACTCCCGCAACGGAACGCGGGCCAAGACCGTCCTGACGGACGTCGGTCCCGTGTAGATATCCGTGCCCCGCGACCGTGACGGCTCGTTCGAGCCGAAGATCGTCAAGAAGCGGCAGAAGCGTCTGACCGGCGTGGACGAGATGGTCATCTCGCTGTCCGCGAAGGGCCTGACGACCGGCGAGGTCCAGGCCCACGTGGCCGAGGTCTATGGCGCCGAGGTCTCCCGCCAGACGATCTCCACGATCACCGACAAGGTCATGGACGGGATGGCCGAGTGGCAGAACCGGCCCCTGGACCCGGGGCGGTTTCCACTGGTCGTTGCGAATCAGTAGTAGGCGAGTTCTCTTGACCAGCGTCTCATGGCCTCGGCGGGGGTGCGGTCTCCGAGAACGATGCGGGGGCGTTCGTTGAGTTCGCGTTCGACTTGCGCGAGGTCGCGAGCGGTGTAGCGGGCAAGGCTGGTGCCCTTCGGGAAGTACTCCCGAAGCAGCCCGTTCGTGTTCTCGTTGGTGCCGCGCTGCCAGGGTGAGTGGGGGTCGCAGAAGTAGATCCGGAAACCGGTCAGCTCTTCTATCTTGGCGTGGTGGTAGAGCTCGCGGCCCTGGTCCCAGGTGAGCGTGCGGCGGAGGGAGGCGGGCCAGCCGGCGGTCTGGGCGACGAGCGCGTCGCGGACTTGCGGGGCCTTCCAGCCGGCGGGCAGGTGGATGAGCCGTGTGTAGCGGGTGGCGCGGTCGACCAGAGTGCCGATGGCGGATCCCTGTCTTTTGCCGACGATCAGATCGCCCTCCCAGTGCCCGGCCCGCCCTCGGTCCTCGGCCTCGCGGGGGCGGGTGTGGACCGGTCGCATGTTCGGGATGGCGTTCTTGGAGGGTATGCCACGGCGCTGCTTCTTCCGGCGGGTCCTGCGCGTGCGCAGGCGGGCGGTCCTCTTGTCGAGGAGTCCGTTGTAGAGAGCACGGTAGATCGTCTCCGGACACACGTTCATGTCGGGCCGGTCGGGCTGCGTGCGGGCGAGGTGACGGGTGATCTGCTGCGGTGACCAGCGTTCTTGCAGCTTGCCGTTGATGGTCTCTCGCAGTGCGGGGCTGACGCGGAGCTTCTCCGGCTTCGGGCGGGCCCGGCGCAAGATGGCCTGGTTGTGTGACCACCACGGGCTGTAACGGCCATCGGGACCCCGGCCGCGGGAGATCTCCCGATAGACCGTTGATCGGTGCTTACCGATCTCCTCGGCGATGTGCGCGGCGGTTCGGCCTGCGAGCAGGCCCTCGGCGATGGCGATGCGGTCGTCCTGGGTGAGGTAGCGGTCGTCGATGGGCATATCGGGCAGGAGCATGCGTCCAGCCTTGATGAACCACAGCGAACCCGCGCTGGTGGATACGCCCACCCGGCGGGCAGCGGCTGCCCCTTTCAGGCCACCTCTACGCAGTTCGAAGTACCGCTTCGGCACCGACAGCGGCAGACGGTTCGGCGGATACCTCGACATCGGATCGGCTCCTTCCCAGAGTCGCGACCACCGATGCAAACCGCCCGGCGGCGGGGCGGATTCAATCGGTCCTCGCAACACCTGTGTGAGCTGGAGGTTTGCGGTGGGTGTGGGGATTCGGCAGGGGCGGTGCGGGAGTATCGGGGGCTGATGCCCTCGTTGGGGCGGCCGGGTGTTGCGTGGCGTGAGGACTGGGTCAGGTTCTGGGCGGCGATCGCGCGGGGGCTGAGTTCGGTGGATGCCGCGGCCGTGATCGAGGTTTCGCCTGCGGTGGGGTCCCGGTGGTTTCGTCATGCTGGCGGGGTGAATCCGTGCCTTGCTCCGGCCGCTACTTGTCGTTCGCCGAGCGGGAGGAGATCGCGCTGTTGCGTGCCCGGAACCTCGGGGTCCGTGCGATCGCACGGTGTCTGGGGCGCTCGCCCTCGACGATCTCGTGGGAGCTGCGGCGCAATGCCTCGACGCGGAGCTACCACCTGGAATACCGGGCCTCGCTGGCGCAGTGGCACGCAGAGCGGCGGGCCCAGCGGCCGAAGAGGGCGAAGCTGGTGGCCCACGACCACCTGCGCGAGTACGTCCAGGACCGGCTGGCCGGGACCATCGTCCACGCCACGGCCGGCCGGCCGTCGCGGGACCGCAGGTGCCACCGTGGCAGGGCAGGAACAAGCCCCGCCTTCAGGACCGGCGCTGAGCGTCGGCCTGGCGGCTCGCCGGGCGGCCCAGGGAGCTCCACGCCGGTGGAGGTCTTGCAGGCGATCAACGTGGTGCTGCCGTCCGGGCTGGTCGTGCCGGACATCGTCGTCGCGGACGCGGGCGCGACCGCCGAGGACGGCGTCAGCATCGACGCGGAAGCCGTCCAGCTGATCGTCGAGCTCGTCTCGCCCGGCAACAAGACCATGGACCGCACGTTCAAGCTCGTACTCTACGCCGAGGCCGACATCCGCACTTCTGGCGGCTGGAGTTCGACCCCGCTCCGCGCCTGATCGTCAGCGAGCTCGCCGTCGGCCGCTACACGGAGAGGATGATCGCCCTGCCCGGGGCGAGCACCCGCATCGAGGCGCCCTTCACCTTCGAGATCGGCCCGGCCGCACTGACTGAGGCAAAGCGGCCCAGCTGAAGGTCCGGACGCTCCCGGAGGCCAGACAGCGTGCAGCCCCGGACGTTCTCGCGAACGCCCGGGGCTCAGTAGGGTCCGGCCGTACTGCCCCAGAGCGCTCTGGTCACCGGCCCTGACCCGTACACCCAGAACTCCCCAGTGCAGGTCAGAACAGGTGCAAGACCTTGAGCTCACCGACGTGAAGGGCTGGCGGAAGCCGGCTTGGTGCAGTCACGCCAAGGTCGGCTGCGTCGGCGAGCAAGCCATGGCCGTCCTGAAGGGCTTGCGTCTCCTCCGGAAGCTGCGCTGCAGCACCCACCGGATCGCCGACATCGTGAAGGCAATCCTCACCCTCCACCACGCCCCAATTTGAGGTTGGAAGGGGCTCACCGAGCGTTTTCAGTCTGGAATCGACCGAGGACTCTCTGAGGGGCCTGACCTGCAGGACGCTGAAGGTGTGTCACCCGACCGTTGGGCGCGTTGAAAGAGCTCACTGAGGGGCGGTTCCACCGGCCCTACTTGATCGACTGAACCTTGAGAGTAGTGAAATTACTCCACAGGGTAATTTCCACTGTATCAGGCGGCGTGACGATACTGCGCCCCTTCGCTATCTCGTGACTCTCTTTTCCTCCTGAGGAGTTCGCGAAAGTGACATTGGCGCTTCCAATAGCAGCATGGCCACTCTCGTTCAGGAGCGTGATGCGCGCGCCGTTCAATGCGCCAAGCTGGCCAGTGGCAACACACTCTACCGGCTTCCGGCTAAGTGAAACGTTACCAGAAAAACATCCTTGGCCAACCTCTATCGACCCGGCCTTCACTGACATGCCAGTCGTACTGGCACTGGAAACCCCGGCGAAGGATGTAACTGCAATACCAGCACCTGCAGCAGTCACCGCTAGCAAAGAGAGGATTCTCATTAAGCATCCCTTCAGAGCCTCAAATCCGCCGTTGTGAGACCTGACAGTCCATCCTCCGGGGCTCGCGACGGCGGAAAGTATGTTAAGTCTATGCACCCACAAGTGGCAGCGCATCCCGGCGATTCGACTCCCGAAGCACCGAGGCCCGGCTTTGTGCTGCTGCCCAAGAGGTGGATCTTCGAGCGGCTCTTCGCCCACCTGATGCGAAGCCGCCGCCTGGCGCGCGACTTCGAACCCACGCCAGCCGGAGGCCGCGGTGAATTACTCCGAGCCGCTACTGCTCGCCGTTGCTGTCGAATGGGGCCCGGCCGCGCTTGTCGCACGCCCGCTCCCGACTGGAAATCTCCTGGGCAGAGGTCGTTTTCGTCCGATGTTTCATCCCGGAATCAGGTGTTCTGTGGTCCTCTTCGGGTCGCGCCAGGGATGGTGTTCTCGCCGGTGAGGCGGCGGGCCATGAGGTCGGCCATGGCGATGTGGATGACGGCTTCGGAGCGGGTGGGCAGGGTTTCGTAGTCGCGGGCCAGGCGGCGGTGGAGCATGAGCCAGCCATAGGTCCTCTCGACCGCCCACCGCTTCGGGATCGGGGTGAAACCCCTGGTCCCGGGCTTGCGGACGGTGATCTCCATGTCGATGCCGAGGGTCGCGGCATGCTCGACGAGATGCTGGCGGTAGCCGCCGTCGACCCACACCTTACGGCCACTGGATCACCGTCATGGTCGAAGGAACGCAGAGTCGAGGCCACCGTGAACCGGGCCATCGCTATCCCGCGCGGCACTACGCCAGCCCGTGCTGTCCGCGCCCACCGCCCCGCGTACGCGCCGAAGCTGCCAGGCACCCGGGAACGGAATACAGTGGCGGCACCGCTTCACGGCACAGCAGGCCAGCCACAGCCCCTGGCATCAGGAAACCGACCCGGCCGGCAGCAGCAGCGTGAAGTGCAAGGGAGTGTGGCGGAACAGGCAGACGCCCCGGCTTCAAGTACCGGTGCCCCTTCGCGGGCGTGAGGGTTCGACTCCCTCCACTCCCACCACACCCCGTCCGCACTGGAAGACCACGCGGACCCCACCAGCAGGCCCCCAGACACACGGCACCGCAGTCCGCAACAGATTCCCCACAGGCCTATGCCATCCAGCGCGAGCCCCCACCCGGCTCCACTTCCACGAACCTCTCGCCGGGCTCTGGCTGTGACGGAGTCCATGCAGGTGGGGCGACACCCATCTTCCTCCACGTCCAAAGCCAACCTCACAGGAGCACAGGATGCTCCCAGGTCAACCTCTCCAACGGCCCGCAGGAGCCAGCGGGCACACGAGGTCACCAGCCAGCCGAAGATAGCAGCAGACACGCACAGCAGGCAGCACGGAAGACGTCCCCGCCTTGCATCCGTAGGGAACGGCAACCCGAGAAACCCTCCCGGGGCCTGGCGCGCCGTCGCGGGCATAGGGCCCCGCACCCGGCTCCTGTCCCTTCACTCTGCCAGCCCTCTCACGCTGTCCTGTCCCCTCTCCGGTCTCCGGCAGGTGGCCGATGTCCGCTGGGCCCAGCCGTTCGGGGCGGGCCCGCAGACAAGCGCGAGTGCCCGAACGGGCAGAGAGAGAACGGGCCCGGCTGGTCAGGCCACGTCCGCGTCCGGTACGGCGAGCAGGTGCAGGGCCCGGTGCTCGGCAGCGGCCTGCGCGGCCCCGGCACCGAGCAGCCCTGTGGCCGCCGCCTCTTCCACCGCCCCGCTGAGCTCCTCACAGCGGGCACAGCCCTCCACCCATCCGGGCAGTAGTTCGAGGTGGCGGTTGGCCACATGGCGCGCCAGCCTCGCCCAGGCCGGACCGGGTGTGCCACGACCGGGGCCGGATTCCCCTGCACATGCAGCCTGGCGAGCGCTCTGGCGCAGCCGGACGCATTCCGGGCAGGTCAACGCCACGCCCGCTGACGCGGTATCGGTACTCATACCTGCGAAGGTAACGCTGGCAGGGCTCCCGTCCCCTGCTTGACCCGGCGGGCGGTCTGTGAGCTGTCGGTGGTGCCGACATACATGTCGCTGCTGCCGACATGAACCACCCTGACCGGGACGGGCACCTCCCGTGCACGCCGCATGCTGGTTACCGGCCTCGGCCATGCCGCAGGGGGATGCGGTTCAGCCGGGGTGTGGTCTGTGCTGGGCGCATCGGCGGGTTGCCGCGTGGGCTCTGCGGCTGCGTGAGCGGGCGGCCCGCCAGCAGGGCTGATTCAAAGCAGTGGTGATCTTGTTGGGGTGCTGGTCAGGTGATGCCCAGGGGCTTGAGCGGTCGGTTGAATGGTTCGTAGGACGCCTCGCGGAGTCCAGCGGCGATGCTGCGGTGTCCTGCGTCGCGGAGTGCGTTGATCGCGAGGTTGCGGAGGGTGGCCCGGTTGGCCGGTCCGTGGCCGGTGCGGATCTTCGAGGCGTCCTCGGCGAAGGTGGTGTCGCGGACGTGGTGGAGCCGGTTCTCGATGGTCCATTGTGACCGGGCCGGCCAGGAGATCCGCTGCGGGCAGGCTTGGGCCGAGGTCAGGTCTGTGATCGCGTAGACGGTCTCGCGGTCACCACGATATTGCGCAGGTCGAACGGTGCGAGCAGAGCGGCGAAGCAGGTGATCTCGTTCGTCTTGCCCGGTACGGGCAGCTGGCTGACGGTGCGGCCTTCACCGGTCATCGCGGCCAGGAGATGCACGGCCGGGACGGCGCCGTGACGCGAGCCGCGGGCGCGCTTTCCGTCCACCGCGACGGTATCGGCCCCGGCC
>NZ_JBVIRI010000036.1:0-24580 GCF_055576225.1 Streptomyces sp. NPDC033845 | reverse complement strand
CCCGCGGAGCGGGTCCCTCAACGCTGCGCGTTGAGGAGAGAACGCTCCCGCTTCGCGGGAGCGGGCCCCTTCGGGGCCGGCCCTGCGCTTCGCTTCGGGCGCCGGGCTCTGCCCGGCCGGCTGGGCTTCGCCCAGCTGGTGGCGGCCCTTCGGGCCGGGGGCCAGGGCTTCGCTCTGGCCGTGCCGGAGCTTCGCTCCAGCTGACCCCGTTTCACGGGGTCCCGGGCCTACGGCCCGTAGGGTGTCCGCTCCGCTCCCACCCCAGCCAGCAACAAGTCGGCGGGCTCGTCGCACGCGAGCCCGCCGACCCGTCCGGTCCTGGGCGCTAAGGCCACCTCAGAGGGCCGTGACGTCCGCAGCCTGCGGGCCCCGCTGACCCTGCTGCACGCTGTACTGAACCCGCTGGTTCTCCTCCAGGTTCCGGAACCCACTCCCCGAGATCGCCGAGAAGTGCACGAAGACGTCCGGACCACCCTCATCAGGCGAGATGAACCCGAAACCCTTCTCCCCGTTGAACCACTTCACAGTCCCCTGCGCCATAACCACCCCTAGAAAGACAAGCCCCGGACCCATCCACACACGCCCGGATCCACCTCATCCTCCCCAGCCACCCCGCCAAGAAAACTTGATCACGAAGTCCTGGCGAGGCCGGACCGAACAGCCTCTCCTCACCGAGTGCATCAAACTGAGATCCAGCTAGATTCTGGAACGATCACTTCGTACCGGATCCACTGATCCACGACAACAGGTGCGGTGCGGTTGAGCAAGTGACACTCAGCTGCCCAGCTTGCTGAAGGCCCAGCGGAGCACTTCCTGATCGGGGTGGTCCCGGCCTGTCCGTTCGAGTGCGGTCAGGGTATGAGCCGTCAGACGGGCCCAGTTCCGGAAGTTGCCGTGCGCCGCATGACGGTCGGCGAAGGTGATATCTGCGGGATCGGTCCGGGCCCAGATGGGGTGGTAGAGCGGAATGACCTGCTGAACTTCGGCCAGGGTCAGCTTGGTGACGTGCTGCCAGATAAAGATGCGGGAGGAGAGCATCGGTTCCTTCCGCAGCACGGTATGCGCTCCCTCACCGCCGGCGAAGATGATTGCGATCTGCGAGTACGGGTGGTCCCAGATGTACCGGAAGTATTCGAACGTCTCTCGATTCAGCCATTGGGCTTCATCCACGACCAGCGTACGCGGCTGGGCTGCCAGCGAGTCCAGGAGCAGCCGATCGAACTCGGACGGGTGACGCGGAGGTTCGCCCGGCAGACCGAGCGCGACAAAGAGCTCGTGGCGCACCGCTCGGGCCGTGGGGCGGGCGCGGAAGGCGATCCGGCAGACCTCCTCGCCACGGGTCTGCTCCAGCTCGCGCAGGCAGACGTTCGCAGCGAGGGTCTTGCCGACACCGGCCGGACCGTGGAGGCACATCATCGCCCTGGCCTCGATCGTGTCGGCGATGTTCTCCCGGGCCGCCAGGAGCGTCCGGGTCGTAACGACCGCGGCGTCGGCGAGCTGGGTGTAGTGGTCGGTCTCGCGCGGCGGCAGCTGGCTCGTCATCGCTTCTCCTCTCGGGCGGAGGGGCGCAGGGAGGCCGGGGTGTTCCAGTCGTCAGGCGGTGGGGCGGGCGGGATGAGGTCCGGAAGAGCCAAGGCCGCCATGTCACTACCGGCGTACGTCGCCAGTTCCGCATCGGCTTCGGCGGCCGTGAGGGCGCCCAGGCGCTGGGCGGGCGTGGGAGTCGTGGCTGGGGCGAAGCGCTGCCGGCGCAGGGCCTCGGCCTGCTTCGCGTCCTCGCGCAGGCGGCGGGCCCGCACCGTGCGGGTGCGGCGTAGCTCGTCAAGCTGTTCGGGGGTGGCGGCGTCGGCGAGGTGGGCGGTGCCGAGGTGGCGTCCGGCCGGGTCGCAGACCTCGATCTCGTGGTCGTGGTGGGGCATGTGCCGGATCCGGACGTGGCGGCCTGCCTGGCCAGCCATCCACGCGCCGAGGTAGTCCCGGCCGCGCCAGCGCACGCCGTGGCTGCTCAGTTTCCGGACCCGGCCGTCGTCCTCCAGCATCAGCCCCCACAAGGCGGCCTCGGGGAGGTCCGAGAGGGGGGTGGGGTCGGCCTGCCAGGCCTCGACGGGAGTCCGGCCGTTCAGGCCGTCGGGGCGGTGCTCGGTGTTCCACCACCGTGCCCAGTCGAGGACCTCTGCGGTGAACTCGGCGAAGGTCAGCGGCGACGGCTCGTCGAGATCGGGCTTCTTCTTAGCGGGCCGGGGCTTGGGGGTGAGGGTGTAGCCGGGCAGGACGGCGAAGAGCATGCGGTCCGCACACCGGTTGAGGTTCTCCACCGTGCCCTTCAGATGGGGGCTGTAGGCAGGCAGGTCCTCGCACTTGGTCTTCAGGTCGGTGAAGGCGGCCAGGACCGTCTTCGACAGAAAATCCCGGCCCCGATCGACCCGAACATGCTCAGGAATGCCGCCTGCGGGCCCGTACGGACCGCTGCGCAGCACCGCAGCCCGCAGGGCCGCGAGGATCGAGGCCCGGGACGGATGGCCGGGCGTGACCGCGGTCCCGGTGATGGTCTTCGTCGCGACGTCGATGAACCATGTCACCCACGGGCGCACCAGCTCGCCATCCGCGTCGACCACCAGCGGCGCCTGGACATGGTCGGCCTCCCAGGTGTGGTTCCGCCACTGCGTCGGGCGGCGCCCGAACACGTCATGGGCCCGGGCCGCCTGCGGACCCCGGGCCAGACCCGCACGCTCGCCCGCGGTCAGATCACGGCGCACCGCACGCAGGAACGTCGACAACGACGGCACCGGATCCAGCAAAGGCACCGCCTCCAGCGGTGCCCCGGCCGGAACCACGATGGCTGGCCCACCAGCCGCCGTCCGGGCGCGGGCCACCAGCTGCCGGTGGACGGCTGAGGCGTTGCCCCGCCAGTACGCGAGCAGCACCCGTACCTCAGCCGTCACCTCGAACCGGTCCACCGGCCGGGCACCCGGAACAGCCCCCGCATCTGGATCGGCTTCGGCCTGCGCCAGCCACCGCCACACCGTCCGCTCCGACACCCCCAGACACTCCCCCGCAAGACGCACATGCCCCCGCGACAGCCGGCCCCGGGCCCGCAGCAGCAACAACCGCTGCACAGCCGGACCACGCAACGCCACGAGCGCCGGACCCTGAAGCCCGGGCGCCGGGTCCCGCGCGTCCAGCGGTCCCGACTCTCCCACCTCGGCTGAACTGATCATGAAACCGCCCCCCTGCCGCCCGGCCTTCGTCGCCCACTTCCGATTCCGCACCGCCAGCCGCTACGGGTAGGGGCCCAGCCGCGCGCAGGCCTGCTCTATCAGCGCACGGTCCACCCGTATGTCCCGGCCCCGCGTGGTCAGGGCGTAGACGTGGGAGGTGATCTTCGCCCAAGTACGGAAGTTGCCCCGCGCCACCGTCGCGTCCGCCCATCCCACATCCGCCGGATCGGCGCCCTCCCACACGTCGTGGAACATCGCCAGCGTCTGGACGAGTCGCTCCTGGTCCAGGCCGGGGAACTGGTGCCAGGTCAGCACCCGCGACCGCAACGCCGGCGCCCGCGCAATCACCCGCTCCGCGCCCGCCCCGCACAACAGCAGCCCCGCCGCCGTGCCCGGCTCGTCCCACAGCAGCCGCAGGTAATCCAACAGCGGCGGAGACAAGCGCTGCGCGTCATCGAGGAACAGCACCCCGGAGCGGCGCAGCGCCTCGCCCAGGGCACGGTCGGCCGGCTGCGCACGATGCGAGAGAGAACCCGCCGCCAGCCCCAGCGCCTCCAGCAACGACGCCCGCATCTGGGGCAGGCCCGGCTTCACCGCGACGACCGCCCGCCATACCGGAACCCGGTCCGGCAGCAGATGCAACGCCTGCTGCACCGCCACCGTCTTCCCCACCCCCGGCTCCCCGAACACACACCCGATCCCCCGCGCCGCCACCGTGTGTCCCACTGCCTCCACCACCGCAGCCACCGGCGCCGTCGACACCACCCGAGCCCCCGGCACGAACAACCGCACCCCACCCCGCGCCGGACCGATGCGCCCCTCCCCGTCCCCGCCCGTCCCGGGCTCCGGTGGAGTCACCGGTTCCGCGTCGACCACCGGCAGGCCCTCACCCGCCCGCTCAAGCTTCAACTCGGCCAGGACCCGGTCGTAGCGGCCGGCTTCCACCCGGTTCCGGGACGGGCGCGCCACCTCCAGCACCCGCCCCGCCTGCAGATCCCGGCGCACCACACGATGAAGCGTCCCCAGAGACGGCACACTCCCCGGCAGAGACGAACCGCCGGCCGTCAGCAGCCGGTACAGAGCCGCAACGTTCCCACCCACCTCCGCCAGGACCCGCCACTGCTCCTCATCCAGAACGAACCCGTCCTGCCGCCCCACAGGCTCCAGCCGGCCCTCCCGCGCCTCCGCCAGCCACCGCCACACCGTCCGCACCGTCACCCCGGCAGCCTCCGCCATCACCCGCACATGCAGCGACGACACCGACCCCGGCCCCTGATCCACCGCCAACAACCGACGCACCACCACACCCCGCGCCAACCCGCCACCCTCACCCATGCCCACCAGCACACCCCGCGGCCAAAACCAGGTACACAGGAATAGGCAAACCCATGACAGCCAGCACCCCTACTGCTAGGCAGCCCATGGCAGCAACCTGGTCACCCCACGACAGCCAAGATCACCAGGCCTACATCCGCGGCTTGATCGCACAAAGCAGCCGGCATGCCCTGTCCAGAGTGGATGATCCATATTGCGACGAGAGGCTTACCCTGCATTTCCGGTCCTCCGGATTCATCGGCTTGCAGTCGACAAGGAGCTGCGGTCTACGCCGAAGCTTTTTGCCCGCAGGCAGATCGGTGTCGTGCGGGAGCGCGATGATCGCAGATTCAGCGTTTCTGATGACAGCTGTGCGCAGCCGGTCGACTTCCCTGCGCTCCAACGTCCGGTGTACGACCTTGTGCGGCTGAAGGTCCTGGCTGAGGGCAAGGATTCGGTGCGGGCTGATGGGCCACCACAGATATTGACTGGTCAGCGTCGACGGAGGCTGACCCAAGGAGTCTGACGACAGAAATACCGGATGATCGCAGGTAATCAACCTTCCCAGCGGATCGTCCCACAATTCGAGCTGCCGGGTGGAATGCTCGTCAGCAGCACCGTAAGCGCTACGGAAGAAGCTCGCGACGAACCCGTTAGTCGTGAGGGGCGACGTGTCCTGGAGCGCACGGTCCCTCAGCCACCTGCTGTGAGCGTCCAGCAGGCGCTTCCTCTGCGGTGTCCGGTTCCGCTGGAAAGCAAGGACCACAGCCAGCGACATGAAGTCATCGAAGTCCACATCGTCGTCTGGCGCCCACCTCCGCAACAGACGCAGAAGGCGCGCGGCTTCATCATCAATGACTGCCAGCATCGCTTCGGCCTGATTGTGCGCCTCACCGTCGCTGCCTGATACCCGGTAGAAGTTCTCCTGAACACATGTATCTCGAAGACCACGAAGCCTGTCGAATCCATTCACTGTGTCGAGAACACGTATGCGCTTCCCGTCAGAACTCCACGCCCTCATGTACGCCTGAGGAACGTAGTGATGCCTCCGAGAAACACAATCTCGCCTCACAGCCGCGGCAGCCACCCTTGCCATGTACTCCTGCACCCGCGGGTTGACGCTCTTCCCGCCAGCCGACAGTGGCACCTGACCCCAAGGATTCGCCACACTACTGACGAGCTCCCACTCCATGCCGCGCCCCCACCTCGCCTTGCCAATGCACTGAGCGCAGTCAATCAGGCCCTCGCACGATCAGCCCTGCAAAGGTCCGCACCCCTCCGAACCTGCTGACACCCACCCGCTGACACCAGCACGCACATTCACACTGAACTCGCTGGGGGTGCGGACCACCACGAACCCGATCCAGCTCGCCCTGTGGGCCGGGTCCGGGCCGGTCGTCGTGTTCGCCACGTACGCCTCTCTCGTGGACCGCGAGGACATCGACGCACCCGAGGGCCAGCGGAAGGTTCGCGGGCCGCTGGAGGCCGCTCTGGCGGGCGGGGAACGGCTCTACGGACAGCAGATGAGCCCGTTCGACCTCGCCATCGTGGATGAGGCCCACGGAACCGCCGGTGATCTGGGGCGGCCGTGGGCGGCGATCCACGACAACCAGCGGATCCCGGCGGACTTCCGGCTCTACCTCACCGCGACCCCGCGCATCCTCGCCGCGGCCAGCCCGCAGCGGGGCCCCGGCGGCCAGGAGGCGGAGATCGCGTCGATGGCAGACGACCCGGAGGGCACGTACGGCGCGTGGCTCGCGGAGCTGGGGCTCTCGGAGGCGATCGAGCGGGAGATCCCCGCCGGGTTCGAGATCGACGTCCTGGAGATCCGCGACCCCTCCCCCGTTCTCGGGGAGTCCGAGGAAGCCCGGCGGGGCCGGCGCCTCGCGCTCCTCCAGACCGCGCTCCTGGAGCACGCCGCCGCGTACAACCTCCGTACGGTCATGACGTTCCACCAGAAGGTGGAGGAGGCCCGCGCGTTCGCGGACAAGCTCCCCGAGACCGCCGCCGCGCTGTACGTCAACGACGCCTCCGACGCCGATCTGGCCGCCGCCGACAGGCTGCCGAAGTCCTCGATCGACGCCGAGTTCTACGAGCTTGAAGCCGGCCGCCACGTCCCGCCGGACCGGGTCTGGTCGGCATGGCTGTGCGGTGACCACCTCGTGGCCGAACGCCGTGAGGCGCTGCGCCAGTTCGCCAACGGCATCGACGCGTCCGGGCACCGGGTGCACCGCGCCTTCCTCGCCAGCGTTCGCGTGCTCGGTGAGGGCGTCGACATCACCGGCGAGCGGGGCGTGGAGGCCGTCTGCTTCGCCGACACCCGCGGCTCCCAGGTCGAGATCGTGCAGAACATCGGCCGGGCGCTCCGCCTCAACAAGGACGGCTCCACCAAGGTCGCCAGGATCATCGTGCCGGTGTTCCTGGAGCCGAACGAGGACCCCACCGACATGGTCGCCAGCGCCAGCTTCCGCCCCCTTGTAGCGGTCCTCCAGGGCCTCCGCTCGCATGATGAGCGACTTGTGGAGCAGCTCGCTTCCCGTGCGCTCACGAGCGGCAAGCGCAAGGTTCACGTCCGGCGTGACGAGGACGGGCAGATCGTCGGGGCCGGCGGCGAGGGTGAGGGCGAGGATCAGGAGGACGACGACACGCAGGCCGCCGCCGAAGCCGCGCTGCTGCACTTCTCCAGCCCGCGCGATGCGGCGACCATCGCGGCCTTCCTGCGCACCCGGGTCTACCGGCCCGAGTCCCTGGTGTGGCTGGAGGGCTACCAGGCCCTGCTGCGGTGGCGGAAGGAGAACGAGATCACCGGCGTCCACGCCGTGCCCTACGACGTCGAGGTCGAGGTCGGCGTCACCAAGGACTTCCCGCTCGGGCGGTGGGTGCACCAGCAGCGGAAGGCTCTGCGGGCGGGTGAGCTGGAGGAGCGGCGCAAGACGCTGCTGGACGCGCCGGAGGCCGGGATGGTCTGGGAGCCGGGCGAGGAGGCGTGGGAGGCCAAGCTCGCCGCGCTGCGGTCCTACCGGCGGGCCACGGGGCACCTCGCGCCGCGTCAGGACGCGGTGTGGGGCGAGGGCGAGGCGATGGTGCCTGTCGGGCAGCACATGGCCAACCTCCGCCGCAAGGGCGCCAAGAACGGTCTCGGCAAGAACGAGGACACCGCGATGACCCGCTCGGCGCAGCTGACCGCGATCGACAAGGACTGGGACTGTCCCTGGCCGCTGGACTGGCAGCGCCACTACCGCGTGCTCGCGGACCTGGTCGACGCCGACGGCGTCCTGCCCAACATCGCTCCGGGCGTCGTCTTCGACGGCGACGACGTCGGCAAGTGGCTCCAGCAGCAGAAGCAGCCGGCCACCTGGGCGCGGCTTCTGCCCAAGCAGCAGGAGCGGCTGGCCAAGCTCGGCGTGCAACCTGTCCAGGCGCCCGCTGCCGCCCCTGCGGCAGGGCGCGCGACGAAGGGGCCCGGCAAGGCGCAGCAGGCGTTCCAGCGGGGCCTGGAGGCGCTCACGCAGTGGGTTGAGCGTGAAGGTGCCCACCGGCCGGTCCCGAGGGCTCACGGGGAGGAGATCGCGGTCGAGGGCGAGACGGAGCCGGTGGTCGTGAAGCTGGGTGTGTGGGTCTCCAACACCAAGAGCCGACGGGACAAGCTCACCGCCGACCAGCTCGCCTCGCTCGCGAAGCTGGGCGTGGACTGGGCGTGACAGGCTGCCCGGCTCGTCGTTGAGCGGGGAGGTCAGCGAAGTGGAGGCCCCGGGACGTCGTTGACCCGTCTCAGCGAAGGCAGGACGGTTCTCATCGAAGACGAGCGGGTGCCGGTTCGTCTCACCGAAGAGGGACCGGCGCTGATCAGCGGCACCGAAGGCCGGGGAGCTGCCGACGCAGGGGGCAAGAAGCGGGACCGGTGAGCCCCGAGCCAGCTGGCTCCCGAACAGCACGACGAACGACGACCGGTTCATCACTCCATTGGGTGACTTCGGCTGAGTACGGACTCCCAGGCCCTCAGGGCCATACCGTGGGATACATGGGAAACAGCTCACTGCATGAATTCAGCAGCCACTTCGCGGAGCGACTGCCGAACCTCGGCAGCCAGGACGTGGCCCGACTTCACGGGCTCATCATGCAGGTATGTCAGGACCACCCCCAGGAGGAATGGCGGGCCCGCACTGCTGAGGCCCTGGCCGACCTCGCAGAGTCACAGCAATGGGCCAACCGTGTAGCCCGAGCAGCGACCGAAGTCCTCGTGGCCCCTTTGCTGATCGCATACGCGGACGGCGGCCCGGCTGAACTCGCCCAGCGCGCAAGGGAGACCTCCAGCCATCCGACCGGCTTGGTCGACATGGTCCTTGAAGCCATGGCAGAAACGGTCGTCCCCGGACAAACCTGAGCCGAGCGAGGCACCGAAACCGGCCGGACCGAGACCGGCGGCCTCACGGCGAGCAGCCACAGCAGCAGCACATTGCGCCCCACACCCAGCCACCCGACGGCCGAACACGACGCCGCGGCATCGGCCAACCCGAGATACCCACCGCGCGCCACGGAGGCAAGGAGGAGCACGAGCTCGGCACGGACGACCAGGAACAGGGAGAGCAAGCACTCGCCCCAGAGCGCCGCCCATCTCACACCGGCTCGCGACTTGACCGTCAACCCCCGGCAGCCCCCGACACCGAACCCAGCGACAGAAACCGCTCCGGATTCAAGGCGGACGCCGACCGATCCGACCACCACCCAGCCGGCGCCGACGCCCGCCCCCCGTCCGGACACCCCCGGCCGACACCCCACCGCTGGCCGGGAGCGGACCTGACCCTTCTCAGCGTCGGCAGCTCCCCGGCCTTCGGCGTGTGACCAGCGCCGGTCCATCTTCGGTGAGACGAACCAGCACCCGCTCGTCTTCGATGAGAACCGTCCTGCCTTCGCTGAGACGGGTCAGTCGTGACCCCGGGGCCTTCGGCTCGTCCCCCGGCACCGGATGGTGGTGCAACACGGTCTGCAACACGAAGCCCTTGACGGCTGCTGGGCGCGTTTAGGCAGCTCAGGGCTGCAACGCGCAGTCGTGTTGCAGCGTCGGTGTTGCACGGCCGGGGTGAGTGCGTTGCAGCGGTGGCGCGATCGTCACCGCTTCGGGTGGCGGGTTCGTCACGGCCGGAGGTGCCTTGCGTGGAAGCCCGCACCCCTGTGGCCCGGAGCGGCTATACCGGAGCGGGGCCGACTGCCCTGCCCGCCGTAGGAGAAGGAGTCCACCGCCTCATGACCGACGCCGCGAACACCCCTCCCACCACCCGCGCCGCCCGCGTACTCACCACCGTCTTCGTCGTCATCGCCGTCGCCTACATGGGCTTAATGACCTTCATCTCGGTACCTGAGCTCACGGACTACATGAGCGGCCGGGACATCGACTTCCCGGTCTTCCTGGCCATCGCGGCCGTCGCCGGCCCCGCCCTGTTCTGGGCCTACATCGGCCTCGGCTTCGGGCTGAGCAAGACGGGCTGGGCGGCCGGACTCGCCCTCACCGGCATCCTCACTGCCCTCACGTACGGGTGGCTCCTCGCCTCCTCCCACGGCAACGGCTTCGCCTACTGGCTGTTCCTCACCCTGATCGTCGCCACCAACCTCGGCGCCTTCTGCGTGATCCCCTACGTCCTCGTTCTCGGCACCGTCGGACGCCGCTGACCCTCCGAGCCGGAGCCGCACAGGCCCGGCCTACGGCTCCTCATTCCGCGTACCCCACCGCCCGGCGAATCTCTCCAGGGCGCGGCGTTGCTGTTCCTCGCGGGCGATCTGCTTCGCGAGGACGTCGCGGTCGATGTACGGGTCGACGGCGGCGAGGACCAGGCGCTGGAGTTCGTCCGGCTCCAGCGCTTCTACCTCCCACTGGACCGGGTGCTCGATGTCGAAGCCGTAGCGGCGTGCGAAGGCCGGCCATCTCGGGTCGTCGCGCTTGCCCTCGGTCGCCGGGAGACCGTACGCGCGGACCTGCTCGCGAGTGAGCAGCACCCGGGTCACCGAGCTCCAGCACCCTGTGCGCTGCACCCAGTCCCGCTCGATGTCCTCGCCGGAGCAGTCGAAATCCCCGACCACGGCAAGGTGGGCTTTGCGTTGCTCGTGGGCGACGCGGTCGCGGACGACGTCGGCGTAGGACTGGGAACTGAAGCCGCGGACGATGAGCACGGGGATGCCCGCGAACTCGAGCCAGCCGGTCAACTGCTGCCGGAGAGTGTCCTTCTCCGCCGCGACGTACAGGGCGCGCTCCTGACCGACGGTGCGGTCCAGGCGGAACCAGTCGGGCATCTCGGCGACGAACGCGCCCGCGCTCGGCCAGGCCGGCGCGACATGGACTTCGCGCATGGTGTCAATCAGGTCGGGGAAGCGGCCCTCCCGCCGGGCCTGGGCCAGCCGCGAGGACAGCCGCCGGTACATCGATGGTGTGTGCGGCAGCACGCCCTCGGCGGCGAGGCGGTACATGACCTGCCTCAAGGTCACCTTGAGCGGCGCGTACCCGTCCACGATCTCCCGAGCGCGGTCCACAACGAGAGGCCACCGGATCCGTTCACGCGCCATACCGGTACATGTACCCCTGGGCGCCGCCGGCCCCCGGACACGGGACAGACCTCTTCGTCCGGCTATCGCGGACAAGGCTAGGAGGAGGGCATTTGTCCTGTCGCAGTGCAGCTGACGGATTCTCACTCGGTCTCATCCGAGCCGCCCGATTCTCACCGCGTCGCGGTGGGCCGCCGGTTCGTCTCGTCGAACGCCGCGCGTAACCACCTCTCCTATCATGGGCACATGAGTTCGAATGCGGGTGCTGAGACGCGCCCAGAACTGAGTGCGACGTTGAGCGGAGACGAGTTGTCCCGCTGGTACTGGACGCTGGCCGAGCTGACCGTGCTCGCCCGCGAGCTCGGGGTGCCGCGGGGCGGTGGGAAGGCGGCACTGACGGACCGGCTACGGGCCGCATTGGACGGCGTCGCCCCGCCGGCCGCACCGCCCCGGGCGCGCAGCGCCGGCCTCCAGCTCGCCGCTCCAGTGAACGGGTTCACCGTGATTCCCGAGGGCCAGCGGTGCAGTCAGGTGCTGCGCGAGTACTTCCGCCGCGAGATCGGCCAGGGCTTCCACTTCGACCGCTATATGCGGACATTCGTAGCCGAAAGTGCAGGGCGCACACTGGCCGATGCCATCGCCCACTGGCACGCCACGCGCCCGGCCGCTGTCCAGCTTCAGGAGATCGGCTCGCAGTTCGAGCTCAATCGCTTTCTGCGTGACTGGCATGCCGAGCATCCGGCCGGCAGCCGTGCCGAAGCGCTCGCCGCCTGGCGCGCTCACCGCGACCGGCCTCGTCGCCCGGCTGCGGGGTGACCGGTCTGCGGCTATGTCTGGGCGCCGAGTGCCTGGGAATCGGATCCCCGGCGCGCGATTCCTTCCGAGAAGGCCGATTCGTCCGAGAATGACATCGGACCGCGTTACCAGACCATCTGGCAGCACTGCAGGCAGAACCGCACGACCTGGCAACTGGAATGCGACAGGACAGCATTCGCGCCTGCTGAATCTCTGTCCGCTCAGTCGTCAGAGTGGAGTTCAGGTCGGGTCCAGAGGGTGAGGTCGCTGCTGGTGGCGACCGCCAGGGTCCGGCCGGAGGGAGAGAACCCGGCTGCGCGGAGTTCTGAGTAGTCGGAGTGGAAGATGTGCCACCACGTCCCTCCCGCCGGGCCCTCATTCGACCCGCCGTCGGCGGAGAGGATGACGCGGTCGTGGGGCCACTGGGGGCTGACGACGTCCAGGCTCCAGCCGTCCGAAGTGGTGCTGTGCAGGCCACCGCCGAAGAGCCCGGCGATACGCACCGGCATGCCCTCGATCGGGCCGAGCCCCGGGCACGTGAGCTCCTGCGACGCGTCCGGAGTACTGGTGTTGAGGTTCGGGTCCCGATCGCGGGCGACCTTCTCGCCTGTGACCGCGTCAAAGAGTCCATGACCATCGCTGGACACGACCATGACGAGGTCGTGCCCGCTGTCGGGATGGACAGCGAAGCCAATGCCGAGCAGACCCCCGACGGGTGTCCTGCGGTCCAGCACCGGCCGCCACGGCTCCGGGGCCGGCATGACGCGGGCACCGATGTAGCGCTCGCGCAGCCTCTGCTGGTACTCCGTGATCAAGTCGTCTCCCCGGGATGTCTGAGTCGAGGGTAAGAGACCGGAAACGATCTCAAGGCGGCAAGTCCATGCCCCAGACAACCACCGGATCAAGGGCAAGAGAGTTCTCCGGATCTGGTGACAACACGACTGACCGCGAACCAGAGGTGCCAACAGGCTCGGCCAACTGGTGACAACCAGCGTGTCCCAGTCGTCGGAAGCCGCAGACCACTACCTCTCCCTGTGACATCTAGCGTGTCCCGGCACAGCTTCCGGGCCAGCACCTCGCCACTCCACGAAGTCGGGGTCGGGGTCGGGGTCGGGGTCGGTGAGGTCTACGTCGTCGGCGTCCTCCAGCCCAGCGGCCGCAAGGAAGACGCGGATGTCGGCCGGTCGGTGCGCGACGCCGATGGCGACCCCGTCGTAGCGGACCCGGCGCCAGCCCTGCTCATCGGGCAGGTAGACGAACAGCTTCGCGACCATGCGCCCAGCTTGTCCTCGGCGCACCCCACCGTCTCCCGGCCGGGCGCGAACGGGTGAGGCCTCAGAGCGCGGCCGCCAGCGAAAATGCCAGACCGTTGGTCTCGGCCGTGGAGTACGTTCGGACGTACGGGGTGCGGCCCTGGCCACCAGGGCCGCGACGGGGGCCGCACCCCGACAGAGCCGACCGCACGGCGGCCTGAGTCAGGCCCCTCGTGCGGGTGGACCCAAAGCCGGCGGCGAACCAGCCCGGTCCCAGCGCAGAGCTCGTGAAACCGATCGACGAGCAGCACATCGCGGAGCCCGGGGTCAGGGCCCGGGTCTACGCCGACGTCCCGCGCCCGGGACGGGAACCCCCCTAGCCACAAGCCCTGGGCGAGCCCATTTCGAGGAGGGCTTGCCCAGGGCCGCCTACGGCTTGCCCAAGTGCTCAGGCTTGCCCGGCCGCCGGCGCCCACAGGGGATGCGCACGGCCCGTTCCGTGGCAGTGGGAGCACAGGCCGCCGCCGGGCGTGCTGTGCGCGTCGATGGTGGTGACGGCGTCGCGCAGGAGCCGGGTGAGGCCCTGGACGTGGGCCGGGTGCAGGGCGAGTTCGTGGCGCTTGCCGACCATGACTTCCAGCGCGACCCCGGGCCCTATGTAGCCCAGTTCCGCAGTGACGCCGTGGGTGACTGTGCGGATGAGGTCGTGGAGGTGGCCCATTGTCTCCATCCCGGACAGCTCCACCCGCGCGGTGAACAGGACCTCGTCCGGCTCGGTGAGGGACAGCAGCGCCTCCGGTCGCTCGAACGGCACGAGACGGCCGACCGGGTCGCGGTGTCCGGCGTGAAGGCACGCCAGGGCCAGCCACATGTCGCCCGCATCGCACTGCCCGAGCACGGCCGGGATCTCTTGCTTGTTTCGTCTCATGGCTCCGGTATACGGCCGGCGAGGAGGCGTAAGCCGGCTCCGGACCGTCGGGTCCCAGACGGTGGCGCCACGACCTCGGAAGCTGTCCCGCCACGTGATCTGGACGCTGGGCAAGCCCTCCTAGGCGAGGGCTTGCCCAGCAGAGGCCGTGACCGGTCGGCAGGCCGGCTGTGACCGATCCGCCTCCCGCAATCGGTCAACCAGCACGTCAGCGCTGTGACCGGTCCGTGCAACTCCCGGCCGGGACAGTGACCGGTCATCGGTCACCCGTCATCGGTCAGCCGGGCCCTCGCCGGGAAGGCCGGATGACCGTGGCCGATGCCGCCTGCCCGGAATGCCGCTGACCGCGGTGGGCAAGCCGGTCTTCGCGATGGCTTGCCCAGGCTCCCCTTGGGCTTGCCCCGAGCCGGTCAGCGGCCGGCCGGTTCCCGGTACCGGGAGCTGCGCCCGTGGAAGGGCATCGACATCGATCCTGTACGAAGGCTCGCCCTCCCCTACACGAGCCGGGCGGCGCCTGGAGGCATATCCCGGAGGCCCTGCGTGCTGGATCCGGCGCCCATAGGTTCGCAGCCATGGAGAACCCCACTGAGTGTCCGTGCCGTAGCCACCTTCACCCCCACCGAGGTGAAGCAGTCCGGGAGCAGACGGAGGTCAGCTCCCGGTACGCAACGGCGGACGAGCTCAAGGCGCTCGGCTACGAGGGCCGGGTGCTCGTCACGCAGATCGTGCGGACCACGCTTCGGGCCGACGGCACGCCCATAGGCAAGACCCTCACCGTTCAGGGCGGGAGCACCCCGCTCGTGCGGTGGATCAAGCCCGAGGAGCTGGAAGACGAGGAGGAGTCCGCGCATTGCGCGCCTTCCTCTCCAAGGGTGCCGGCATCCCGGGCTCCGGTGGGGAGCATGCGGACGTACGTCGTTGCGCTGGAGGGGTCCCCGTGACGAAGGTCGGTCGGACCACCGCCACGCTCAAGGCGCGGATGGCGCAGCTCCAGACCGGGCAGCCCGCCCGCCTGCTGGCGCTCCTGGAGGTGGAGGGCGACTACGAAGCGGTGCTGCACGAGCGGTTCGCGGAGTACCCGGTGCGAGGAGAGTGGTTCGACCTGACGCCTCTTGGAGACCCGGCCACGGTGGTCGTGGACGCCCTGGCCGAGCTGGGAGTCACAGTCCGCCGGACGGAACACCCAGTCTGAGGTGCGGCACCTGTGGTGGGTCCGTCTGCAAGCCAGCTCTTCGGGGAGGAGGGGAACCTCTCCCCCACGGCTACTGCGTGGGTCCGTCACCTCATGCGGGCAACGGGCCGAGTTGATCTTGGTCAGCCTGCTGAGAAGGCGGCCAGCAAGGTATCCGCCCGCACTTCCAGCTCGGGTGTCAGAGCCCCCTCCACGACCAGCATGACCTCATCACCCCCGACCGCGCGAGCCAGCCGAACCTCGACCTTGCGGTGTTCGCCGACCAGCGGGTACGCATACCAGCCATCGGCCCGCTCGTCATCGGTCGCCTCGATCGCCAACGCCACCGTCTCCCAGTCCGTGGCATCGAAGCCATAGCCCACGTAGTGCGACAGCAACTCCAAGAACGACCGCAGGTTGCATCCCCAGATCCATCCCCCGACCTCCGCCATTCCTCCCCCTCCCCCTCAGCGCTCAGGAGGACAGCCTGCCATGAGCCGAACACAGTGATCGGTCAGCTGTGCAGGATCGTGGCGCTCCTGAGAGTGGCAGGCCACCGGGTGCACCGCCCGACGGCCTCCACCGGTGCCGATCCCAGGCGAGCCGCTCGGCGGACGATGCCAGGTGTCGTCACCACAGCCAGGCGTTGGAGTGCCGCATCCGGGACAAGGTGCGGGCGTCACGGCGAGCGGCGGCGCTACCGATGCGGCTCTGCCGGGGCCGGGGCCGGCGCGCCTGGGCGCCGCAGAACCGTCGGACACCGGCCGACTTGAGCCGCTTGCGCTGCTTGGCCAGCTCCTCCTTGCGCGCCTTGATGGACTTCGGCTTCCGGGGCCGCTTCCACATCGGCCAGTGCGTTGGCGGGTATGCCTCGGCGCGCTTGTGAGCGGCCTCCTTCAGTCGGGCGGCGACGGCTTCGATCCTCGGGTCCGCGGGCGGCGTAGTGGTCATGCGACTCCTCCGGTGAATGTGGTCCGGCCCGGCGCGGGCCGGACAGGCTGCTGGGCGCTCGGCGGCGAGGCCGCCACGGGCTTGAGAGAGCAACTGCGGGCGGCGACTCGCTCACGGACGCCGGCCTGGAGCAGGGCGGCCATCTCGGCCGCGGCGGCCTCCAGAGTCCGGCTGGTCAGCTCCACCGCGGCGACGTCCGTCATCGGCTCCGTCTCCCGGCCGGCCCTCTGCGCCGTGCGCAAGCTCGGGCGAGAGATCGGCGTGGTCGGCACGGTGACGATGTGCGGCCGGGGCCGAGAGTTCAGGCGGTCTGCACGGCGTAGCGCGTGGACGCGGGCGGTCAGCGCTCCGGCGGCGAGGCGGGCCCGCTCGTAAGGTCCGGCGGACCGCTTGCGGGTCAGCGCGCGGAGCACAGCCTGGTCCTCGGTGTCGTGCGGGTACAGGGCACCCAGGTCGGCGGTCAGCGTCCTCCGGCTGGCCGGGCGGGTGTATTCGTCGATGGCCGTCTGAACGATCTCCTCGTCCAGGCCGGGCTGGTGGGGGCGGCCGCGCAGGACGTAGGCGAGGTGGCGGCGGGCTTCGGCGAGGAGGTGGTGGCGCTTGAAGGCGCCGCGCATCACATACACCACGGCCACGACATCGACGGCCGCCAGGACAACGTCGACCACCGGCCGCACCCGCGCCCACACCGCCGCCGCTGCCGCCCGCGCCCGCTCCGCGAGCCCGTCGATGACGTCGGCGCCGAACCTGCCGATCGCCAACTCCCGCCAGACCGCCCGCAGCTCCGACAGCGACCGCAGCTCCTTGCGCTTGTGCGGGCGCGTCCGGTCGGCGGCCTGGCAGGCCAGCGCGTAGCCGGCCCGCTCCCCCGGCGCATGCCCGTGCTCGGCTTCGTACTCCGCCGTGATGATGGGCAGCGCGTCCTCGATCTGCTGCCGGCGGGTCGACTGCCAGCCGATGAGCCGCTGGTCGATGCCCGCGATCTCCATGACAGGGCGGCGGCCGGGCGTTACCTCGCGCGGCTCCCACGCCCACCCTAGCCGGGCGGTCACCTCCTCCATGAAGGTCAGTACGTACAGGGTGTCGGCCGCAACAATGTGGGCCAGCACCGAATCCGCCGACAGGTTCCCCCACGTGCCCTTGTCGTCCGGCCGCCGGGCACGGATCGACACAAGCGCATGATCATGCAGGAGTGGCTTGGACTCCGCGGCTCTGGACTCGTAGTGCCGGAAGACCGCGACGATCAGCCCGTCCCGGACGCCGGCCCGGTGCTTGCCGCCGCCCTTCCACCGGATCTGCGCGACCGAATCCCCCAGCCACTCCAGCGTCTTGTCCCGGGCGATGTCCTGGCACAGCTCCAGCACCCGACGATCCTCGTCATCCACCAGCGCCCACGCGATGTGGGCCGTCGGCGGGGGCCGGAACACCAGGTGCATGCCGAGCAAGGGGATCCGCTCCTTGGCCTTGTCGGTCTTGGGTGAGCGGCTGTGCTCGATGGGCCTGCCCAGCACGGTCGCCCGCCGGGCCTTCGCCGGATCGTCGCCCGCCTCCAGGCGCTCGCGCTCGATCCGGTCGGCGTCCGGGTGCCGGCCCTCTCCCAGGAAGAGTTCGGCCTGCCGCTCGGTCACCACATCCCCGGCTACCAGGCCGACCGCGGCCAGGCCCCGGCCTCTCCAGATCCCGGGCGGGACACCGGCCTCGTCCTGCGCGGCGCGCAGCGACGTGCCCGCCCCGCGGTGGCCGTCGCCGACCATCACGCCGCGGAAGAGATAGCGCCCGTCTCCCGGACGGAACGGTGTTTGGCTGATCATCGGCCCATGGAACACCGGGCTTTACCTGCACAGAAGCGTGATCCGGGGTCCTTCCCGCCGGGCGGGAGGCCATCAGGAAGTCTTTACCGTGGCACCCGCCTGGCGGGCCGCCGCCGCAGCCCGAGACCGTAGGCCAGCGGTGTGTGCACTCTCCCGCCATGACGATCACCAGGTACGGACAGCCCTGCCCCCTCTGCGACGAACGGCTGCTCCTGGACGTGCTCCAGGTGCGCTCCGCACAGTCCGACTTCCCCACTGCCGAGCGCGTCACCAGACGCCGGTGCCCTGACTGCCAGACGGCCCGGCCCGAGCAGTGGGCGAAGGCGATGCGGGACCGCTACGGCGACGCCTGACGATGCCGTGCGAATGCTGCGCGCCAACCACACGAGCACCACCAGCCACGAAAACGCACGGAAACCGACTCCACCGTCATTGAGCACACACCAGCGCACCGCATCCCCGACAAGCCACCACCACTGAGCGCATCGCGTCACCGACGCCCTTCACCACGAGCAGCCACCACCGCCCCCGGCCACCGGCCGGGGGCTTCGTGTTTCCCGGAGGAGTTCGCCGTGCCCACGTACGAGGCCCTGCCCCGCTTCACCGCCGACCTCGACCGCCTCACCCCCGAACAACGCCGCAAGTTCCGCCGCACCGTCACCGCGTTCGTCGACGACTTGCGCACCGGGAGCGTGTCTGAAAGATCGTGTAAGTCCGTGATGTGGAAGCCTGGCCCGGGGCTCGGCCTCGGGCCTGTGGGCCAGGCGGATCGGACGAGTCATGGCAGACAAAGACGAAGCGGCCGCGTCCGTGGCCGGCGACAAGACGGTCGACGAGGTGGTCGAGCGACTGCTCGAGAAGGCTGACGCCTCGGGGGCGGCACTGCTCGGTGAGGGCGGGCTCCTGACGGAGATCACCAAGGCCGTCCTCGAGCGGGCCCTGGAAGCCGAGATGAGTGAACACCTCGGCTACGAACGCGGAGATCTTGCAGGTCACGGGTCGGGGAACTCCCGCAACGGGACCTCGCCCAAGACGGTCCTCACCGACGCCGGCGCGGTCACTCTGGCGGTGCCGCGGGACCGCAACGGCGACTTCGAACCGCGGCTGGTACCGAAGAACGCCCGCCGCCTCGCCGGGTTCAACGACCGGATCCTCTCCCTCTACGCCCGCGGGATGAGCGTGCGCGACATCCGCTCGCACCTCGCCCAGATCTACGGCGTCGAGGTCAGCCCGGACCTGATCAGCAAGGTCACCGACGCCGTGATCGACGAGCTCGTGACCTGGCAGAACCGGCCTCTCGACGCAATCTGGCCGATCATCTACATCGACGCACTGTGGGTGAAAATCCGCTCTGGGTCGGTGACCTCGAAGCCGGTCTACCTGGCCGTCGGCGTCGACATGGACGGCAGGAAAGACGTCCTGGGCTTGTGGATCGGCTCCGAGGGCGAGGGCGCCAGCACCTGGATGGCGGTCCTCTCCGAGCTGCGGAACCGGGGCATCGAGGACGTCTGCATCGTGGTTTGTGACGGGTTGAAGGGCCTGCCGGACGCGGTGACCGCGACCTGGCCCAAGACCACCGTCCAGACGTGCGTGATCCACCTGACGAGATCCTCGCTCAGACTCTCGTCCTCGCGGGACCACCCGAAGCTGGTCCCGGCCCTGGCCATCTACACGGCCCCGACCGAGGCCGCGGCCGAGCAGGCCCTCGATGCCTTCGAGGTCTCTGAGCTGGGCGAACGCTATCCGGCGATCGTCCGGACCTGGCGGTCGGCCTGGCCGGAGTTCACGCCATACCTGGCGTTCCCGCCGGCCATAAGGACCGTGGTCTACTCCACGAACATGGTCGAATCCATGAACTCACGGCTCCGCAAGGCCACCCGCAACCGCGGCCATTTCCCCTCGGAACAGGCCGCGTTGAAGGTCCTCTACCTCGCGGTCCGCGAGCAGATCAACCCCAAAGCGCGCGACGCGAACCACGTCGCCGCACACTGGAAAGAGGCACTGAACCAGTTCTCACTCTTCTTCGAGGACCGGCTCAGCATCCAATGACACCAGACGACTTACACAAGAACGCTGACACGCCCCGCACCGGAGTGGGCTTCCGCACGGGCCTCCGCGTGAAGGGCGTACGCCGCGCTCCCGGTGTCTTTGAACTCACCTGGGATGGGAACGGCCGGGCGACGTGGCAGTACGGACCGGAGGTGGTCCGCGGCGCCCGGCACGTTGTCTGGCGCCGTATCGGCACCCACGACGTTCTGGCCGCACCCTGACCGAACTCTCACGGAGGTGCCGATACGGCGCCAAGTCTGCAGGGTGGATTCAACCCGTCAGCGCAACGGCCGTGGGAAGCCTATCTGCCGGGGCGGCGTATCCGAGTACTTTCCGCGGCCGCTGGTTCAGCCTTTCGGCGATGCGGTCGAGGCTGCTCTGGCTGTGCTGTGACAGGTCTGTCTTCTTGGGCAGGTACTGGCGGAGGAGCCTGTTGGTGTTCTCGTTGGTCCCTCGCTGCCAGGGGCTGCGAGGGTCGCAGAAATACACGTTGAAACCGGTCGCTGCGGCAAGCCGCTTGTGGTCGGCCAGTTCCATCCCGCGGTCCCAGGTGAGAGTGTCCCGCAAGGACGGTGGGAGCTTGCACAACTGTCTGATGAGGGCGGACACGACGCTCTCGGTGTCCTTGCCCGGCACCTTGACCAGCATCACGAAGCGTGAATGCCGCTCCACAAGCGTGGCGACGTGAGTGTTTCCGCGGCCTGCGATGAGGTCGCCTTCCCAGTGCCCGGGCACCGCCCGGCTCTCGACCTCGACCGGCCGCTGGCCGACCGGAACCGCATCGGTGATCCCGCCACGTCCCTGCCCGGAGGCTCTCGCCTTCTTGGAGCGACGCATCGCGCGTCCAGACCGCAGGCGCCCAATCAGCTCCTGGGCAAGCACACGCCTGGCCTGGACAAACAGACTCCGGTAGATGGTCTCCGGCGATATCCGCAGGCTCTCGTCCTCAGGATGGGCAGCCCGGAGCCAGCCGGAAATCTGTTCCGGGGACCAATCCTCCTCGAGCTTCGCCGCCACGAGGTCCCGGAGCCCGTCATTCATCGCGAGCAGGCACTTCTGCGGACGCTGGGCCCTATCCCAGGCCCGTTCCTCGGCCCGGGCCGCCCGATAGGCACTTCTGCCTCCGTGCCGGTTGATCTCCCGGCTGACCGTCGAGGCCGCCCGGCCCAGGCGTAGTGCGATCTGACGCACCGGTTCCTGTCTCGCCAGACCCCGCGAGATCTCTTCGCGTTCAACCAGGGCAACGCGTCCGGACGGCGGCGGCGCTCGGCCGACACGAACCCTCCGCGGGACTTGACCACGCCGAAGATCGAACCTGCGTGGCGGTCAAAGGCACGGCCGATCTCGCTGAGCGGCTCACCGTCCCTCCAGCGCTGCCACAGCTCCCGCTTCTCTTCATCCGACAGCCCTCGTCGCCCCATCCGAGCCACAGCACCCTCCCATCAGCAACGACACCCAGATCATCAGGTGTTGCGCTGACGGGTTGAACCCACCCCACCTATCCTATGGGTTTAACGGTGTACGTAACATTCATATGCCTATCCGTAAGGGTGCCGGATATGGCGGCCTCGCAAGTAAATCTAGTATTGCTAGTATCTTTTTGATCGTACAGTATCCTGCAGCTTGCGCTGTTTGTGAGGCCAATTCTGTTACTGAAAGTCAATTTAACATGGGAACCCGTAGGAGATCCATACTGGTTGATAATCTCGTAATCGGCGGAACCCTCTATTCCCAAGCCTGAATTGTAAGCGTCGAAAAGGCCGCGCATCCCGGACTCTATGGTTTCAGGCGGCTGCCCATCATTGCGCCACGATCCCGCCTTTAGGCCATAGCCTTCCCGTGCAAGTTCAAATCCGGACCTATTCCCATTCAGGATGTTTCCTGCTACTTCAAAAGCGGCCTGCGGGCTGGGCTCTACGGCCGAGGTCGGGGACGCAAGCGCGGCTGACGCGAATGCAAGTCCTACTACTGTCGCGGCAAGCAGATTACCTCGCATGTCCTGAACCTCCACGCTTCTCTCTTCTGCGCTTTTCCCCGTTAAGGGTCGTCAATTTACTCGCTTTGGATTCCATCGAGGAACCTCTGAACAATTCCTCATAACCAAGATGCTCCCAATGCGGTCTGGGATGGCAGAGGAAAGGCATTGCGACGACTTTTCCTGAATGAACTCTCTTGAGGCGAATGACGGGCTCTCTTTGGGGTCCCAAAGGAATCTAGAGCTGTCCGAGGGTTGATACCTTTCAAGTCCAACCTGAGATCCGAGATTGCTACCCCGTGCTGTGCTCAAGCAGCCACCCGCCTGCGCATTGCAGTAGGCCCACTTTTCCCCTATCTTAAACTCGGTCCAGGATTGCTCAGGTGTGGCTGGATCCGCACATCTAGACATTTGAACGCTTTTTCCATCCTCAGTTGCTTCTAGGCACTGATTGTTCCAATTGTCCCAGCGCCATACAGGATTATTGATCTTCTTAGTTGTAAAATCAACCTTCGGGGACGTGCCAGATCCGATTTTCGCACTGCAAATTCCGATTACGGGAATACCTGCCGCATCGATGGAGCATTTTGCTTTATTCGGAAGAATAGGTGGTGAATCGGCGAAAAACGAAACGGTCCATTGGGTGCCTGAATACTTGTAAATCATCTGGGCTGATATTCCGCCGCTCGGGGTGCTCTCGCCTGTCACCTTCCAGTTCGATGTGCCGCTATGCATAATCGAAGGGGGGACCTGGTTCCAGAACGGATCACCTCCGCCTGAACCTTCAGCTGAATATGAGAACCGCCGCAGCTCATTTTGTGAAGTTAGAGTCCCAGTAATGGAATCTTTCGCCAGTGGGGCCTCATGCTGCTCACGCGAGTTGGCGTAGGTTGTCGACGCCGTTGCCACCATCAGTGCGGCGGCCGCAATACCACTACGCAAAAAAGCGTTCTTGAGAGTCATAAGATCACCCCTCGATGCGTGTCTTTCAGTTTGCGGTTGTCGATCGTCCGCCGCAACTCGACAGTGCCGGGCTGGCCGCTGCCGGACGTCTAACGAGCTCGTGCATGGTTGGCGGTGACGCGCCGAAGAGTGCAGGTCGGCTCGGTGGTGTGGCTGACTGGCACCGCGGGTGGCGCTCTGCTGGTGTGAAAGCAGTCCGGCGATCGCTTGGAGCGTGTCGCTGAGGTGCTCGCGCCGGCCATGGTGGTGGGCGAGTGCCCGCCAGACACCTCACGTTGCCAAGGTGTCAAGCGGCAGCAGCGAGTTCGATGGGGAACGCGGTGCGTTCGTCGAACAACTCTCGCTTCTGCAGACAGTGGTAGAGGTGGCCGAGCATGCGGTTATACAGGTTCCTCCGGGCGGCGGCGTTCCAGTCTCCGTGCTCGTCGCGACGGCGCCGATAGTGGGCCTTGGCCCCGGGGGATCCGTTCGGAGCGGCCAATGCCCGAGGTAGCCGGCGTGGTTGAGCCGGTCGTTCTTCACCCACCGCCGCGTGATACTCGACCTTTTGCCGGAGGCGCGGGTGATGGGTGAGGAGCCGGCGTATGCCTTCAGGCCCCGGGCATCGGCGAAGCGGGTGCGATTATCCCCGATCTCTCCCAGGATCCGGGCGCCGAGCTGGATGCCGAGCCCGGAGAAGCTCAGGAGGATCTCAGCGTCCGGATGCTGAGGGAACGCGTCCTCCACCGCCTTGGCGAGCTGGTCAGCGGCGGTGCAGGCGGCGTTTAGCTGCATGAGGAGGGCGAGCATCTGCTTGCCGAGAGCGTCTTCGACAAGCGGCGGCTGGTGCGCGCACTCGGCGCGGAAGACATCACGGAGGCGATCGACCTCGGTGTCAATGCCGCGCTTGCGGCCGGCCCCTTTGAGGGCGGCCTGGAGCTGGGTGCGGGTCAGGCGTGCCGCCCGCGTCGGCGTCGGGGCGGTCTGGAGGAGTTCACGCGCCTCGGGCCGGCACAGGCCGTTGGCCCAGGTGGCGAAGGCGTCCAGGGCGGCCGGGTAGTACTCGCGCAGCAGGGAGCGGAGCTGGTTGGCTAGCTGCTGCCGGTTCCACAGTGCATCCTGCTGAGCGCGCGCGAGGACGGCGATCGCCCGGCCGAGGTCGGAGTCATCGGGCAGGGGCCTGTGGGCGTGCCTATCAGTGCGCAGGATGTTCGCCAGGACAAGGGCATCGCCAGGGTCGGACTTCTTGCGCGAGACGCTGTGCCGGTCGCGGTAGCGGGCGGCGGCCAGCGGGTTGATCGCGTACACCTTCCGCTTGCCGGTCCGCAGCACGGCGACCAGCAGGCCGCGGGGGGTCTCAATGGCCACCGGGATCGGGTTCTCCTCGGTGTCGCCGTGCTCGGTGAGAAGCTCCAGCAGCAGCTTGTAGCCGACGGCGTCGTCGGATATATGCCGCTTGGCCACCAACCTGCCGGTGTCGTCGACCAGGGCGACGTCGTGGGTGCGTTCGGCCCAGTCGATTCCGCAGTAGATCAAGGCAGTTCTGAGCTTGTTCCGCTTTGACGGACACGGTTGGTGTGTTGGTCAGGCCGCCAGGGCGGTCTCGTATTCGGCGGGGCTGCGGTAGCCGATGCTGCTG
>NZ_JBVIRI010000035.1:0-25711 GCF_055576225.1 Streptomyces sp. NPDC033845 | reverse complement strand
CCCGCGGAGCGGGTCCCTGAGCGCTGCGCGCTCAGGAGAGAACCGCCTCGCTGCGCTCAGCGGGCTCGGCTACGCCGAGCAGAGGCCGGCCCTTCGGGCCGGGGTCCTGCGCTTCGCTTCGGACCGATTCGGGGCGCCCCGAACGGCCCGCTCCGCGGGCTGGGGTGACCCCGTTTCACGGGGTCCGGGCCTTCGGCCCGTGGGGTGGGTCCGCTCCGCTCCCCCACCCGGGCCCTTCCGGCTCCGCCTCCAGGACCAGCCCGCTGACGCGGGCAGCCTGCAGTGAGGGGGCCACTGTCGGCCCCCCTCACTGCAGCGGTGGACGTACTACTTGGCGGACCCCGCGCGCGCAGCGGCCTGGAGTTCAAGGGCCACATGCGTCAGTGCGGTAGGCGTCTTCGCCTCATACACCTTGAACACTTCGTTGTCCGTGATGGTGATGTCGAACTTCTCCTCCAGTGCGCCCACCACCCGGGTGCCCGTCATCGAGTCCATATCGAGTGCCTCCTGGAGGTCGACGTCCGGGCCCACCTCTTCCAGCTCACACTCCGCCTTCTCCGCAATGATGTTGCGGACGGTCTTCAGCGCTTCTTCAAAGCTCATCTCTGCCATGAGCCGGAAGCTAACCGAAACGCCCCCTACCCCGCAGGGCCTTCAATCGATCTTCCCCCGAACGAGGATCCAGCCCGATCCGAACCAGCCATCACCTCCCCCTGCCTCACAACGAACTCCGGCTTGAATCTGCAAGATTCCCCGCACGGCAAACGCGTCGACCCTTGCGCTACCCGATGCCCCCATCATGCACAAGCCCACTCCTGCCACGGCCCACCAGGGATTCCACACCCGCAGCCCCCAGGCGGCATCACAGTGCATCGCCGGGGGTCCCTCAACGCTGCGCGTTGAGGACAGAGCGCCCGCGCTGCGGGCGGGCGGGCGAGCTCTGCTCGGCCGCCCTGCTTCGCCGAGCGGGTTGCCGGCCCTACGGGCCGGGACCGGTGCTTCGCTGCGGACTGCTGGGGTTCGCTGCGCTCTCTCCAGCTGACCCCGTTTCACGGGGTCCGGGCCTGACGGCCCGTGGGTGGCCAGTTCGCTCCCACTCCGGGCCTTCCGGCTCCGCCTCCAGGACCAGGGACCGCTGACGCGGTCCGACCGGCAGCAGAGGGAGGCCACCCCGGGGGCTTCGGCCGGCCCTGGTACCGGGTCGCCGTCCTCTCCAGCACAGGGCCGGAAGCGCTCCTCCGGGTCGCGTCTGCATCAAAATAAGATCTGGATGGGAACATGAAACTGGTCCTCGTGCCGAGGACATGCCGCTTTACCTATATGTGTCGCGGACCACCGAAACTGCGCAGCACTCAACCAACCTGCACAGTCCAGCCCCCGTGGTTCGGTGGTGGCACACCGTTCCCGAAAGGCGCAGGTCGTCAGCTGAGACCTAGCAAAGCTTCAAGGAGACTTCGGGACGCTCCGGCAGTTCTTCACCGCATCGTGTGGCGTCTCGTACCTGCGCATTGCTCAGATAGGTCAGCCCGTTCTCCACTGAAAGGGAAGACCGCTCTGCGCGCGGCATCGCCTTGGGCAAGCAGAGGGGGCGGGGTGCATCCGCGTCATGTGAGCGTGCGATTCGTCGGACCCGGCGGAGGCATGGCCCAGTTGCCTTGGTGGACTACAGCCGGGGAGCTCCGACCCATGGACTACCCAGCCGTACGCGGCTTCCCCGTACGGCGCGGACGGCTGCTGGCTCCCGGATGGTGGTGGTCCGCGACCACCGGCCAGTTGGTCGGACACGGCAGCGCGGCGATGCGGGACGCGGTCATGCTGCTCGACCGGGATCCGCAGGTCGTAGGCCTCGCCTGCGGGCCCATGGAGTTCGTGTGGGAAGAACACGGAAGGCTTGTCACCCACGCCCCTGACCTGGCCGTGGCTCTGGCAAACGGAGCCACGCACCTCGTGGACTGCCCCGGGCGCAGCGGCCCCTCCAAACGGCTCTCAGACCGGGCCCAAGTAGTCGAAGCGTGCGCTCGGGAGTCCCTGTCCACGGCCCGCTGGACGGGCTCGGCCCCGATGTCCGGGACAAAGCCCTGGCCTGGGAGCGGCACATCCTGAAGTCGAGACCGGGCACATCGGCCCCCGCCAGGACTGGCCGCCACGGCCCGGGTACGACCCGGCCACGCACTCCCCTCGCCGAGCGGGAAGCAGCCAAGGCCGCCGAGCTGACCGCGGCCGGCCAGGTGGTCAGCGTGGCCACGGTGCGCAGGATGCGGGCCCGCTACCGCGAGGAAGAAGTGTGGGGGCTCGTAGACGGCCGCAGGAAGCGGGAGCGGTCGGTGTTCGGCCAGGCCGATCCACGGGTGGTCGCCGCGATCACCGGGGCGCTGACAGAGCAGCGAGGGCGGTCGAATGGGACGCTGAGCCGGCTGCGGAGGCAGGTGGCCTGGCGTCTGCAGGACGCCCACGGCCCCGAGGGCGTGGCAGTGCCCCCACCGTCCACATTCAACCGGCTGGTGCGGGCCGTCGCCGAACAGCAGGGCCTCGCACTGACGGCAGCTGGGGAGCGGCGCAGGGCCTCTCGGCCCGTGCCGGTGTTCACCCCGACGCACGCGACGGCGCCCGGTGAGCTGGTGATGATGGAAAGCACGCTGCTGGACGTGATGGTCGTGTGCGAGGACGGGAAAGCGCGTCGGCCCGAGCTAACGATGGCGGTGGACGTGGCCACCCGCAGCATCACCGCGGCCGTCCTACGCCCCAAGGGAACCAAGGCGGTCGACGCGGCCGTGCTCCTCGCGCAGACGCTCGTGCCGCAGCAGATGCGGCCGAACTGGCCCCAGTACCTGTCCATGGCCGCCTCCGTCATCCCCCACCAGCGGCTCGTCTCCTTCGACGCCCGGATGCAGGGTGCGGCCGCCCGGCCCGTGATCCGGCCGACGACCGTGGTCATCGACCAGGGCAAGGTGTTCGTCTCCCGCTGCTTCCTCGCCGCCGCCGAACACCTCGGGATCTCGGTCCAGCCGTGCCCACCCGCGTCCGGGTACGCGAAAAGACAGGTGGAGCGGGGGTTCGGAGCGATCGGCACCCTGTTCGCGCAGTACGTCGCCGGATACACCGGCAACAGCCTCGACGCGCGCGGCAGCAACGTGGAGGACCAGGCGCGCTGGACTCTGCCGCAGCTGCAGGACCTCCTCAACGAATGGGTCGTCTGCGGGTGGCAGGAACGCCGCCACGAACGCCTGCGCCACCCCCTCATGCCCCGCCTGACGCTCACACCCAACGAGATGTGGGCCGCGCTCGTCGCGATCGCCGGCCACGTACCCGTCCCCCTGACCGCAGCCGACTGGATCGAGCTGCTCCCTTCCAGGCGGTGTGCGATCGGCGACGAGGGGATCCGCTTCGAGCACCGCACCTACGACGGGCCGGCACTCAACGCCCACCGCCAACCGGTCCCTTGGATCCACCAAGGACTTGTGTCTAAGCCGTTCACCGACCCCACCTGGCGACACATCCGCAGGGTGGTCAAACAGCGTCAAGGCCGGGCCGAACACGAAGAACACCTCGCCCGCCACCTCGACCAACTCCTATGCCGCGCCCACACCGCCGACACGGCCATCAGCGACGCCGCAAACCCCCACCCCACCAGCACCGCCCAGGGTGCATCGGGCGCAGCAGTCGGTTCCGATACCGCTTGTACGCCCGTCGACCCCGGTCAGGGCGATCGCGCACACAGCAGAAGCCGGACAAGGCGCGCCGAGCGGCGCTATGCCGAGGCGGACCCACTGGACGACTCCGCCGAGCAGGTCCTGGAGGAGGCAGCCGACACCGCGGCAGCGACCTGGAACATCTTCGACGCACACCAGGAGGCACAGCAGTGGTGACTCCCACAGGCCACGCGACACACGATGATCCGTACGCCTCCCCCACCACCTGGCGCGAGTGGACACAGTTCGTCGACACCATCGCGCCCTGCCTGCCCGGCACCGGCCCCTGGAGCACCGACGAACGCCTGGACTACCACTCCCGGTTCGTGATCCTGTCCACTCCCACCATGGCCAATATCTCCCTCACCCTGCGCCGTCTTATGATCCTCAACCGCCGCCACAACGGCACCGCCCGCCGAGGCCTCCTCATCTCCGGACCACCCACCACCGGCAAGACCACCACCCTGCAGCAGCTCGGCCGGTCCTTCCACCTCGCCGACCGAGCACGCCGCCACGCACCCGGCGACCACCTGCCGGTGGTCTACCTGTCCGTGCCGCCTGCCGCGACCCCGAAGATGCTGGTCTCCGAACTGGCCCGGTTCCTCGACCTGCCCCTCACTACGAGCATGAACCAAGCCCGCATCACCGACATCGTCTGCGCCACCCTGAACGGACTGGGCACCCGGCTCGTCCTGATCGACGACGTCCACCTGCTCAACACCCGTACCCGCAGCGGCGCCGAGACCTTCGACCAGATGAAACACCTCAGCGAACGGATCCCCGCGACCTTCGTCTACGCAGGAGTCGCCATCGAGGAATCCCCCCTCCTGACAGGAAACCGCGGCGCGCAGCTGGCCGGACGGTTCAAAACCGTCCGCAATCCGCCCCTGGGACACGGCAGCCCCACGCAACGCGCTTCATGGGAGGGGCTGATCCAGGGCATGGACGAGGCACTGCGCCTCAACGCCCACCGGACGGGCGCGCTGACCCGGCACGCGCCGTACCTCCACCTGCGCACCGGCGGCCGGATCGGAGGCCTGTCCGCACTCGTACGGGAAGCGGCAATCACCACGATCCTCGACGGCAGCGAAAAGATCACCAAAACACTCCTCGATGCCATCGAACTCGATGAACTCGCCGAACACACCCCTCGGCCCGCGAAGCGGCGCTGACATCCCGCGCCTGCTCCCAGAGCTCACCCACCGGGCACTGCTGCGAATCCGGCCCCTGGCCTTCGAGACCAACGCCTCCTTCATCGAACGCCTCGTCGGCGCGCACCACCTCACCACCAGCGAGCTCCTGACAGGACTGCGTATCCACCCGCCCAAGGTCCATCTCGTCCGGGAACGCGACTACGGACCGCACGCGCGCAGCGAGCTCTACCTCAACACCGGCGCGCGGGCCCGCATCGCTCAGTACACCGGTATCCCCGAAAAACGTCTCACCCGCGCTCTTCCCTGCTGGACGGAGCACCGGGACCGGGGCCCGGCCGGACAGGCCAGGGCCGGCGGTGCGATCCGCCCCTCCACGCTGCCGGCCGTCATCGGATGCCCGCACTGCACCATCGCCCGTACCGGATATCCCCAGGCCGTCCCGCGCTACCTCCCCCGCTGCCGGCTCGTGTGCGCCCGTCACAGCACCTGGGCGCTGGGCCCCCCACACCCTGGAGGGCCGGCCCGTCCCCCACACTCACGCCCTCCTTCACCAGACCCCTGAGATCGTCCGTGCTCACCGCACCCACCTTCGGCTGACCCGGCGCTGGGGGCCCGACGCCGACGACGCCATCGCCCAAGCAGCCCGGATCACCGAGTACTGGCGCCGCCACGCCCCCAGGTCCGAACGGGTCTGGCCTCTGCGCGCTAGGCACTGTCCGGCGGACATGCTTCGGAGTCGAGGGTCCGGAGGTCGTAGAGGTAGGAGCGGTCGTCTTTGAAGCTGCGCCAGACGTTGACCGGGGGTTCGGGTTCGTCTCCGTGGCTATTGAGGGGATGCGCGGTGACGAGGCCGTCAGCGATCTTGCAGTGCCAGCCGTCGGTCGGCGACCAGACACACAGCACGTTCCCGTCTGTTCGGCGGTAGGCAGGGCGGCCGTTGTGCTCGCCGTCGCGTTCGAAGTGGTAGCGGAGCCCGTCTATGTGGCGCACGAAGGTGAAGGATGCAAGTGCCGTCATACCTTCGGCACTGTATGGGACGATGCTGCTGACGGCTAAGCAGTTCTGGGTGTAGCCAGATGCAGGGCGCATCTCACGGGCGGAGCCAGAGCAGGATTGCGGCGACGGTTACGGTGCCGTGGAAGACGTAGGCACTCTTGTCGTAGCGGGTGGCGACGGCCCGGGAGTTCTTGAGCCGGTTGATCGTTCGCTCGACCTCGTTGCGGCGTTTGTAGATCTCGCCGTCGAAGCCGGTGGGCCGGCCGCCCTTGCTTCCGCGTCTTGTGCGGTTGGCCCGCTGGTCCTTCGGCTCGGGGATGGTGTGCTTGATCTGGCGTCTTCGCAGGTAGCGGCGGTTGCAGCGTGAGCTGTACGCCTTGTCGCCGCCGAGGCGGTCCGGCCGGGTGCGCGGCCGTCCGCCCTGCGGTCGGGGAACGGCGATGCGTTCGAGGACCTCAATCATCTGCGGCGCGTCGCCCCACTGGCCCGGCGTGACCAGGAAGGCCATGGGCCGGCATCCGCCCTCACCGGCGAGGTGGATCTTGCAGGTCAGGCCGCCCCGGGACCGTCCGAGTCCTTCGTCGGGGCGGTGGTGCCGGGGCGTTCCCCTTTTTTCGGGATGCGCGGCTTCTTCTTTCGGCCCCGGCCGCGTGCTGATGAGCACGGCAGGACGTCGAATCGACGCTGACCATGCTCCAGATCGATCCGGCCCGCAAGGTCGGCGTCCGCCTGGACAGCACGCAGAATCCGGTCCCACGTGCCGTCCGCCGACCAACGCCGGTGCCGCTCGTAGGCGGTCTTCCAGCTGCCGAAACGCTCCGGAAGATCCCGCCACGGTATGCCCGTTCGCACACGGAACAAGATCCCGTTGATCACCCTGCGGTGATTGCTCCATCGGCCGCCACGCTGCCCCGACGCCGGCAAGTGCGGCTCCAACCGGCCCCACTCGGCCCTCGTCAGATCACCCCGCTCCATGCCGGGAACAACGAGACAGCAATCCGACAGTCACATGATCCGCCGGACAGTACCTAGGCGCCGCCATCCTGGAAGACCTCGAAGAACACGGACCCAGCACCCCCCTCTGGACACCCCTCACCGGCAACCCCGAGCCCCGCCCATGGACCGAGCTGTGATATTCACGCCTGAATCGATCGCGCTCAGCCCTGCGGTCACGATGGGCGGCGCCCCCGCTTCCAGGTCGGTTCTGCAGGCGGCGGCGACCGGGCAGAGAGCCAGCACGGCTGCGATCCGGACGAGCCAGGGGCACTCACGGACTGCGCTCCTTCACGCGGACCGGCGTCTGCCCAGCCCCACGACGCGGGCGGTCGGCAGGGGCGGTCGAGGTCAGGTGCTGGTAGGGGCCTGCCTGCCTTCCCGTTCCGCGGCACCGGCCCCGGAGCTGCTCACCCTCAGGCAGTGGAGGCGGCTCCGCTCTCCGGCAGCAGCTCGAACATCCCTGCCGTCAGCACCACGACCCCGACCACCTCTCCGGCCTCGCAATGGCCGACCCAGACGGGGTAGGTTCCGTCCCCCGTCGTCGCAAAAGCCGCCAGCTCCCACGCGTATGGAGACCTCACACGCCAGCACCGATGAGAAGGCGGCGGCGTTTCATGGAGTCCAGGCGTCGGCGTGGGGCACCGGTAGACGTGCGGGTGGCTGCTCATCCGGGCCTCAGCAGTTGGCCCGGCACGGTCTGGACCGTCCCGCGCGCGTGGCTCGTTCAGACGGTCGATCCCCGCTGATGGTGCAGTCGGCTGGACCGCTCGGCAGAGCCGTCTTGGCGTCGGTGTGGTGTCAGTGCAGGGACGTAGCGTCCCCGGCGTAGGTGTCAGGGCGGCGGGGGTGATGACTGCGTGCAGATATGCCCCTTTAGTACGTCGGCGGCTATCTGTGGTGGATGAGAATCACTTGAGAATCTCTTGATCAGAACATGAAGGTTTCGTAGATTCGCTGGTGCGATCTCAATCTGATCGCGTTCTACAGGGCCTGGGGGACGGCTCTGCATCATTGGGGATGGGATCTATGCCTGTGTTCGACAGGCAGCGGCTTCGTCATGCCATGAGTACCGCGCTGGGCGCGGCACTCATTCTTGGCGTTGCCCCTGCTTACACGCCTGCGGTGGCTGCGGCCACCACAGGTCCGACGCCTGCTTTGACTGAGGGGCAGAAGGCGCTGGAAAAGGCGGCCGAGAGCGGTCAGCCTGTTGAAGTTGTGGGTGAGCGTTCGGAGTTCACCACCACGTATGCAAATCCGGATGGTGTGAGTTTCCGGCTGGACCAGTCCGCCGTGCCAGTCCGGGTGAAGGATGAGCGTGGGGGCTGGGTTGCCCCGGACGTCTCACTTGAGGTGGGCGCGGACGGCACCGTCCGGCCGAAGGCGGCGCTTGCCGATGTCGCCTTCTCCGGTGGCGGGGCCGAGGCTGATCTGGTCAGGATCGGCCAGGGTGCCCGTACGTTGTCGCTGCGGTGGCCTGGTGTCCTGCCCGCCCCGGTATTGGATGGGGACAGTGCCGTGTATGCGGAGGTGCTGCCCGGGGTGGACCTGCGGATGACGGCGACGGTCCAGGGGTACCGCGAGGTGCTGGTCGTCAAGACGCCGGAGGCCGCGCGGAATCCTGCGCTCAAGAGCATCAGGTTCGGGCTGGAGACCAACGAGCTGGATGTCAGTGCCAGCGCGGAGGGTGGTCTGGTCGCCGAGGACTCCAATGGGCGCGACGTCTTCGTGTCGCCACCGGCGCTGATGTGGGACTCCAGCGGGGATTCCTCCGCAATGGTTGCCGCGCCGTCGGCGAAGTCGGCGCTGATGCGGGCCGGCACGGCGACGGCTCCGCTCGTGGCAGCCGAGCCTGTCTCGGAGGAGGCTCCCTCCGACGGGCCGGGGAAGGGGGACAAGACTGCGGAGGTGGAGGTCAAAGTGTCGGCGGACGCGCTGACCGTGGTGCCGGACGCCGCTCTGCTGGCCCAGCGTGATCCGGCTGTCTTCCCCCTGTACATCGATCCGGATGTCGAGCTGAGCAACGGTGTGGAGCGCATGCAGCTGCGTTCGGACGGCTATGAGTCGTGGAACTGGGGCAACGGCGAGTACAACATGGGCATGGGGGTCGGCGAATGCGGCTCCTGGCAGGGGTACTACTGCGGCCCGGGGTACGTCCAGCGCCTGTACTTCGAGTTCTCCAACACCAGGCTCGCGGGCAAGGAGGTCCTGTCCGCCAGTTTCCGGGTGACCGAGGGCTGGTCGTTCAACTGCCAGTCCCACAACATCTGGCTGGTCCGGGTCGGGGGCGGGATCTCTCCGTCGACGACCTGGGCGAACAAGCCGGCGTACAAGGACCGGCTCGGTGACCGGTGGGTGTCCGCCGGACGCGGGGATGCCTGTGATCCGAAGCAGCCGGCCGGCACGGTGGAGTTCACGGACAGTTCGGGTGAGCCGGATGAGAACCTGACGCCGACGGTGCGGGACTTCGCCGCGGGCAAGCTGGGGAGCCGGCTGACGCTGGAGATTCGGGCGGAGGACGAGACGGACACCTCTTCGTGGAAGCGGTTCCGTAACGACGGGATGCTGTCGGTGGTGTTCATCGGCATTCCCGCGAAGCCGACGATGTACGGGCTGGAGAGCGGTGCGCGCCAGGTGTGCAGCACTTCGGAGAGCGCTCCGACGATCAGGGGCGGTCGCCCGTCCTTCACCGCCAAGGGACAGGTCGTCTCCGGTGGCGGTGAGGAGGCCAGGCTTCGGGTCGCCTTCCAGATCGACCGCAAGCAGGCTGATGGGTCGTGGGTTGCGGTCAAGGCCAAGCCTGACGACTGGTCGGCGACGGATGTTCCCAGTGGCGGGTACGTGCTGCCGAACACCAAGGTGTCCAGCAGTCTGGAGAGGCTCACGTTCGAGCAGGGGGTGCTGTACAGGTTCCGGGCGTGGACGCGTTCGTTCGCCGATGGTGTGGCGACGCGTGGCAGCGATACGACCAGCCCCTGCTATTTCAAGATCGACACGACCAGGCCCAAGCAGCCGTCGATCTCGTTCCACAGCCCGTACAGTGCCTGCCCGACCCCGTGCACGGCGGGCGGCAAGCCGGGCCTGTCGGGGCAGGTGTCCTTCGCGCCGGCCAGTGGCGACACCGATGTGATCGGTTACTTCTACCGGCTGGCGACGGAGCCGGAGTCGGAGTGGACGTACAAGACCGGCTCCTCCATGACCGTCACCATCACCCCCGAGCATGCGGGGACGAACTCGTTGGAGGTGATGGCCAAGGACTCCACCGGTGACGGTACGGAGCGTTCCGTCGACTTCGTGGTGAAGGAGGGGCCCGGGCCGGTCGGCTACTGGAACTTCGACGAGACCAGCGGGGCGGCGGTCGACCGGACGGTGGAGGGCGGGGATCCCGATCACGCGGCCGCGCTCCAGCCCGGCAGTCTGCGTCCGGCCAACGGCCGGCGAGGGCAGCTGGCCGATCACGACGACCGGACCCTGCTGCTGAACGGGACGAACCAGTACGCGATGACCGCCAACCCGGTGATCGACACGCGGTCCTCGTTCACCGTCATGGGCTGGGCGCGTCTGGACCGTACGGACAAGTGGTCGACGATGCTGGCCCAGGCCGGTACCACGCATCAGAGCGGTGTGGCGTTGACGGCGGCGCCCGGCGGTGCGTGGTCGGTGCGGATGGCGCAGGCCGACGGCCCGGACGGCTGGCAGAACATGAAGGCGGTGCAGGCGCAGACTCCTGCTGTGGCCGGGGTCTGGACGCATGTGGCCGCCACCTACAACTCCTCCTCGCGCAAGCTGCGGCTGTACATCAACGGCCGCTTGCAGGGCGAGACGGAGGTGAGTACCCCGATCGCGTCGCCGAAGCCGATGGGAATCGGCGTCGTCTTCTACAGGGGTTCGTGGGTCGACCATTTCCCCGGGCGGATCGACGAGGTGTTCGCCTGGCAGGACGAGCGCACCGGTCCTGAGGTGAAGGAGCGGGCGAGGACGCTCAGCGCTGCTACCACGGGGCGCCCTCACCTGGCGCGGGCCGCGCGGTGGAACATGGCGACCGTCGGGAGTCCGCTGGCGGACGAGTCCGGGTTCGGCCGTCCCCTGGCGCTCGCCCCGGGAACGGGTAGGGCCGCTGGTTCGAGTGGCGCGCTGGTCCTCAACGGCACCAGCCATGCGGGTACCGCCGCCGGCCCCTTGGTGGACGACACCGGCTCCTTCACCGTGACCGCCTCGGTCGACCCGGACACGGCGAAGCTGGCCGCGCGGCAGGACGGCTCCCGGGCGCAGGTCATCGGCCAGCGTGCGGGATCCGGTTCGTCGTGGAGCCTGTGGTTCGAGAAGCTGGATGAGCAGCAGGTTCCGGTGGACCCCAACAACCCTGTGGAGTGGCGTACGGTCGCGGTCGGCCGGTGGCATTTCGGCCGGCTTGCCGGGGACGGGACCACGACGACGGTGTCGGTCCGAAGCGACAGCAACGTCCAGGACTCCGCGGAGCAGGTGGCGGGCGTCTATGACGCCCAGGACGGCACCATCACCCTCTATGTCAGTTCGGTCCGCCACGGAGAGCCGATGGCCTACACGGCCGTGGTCGGCGACGGAGAGCTGGCTGTCGGCAAGGGCTACACGGACGGGACGTGGGGACACTTCCTGCCTGGTGAGATCAGCGAGCTCGGCTTGTGGTCCGGTGCCGCCCGGGACCGGGAGCATGTGGACGACCTGTTCGACCAGTAGCCGCTGCCGGGTCCCTTGACCTATTTCCTACGGCCCGGGGCAGGCATGCCCCGCCCCGGGCCCTTCCCTCACTCATTTCGAACCGGAGAATCATCATTTTGACCAGCAGACGATCATCGCGGCGGGCGCGGTATCGCGTTCCGCTGATCGGAGCCCTGACAGTAGCCCTGTCGATACCGGGCTCCCTCGTACCGCTCGCGACAGCGGACGGGAGCACACCGGGCGTGCCGGCCCTGCCCAAGGAGCGGTCGGCCAAGGTCACCGCGCACGACGGGAAGGCGTTCAGGGCCGCCCGCGCCACAGCCGAGAAGGCTCTGGCTGCGGACCAGGCGGAGTCCGACCGCGTCCTGGCGCAGGGCGCGGCGGCCGCGTGGCCCGTGGCGGGGGTACTGACCCAGGAGGTGGGCAGCGCCGCGCCGGCCGGCGGCCAGGCGTGGGTGAAGGTGCGCAAGGCACCCCAGTCGGCGGTGCTGCCGCCGCTGGCCTCGCTGAGCGGAACCGCCCGGGTGGAGGTCCGGGACCAGAAGGCCGCGGAGAAGGCCGGGATCACCGGTGTGCTGTTCTCGGCCACCGCCCAGCAGCCGGGACCTGCCCAGGTGTCGGTCGACTACTCCTCCTTCGCCGCGGCCATCGGGGGCGGCTGGTCCAGCCGCCTGTCGCTGGTCTCCCTGCCCGCGTGTGCGCTGACGACGCCTCACAAGGCGGAGTGCCGCAAGACCACGCCGCTGGCCTCGCGCAACAGCGTCAAGACCCGTACGGTCACCGGCACCCTGCCTGCCGTTCCGTCGGCCTCGGCCGGGGCGCCGGTGGTGTTCGCGATCGCCTCAGATCCCAATGACGCCGTCGCGGGCGGCGGTGACTTCAAGGCCACCCCGCTGTCGGCCTCGGCGAACTGGTCGGCGGGCCAGTCCTCGGGCTCGTTCACCTGGTCGTACCCGATCAGTACCCCGGCCCCGGTGGCCGGGCCGGCACCGTCGCTGTCGCTGTCCTACGACTCCGGCAGCATCGACGGACGGACCGCGAACACCAACAACCAGAGCAACGCGGTCGGCGAGGGCTTCGACCTGACGTCCTCCTACATCGAGCGCAAGTACGGCTCCTGCGAGGACGACGGGCAGACGGGCAAGTTCGACCAGTGCTGGAAGTACGAGAACGCCTCCCTCGTGCTGAACGGCAAGGCCACCGAACTCGTCAAGGACAACACCTCCCACACCTGGCGCCTGAAGGGCGACGACGCCTCCAAGGTTCTGCACCTGACCGGCGCCGACAACGGTGACGACGGCGAGGACACCAACGGCTCGGACGGGAAGGACGGCAAGGGCGAGCACTGGAAGGTGATCACCGGCGACGGAACCGCCTACACCTTCGGCCTGAACAAGCTGCCCGGTGCCGCCGCCCAGCGCACCAACTCCACCTGGACCGTCCCCGTCTTCGGCGACGACGCCGACGAGCCCGGCTTCTCAGCCGGCAGCACCTTCGCCACCCGCTACAAGACCCAGGCCTGGCGCTGGAACCTCGACCTCGTCGAGGACCTGCGCGGCAACGCCTCCACCTACTGGTACACGCCCGAGACCAACCGCTACGCCCGCACCGGCGACAAGACCAAGCTCACCGCCTACACCCGCGGCGGCTACCTCAACGAGATCCAGTACGGGCAGCGCGCGAGCACTCTGTTCACTGGGGTCACCTCCCACAAGGTGGTCCTGAAGTACGGGGAGCGGTGCCTGGACGCAAGGGGCTGCGCCACGCTCGACAAGGACACCGCCGACCGCTGGCCGGACGTCCCCTTCGACGCGATGTGCGAGGCCGGCGAGACGGACTGCAAGGCATCGTCCCCCGGCTTCTTCACCCGCAAGCGGCTGACCTGGATCGACACCTTCGTCTGGAACACGGCTCCCGAGACCGACGGCTTCTCTCCGATCGACACCTGGGGCCTGACCCACAAGTGGAGCGACGGCCACGAGACCGGCGGAGCAGCCGACAAGACACTGGTCCTCCAGGAGATCCGGCGCATCGGGAAGAGCGGCGCGTCCATCGACGTGCCGCCGGTCAAGTTCACCTATCAGAACCGGCCCAACCGGGTGGACACCAGCGACGACTACATCCTCCCGCTGAACCGTCCCCGCATCCAGAGCATCATCTCCGAGAGCGGGGGCATCACCAACGTCGCCCTGTCCGGCCCCGAATGCAAGGTCGGCGTCAACATGCCGGCCGCCGAGGACAACAACAGCCAAGCCTCCAAGCCCTGCTATCCCGTGATCTGGGCACAGCCCGGTGGGGACCCCGCGCCGGACTGGTTCCACAAGTACCGCGTCACGGAACTCAACGTACTCGCCGGATCCGGCCAGGAACCGCTGGTGTACACCTACACGTACGACCAGCCCGGCTGGCACTACAACGAGGACCCGTTCACCCCGGCCAAGGACCGCACCTGGTCCGACTGGCGCGGCTACGGCAAGGTCACCGTCACTTCCGGCTCGGGCAACACCCTCTCCAAGACCGTCAGCGTCTACATGCAGGGCCTGCACGGCGACAAGAAGAAGAACGGCACCACCCGCACAGCGGTCGTCACCGGTCTGGGCATCGCCGGCGTCAACGTCGACCCCGCCAACGACCACGACGAGCTCGCCGGCTCCCTGCGCCAGTCCGCCACCTACGACGGGACCACAGGCCCGGCCCTGTCCACCACCGTCTACGGACTGTGGTCCGAGAACACCGCCACCCAGACCCGGCCCTCCGAGGCCGGCACCGGCGAAACCGGTTCCCTGACCGTCAAGGCGCACTACGTGCGCACCGCGAACGTCTTCAGCCACACCCGCCTGACCGCAACGGGCCAGAGCGACACCTGGCGCACCACCCAGACGGACTACAAGTACGACGCCTTCGGGATGAAGGAGAAGGAAAACCTCCTCGGCGACACGGCCAAGACCGGCGACGAGACATGCACCCGGACCTGGTACGCCCGTAACGAGGCCGAGGGCATCACCAGCCTCACCTCCCGCAGCCGGACCGTCGGCACCACCTGCGCGCAGACCGACGACAAGCTGAACCTGCCCACCACCAGCGACGTCCGCGGCGACGTCCTGGCCGACACCGCCGTCGTCTACGACAACATCGGCGCCACCGGCTGGGCACCGAACCAGAAGCCGACCCTGGGCCTGGCCACCTGGACCGGACGCGCCCAGTCCTACCCCGCGGCCTCCGGTGACGCCGACCGCAACCCGGCCGTCTCTAGCGGCTGGCAGACCCTGACCAAGACCACCTACGACACCGCCGGCGCCAAACTCGGCCGGCCGCTGTCGGTGACGAACACCGAGGGCCACACCTCCAAGACCAGCTACACCCCCGCCGACGTCGGCCCGCTCGTCGCGGCCGTCACCTGGGCGCCGAAGCTCGCCTCCAACGGCCAGGAGCACATCACCTACACCTACTTCGACCTGCGCGGCGCGGTCACCCGCACCATCGACCCCAACATGAGGTCGACCTACCACCGCTACGACGCACTCGGACGGGCCACCGAAACCCGGCTGCCCAACCGGCCCGAGGCCCTGAGCCCCAGCGTCAAATACGGATACGGGTTCGACCCCAAGGGCATCGCCGAGCCCTGGACGTCGGTATCCACCCTGACGGCCGGCAACGACTACCGCACCGTCTACACCATCGCCGACCACCTCCTGCGCCCCGTCCAGACCCAGGCCGAATCCCCCGCCGGCGGCCGGCTCATGACCCACACCCACTACGACTCCCGCGGGCTGGCCGACCGCACCTCAACGGACATCTGGGACAAGGACGGTGCACCCGCGTCCTCCCTGGCGGACGTGCTCGTCGAGGACATCCCCCTGATGACCGAAACCGTCTACGACGGCGCGGGCCGGCCCACCACCGCCACCCAGCACATCCACGGCGTGAAGAAGTGGTCGACGACCACCTCCTACACCGGTGACTCGGTAGCCACCACCGCCCTCCAGGGCGGCACCGCCTCCCGCACCATCACCGACGCCCTCGGCCGCACCCTGGAGACCCGCACCTACGGCGGCACCAGCCCCAACGACCCGGACTTCGGCGGCACCAGCCCCGGCACCACCTACACGAAGACGACCCAGTCGTACACGCGTGGCGGCAAGCTCCGGTTCTTCAACGGCATCGACGGCACCCAGTGGTCCTACAACTACGACCTCTTCGGCCGCCAGACCACCACCACCGACCCCGACAAGGGAACCGTCACCACCACCTACACCCCCCTCGACCAGGTCGACACCACCACCGACTCCCGCAACACCGTCCTCGCCTACGACTACGACGAGCTCGGCCGCACCACCGGCCTGTGGAAGACGTCCAAGACCAACGCCAACAAGCTCGCCGCCTGGACCTACGACACCGTCCTCAAGGGCGCGCCCGGGGCCTCGACCCGCTACGAGGGCGGCACCACCGGCAAGGCCTACACCAGGACCGTCACCGCATACGACGACCTGTCCCGGCCCACCACCAGTGAACTGCGCCTGCCGGCCGACGACCCGTTCGTCACCTCCGGCGCCATCGCCGCCACCACCGAGAACGGGATTCACTACCGCCTCGACGGCACCATCGGCGGCACCAACGAACCCGCCGCCGCGGGCCTGCCCCGTGAACTCCTGACCGTCGGCTACAACGCCTACGCCCTGCCCAACGAGCTCTCCGGCAGCACTGGCTACGTCCAAGGAGCCCACTACTCCCAGCTCGGCGAACCCACACGGATCGAACTGGCCCGCTCTGAAGGCATCAAGAAGACCACCATCTCCCAGGCCTACGAGCCCGGAACCCGCCGCCTGCAGACCTCGCAGGTCACCGCCGACGCCCACAACGGCATCGTCCAGCACCTCACCTACAGCTACGACCAGGCCGGGAACATCAAGTCGATCTTCGATATGGCCCCGCCCAGCGGCTTCACCCAAGCCGACAACCAGTGCTTCACCTACGACAGCCAGCGCCGTCTGACCGAAGCCTGGACCCCCAAAACCACCGACTGCGCGGCCGCCGGCCGCACCGTCACCAACCTCGGCGGAGCCGCCCCCTACTGGAACAGCTACACCTACAACGCCTCCGGGCAGCGCGTCACCGAGAAGACCACCCCGCCCAGCGGGGGCACCCCTACCATCCGGACCTCCTGCTACGACACCGACCGCAAGCACGCCCTCACCGCCACCACCACGGCCGCGAGCTGCACCGGCGTGGCCGACCAGTACACCTACGACGCGGCCGGCAACACCACCAAGCGCGCGGAGAAGCCCGGCAGCACCACCTCCCAGACCCTCGCCTGGAACCCGGAAGGCAAACTCGCCAAGCTCACCGAGGGCGCCAACGCCACCGACTACCTGTACGACGCCGAAGGTGAACTCCTCATCCGCCGCCAGCCCGGCGGCGAGAGCGTCCTGTACACCGGCGCCACCGAAGTCCACCTCCAAGGCACCAAGAAGTGGGCCACCCGCAGCTACACCCTCGGCGGCACGACCGTAGCGGTCCGCACCAACGAGAGCGGCACCAACAAACTCTCCTTCCTCGCCGGCGACCACCACGGCACCTCAAGCCTCGCCATCGACGGCGAAGACACCCAAACCCTCTCCAAGCGCTACACCACCCCCTTCGGCAACCCCCGCGGCACATCGGTGGGCACCTGGCCCGACGACAAACGCTTCCTCGGAAAAACCGAAGACACCAACACCAACCTCACCCACATCGGCGCCCGCCAGTACGACCCCGGCCTCGGCCAATTCATCAGCATCGACCCCCTCCTCGAAACCGACAAACACCAAACCCTCAACGGCTACAGCTACAGCATCAACAACCCCCTCACCTTCACCGACCCCTCCGGCCTCGGCACCGCCTGCGAAGGCGCGGGACGCGCCCCCGAAGGCTGCGCCGGCATCAAATCCACCGGACCCGGTCGACCCGACGGCGGAAATGCAGCCGGCAAGGGAAAGGACTACAGGAATTCCGATTGGGTCTCCACGCGGGACGACAAAAACCCCGCAAATGAGAATCCCGGAGAGCACCTCGGATTCGACACCGATGGCGACGGAATCATCGTCCTCCACGCCGGAGTATTCATTCCTGCATCCTGGAAGAAGATCCCAGAGCTCGCCCAGAGTTTCGAGTACCACATTCAAGACGCCGTAAAATGCGGCTACGAAGACGCCCGCGAGTGCTACACCGACCCCGACACCGGCGGCGCCACCATCACCGGGGCCCTCAACAACGCCTGCTACGACGTCTACGGCGGCCGATGCCCAGCAGGCGCACAGGCCCCCAACCTGGTCCTCGCACTCGCTAAACTCGGCACCGACCGCGCCGGCGGAGTACGGGGAACGGGCGGCGGATGCCCGAAATGCTTCCTCGCCGGAACCGACGTCCTCATGGCCGACGGAACCACCAAAGACATCGACAAAATCAATATCGGCGACAAGGTACAGGCGACCGACCCCGAAACTGGTGAATCCGGCCCCCGCGAAGTAACCGCCCTCATCATTACCGAGGACGACAAACACTTCAACGAACTCACCATCACCACACCCAACGGCAACCAGAATCTCACCGCCACACACGAACACCCCTTCTGGTCACCCACCGACCGCCGCTGGATCGAGGCCCAAGACCTCAAACCCGGCACAACCCTCCTCACCAACAACAACACCCACGTCACCGTCACACACAACCGCCCCTACAACCAGCACGCCCGCACCTACAACCTCACCGTCAACGACCTCCACACGTACTATGTGCTGGCGGGGGACACACCGGTACTGGCTCACAACAGCGACTGTCCGACAACTCCCGCCGGCGGCAGAGGTGCGAATTTTCGGAACCTTTCTCCGAATACCCCGGCAACAATCGAGGGGCGAGACTATACGGGCCACGCTATCGACCGCATGCAGGAGCGCGGCCTCATGCCATCAGTGGTAGAAAACACAATTCGCGCAGGCGAGAAAATCCCTGGAAAACGGGCTGGCACCACGGCGTACTATGAAGCAGATAACCATGTGACGGTGATTACGGACACCGCAACTGGGCGGGTTGTAACTGTGAGCTCCGGAAGGATAAAACAGTGAACGGGAATTCCGATCTTCGATGGCTCCAAGAAGGACTACGGCAGTCAATCCAGAGATACCGCATCGGAGAGATTACGTTGCGGATCCTGATCGATGAACTCGACTCAGTTTCATCGAACCTTGAAGCTTCTCCTTTGGGCGACGATCTTCGCTCACATTGGTGGACTCTCGAAGAAATCTATGCTGTCGCCCTCGACCGAGGCTACCTTCAACAATTGAGCAGCGCGGACGAAGCCGATATCGAGGAAACCCTCAACGCCATGGACCGATTGATCAGTTGAATGTATTCCCATAACTAGCCACGGCGTAAATTAATCGAGGTTACCAGATAGCCAGCGTAGCCCTTTGTGCAGCCAAAAAAAGACAGTACTAATCGCAACGGCCGCAAGCACCTAAGGTGGGCGGTTTCTAGGGATCGTCGCAACACTCGGTCGGTTTGATCAGGCGGAGCGTAGTTTGTGCAGGCGCTCGGCTGGGGCTTCCCAGCCGAGCGTTATGCGTGGTCGTCGGTTGAGCTGGTCGGCTACGGCAGCAAGGTGTTCGGGGGTGTGGACCGACAGGTCTGTGCCTTTCGGAAAATACTGGCGGAGCAGGCCGTTCGTGTTCTCGTTCGAGCTACGCTGCCAGGGGCTGGCCGGGTCGCAAAAATAGACCGATGTCGGTGGCCAGGGTGAACTCGTGGTGCTGGCCAATCTCGCTGCCCCGCGTCCCAGGTGAGAGACCGGGCCAGATGGGAGGGCAGAGTCTCGACGGCATCCACCAGAGCGTCCAGGACCGCTTCAACACACTGGCCCGGCACAACGGCCCACGAGCCGGGCCCCCGCCACCACCCGCGGTCGCCGACGTCGTCCGCTGGATCATCGGACGACCGGAAAACTAGAACGACCAGGCCCGCCAGGACCTCAAGGACATCTGCGCACGGTGCCCAGAGATAGCCGAGGCCAGCCGGTCGACCGGGCCACCATGAGCGGCGAACGCCTGGCCCGCAAACTCATCTCCTACGCCCGCTTCCACGACTACACCCCCCCCAACCCGCCGGCCGCCGCACCGGCACAGTCGGCAATGTCACCGAGCAGCAGGCCCTCATGGCGTGGCAGCGGTTCTACCCCCGCTTCCCCCGCATCCTGTTCATCCTCACCGGGACCTCCCGCCCGGCCCTGGCCCAACGGATCGGAGACCCTCCGCGCTGGCGGCGAGCACGACGGCAGCGCCTACCAGACCACTCTCGGCCCCTTCGGCGTCGACCTGGAGCGCAACTGGGACGACCTCTCCACCCTGGCCCACCGCATGCTGCGGGGCAACAACACGGCCGTGCCCGTCACCGTGGACAGACGGCGCTACACCACCTGGGACGAGTTCCGCGGCCGACGGGCGGGCTACCCCGAGATCACCCCCTTCCTCGCTCTCTCAAGCGCCTTCTGACCCAACCGTCCGAACCGACCAGCCCTTCTCGCGAGGCCCACACACAGGAAACCGGCCAGATGGGGCGCGGGCACAGCTGGGATGGCGCGCGCCCACTGGCCGGCGGCATCGGCATCGGCCAGCAGGAGGTCTACGTCGGGGCGGGGCTACGGCCTTTACACACGCCAGGCGCCGACATGACCCCCAACCCCACGGGGTCGGGCTGGCAGATGAGGGCGCTCCTTTTGGAGTGGACACCCTGACAATGGATCTTGATGGCCCGGGGAGGGACGTCCAGGTGGGGCGTAAGTCTCCGGATCCGGAGGAGTTCAGGAAGGACGCGGTCGCGCTCTGCCGCGCCACGGCCGGGAGGCGGACGGACGCGGCGGTGGCCGCGGATCTCGGCATCACCGCGAAACCGCTGCGGACCTGGGTGCGCAAGAACCAGGCCCAGTGTGTGCCTGAGCTTGACCCTGAAGCTTCTATAGATCGTCAAGTTGCGGGAGACGACTCGGGTGTGCCGCTGAATGCACTGGTGAGGTGGTGGTAGTCCTCGCGCGCGCGACGAAGCGCTTGGGACACCTGGAGACGTCCTTCGTCTTGAGTCCTTCGAGGGTGCGCCGGGCGACATAGTCACGGGTGCGCGGGTCGTGACGCATACGGACCAGCACGATCGTGTGCAGCGCGCGGTTGGCCTGGCGGTCTCCGCCACGGTTGAGCCGGTGGCGGTCGGTGCGTCCGGAGGAGGCCGGCACGGGAGCGGCGGCGCGGAGGTGGGCGAAGGATGCCTATGAAGCAGCCTGTCGGGGTTGTCCCCGGCGGTGACCGCAGCTGTCCGGCGGTCTCGGTACCGACGCCGGGCAGAGCCAGCAGGCCGGGGGCGGTACTGAGGATCAAGATACGAAAGTCGCGGTCTGCATCCGCTATCTCCTCGTTCAAGTGCTGGTACCGCATTGCCGGAGGCTTGAGGCGATCTTGACGGCCGTAGCCGGGTCGGTGAGATCGCTGCCCGGACAGCTGGCGACCAGCCCTCCGACCAGCTCGGCGGTGGTCAGCGGGCGCAGGGCTTCGCGTACCGCAGAGGGCTCGGTGATGATCAGTGATTCGAGCTGGCTGACGCTCTGGGGGCGGGACTTGACGGCGCTGGCGCGTACCACGCGCAGCCCGCGGATCGCCTCGACCGCGGAGCAGTGCTCAAGACCTGTGGATCGACCCCGGGAAGAACGCAGCAGGCGTACCTTCCCGATTGATCCGGTGATGGTCACCGAGTGGGCCCGCGTTGCAGCGCGGGTCGGGAAGGCACGCCCATGCTCAGCGTAGTCACCGACGACGGCTCCACTCATTCCGGCTCTCTGATCGACGAGATCGTCCGTGAAGGCGCCCGGCGCATGCTGGCTGCCGCGCTGGAGGCGGACGTCAACCAGTACATAGCCGAGTTGGCTGCCGAGACCGACGAGCGCGGGCACCGCCTGGTGGTCCGCAACGGCCGGCACCAGCCCCGGACCGTAGTCACTGCCGTCGGCCCGGTCGAGGTCACCGCGCCGAGGGTCAACGACCGCCGTGTCGACGAGCAGAGCGGCGAGCGCAAGCGGTTCTCCTCCAAGATCCTCGCCCCGTGGTGCCGCAAGTCGCCGAAGATCTCCGAGGTCCTGCCGCTGCTCTACCTGCATGGCCTGTCCTCCGGCGACTTCGTCCCCGCCCGGGAACAGTTCCTCGGTGTCACCGCCGGCCTGTCCCCGGCCACCGTCACCCGGCTGACGAAGCAGTGGACCGACGACCATGCTGCTTTCCAGGCCCGCGACCTGTCCGACCGCGACTTCGTCTACGTGTCGGCCGACGGCGTGCACCCCAAAGTCCGCCTCGGACAGGCCCACTCCTGCGTCCTGGTCCTGCTCGGCGTCCGCCTGAACGGCACCAAGCAGCTCATCGCCCTCGCGGAGGGACTGCGAAAGTCCACCGAATCGTGGGCCGACCTGCTGCGCGACTGCCGCGACCCCGAGCTTGTGGTCGGCGACGGCGCGATGGGCCTGTGGCGGGCGCTCGCAGAGGTGTTCCCGGCCGCACGGCCGCAGAGGTGCTGGGTTCACAAATCCCGCAACGTCACCAACTGCCTGCCGAAGTCTGCCCAGCCTGGCGCGACAAAGGCGATGCAGGAGATCTACAGCGCGGAGGACCGGGGCCACGCCGAGAAAGCGATCGAGGCGTTCGCGAAGACCTACGGCGCCAAGTTCCCCAAGGCCGTCGCGAAGATCGCCGACGACGCGGAGGAGCTGCTCGCGTTCTACTTCCCGGCCGAGCACTGGATCCACCTGCGGACCACCAACCCCATCGAGTCGACCTTCTCGAGCGTGAAGCTCCGCACCAAGGTCACCCGCGGTGCCGGCAGTCCGGCCGCTGCCCTGGCCATGGTGTTCAAGCTCGTCGAGTCCGCCCAGGCCCGCTGGCAAGCGATCACCGGAGCCCACCTCGTATCCTTGGTCCGCGCCGGAGCCCGGTTCGAGAACGGCGCGTTGGTCGAGCGCCAGGAGGAGGCCGCGTGATCACGGCGAAGGACTACGGCAGCTGCCAGATTTTTGTCCGCGGCACCGGTCGGCAGTTCCTGGCCGAACTCGTCGCGGTCGCCCTCGGAGCCCAGGCCGACGACCACTACACCGTCCGAGCTGACCGGATGATCTTCGACACCCGCCAGAATCCGGATGCCGGTCTCGCCGACGACTTCATCGGCTGGCCGCTCACGATCGAGGCCGAAGCCGACGAAGACGGACCCTCCCTCGTCGCGCCAGTGTCACGCGTGCTCACCGCGGCTTGGGACCGCGGCTACGACGCCGTTGCCGCCTGCGATTTCGAGGACGAACTTCCCGACCTCGGCGGGCTCCCGCGTTACCGCTGAGCTCCCGCCGATCCACAAGTCTTGACTACTACTCCCAACACGAAAGGATGATGCACAGACACCGCATCCCCCAACTCTCTGCAACGCGGCTATGCGGACGCGGCTACCCGCGAGGCAGCGGCTCGATGAGCAGCGCGTCCATGGGCTTGCTGCGATGCGGATGCATGACCTCCAGCCAGGTCACTCCACCATCCAGGAGACGGCCCCTGTATCCGAAGCCGTTCCACCCCAGATCGACGAAACAACGCTCGGCCTGCTGCTCCCGGGCGAACAGCCGCTGACCGTGCAGCGTCACCTCGTCCAGATCCATGCCCCGCTGCTCCAACGCGGCCAGGGCGCACATCGCCGCTCGGCGCAAAGGGCTCGTCTCCACTCATCGCCGCCGCACAGGCCGGGCGGCTTCGGGATCCTGGAGGTCACCGTCGACCAGGTGCAGGGGCGTGATCTGGATCCTCCCCTTCGTATGGCGGCCGAACAGCTCGATCCTCGCCGGGCGCGGCACGAGGCTCTCCAGGCCTTCGAACTCCGGCAGCATGTGGTCCCTGGGCGCAGTCCCGGCTTCCGGATCCGCTTTCAGCGAGGCAAGGCGCTCACGAGCCAGGGCGAACGACTCGCCCCTACGCCAGAGCAAGAACAACTCGAACCCTCGTCCTGCAGACCCCCACAGCTCGATACCGCGACATGGTCACGGAGGCGGGCGAGCACCCTCTCCCTTGAAGCACTCTGTCACCCGCCGGTTGACTCCTGGTAGACAATCGGCGGGCCCTCCGCTGTCCGTGCATGGCGCGCAGAGGACCCGCCCGGAGACGTGGATCAACCCAGGACGACGCCGGAGTAAACGCGCGGCATGGGAACTCCAAGCACACTGATATCCGCGTATCCGCGATGCCCGAAGGTTGCCGAGTGCTTGAACTTCAGGCTCTTCATAGGAACAGATACTCCGTCTTGCCAGAAGCCGTTGACATAGCCGCCGGCGGGCACCAGAACAGCCTCGTACGGGAATTCTCCGCCGATCTTGATCGGAGGAGCGTTGTGGGTGCCGACACCGACCTTTGCATCTACTTCAGTGGAGATAACGGTGTGATTTCGGATCTGGACCCAAGAATCGACCATGCCCTTGCCGTCGGTGTGTACGCAGGTCCAGGCGGAGAGGAGGACGGGGGTGCCGGGGATGGTGTTTCCGATCGGCATCTGCGTGCATACCGGCGGCGGTTCGGCGGCATGTGCCGGAGCTGCGACCGCACCGAGGCTGAGCGTTGCCGCGATACCTGCACCGGCCAGGGCCCGGGAGAGGGTTCGAAACTTCTTCATGTAAATTACCTCGGCAGTAGATTAGGGATAGGGCTGCTGATATCGGAGGGCTTTCGAATGTCCTGCCCTTCTGGACACAACCCTGCCGTGGCGTCGGAAGTCGAGCATCAGGGGCGGCCCCTACCAATTGGCGCTCTGAGGGAGGGAAAGGAGCGCCGACAGTAGTACGCCCGGCGACCGCCGGGGCGGGAGGCAACGGCGCCAGTGTGCCGACGCCCACGATCGTCCCCTCTCCTCTGCAGTGGACCTCCACCACGGCTTACCTCACGGCCATCTGCCCTATCAGGGGCCGCCCGTGATCCCCGTGCGGCAACAGCACCCCCGTTGTCTTCTTCGCGGTCCTGCAATGGGACCGCTTGCCTCCGGGCCCGGTAGGACGGTGTCTCCTCTTCCTCTGCTGAACGGACGACCTGGGGGTGGTGTCGCCGGATCCGGCAGATGCCCTCGGAGACGCTGATGAGAGACCCGGACGCCGCCCGGCCCGACGCAATGCCGGGCACAGACGTGGGCGGCAGGTCTGCATAACGTGGATGCGCGAGCACGGCGCCACCCGCCGAGGCCGTCACGGCTCAACCACCCGGGAGGGGTGCGATGTTATACACCGGCGATGTGGGCGTCTCCCTGGGCATGGACGTCGGCAAGACAGCTCACCAGGGCCCCGGGCCGACGCCGGCGGGCAAGAACGTCTTCGACAAGCCGTCAGGACCGCTGGCGTCCTGCTGGTCACCGCCGGCGACGGCACCAGTTTTTCCCACCGCCGCCCACCTCGCCTCCTACGCCGGGCTTGCGCCGACGACGAAGTGGTCCGGGACCTCGATCCACGGCGAAGACGCACCCAGAGGGGGAAGCCGACAGCTCAAACGCGCCATGTTCCTCTCCGCCTTCGCTTGCATGAACGCCGACCCGACCTCCCTCACCTACTACGACAGACAACGAGGGCGCGGTAAATCCCACACCCAGACACTCCTCCGCCTCGCCTGCCAACGCATCAACGTCCTGTTCGCCATGCTCCGCGACGGCACCTTCTCGCCCTGGGCGAGCAGCCAGGCCAGCGCCACCTGACCGGGTGTGGCACCGGCCTCGTCGGCCGGGGCTTTGACCTCGTCGGCCAGCGCCAGGTTGCGCTGGAAGTTCTCCCCGGTGAAACGCGGGTTGTCGCGGCGGAAGTCGCTCTCGTCGAACTGGTCGGTGGAACGCACGGTGCCGGTCAAAGAGCCGCGGCCCAGCGGGGAGAACGGCACCAGGCAAAGCTGGAGTCCAGGCCGAGGAAGCGGGCCGTCGGCGCCGGCGCGAAGCACCGTCTGGTCTTCGTCGACCGGCTGCTGGCCACGCTCGTTCACCTTCGCCACGGTGTCACTCATGACGTGCTGGCCTGCTGGTTCGGCGTCGACCGCTCCACGATCACCCGGGCGGTCGGCGAGGTGCGGCCCCTGCTCGCTGCTCGGGGCTGCACCATCGCGGCCGGCGTCCGGCTCCGCA
>NZ_JBVIRI010000034.1:0-29244 GCF_055576225.1 Streptomyces sp. NPDC033845 | reverse complement strand
CCGCATCGACTCCACCCTGGTGACGTCCCGGCTCAACACACTGCTGGACGCCGCCCGCCCCTACAAGACCACCGTCGTCCACGACGTACGCGCGACAGCGCGGGAACTCGCCGCCGCACGCCCCACTACCATCGCGGCCTGAGAGCATCGAGACATGGTCAAGCACCGCCGACCCGGCCCCCCGAACCAACCCTCCCGCGCCGTCCCCCGAATCGATACCGACGATCCCTTCGCCGCGTACGACAAACGCCGCCGGCCCCCGATGGACATCCACCGCCGCCACCGGCCCGTGCACGGTGGCGCCGGACACCTCCGGCCCGACGAAGCGCGCGTCCTGGAAGAATGGAACGGGTTCGCGTACGAACCCGTCGGCACCGCCCCGAACCTCACGGCGGCGCGGCTGTGGGTAAACGAACTCCAGAGCGACAGCGGCCCCGCCGCCTGATAACCCTGGCGCGCGCTCAATCCGTGGCGCTGCGGGTCCGGCGCCGTCCGCGCCGGCAACATCGGCAACACCCTGGTCGCCCGCGGCGTCGGCCTCTCCCTGGGAGGCAGCGCCTACAACCTGGCCGACCCCATGTCCAGGATGTTCTTCAACATGCCTGCCGTTTTCGCCGAGTTCGAGGCCGACCTGCTGAAGATGGGCACCCGCGAGGGCATGGCCGTTGCCCGCGCCCGTGGCAAACTCATGGGCCGCCAGCCCAAGGTGCCAGCATGCCGCGGCCGAACGCGTCCGCATGCACGCCACCGGCGACAATTTGATCGCCGAACCGATGGAGGTGTTCTCCGTAGACCGCGCCACCGTATACCGCGTCCTGGAACGCGCCGGTCACAGCCGGACAGGAGGAGCGGCATGAGACGCCGCGAGTCCGAGCTCGACCGGGACATAGCCGCACTCCTGGCCGCCCGGGCCTTCACCGAGATCCGCCATCTAGCCGGAAGCACACCGCACGAATCGGGAGACAGCCCCGAAGAGACAATGAACCCTTTTCATCCTGAATAGGTGCAGGTCAGGAGGGTATGGATAGCCTTCACGATGATGCCGATGCGGTTGGTCGAGCATCGTGCCCGTCGGAGGATCTTCCACGATTTCAGAAGGGCGAAGGCGCGTTCGCCGGGGGCTCTGAGGCGGGCGTGGTCGCGGTTGAACTGCTGGTAGTGGGCAGGCTGAATGCTGTGGTGGTAGTAGGGGGTGCGGACGGTGGCGCCAGCTCCCTGATAGGCCCGGTCGGCGAGGATGAGGATCTGCCGGGTCAGGCAGGCCTGGACGATGCCGTGGGCCCGGGCCGCGGTCAGGTCATGGGTCCGGCCCGGCAGCACACGGGAGAACCACAGGGGTGTGCCGTCCGGGCGGGCGATGACCTGCACGTTCATCCCATGGTGGCGGTGCTTCATCGAGTCGTACGGCTCGTCGGCGCCGACGCGGTCCGTCGGGATGAGGCTGCCGTCAACGATGATGAAGTCGCCTTCACCCAGACCCACCAGGGCTTCGTGGAGGCCTGGGGCCCACGCGGCGAGCACATCCAGGGTCTCGTCGACGTACCGCCAGGCCGTTGCCGTGGAGACACCGAAACCGGCTGCGAGCTGCGGGAACGTCTCGTTTTTGCGTAGATGGGCCAGGGCCATGAGGGCCTGTTTGAAACAACCCAGGCGACGCCAGGGAGAGTTCAGCTCCCGCCGACGGGCATGCAGCAGCCACGAGACATGCTCGACAAGCTCGTGGGGGACGTCGAGCATGGAACAATACGGAACCAACAGGGCCCCTCGGACGCCGGTGTGCTGAGTGAAGTCACCACGCCAACGACCAGGGGCCCTGCCACGTCACCGACACCCCGCCTCACCTGCACGTTCACCCCTTCAGCGCCAGGATGAAAAGGGTTCACTCACGTAGTGCAAGCGCTCCCCGATGGCGTGGTGCACCAGGTGATCACCACCCTGTGGCCGATATTCGCGTCAGAGTAGCCTGGGTTCTGAGCCATAGGGGCGACGTAGTCCGACCCGCCTCCTCCACCTGCGCCACCGGAGTTCGCGCTCCCGCCCCCTCCTCCGTAGAGGCCGCCGCCGCCGCCACCACCACCGTCATTGAGGCCTGCACCCGCCCCACCCATACCCAGGGACCCGTTGAACCCTGGCACATCACCTGCGCCTCCTGCACCGCCACTTGACTGGCCTCCCCCCTGGCCGCCCTCGCTCAGACTCCCTCCGAGCGCGGGAAGGCCGGGCAACCCCGTCGGATAGCCAGCACCCCCACCCAGGCCACCCGGGCTGTGCAGCACGGAACCTCCTCCCCCGCCACCGCCCCCGCCGCCAATGATCAGCCGCGATGCGAGAGAGCCTCCCAGCCCCCTCGGGACGGTCCGAACATCGCTCGCCCCTCCGCCGCCCCCGCCGCCAGCAAAGAACACGTCACTGCCTGAGCTGCCTCCCTTGCCGCCACCGTTGAATCCGCCGCTGCCTCCGCCACCGAAGAAACCTCCGGCCTGCCCATTGCCGCCGACGTAGACGAAGAGGTTGTCGCCGCCCTGGATGGTGCCACTGCCGACCGGAAACGTCGCCGAAACGGAGTCCCCGTAGTTACCTTCGGCACCGTCAGCGCCCGAACCATTGCCTCCATTTCCTCCGACGGCCACCACATCAATCTTTGTCAGGCCCCTAGTGGTAGGTACCTGGAACTGATAGGACCCGCGAGAGGTCGCCACCCATGAACAGTGCCGCTGGGGAGATGACGGGGGGTCACACTGTGGGGTTACGGAGCTGGCTACATCATCTTCCTCGGACACCGGCGGAGCGTTGGGGGGCGTACCAGGGGTGGTGTTGATTGTTGAACCGATAATGTTGTCACGGCCCGCCGTGTTGATGTCACGTCCGGCGACCTGATTGCCGTTGCCGTGGATTCCCGGAGGCGGCGGCTCGACCGCCGCATAGGCGACAGAAGACCCACACAGAAGCAAAGTGACAGCCGTCACGGTAGTACGAGAAAGCCGACGATTCACTGAACGAACTCCTTACGGACTAGGCCACGAACCCGCGAACAAGAACAGTCAACACGCACCATGTACAGCCCCCCGCAAGACAGCGCCAACCACATCGGCAACACACCCTGTTGGACCTACCGTCTGTACGGTCAACGGCCCTGTCCCGGTGTGGGTGAGGATGGTCAAGGTGGCCAGGATCCCGCCGATCGTGTCCATCACGGCGGCGACGTGTACGTGTTTGTGCGTGTCGACGCCGACGACGACGTGCCCGGACCTGGGCTGCTCGATGGTCTGCACGATGTTCCTTCCGGCCGGTAGCGTGGGAGGTCACGCTGTCGCCGGTCGGACGGACAGGACTGTCACGGGGACGCTTTGGTGAGTCGGCTCCAGGTCACGTCCGTCCGGCGGCAGCGCTTGCTGCGTGCCCGGCCGGGCGGTCGACAGATCAACGCCAGGACACCCTCAGGGTCAGTCATAGCAAGAGTCAGACCAGCCCGGCCGGGACTACCCGATCCTTGCGGGATCCGGCGCGAAAAGACTGACAGTCGTAGCTCGACCCGACACGCCCCATGCTCATGCGGATGCCGAAACCGTCGCTGACCTGGGCGAACGCCGCGGAGGTGTACTGCGAGCCCCTGTCCGCATGGAAGATCACTCCCTCGACCCGGCCGCCGCGGGTGGCCACCGCCATCGTGAGCGCGTCGGTGACCAGCTCGGTCCGCATGTGCGTGGCCATCTAGTAGCCGAGTACCCGGCGCGAGCAGATGTCCAGGACGAAGGCCAGGTAGAGCCATGTGCCGCCGACCTGCACGTATGTGATGTCGCCGCACCACTTCTCGTCCAGGTTCCCGGCGGTGAAATCGCGTCGGACCAGGTTCGGGGCGGGCGGGGCGAGCCGGTCGGGAACGGTGGTGCGCTTGCGCCTGCGCAGGTGCCGGCCCTCGATCCCCTCGCGGCGCAAGAGCCGTTCGACGCGCTTGCGGTTGACCGTGGGCCCGAACCCGCGCAGTTCGGTGTGGACGCGGCGAGCCCCGTAGGTGCCGTTGTGGCTAGCGTGGATCTCGCGGATCTCCGCGACCAGGGCGTCGTCGTCCGCGCGGCGGACCGCACGGGCCTCGACGCCGGCCAGCCACCGGTAAAAGCCCGAGCGCGAAACCCGAAGGACACGGCATATCCGCTGCACGCCGAAGTCGGCGCGGTGGACGGAGATGAAGGTCCAGCGGCCGGTCATGCCCTCATCTCCTTCGCGAAATACTGGGCCGCCCGCCGCAGTATCTCCCGCTCGAGCTCCCACTCCTTCTCGGCCTTCAGTAGCCGGCCGAGCTCGGCACGCAGCCGCACGAGCTCCTCGTCCCGACTCTCGGCCGCCTCGCTGTCACGGCCGCGGCCACCAACACGGCCGGCCTGTTCATCGGCCTGACGCACCCAGGACCGCAACGTCTCGCCGGTCACCCCCACAGCCGCATACGTGCGCCGACCAGCGGCCGCGCGAAACAGCGCGACCGCGTCATTCCTGAACTCCTCCGGATACGGAGACCTACGTCCCACCAGGACACCCTTCCTCGGACCATCAAGATCCATTGTCAGAGTGTCCACACCCCAGGGGTCACCTCATTCTGGGCGCGACCCCGTAGGCGGGACCAGTGCTGAAGTTGTGAGGACCTTCCACGCAGCCAATGAGAGGCTCGTCGTGTTACGCCGTGTCGGTGAAGTCGTTCTCGAGGAGGCTGTGTTGTCGGAGCTCGTCGGTATCGAGGAAGTCTGATGGGGGCTTGATCCGCTATACATGAGAGGATTCGCCTGGTGAAGCCTTACTGGATGTCCCGGAGTATCGTGACCGCTATCGCGGTTGTGGTGATTTCGCCGCACGCGGCCATGGGTGCTGAGGGGCCACTTCCCCCCGTGGTTTTCGGTGACGGAAATCAGGTGTCTGGCCGCGATATTAATACCGCCGGCCGCGACAATCTCATCTCGAGCAACGTGATTGGTCGCACCGCCGCCTCACAAAGCTCGGTAGACGAGTCACAGGACGCTGGTGCCGCCCCGGTGCTCAATTGCACGAGTTTCCAGAACGTCAGAACATGTACGTGGTTGGCCACGTCCCAGGGCATGTACATGTTTGCTGTTGAACCAGACGTGACCTTCAAGGTGCGCGTAGTGGGTGGCAAGGGTGGGAACGGCAACGGTGAGAATGGGAGGCCAGGCGGCAGGGCAGGTGATATCACCGCTCTAATCCCGGCATCGGCCTTCGGCGGCCAGTCCACTGCAAGTGTTTATGTAGGAGGTAACGGCCAGAACGGCGAGGGCATCCAGGGTGGGCAGGGCGGCTTCAATGGAGGTGGTTGGGGCGGAAGTGGAGACGATGACGAGGCTGGCGCTGGAGGGGGCGGCGGAGCAAGCATTTTCCAAATGGCGAATGGCACACCGCTAGTCTTTGCTGGCGCTGGTGGTGGTGGCGGGGGTGCCTCCTGGGGTGACAAGGATGCTGGTGAGGGCGGAGACGTGGGGGTGAGGGGTGCAGACAGTCAAGGAGGAGCAGGCGGGGGTGGTGCGGGAACACTGGTTGCCGGCGGCGCAGGTGGTACGAGTGGCGTTCCCAACAAGCAGGGGGCCGACGGAGCAAATGGCACTGGGGGCGGCGGAGGATTTGATGACGACCCCGGAGGCGGCGGGGGAGGCGGATACTTCGGCGGCGGTGGCGGCGGCGCATCGGACGACTCCGGAGGCGGCGGTGGTGGCGGCGGCTCTAACTACATTGCCCCGATCATCACCCAATATACGATCTCACCAGCAACGCCGCCCGCGCACCAAGTTTTTATCACGTGGTGCACTAACGGTGACGGATCCGAATGCATTCCAGCATGATCCGTGCTACCCGGACACCGGTCGGCCTCCGGAGGTCGTCACGGGCTTCCGGAGGCCGGATGCGGTACCGGTCGTACTGCCCCTGTGAATGGGTGTGCTGGTGGCAGCGGGTGGGCGTCAGCATCGAGATAAAGGTCTTCCCTGTTCATGGCTGCCGGAAGTTGACCAAGCTGCTGCCACGGGGTGCCCATCACGAGGATGTCTGGCTGTCATGGGCGTGACTGTTCCAGTGCATGGCCCGTCGGTTGGCTGCGAGGGTGCTGGATACTCGTCGGCGCTTCTCCGGTTGGAGCCTGTGGCTGGGATGCTGCGGGGATGGGCCTGGTGCGCTTGTGGGTGACGCCGGCCGCGGCGAGGGTCTGGGTGAACAGCCTGGCCTTGTAGCAGGAGCCGTTGTCGGTCAGGACCCGCTCGACGGTGATCCCGTGGGCCGGGCGGCCCTGCGGTCGGCGTCCCCAGCGGAGGGGCAGGGCGGACGGTGCAGGCACATGGCGGTCCTCGGGAGAGTGGAAGCTGCTACGGCGGGGTGACGACGCGTCCGGACCGTCCGGCTGCGGACGCCGGCGTCGGGCGGGGAACGCGGATCAGGGGCAGGGCACGGGGAGGGGTTCCAGGAGGTCGATCAGGTCTAGGGCGGCCAGGGCCATCCGCCGCAGGGGAACCAGCGCCCCGGGCGGCCCGCGGAACTCCACGAGGGTCCGCGAGGCTGCGACGAGGTCGGCGTAGGCTTGGGGGGCGTGGTCCGGCGGGCGGATGCTGTGCAGCCGCAGGGGTTGGGCGCGAATCCGCTGGGCCAGGGCCGTCTCCCTCGGGTCCGGGGCGGAGTCGGGCCCGAGGACCGCTTCGAGGTCCTCGAAGATGGCGTCGAGGATCGCCGGCTGAATCGGTCGGAGGTGAGCCAAGATGCGCAGGAGCTCGTGCTCGGTGAGTTCGCGCCACTCGCCGTCCAACAGGCTCACTGAAGCCCCTGCGGTGTGCGGGTGCCGTGCTGGAGGACACACCAGACCCGGCCGTCGTCGGCCGACACACCCCAGGCCTCGGCCAGGGCATCGACCATGAGCAGGCCCCGGCCCCTCTCATCGAACGGCTCGGTAGAGCGCCGGGGAACCCACCGGCCGCCGGAGGACACCTCGATACAGAGGTCCGCCGTAGTGAGCCGCACCCGGACTTCGACCGTCTCGCCGACACCGTGCTGGAAAGCGTTGGGACTGGTCCACGTCGCTACCACGTCGCTGTGCCTCCAGCTGATGTGATTCAGTCCTGATGTCGTGCATCGCCCGGCTGGGAGAAACAGAGGAGCAGAAGTGAACCGCACGCAGTTGGTGGCCGTCCTCTCCGAACGCGCCGACGTGATCCATGAGGACGCCAACGCGATTTTGGCCGCGCTCGCCACGACGGTGTGTGAGGTCGTCGCCAAGGGCGACGAGAAGGTGGCAATTCCCGGATTCCTGACCTTCGAGCGGACGAACCGTGCCGCTCGCATCGCGCGCAACCCTCAGACCGGAGAGCTAATCGAGATTCCGGCGGGCCATGGAGTAAAGGTTTCGGCGGGTTCGAAACTCAAGGCCGATGCCAAGGGCGAGTAGGCCCCTGGCATCGGGGAGGGCCGGATCAAACCCTCTCTTCATGCCTCCTGAGCCCCAGAAGTTTCCATGCGAACCGCTGGCCCCATCATCACCAGGCTCTTACCGCCAGCGTGACGGCAGGCTCCCGGGGGACTCCCGGGAGCCTGCCCCCGCGTCAGAGGTGCGCCGCTCCGCCGGCCCCGAGGCGACGTCGCCCAGGCGGAGCGGGCGAAGCCGCGGTGGCGTCCTCGGCGTTTCGGTCCGGCAGGGCCTCGGCCGCCAACCGGCTCCGGCGGGCCGACACGGGGGCGGGCGGTACGGGGGTCGGGGCGGGGCCGGGGCCCAGGGAACGGCGCTGATCTGTCACGGGCCCAGTCTCGCCGCCCGGCCATCCCGCCCTTGATGCGGTAGCCCGACAACAAAACCCGCAGCTCAAAGGCTTGGTGATGGTACGCCGTTATGACGGCCCAACGGCATGACGGCATGCGGAGCCCGGTAGGTTGCCGGGCATGACGACCACCACTCGTGACGCGCTGCTGAACCAGAAGGGCGGCGTGGCCACGTCGACGACCACGCTGCACCTCGGTGGTGCTCTGGCCGCAGCCGGCCGCCGCACGCTCCTGGTAGACCTCGACCCGCAGGGGAACCCGACCGAGTTCATGGGGCTCGCCCAGCACGACCACCAGGCCGGGCCGACCCTGCCTCGAGCCATGCTCCAGCGTCCGGACGACCGGGACTACGCCCTCTCGCTCGTGCGCAAGCACTCGGAGAACCTGTACGCCATCCCGGCCTCGTTCGACATGTTCACCCTGTCGCGCGACCTGCACGCCTCCCGCTCCAACGAGGACCGGCTGATGACGCTGGAGGGGGTGGTGGTTGGTGTATCGGTTGCTGGCTGATCTGGTGTGTTGTGGGTTTGTTGAGAGCTCTATTGAACGGTTTCACGGGCCGGTTCGGGGTGTGTGACCTGGGAGTGTGTGTCCCGTGCTGAGTGTGGCCGGGTCGGTTGTGGATGGTTCTAGCGTGTAAGGGCTCGGCCAGTGTTTGTGCTGGTCAGGGCCTTTTCGTGTTGTCGGGGTGGTGGGTTAGCGGGTTCGGGTGGGGTGGTGGTGGGTTTCGGCGAGGTGGTCGAGTTGGATCGCGTCGAGGGTGGTTTTGGTGATGCGTTCGGTGCCGTCACTGATGGCGTTGATAGCGGCTTGGCGGATGAGTCGGGTGAGGCTCCCGATGCGGCCGGCGGTGCGTTGGTGGAGGTAGGGGGCGTGGCGGGGGAGGGCGCCGGGCTTGTGGTGGGTGAGGTCGAGGGCGTTTTCGATGTCGGTGATGATCTCGCGGAAGGGTTGGCGGGTGCCCGCGCGGGCGGGGAGTGGGCCACAGGTGACCAGGGTGGCGCGTCCGGCGAGTTGGGCGCCGCGGGTCCCGGTGAACAGGGGTGTGTCGGTGACGTTGATGCCGGCGTAGACGAACGTCGCGGGGAGGCGTTCGGTGAGGTCAGGCGATCGGGGATCGCTGGCCGAGGCGCGAGTGCCGACGGCGGGTGTTGTATCGGGTCAGCCAGCGGAAGGCGTCGAGTCTGGCCTCGCGCTCGCTCGGCCAGGCTTTGCGGCCTTTGAGTGTCTCTCTCTTGAAGGCGGCGTTGAAGCTTTCCGCGGCTGCGTTGTCCGCGCTGGAGCCGATCGCGCCCATGCTCTGCCGGACCCCTGCTGACCTGCAGATTTCAGCGAATGCCCTGCTCGAATATTGAGATCCGTGATCCGTGTGCATGATCACTCCGGCCAGGTTCCCGCGGGTCCGCTCGGCGACCGTCAGGGCGTCGATCACGAGCTCTGTCCGCATGTGGTCGGCGATCGCCCAGCCGGCCCATCGGCGTGAGACGAGGTCGATGACGGTGGCGAGGTAGAGCGGTTTCACGCCGCTGACCGGCAGGTATGTGATGTCGCCGACGTACTTCCTGCTGACCGCGGCCGCGGTGAAGTCACGGCCGATCAGGTCCGGTGCCTCGCCGCGGCCTGGTCCGCGACGGTGGTGCGGTGCCGGCGGCGCAGACGGACTCCCTCGAGCCCGATGGTCCGCATGATCCTGGCGACGCGCTTGTGGTTGACTGCCGGGCCGCCCTCGTCGCGGAGTTCCGCGGTAATCCTGGGGGCTCCGTAGGTGCCGTCGGAGTCCTGGTGGATTTTGCGTATCCGGGCCGCGATCTGGGCTTCGACACTCTGGCGGGCCGCTCTTGCTGCCGCGGTGCGGCGCCAGTAGGAGAAGCTCGACCGGGAAAGGCCGAGGATGTCGCAGAGCCGCTTCACGCCGTGCCGGCGCTGGTGATCCTGGACGAACTGGTAGCGGTTCACCAGCGCGTCTCCGTCGCGAAATACCGGGCCGCCTTGCGGAGGATGTCCCGCTCTTCCTCCAGCTCACGGATCCTCTTGCGGGCTGCGGCCAGCTCGGCCGGAACGGCGTCGGCGCCGGCCCGCGAGGCGGCCGGCGGTGCGGAGTGGGCGCCAGGTCGGCGGCCGTCGGCGGCCCGGATCCAGTGCCGCAGCGTCTCGGTGTTCACCCCGAGACCACCGGCGACCGACTTGATCGTCGCTCCCGGCCTCGACCGGTACAACGCGACCGCGTCCGCCTTGAACTCCGGCGGGGTAATGCTTCATCCCCACAAAGGACTCCGTTCTCCTGGACCATCAAGATCCAAGGGTCTCCGGTGTCCAAGATCCGGGGTCAAGGCCCGTCTTTGATGAGGTCGGCGGTTTGGGCGCCGGTGGTGGTGCGGGGGTTGAGGCGGTGGATTTCGTCGACGAGGACGAGTTGGATGCCGGCCGTGGTGTAGGTGTGGCAGACGGCGTCGGTGATCTGGGTTTGGGTCATGCGCGCGGTGACGGGGATGGCGAGGTAGCGGGCGAACTCGGTGATGAGGGTTTTCGCGGTGGCGCCGGGCGGGACCAGGACGTAGGCGACGGGTACCGCAGCGTGGGCTGATCCGGGCGGGGCGGGGTTTTTGCGTTGGTGGGCGAGGTGGCAGGCCCAGCCGACGTGGAGGAGGGCCGTTGTTTTCCCGGCTGCGGCGGGCCCGGTGACGATCAGGGAAGGGCGTGCGGTGGCCTGCTGGTGACGGCCGAGGATCATCAGGGTGCGGACCTGGGTGGCGAGGGTATCGATGGCGGGTGTGCGGATGGTGACGAAGCGGGAGTGGTAGGCGAGGCGTTCTTCAACGCTGCGGGGCGGGTCGCCAAGCTGGGGTGGGGCCGGGGGGTCGGTGGTGGCGAAGCGCTGCCAGCCGTTCCAGGTGGTCAGCGGCCAGGGACGCCTCGACCGTGCCGCTGCCACCTGTGCCGGCTCGTGTTGTGCTGCTCGGGTTCGGTGTCGTGGGGTGAACCGTTCCGACTTTTCTGCCGGTGGTTTGTTGGCCGGTGATCAGTCGGCTCGTGGTTCTGTGTCAGCGTAGTGAGCTGCCTCGAACTCTGTGGGGCTGATCATGCCGAGACTTCCGTGCAGCCGGCGGTTGTTGTACCACTCGACCCACGAGCCGGTGGCGTACTCGACGTCAGAGACCGTTCTCCAGGGACCGTCGTGGAAGACCTTGGTTCGCATGCACTCCGCCTTGTAGAGACCGTTGATCGTCTCCATCAAGGCATTGTCATACGCGTCTCCGACGCTGCCGATCGAGGGGCGGATGCCCTCGATGCTCAGGTGTTCGGTGAAGCGCACACTCGTATATTGGGCGAGTTCAACCAGTCGTTGCAACACCGGGCTGTTGCAGCGAGCGTAGCTGCTCTTCGAAGACTTCGGCCGGCGTCCGCCAGCCGAGGACCTTGCGGGGCCGGTTGTTGATCGCCATGGCGACGGCTTCGAGGTCCGTGGACGACCAGCGGGAGAGATCAGTTCCCTTCGGGAAGTACTGACGCAGTAGCCCGTTCGTGTTCTCGTTCGTCGGTCGTTGCCAGGGCGAGTGTGGATCGGCGAAGAACACCTTCGAGGCGGACCCTCTCTCTATCTCGGCACAGCGAGGATCGACGAGCTCGTCAAGTTCGACGCGCCAGGTCAGGTCCAGGCCGAAGCTGCCGAGGCGAACCAGCAGCTCGGCCAGGGTCACGTAGTGCTTTCCGTGCCAGGTCGGAAACGTGATCCCCTTCATGTTCGCCTCTGCTTCGGCTGTGTAGCGCGACATGCGACCCCCTTCGCTCAGCGAAGACTAGGCCACAGCCGTGATCGGCTTTCACGACCCATCGGACGGCTCCTAGAGGCGGAAGCTCCGTCCACCTATCCCGCAGCGGCGGATTCCACAGAAATCGCCAGCTGCTCGGGGAGGTGCGCTCGCCCGTGCTTCCGACGCCGGGAGAGCGGGACAAGGGAGACGGGCGGGCTCAAGCCCGGAAGAGGCTGCTGGCGCGCGACGCTGAGTCGGAGGTGACGGAGCACCTCATGAACTTCAAAGTCCGCCACGAACCAAGTCAGATGGTTCCCACCACGGTTCCACCCCCGGCCCTGCTTCCGGACGATGCCCAGGACCACGGTTCCGCAGGTCCCCGGCGCCCCTAGCGCGGCGGTCTCTGGGCGGAACCTGCGGGCAGAGACGATCATCACGGCAGGTACCCGGCCACCGGCCAGCACTCAGAGGGTACGGGTACGGGTACGTACCCGTACCCTAAGAAGATGGGAAGGAGCACCGTGATGTCCGACGCCAACGTGAGAATCCCCGAAGAGGCCCGGGACCGCCTCGCCGCCATCGCTGCTGAGGAGGGCCTGTCGCTGCGCGCGTACCTGGCGCGCCTGGCCGAGACGATGCTGACGCCGGCCGAGCGCGCCGAGCAGGCGGAGAAGGCGAGGGCCGCCCTCCAGGCCTGGAACGGCTACGCCCCCTCCTCGGCCGAGGAGACCGCCCTCGACGACGAACTCGACCGCCGCCTTGCGCAGGTGCAGCGCCCGTGAGCGATGCCGTGCACATCGTCCTGGACGAGACAGCGATGGCTGCGGCCGGGCAGGGCAACGTCCTGGCCTCCCGCCTGATCCACCGCGCCCACGCCCAGGCCGGCTGGTTCCTGTACGCGCCGGCCTGCGCGCTCGTGGAGGCCGACCGGGCCCGTCCCGGGACCGCGGAGCACTTGGCGGCGCTGCCCGGGATCACCGTCTTGGACCTGGACTTGCCCGCCGCCCTCGCCGTCGCCCGTGAGAAGACCTGGGCGGCCGCGCAGAGCAGGCACGCGGCTCAGCCCACTGCCGACCGCCCCGACGGGGCGGTCATCGCCACGACCGTACCGCAGCGCTGGGACGGTGAACCGGTCCGCGTCCTGGACCTCAACCCCTGACTCCTTGATCATGTGCCGGGGCCCGGAACCAGCACTGGTTCCGGGCCCCGGCACATGATCAAGGAGTCAGGCCTGACAGATTCGACTGGCGCTGCTCGACACGACAGGTGCTGCTGTCGTGAGGACTCGGCCGGTTCCAACTCTCAGAGGTGCACGCAGGAGACTCCGGGCTCCTCGGGATGTCGGCTACCTCTATCACGACTCAACCAGCTTGATCGCCTTGTTGATCGCCTCCTCGGGTGAGAGCTGGGTCGTGTTCACCACGGTCGCCAACAGGGCGGTCCCGATCCGTGCATTCGCGTGCGCCATGTGCGTCGCAATGTCGGTCAGTTCATTCCACCCGTCGGCCATCCCTTGCAGGTCACCCTCTTCTGCTGCGGTCCGGAAGCGCCGCTCCGCGGCATCCAGCAACTCCCGATACGGTGCCGTAACCGCCTCACCAGGGTCACCGCCGCCGGCCGCAGCCACCCGGTACATGCCCAGGACCGCTTGACCGGCGCGTCGATTGAAGTCTTCCTGGCGCAGCTGGAGAGTCTCGTCTGTCATGGGGCGACCCTAGAGCCTCGGACCGACATCAGACCCAGACCGGTTCCATCTGAGGTCTGGTCCCGCCTACTTTGCAGGCGGCGTCGAGGCCTGTCCCTGGTGGGCAGCCGCCCTGCGGAAAGCGCATACCCCAACGGGCCTACTGACCCGCCCGTTGGGGATTTGCTGCCGAGCCACGCCAGTGCTCCTGGTAGCGGACTCCAAGTTTCGCTGAATCCCTGAAAGTTGAAGTAGACGTGAGCTGCTTACACCGCATAAGATCGAAGGGAAAGAAAGTGGAACGGGCCTTCATGCCCTGTCGACGGGAGGCCTGTGTGGCCACGCTCAGCATTCACTTCGATCCCTCGGTCATCGCCCGCCTCACCAGTGCGAGCGGCGACGACACGATCCACGTCACCCTGTCGCTGGGTGGCGGTTCGGCCGATGAGTCGGCGGCGCCGGTGGTTCCGCACGGTCCGCTCGCCGGCCTGATGCAGGCCGGTCTGCTGCTGCCGGGGACGGTCTTGACGTTCCGCCAGCGCCGCGCGAACCGGTCGGGCCGCGCGGTGGTGACGGCTGAGGGGCAGCTCATCGTGGACGGGCACTCCACGCCGTTCCCGTCGCCGTCGAAGGCCGCGGAGGCGGTCACCGGGAACGTGATCAACGGCTGGACGCTGTGGCACGTCAACGACGGCACCGGGGCCGGCCCCACGCTGGACCAGCTGCGCCAGAAGCTCGACGCCCAGTAACCACCCTGGCGGTGGGGGGGGGGGCGCCCCCCCCCCCCCCCCCCCGGGGGGGGGGGCCCCCCCCCCCCCCCCCCCCCCCCCCCGCGGGAGGGTGCCCCGAGTTCGCCCCAGGTTGTCGATCACGGCCAGGAGACGCAGTGGAGGAGTACAGCGAGTTGTCGGTCCGGCAGATCGTGGCAGGGCTGACGGCGGCCGCGGTGGCGCAGGAGCACCCGGTGGTGGTGTTCGTGGCGGGGCAGGCCGGCAGCGGCAAGACCGCGGTGATGGACCTGGTCCACACCGCGCTGGCCCGGCGCGGTGGAGCGGTCCGGGTGGACCGGGACACCTACAAGGCCGCCCACCCCCGTTACGGCGCGTTCCTGGCTGAGGATGTGCGCACGGCCGGGGTGCGGGTGCGGCCGGAGACCTACCGGTGGCAGGCCGAGGTCGAAGCCCACGCCCGCAGCGGCCGCTTCGACGTGGTGGCGGAGGAGGCATTGGGGGATCCGGCGGGCTGGCGGTCGGCGGTGGACGCGTACCGGGAGGCCGGGTACCGGATCGAGGTGGTGGCGCTGGCGGTGCCGGAGGCGGTGTCGCAGCTGGGCGTCCTGGACCGGTACCTACGCCTGGCCGAGGAGGGCCGGGCCCGGTACGTGGGCTGGGACAACCACGACGCCTGCGCGGCCGCGCTGCCCCAGGCCCTGGCCGACACCGAGGCGCTGGGCCTGGCCGACCGGGTCGTCGTCGTCCGCCGGGCCGGGGAGGTCCTGTACTCCTACGAGCGTACCCCCGCGGGCCGGTGGCTGCGCCCGGCACGGGCGTGGGAGGTGCTGCTGGCCGAGCGGGCCCGCCCCTGGAGCGCGGCGGAGACCGGGGTGTTCCGCCGGCAGCTGGCGGACGCGGACCGCCGGGCCCACGATCCGCGGCTCCCGCAGGACTGGTCGCTGGCGGTCCGCCGGGACGCCGAGCGCGCCGCGGCCCTGGCGGAGCCGGTGCGACGCACCGCGCAGGCCCGCCGGCAGGCACCGGGCACCGACTACCACCGGCTCTCCGCCGAGGAGCACCGCTTCGTCTTCGACACGCTGATCGTGCCCTCGCTCCTGACCGGCATCACCGCCCAGGAACGCCCGGTGGCCGTCTACGTGGTGGGCCAGCCCGGCTCCGGGAAGACCAGCACGACGCCTGCGGTCCGCCGGGCGCTGCGGGGGCGGCCCACCCCGATCAGCGGCGACCTGTTCAAGGCGATGCACCCTGACTACCGCCAGCTCCTGAACGACGAGCCCCGCACGGCCGGGGAGCGGATCCGTGCGGACTACCGGGCCTGGCAGGCGATGGCCGAGGCCTACGTGCGCGAGCGGCGCGGGGATGTGACCATCGAGGTCACTCCCTCCAGCCCGGCCGCGTTCCTGTCCAGCGTGATGCTCTACCGGCAGGCCGGCTACCGGGTGGAGCTGGTGGTCCTCGCGGTCCGGGCCGCCGACTCCCGCCAGGCAACCGCCGCCCGCTACGCCCGCAGCGCCCGCCGCGGGGGCCCGGCCCGGTTCACCACCGCCGACGGGCACGACCGGCACTTCGCCGCCCTCGCGGACACCGTCGCCGCCGTCGAGGAAGCTGGAGTAGCCGACTCGGTGATGGTGTGGGGTCGGGACTCCACCGTCCTGTACGGCAACACCCGCACCCCCGCCGGGGCCTGGGCGCGCCTGCTCGGTGCGGCGCGGGCCGTGCTGGACGAGCACGCCCGCCCCTACACGGAGCAGGAGGCGTCCCGGTTCTGGGCGGTGCAGCGGCAGCTGCGGGCCGAGCTGCCGCACTACCGGCACGACCTGGAGCAGATCGCCTTCCTGGCCCGGGCGCTGATGCCCGCAACCCTGCGGGCGCGCAGGCTGCCGGGCCCGGCAGTGCGGGCGGCGCTGCCCGCGGCCCGCGCGGACACCTTCTACTGGGGGCCGGGCTCCAGGGACTCCAGCCGGGCCGCGTAGAGGGAGGCGATCTGGGCGGCCTCCTGCGGGGTGGCATCCGCCAGGCGCGCCTGGTCCTGCACGACCTCCCGGTGCTGCGCCATCAGCTCCTCCAGACGCCCGGGTTCGGAGTCGGGGTCGTTGCGCTCGGCCATGATCGCCTCGGTATACCAGAAGGCGACCTTGGCGACGGTGTCGGCGGCGTCCTCGACGTCGGCCGCACCGGAGGGTTCGAGGGAAGCCGCATCGGAGGGTTCGACGGAATCGACGGAATCAGGGGAATCGGGGGAATCGGGGGAGAGGGTCACGAGATGAGTCCTTCGTCGGGGAAAGCCCAGCAAAGGATCATTGTCGGCCGCAGCCGATCGGCCCGTCCAATCCCGGCGGCACCCCTTCTGCGCTTGTGCCGCCACCGTGAGGCCGGCTTCCTCCGGATCACGCAGAATCGGCCTGTCCGGCGGGTGGGGGAGTAGGGGGTAGGGATGACGCTCGTAGTCGAACTGCGTCGAGGGGGCTCTGTGTCCCGGACCGGGCGGAAGCCCGGCCCTCGGCCGCCGGCAGGGGTGCTGGAGCGGATGGTCGACGACAAGGACGAGTTCTGGGCGGCTGTGGAACGGCTCGGCCGGCATCGCGTCCCCAGCCTGGCCCGCATCGATCCGTACGGCGACACCACCCTGCGCGGTGAGGCGGTGGACCGCATGGTGCGGGAGCTGGAAGGTTCGGATCTCGCACGCCTGGGGAGCGGCGAGCGCGAGGTGGTGACGACGCTGCTGGCCTGGGGCCGACGGTGCCGTACCGACCGGGATCTGCGGATTGCCTTCTCTGGTGACTGACGTGCTCTCAGGCGGCGTGGGACCATCTCGGCATGCGATTGGTAGCTGACGGAGCCACGCCGGCCTCGCGGTTGGTACTGGTCAAGGACCTCGAAACCGACGACGGGTATGCCTTCGAGCTGGCAGGCCCGCTCTTCCTGGCCGCTGGTGATCGGATCGCTTTCGAAGACGGCAGGCTTGCCGTCGTGCGGGCCGGAGGGCCGCGGCTTTCGTCGGCCGGTGGCTGGTCCACTCGTTGCGGTCCCGGGTCTCTGCGCCGCCGGTAGAAGCCGCTCCTCGATCACTGCCTGCCAGACCGCGTTCGGCCCGCCCGTCCCGGGGTGAACGCTGCCTGAAGCGGCACTAGGTTGGGGTTCAGACGATCACCATTGGGGGGGACCATGGCCGACCTGCGTGCGCTGTTCAGCTCGAACAACCCGGCCGGCTTCGACGCCGTGGAGGCGTTCACCGACCGCCAGCACCAGTGGACCCTGGTGGCCACCGCGCTGGAGGAGCACCTGCGCCGCACCGCCGACCCGGCTTTCGACGTGGAAGACCTCGAAGCCCCCCGCACCAACGTGATCGTCTTCCACGGAGTGGGAGGCGTCGGCAAGTCCATCCTGCTCCGCAAGATCGAGGCCGCACTGGGTACCGCCGAGCGTCCCGAGCAGTGGGGTGCCCCAACCTGGAGCGCCCGCCTGCTGCCCATCCGGATCGACCTGGCCCGCTCCGCCTCCACCGGATCCGACGTCGAACGGGTCATCCTCACGATCCGCCTCGCCCTGGCCGGCGCCCTGGGCCGCCCGCTGCCCTCCTTCGACGTGGCGCTGCGCCACTACTGGGAGCACACCCACCCCGGTGAGCCGCTCGACGAGTACATCCGCCGCACCAACCTGGCGGGGCGCTTCGCCGGCATGCTGCCCCAGCAGATCCAGGCCGCGGTAGGAGAGGCGGCCGCAGCCCTGGCGCTGCCCGGCCTGGTCGGCTCCGCAGCCGGCCAGCTCACCTCCGCCCTGGTCACCGCCCTGCGCGAGCGCAAGGAGACCGCGAAGGCTCTGGCCGGCGCCGCCCGCACCGCCGCCCTGCTGGAAGCCACCCCCGACCTGGAAGCCCTCTCCTACTACCCGCACCTGCTCGCCTTCGACCTCAGCCGGCTCCCGGCGAAGGCGGCCCTGACCCCGGTAGTGCTACTGGACACCTTCGAGGACACCGACGACCGCCACCGGGAGACCGAACGCCTCCTGCAGCGCCTGGTCTGGCTCATGCCCAACGTCCTGTTCGTCATCGCCGGACGCACCCGCCTGCCCTGGGCCGACCCCGCCCTCCACGGCCAGCTCGACTGGACCGGGCCGGCCGCCTGGCCCGGCCTCACCACCGGCACCGCCCACACCCTCCCCACGCCCCGCACCGGCGGTCCGGCCGGCCGCCAGCACCTGGTCGGCGACCTGTCACCCGAGGACTGCGATGCCCACCTCGCCCGCCGCCTCACCCACGACGGCCAGCCCCTGATCAGCCCGGACATCCGGAGCGCGATCACCAGCCGCTCCCACGGCCTGCCCCTCCACCTCGACCTCGCCGTCGGCCGCTTCCTGGAGATCCGCCGCACCGGCCGCACCCCCACCGCCACCGACTTCGACTGCAGCTTCCCCGCCCTCCTCGCCCGCACCCTGTCCGACCTCACCCCCGACGAGCGCAACCTCCTGCGCAGCGTCAGCCTCCTGGACGCCTTCGACCTCGACCTCGCCACCCACACCGCCGGCCTCACCCACCAGGCCCCCGCCCGCCGCCTCATCGAACGCCCCCTGGTCACCGAGAACCCCTACGCCCTGTGGCCCTACCACCTGCACCGCGCCATCCGCACCGCGCTGCGCGACGACGACCACAGCGACGACCGCTGGACGAACACCGACTGGCACCACGCCGCCACCCGCGCCCTGGCCGCCCTCGGCCGCCAGTGGACGGCCACCGCCGCCACCGTCCCGGGCCGGCTCCTCCTGGTGGCCTGCCTGCGCCAGGGCCTGCGCCTGGCCCGCGAGCACCGGCTGACCGAGCTGGGCTGGCTCATCGAGGCCGCCCACGCCTACACCGGCGACTCCGTCTGGGAACCCCTCACCCTCCCCACCGGTGCCGAGGAGGCCCCCGACACCCCCGCCGACGCGATGGCCGAGCTCCTCACCGCGATCGCCCGCCGCCAGCACGAGCACCGCCGGCGCACCGAGCAGCGCCTGACCGCTGTCCTGGCGACCGGTCTGCTGCCTCCCGAACTGGCCGATATGGCTCTGTACTACCGGGCCAAGGCCCACAAGGACCTCGGTGAAGGGCCGGCCGCCCGGGAGGGGATGCGGCAGGTCGCCGATGCCGGAGGCCGCCTCGCGGTGCGGGCCCGGCCCGGCCTGGCCAGCCTCGCCCGCCTCGCCGGAGACTTCCCCACCGCCCTGGCCGCCGTCCCCGGCCTCGGCTGGAAGGGCCGCCACCACCGGGTGCTGGGCGACATCCACTGGTCCCACGGCGACACCGCCGCAGCCGCCACCTTGTCTCCTTCGCCGACCCCGTACGGGCCGGCGAAGAACTCGCCCTGGGCCACCAGCTCCTCGACGGGCTCGACCAGCGCTCCACCACCCTCCTCGCCCACACCGTCGCCCTCATCAAGGATGCGGGCACCCCCGGAGTCACCGACCGAGCCACCACCCTGCACGCCGACATCGCCGCCGTGGGGCTCCCCTTCCTCCACCGCTTCGTGGAACTCGCCCTCGCCTTCCACCACGCCGTCCGCAGCGACACCCCGGGCACGGCCGCCACCATCGACCGGCTCCAAGACCTCACCGCCTCCGGGGACTACGCCTACTTCACCGACATCGCCCACTTCATGGCGGACCTGCCCCTCCCCACGCCGTCGACCACCCGCTGGAACCGCAGCGAAGAGGACGTTCGTGCCACCTGGCGCACGCTGGTTACCACCCGCCAAAGCCACCTGCACACCAATGACTGAACAGCAGGCTGGGACTGGGCGCAGCGCCCAGAAAAGCCGGCCAGGTGTGCGGGGGCGGGGTATTGGCCCTTGCTGGGGCGATGGGGCTGCTGGTGCCCCGCTGTGCGTTCCACGGTCCAGCCCCGATTGTCAGACCTTCCCCGTAGCGTTGTGAGTTCTACTCGTAGCGGCTGCGGGGAGCATCAGTGGACGATGACCTTCAGATCGACAACGACGAAGACCTCTTCCGTAACCCCGTCTTCTACGAACCGGCTGGCCGCAATCTCGACCTGGACCGCGCCGACCTCGGCGTCCCGCACGGCCGAGACCTCCTGGACGTGCTGCTGCGTATGCGAGGGCGTGTCCCCGTCGAGAAGCGCGGGCTCATCTGCCCGGACTGCCGAGACCTCCGGGGCCGGCGCGTGCCCATGTACCTCGTCCAGCGTGATGGCGTATGGCTGGCCTCGCACTACCGCAGACCCGGAGACAAGCCCATCAGCCACGAGTCCGACGAACACCTGGCCCGCAAGGAACGCGTCGCGAAGGACTCCGAAGACCACGGCTTCCACGCCGACATCGAGTCGCGGGCGGCTGACGGGCACGCGCGCCTCGATGTGCGTATCGACGGCGCCAACGGCATCGTCCTTGGCTACGAGCCGCAGCTGAGCCCCCAGACGGCCCGTGGCATGCGGGCGCGGGAGCGGTTCCGGCGCCAGGGCGGTATCCGGTCGGTATGGGATTTCGCCGACCCCGACCATGCGAGCATCGGCACCGTCCCCTACGTCCGCACGCCCAACCTGCCTGCCTCCGTTATCCGCGTGCAGAGGAACCCCATCGCGGTCCAGGACGGCAACTTCGTCCTGGAGGAGGGCCGGTGCAACCAGAGCGGCCCGCTCACCCGGTGCCCGGACAAGCCCTACGACCCGGACAATCCCACCGACGCCGGGTACTGCGGGGGCTGGCACCGTGTCCTCATGCCGGCCCACCTGTCGAGTGCCCAGACTAGGGAGGGCGGCCTGACCCTCACCCGGTTCATCGTGGAAGCTGCGGCCGGCGAACGAATCTCGTTCCAGCGGAACGGCCACCACGGTTGGCTCCCCGCACAGCAATGGCAGCGCTATCTGGAGGCCAACGGGTCCGCCCCGGAGGGCGAACAGCGCCAGGCACCCGTACGACAGGGGGACCGGCGCGACAGGTGCACCGAGGATCGGCCCGCCTCGGAGATGCGGGCCGAACCGAAGCCGAGACGTGGCAGCCGCGCGATCGTCCTTGAGTCCCGTCCACCGGAAGCCGAGGCCGCCAGTGTTCCGGCCCAGTCAGCGGGTTTCACGATCCCGCTCTGCCGCTTCGGCTGCGGCCAGCCCGCAAGCCTTCCTGGTCCCGAAGGGCTGCCCGAACACTTCTCGTGCCGCAGAAAGTACGAGACCTGACCTGCGGCGACCGCTCAGGGATGGACGCACCCGGAACAACGCCAGGTCCTGAGGGAGAGGTCGGGCTGGCTCTGTTCAGGCGGCTCGGTCAGCTGCGGTCGAGGGTGATGTCGTAGTCGATGTCCCACCGGTCGGCGGGGACGAGGATGTCGGCGGTCTCCACCGGCCGGCCGTCCGGGTCGTAGTAGGTCCGCTGGATCAGTGTGGCGAGCGAGCCGGTGGCGATGCCCAGCCGTTGGGCCTGTCCGCGGTCGACCTGGACGGGGCGGGTCCGCTCGACCGCGCGCACCACGGTGATGTCCAGGTGTGCCATTTCCGGTTCCTTAAATGGCTCGATGAACGAAACCTGCCGTTTGAGGAATTGAGGCAAGGTGACCTTGACGACTGGCTGCATTTTAGCGATGGGCGTACATCGGCGTACCAGGTGCGTTACTTCGTTGGGTGGGCGGTCAGTCGAAGGTTGATCGACCAACTTGAAATTCCGACCATGCCTCAGAGGCAGCCTACTGGCTTCTTGGGTGATATGGAATACGCTGAACACTTACGGCGCTGTCTGAATGACGTCGAGATTCCGATCAACATTCGAGTCGTAGGCACTCTCGTTCTGTTGTTCGGTGTCCCAATTAAGAATGTGCTGTCTCTGTCGGTGGATGACGTGTGGAGGGAAGCAGATGGGACCTATTTGAAGCTGGGAGGGAAACCCCTCTTGCTGCCATCTCGGCTGGCAGATTTGATGGCTGAGCTTGCTCACTCGGATCTGCGTAGTTCATCGATTGGCCGCACTGTGAGTAAGCACCATCTGTTCCCAGGATTGATTCCTGGGCATCCCGCCAACTCTACGTCTTACGTTGCAAGTCTAAATAGGTACGGGATTCAAGTCAGGCGTGCTCGCAACACCGCCCGGCTGGCGCAGGCGCTCGATTTGCCAGCGTCAGTGATCGCAGACCTGTTCGGCATGCACATCAACACAGCCGTGCGGTGGGTTCGTTATGCGAAGAGGGACTGGTTGGACTACGTCGCAGAGCGCGCAGCTGATACCAGATCCCCGGGCATACCGCACAGTCGGAACAAGTGACCTGCGCCAGTACGCAGGAGGCCCAGGCGCTCGCGGTCACGCATCGCGAACTTCGCCACCGCCACCCTGCTGCTGCGCTCCAACGCCTGGCGCAAGAGCTCGTACGGCTTGGCCGCGACGCCTTCGGCGGCCAGGTAGTAGGAGGCGCCGATCTGGATCGGGTCGATGCTCGCCGCCGGCACGAACCCGACGATCTCGATCGCCTTCGCCGTCGGCAGCGGCAGCCCGTCCAGGTCCTGGTCCGTCACCGGGAGCAGGGTGCCGGTCGCGGTCTCGTAGCCCCGGCCGATCTCTCCCGCCTCCAGGACCTGGCCGTCCAGCTCGCAGGTCTTCCGATACCGGATCCGGCCCCCGTCCGCGAGATGGACCTGGCGGAAGGCCACCGCGTGGGACTCCGTCGCCGGGTAGACCTTGATCAAAATGGTGACCAGGCCGAACGAGATCGCACCGGACCAGATGGGCCGCATCCGAGAACCTCCCACGGTGAGCCCCTCTCCCAGCCTCGCACCCGGAGCCCGGATCCGGCGCCCGGCCGAGGCCCGGACGGGGCATCCAGACTTCCCTTGGAAATCGAACACGTGTTTCCCTTGGGGTGTGAGAGCACCACTCCGCTTCCCGCCCGACCTCCTCACCCTGGAGCGGGCCTGGCAGTCCGCCTACGCCGACCTCGCCGCCTGCGGCCCGGCCGGCACCACCACGGCGCGGCGGCAGCTGATCGCCCTGTCGCTGCGCCTGCACACACACCCGTACTGGACCGGCCCCGGCGGGGGCGGCCGCGCCGACCTGCACCGTGCCGCCCGCACCGCCCCCGCCGCACCCCGGAGGGCAGCCGCATGACCACCCCCACCCCGGCCGAGAACATCACCGTGCGGGCCGCCGAGACACCTGCCGGTCCCAGCAATCCCACCGCGTGGGCACGCTCGCAGGCCGGACCGTGCGCCCGGTGCGGCACGGAATGCGCGCGCTACGGGGACCCGGCCAACCCGCTGTGTTCCCGGTGCCGGCCTTCGTCGGGGGCCTGAGCGCGGTGTCCGTCCTGCCACCTGACGTGCCGCGTCTGCGCACCCTGGTCATCTACCTGCGGGGCGAGCTCGGCCGCGCCGAGCAGGTCCTGGCCGCCGCCCAGGACCAGGAGGACGCCGCCGCCCGGCGCCCGCCGCCTCCGGAGCCGCCCGCGTACCTGATCGAGCGCGGCATCGGCCAGGGCAGGCCTCCCGCCTGGGTCCACGCCGGAGGGTGCTGGGATGCCAAGAAGCACGGCACCCCGGCCAGCCCGGACATCGCCCGCCGCGCCCTGGCCGAGAGTGTGCCCGCCTGCATCCACTGCCGCCCGGACACCGCACTGGGCGTGCTCGAATGACCCGGTACCGGCACGGTGGAGGCATGGACCCCGCCGGCCTGCCTGTGATCGTCTACCCGCCCGACGCCCAGGGCGGCCGCCGTGTGCGGGTGGACGGAGAGATCCTCGGCCGGGCCATGGGTCCCGGTGATCTGCTGGAGTTCCTGCGCCGGGCCGGCCTGGACCCCGACGACGTCGACCTCACCAAGGGGTCGTTGATCGAGTGGCGCGGGGGCGGCCCCGCCGTCTGGACCCCCAACCCCGGGACCGCCTGAGCACGGGGCCGGTGAACTCACCGGCAGCCGGTGAGTTCCGCCCCGCGCACTCACCGGCGGCCGGTGAGTTCCGCCCGGCCACTCACCGGCGGACGGTGCGTTTCGTCGGCGAAACTCACCGATGGCTGGTGAGTTCACCGCCAGGGCCTCACCGGGAAACTCCCCAGTGCAGGTCAGGGCACGTACACGGTCTGGATCTCGCTGATGGCCAGGCTTGTGGCGGACTGCCGGGTGGTGGTGACCGTGCCGGTCTGACCGGCGCCGGCCCACTCCACGTCCCACGTCGTCGTGGCGGTGACCGGGAAGCGGCGGCCCGGTGAGTGGCCGCTGGTGCGGGTGTACTTGTGGCCGCAGTCCGGTGACATCTCCAGCCCGAACGCCTCCCGGTACGGGGTGCCGGGGCGGGTGCAGACGATGGTGGCGCCGTCGCCCATAGACCACACCACATGGCGGACCGTCGCGGTCGCGGTCACGGTGACCGACCCGGCGGAGGCGGACGCGGTCGCCGGGCCCGTCCGGGTGGGACCGGGCTTGTTCCACATGTAGACCGGCACGCCGACCGTCCCCAAGCCCTCCGGCCGGGGTGCAATACCGATGTCCGGGGCCTCCAGGCGCAGCCGCTCGACCGCTTGGCGGGCGAGGGCTTGGACGTCCACCCCACCGTCCTGGGGGCCGGTAGGTGACCAGCGGACGCCGCCCTGGACGTCGCCGCCGCTGGGGCAGGTCACCAGGTACAGCCGGCCGCCCGGATCCCCCACCTCCCAGCCGTCCGGGGCGCCAGTGCCGAAGGCGGGTGGGAGGGTGCCGTCGTAGGGGCGCCGGTAGCACTCGTCAGCCGGGTTGAACTTCCCCATCTCCGGGGTCGAGCACGGCACCGGCTCCCCGCCGATCCGGCACTCCACCGGCTGGCCGCCACCGGGCTTCCCAGGGTTCTTGACGGGCTTGCCGGGGGCGGGGACGCCCGGGTCCTTGGCGTCGATATCGCAGTTGAGGACCTTGGGCGGGCAGACCACCCCGCCGCCCGGACCGTCGGCGGCCGCCGGGACCTGGAGCACGGCCAGGAGCAGCGCGCCGATCCCGGCCGCGGCCGCCACCCGGGTGGTGGTCAGCATGTGCGGTCCCGGTCGATGTCCGATGTCAGGAACTGCCAGGCGCCGTCCTTGCCCTGGGCCGCGGTCATCGTGACCACGTGCCGGCGGGAGCCGGAGTAGGGGACGGTCGTGCCGTCTGCGCGCAGGGTCTCGTAGGCGGTGGAGTCCGCGCAGTCCACCACCGTGGCCTCCAGCGGGTCCGATCCGGCCTTCACCGATGCCACCGGGGTGCGGGTGACCGTGCCGCGCGTGCGGAGCTTCTTCTGCTGGTACCAGAACAGCGTGGACTGGATATCCGTCAACGCCGTGTGCAAACGCTCCTCCGCCGCCGTCAACGCCCGGTACGCGGCCATCACGGCCCCCTTCTCGGCCGCCTGCGGGTCGCCCCGGGAGGGGACCGGCGAAGACGCCACCGGTGCCGACGTGGACGGGTCCGCCTCCGGCTTCCCGTCCGACGACCCGCAGCCGCACCCGGCCAGCAGACCCGCCGCCACCACACCCCAGCCCGCACCCGACCTCCTCCCGCACCGTGATCAACACCTCACGCCACGCCAACGACCGGCCTCCCCAAGACCACCACGGTTTCCAGCCGAACCCCGGCTCACCGCAACCCCCTGCAACCCCACCGCTACCACCCTCCTACCTATATGTCTGGAAACTCACCGGCAGGAATAGGGGGGGGTGAGCAGGGACGATGCCTAGCGGTCCCCGAAGTCGCTTCCCCCTCAGCTTCCCCTCCAGTTTCCCCCCCAGGTTCCCCCGCAGCTTCCCCCTCAGGTTCCCCCCAGGGGGCCGGCCGTCAGAGGCCGATCTCCAGGTAGTCGATGTCGGTGAACTCCACCACCAGGTCGTCCGCCCGGCGGCCGCCGTCGCGGAAGTAGACCTCTTGCAGGCCCTCGGCGGCGATCCGCCGGAGGTCCGCCTCCGAGGCGTCGGCGCCTTGGGAGGACAGCAGCCGGCCCGCATGCTCCGGCGGGAGGTGCTGGGTGATCCGCCGCATCCGCCCGTCGTCCGTCGACCCCGGCGCCGCGGTGAACCCGAACCGCGCCCGGGTCTCGATCACCAGCCCGGACTGCCCGGCCGCCCGCGGACGGGCCCGCTTGCGGACATGGGTCTGCCACCGGCGGCGGACCTCCCGTTCCATCCGCTCCCCAGCTCCGGCTTCGGGGTGCGGATCTGGTCCTTCACGTACCGCTCCATCGTGCGCTGGGAGATGCCGAGCAGCGCGGCCACCTGCCGGGTAGAGCCGGCGTGCTGCTTGACCAGGTAGCGCACGCGGGCGCCGGCGGATTTCGGGATCGGCCGGGTGAACGCCTGCTGCCCGGCCCGGTCGAGACTCTCGCCGATGACGCCCATCCGTCTCCCCCTGTCCACCGCCTGAGCGGCGCCCCTCATCCTCACCGACAGGTGGTCGGATACCACCGGGATCGCAGATAGCGCCTGGCCAGAGGACCAGTCGGCTCTCAGGTACAGGGGGCGGGGCGAGTACCGGTTCGACGCGCAGCCCGGCCCAAGACTGGGAGGCGGGGCCAGCGGCGGGTGTCCGGCCAAGGGCCCACCGCGGGCCGACCAAGCCGCTCCCGGCGAAGCGTGGAACCCGCCGAGAGCGGCCACCGCGGTAACGCCGCGCAGCCCGGCAGGTCACGATCACCCCCGCCCCGCGTTGACACTCGCCGCCCCGGCACCGGCACGGGGCGGCACGGAGGGGTCCGGCGGGCGGCGGGTTCACGCCCTACACGCTCCCGCCCACCCTTCGCATTCTGGACAGGGGATCTGCACGCGAGGCTGTGACCAGCCGGGAAGGGACAAGAGGCCGAGATGACGCAGGACAGCGGCGACCACGGCAGCAGCGGGCGGACCGACATCGAAACGGGCCGGCTGCGCACCGTGATACCTCCCTGGGGCGAGACGGACACCACCCGCGCCGACGAATTCCGCGCCGCCGCCGAGGCCGCCCTGGCCGCCGGCACGGGAGAGATCGTGGTGGACCTGGAGCAGATGGTGTTCCGCGACTCCAGCGGGCTCAAGGTCCTCTTGGCCGCCCGGATCGACGCCGAAGCCGCCGGTCGGCACCTGTCCTGGCCGCATCCAACCGGTAGTTCATCCGCCTCCTGGCCATCACCGGCGCCGACCAGGCCTTCACCATCCACCCCGCCCGCCCCACCCCCTCCAGTCCCGCTCCCGGGCCCCTGACCTCAGCTCCCGTGATCGTCTGCCCGCCCGACGGACAGGACGGCAGCCGTGTGCGGGTCGGCGGGGAGATCCCGGGCCAGGTGATGGGACCCGGTGATCTCCTGTCGCTGACGGACGAGTCGTGGCAGCGGAGGTGGAGCCGAACGATTCAACCGGCGCTCGCGGGAGCGTGTCGGCCGAGGCGGGAATCGATCTTGTCGGTTGACTCTAGTACTCCACACCGTCCTCTTCTCGGAGACTCCATGAATCGCCGACTCTCCCGATGCGCGCTGACTGCGATCGCGCTTCTGATGTGTTCCCCTGGCCCTGCCTACGCCGTAGGTGACCCGCTGCCGCCTGTCATCGTCGGCAATAACAACCAGGTGGCCGGCAACGACATCAATACAGCAGGTCGGGACAACATCATCGGCTCTGCTGTAGGGACTGTCACTACACCGCCGCGCACACCCTCCTTGTCCGAACTGGAGGATGCCAATGCCGAGGCAACACTGACCTGCACGCTGAACGGCAACGTTGCCGCCTTCACCTGGACGGCGACCCGTCAGGGCGCCTACCAGCTTCAGATCCCGGCCGGCGTCGACACCCTCAACGTCCAGGTAGTGGGCGGCGCCGGCGGGGACGGAACTGGCATCGGCGGCAGGGCTGGAGGGGCAGGCGCCATGGTGACGGCCGACATCCCCACCAGCACCTTCGATCCCAACGGACGCACTCTCTACGCATACGTCGGCGGAAACGGCCAGCACGGCTACGACGGTCTCGGAGCCATCGGGCAGGGCGGCTTCAACGGCGGAGGCAATGGCGGCCCCTCCTATGGAGTCTTCTACGTCGACGGAGGCGGTGGAGGTGGGGGAGCCACCGACATCCGCACCTCAAGCGACTTGTCCTCACGGGTACTCGTCGCGGGAGGCGGAGGCGGAGGCGGCGGCGCATCCCTGCTCGGCTCCCCCGGAGGAGCAGGCGGCACAGCAGGTGCCCGCGGAAGCAATAGCGTCGGCGGCGCCGGCGGAGGCGAAGCAGGCACCACCACCGCAGGTGGCGCCGGAGGCACCAGCGGTCAGACGGGCGACAATGGCAAGCCGGGCCTCCTCGGCCAGGGCGGCAATGGCGCCCAGGACTCCGACGGTGGCGGCGGCGGAGGCGGCGGTTACTACGGAGGCGGCGGCGGGGCCGGTTCCCACAGCTCCGGCGGCGCTGGAGGCGGAGGCGGCTCCAACTCTCCCGGCGCCACAACCGCATTCCCTTCCGTGGCCCACAGCGCGATCATCAAGTGGAACGGAGCTCCCGGCCAGGTCTGCCCGGCACCCTGACCCCGCCCTAGCCTTCTGAGTCGGGAACCTGTCTCGATACGTAGGCCTGGTCCATGGCTCGGACGGGTCGGGCAAAGCCCGAGTTAACGTTGTCGGATGAAGAACGGCGCCGCACTCGAGAGGTGAGTGCGGCGCCGTTCCACGCCGTGCACGGCGTGCCGCCGTCTGCTCCAGGGGTCCAGGGACTGACCGACGTGTCCGTACTGCCCCCGGACGACCCCCGGCTCCAGGTCCCCGCCACCTACCTCCGCGGGGAGCTGCACCGCGTCGAACAGGCTTTGGCGGCCGCGGAGCGGCAGGTCGAGGGGGAATCGCGGCGGCGGCCGCCGCCGGAGTGGCTGGTGGAGCGGGGCATAGCCCAGGGTAAGCCTGCCGTCCGGGTCCACCGGGGTGACTGCTGGGACACCGGGCACCGCTGCACTCCCGCATCCGCCCAGCAGGTCCGCACGCTGAGCCGGACCAGCACGTCCAGCGGGGTGGAGTCGATCTGCATCAGCTCGCCGGGCGCCGCGGCCTGCTCGTAGCGGAACGGGCCGTTGGGCTGGTCGGCGAGGGACCGGCGGGTGCGGGCGGAGCCGGTCACGTGGACGCCGCCGGACAGCTTCGCGAAGAGCCGGTTGAACGTGGCCCGCGACGGCACCTCCACGACGTCATTGCCGTGCTCAGCGGCATTACTGACCTCAGCTCGTCAGGGTGATTCGTTGCGAAGTGGCTGAGGGGCTTGGCTCAGTGGCTGTATCCCATGGTGTGTGAGATATGCGGATGGGGGCGGGCTGACCGCGGTGGGACGTCAGCGCCGTGAGACCGTGCGGATGCAGGCGGCTGAGCTGTTCGAGCA
>NZ_JBVIRI010000033.1:0-37387 GCF_055576225.1 Streptomyces sp. NPDC033845 | reverse complement strand
CGCAGCGGGTTGATCTCGGAGACCGCGCCGACGAACGTGGTCTTGCCCACGCCGAAGCCGCCCGCCACCACGATCTTCGCGGAGGTGGTGGAGCGGGCGGTCCCGCCGCCGTTAGAGCTTGCGAAGTCCACTGAGCACCCTTTCGAGCAGCGTCACGTCCGGCGTGCCGCCGGCCTCTCCATTGCCCGGCTGGTGAATGGCCACCATGCCGGCCTCGGCCAGGTCGGCCACGAGGATCCGGGCCACACCGAGCGGCATCGAGAGCAGGGCGGACACCTCGGCCACCGACTTGACCTCGCGGCACAGCGTGCAGATCCGCTGGTGCTCGGGCAGCAGGCCCGAAAGGTGCATCGGGTCGGCCGTGGTGCTGACCAGCGCCTCGATGGCGAGCTGGTAGCGGGGCCGGGTCCGGCCGCCGGTCATGGCGTAAGGGCGGACCAGCGGCTGGTCGCCTTCCGAGTGGTACGAGTTGTCACCGTACGCATCGGGGAAGGCGGGGGGCGGGGTCATGAATCCTCCGGGCTCGACAGCAGTGGTCAGCGTGCCGTCTGACGGTGGCCGGTGGGGGGACGGGATGACGGCCTGACGGTGGTACTGGATCCCGGGGCCGGCCGGCGGCCCCGGACTCCCGGCCGGCAGTACCGTCCGGCCGGGAGATTGGCGGTCAGATGAGAAGGCTGCCCTGGAGCTCGGCGCGCAGGTCCGGGGTGAGGACGCTGCCGGCCCGGTCCACCAGGAGGGCCATCTCGTAGCCCACGAGGCCGATGTCGCACTCGGGGTGCGCCAGTACGGCCAGCGAGGAACCGTCGGAGACGGACATCAGGAACAGGAATCCCCGGTCCATCTCCACCACGGTCTGGTTGACGGCCCCGCCCTCGAAGATCCGGGAGGCACCCGCGGTCAGCGAAGTCAGTCCGGAGGCCACGGCCGCCAGCTGGTCGGCGCGGTCACGCGGGAAACCTTCGGACATCGCGAGGAGGAGACCGTCGGCGGAGACCACCACCGTGTGGGACACCCCGGGGGTGTTGTCCACGAAGTTGGTGATCAACCAGTTCAGGTTCTGTGCCGCCTGGCTCATCGAACTCAACTATCGCTCCTGCTGGTAGGTGGGATCGATGTGGTAATTGCCGGTCGCCGGACCGTTGTTGCCGGCTTGACGACCCTGCTGGATACCGCGTCGGAGATTGGTGAGGCGACCGCGGACATCGTCCGGCGCACGGGAGACCTGCGGTCCCGCCTGTGCGTCGGCCTGCTGCTGGGCGGTACCGGCCACCAGGTTCGCACGGGGCACCCGGCGGGGCAGACCCGAGGTGGTGATCCCGCCGGCGGCCGGCTGGCGCACCCGCTCGGCCTGCCGCATCAGTTCGTCGTTCGGGGAGGAGCGCCAGCTCACCGTGGGCGTGGCACCGGTCGCCGGACCGGAGTCCGCCGCCCGCTCCTGGCCGCGCTGCGGAAGGGCCTGCTGCGGCTGGGCCGGCAGCCGGTCCGGAGCCTGCTGCGGCTGCCGGGTGGCGGGCAGGTCCGGCCCGGGGGCCGGCTGCTCGCCGCCCTCCTGGCGGAACCAGTTCGACTCCAGGGTGTCGAAGATCGGGCTGCGGGTGTCGCCGTGGCCCGGGGCCGGCGGCAGCGCCTCCGGCTGGTGGGCCTGCGGCAGCTGCGGAGCCTCGGCACGGGGGGCCGGCGCGGGCGCGTGGGGAGCCTGCGGGGCCGGGGCCGGGTACGAGCCGACGCCCGGGCCGCCGGCCGGCCGCGGGGCCTGGAAGTCCGGCCGGGCGAACTGGCCGGTGCCGGACGGGTCCGCGGACCCGCGGACATCGGGCCGCTCGAACTGGCCGGTGCTGCCGTTGCCCTGCCCGAGGTCGGGCCGGGCGAACTGGCCGGTGGTGCTGTTGCCCTGCGGGAGCGGGGCGTTGAAGTCGGGTCGGGCGAACTCGGCGGTGGAGCCGGGTCCGCTCAGCTCGTCATGACCGCGCGGCAGGTCGTGGCCGCCCTGGGCGGCCGGACCGGTACCCCAGTCGGTGGTCTGCGGCAGCCCGCCGGGAACCGCGCCGGCGCCGGTGCCCGGAAGCTCCGGCCGGCCGGCCGCGGGGGCACCGCCCCGCGGGGGCAGCTGCGGACGGTTGCGGGTCGGGGGGCCCTGCTGCGGGTTCTGCTGCTGCGGGGCCTGCTGGGCCGGGGCTCCCGGCTGCGGCCGCTCGAAGGCGTTGCCCTGCTGCGGGAACCCGCCCTGACCGGGGTTGGCGGACTGCGCCGGGACCGGACGGGACGGCGGGCCGCCGACCGGGGCGCCGCCGCCGAAGCCGCCGCGTCCCTGACCGCCCTGGTTGCCGGGTCCGCCGAACGGGTTCTGGCCGCCCTGGTTCTGGCCGCCGAACGGGTTCTGACCGGGCTGTCCCTGCGGGTTCTGCTGCTGGCCGGGCTGGCCGGGCTGGCCGCCGGGCGCACCCGGACCGCGGCCCGGCAGCGGACCGCCGGCGCCGAAGGCGTTCTGCCCCGGACCGCCGGGCCCGCCCTGCGGCTGGCCGTCGCGTCCGGGCAGCGCCGCGCGCTGCGGACCGCCGGGCACCTGGCCGCGCTGCGGGGCACCGCCGACCGGGGGCCGGGCCGGACCGCCGGGCACCTGGCCCTGGCCGGCCGGACCGCCCTGCGGCATACCGGGGGCACCCTGGGCGCCGGCCTGGCCGCCGGGCGCGGGCTTGCGCCCGCCCTGGGCGACGTCCACGGGAAGCATGACGAGGGCCGTCGTACCGCCGGAGTCGGAGGGACGCAGCTGGATCCGGATGCCGTGTCGCAGGGACAGGCGGCCGACCACGAACAGACCCATGCGGCGGGAGACCGAGACGTCCACGGTCGGCGGGGCGGCGAGCCGCTCGTTGATCGCGGCCAGGTCCTCGGGGGACAGGCCGATGCCGGTGTCGTGGATCTCGACCAGCACCCGGCCGTCCGGCAGGGCGTGACCGGTGACCTTGACCTTGGTCTGCGGGGAGGAGAACGAGGTGGCGTTCTCCAGCAGCTCGGCGAGCAGGTGCACGAGGTCGTTGACCACGCGGCCCGCGACCTCGGTCGAGGGGACCGAGGCCAGTTCGATGCGCTCGTACTGCTCCACCTCGGAGGCGGCGGCGCGGAGCACGTCGACCAGCGGGACCGGGCGGGTCCACCGGCGGCCGGGCTCCTCGCCCGCGAGGACGAGGAGGTTCTCGCCGTTCCGGCGCATACGGGTCGCGAGGTGGTCGAGCTTGAACAGCGAGGACAGCTGGTCCGGGTCGGCCTCGCGGGACTCCAGCTCGGAGATCAGCGACAGCTGGCGCTGGATGAGGCCCTGGGAACGCCGCGAGAGGTTGGTGAACATCGCGTTGACGTTGCCCCGGAGGAGGGCCTGCTCGGCGGCGAGGCGGACGGCCTCGCGGTGCACGTCGTCGAAGGCCGCGGCCACCTGGCCGATCTCGTCGCGGGAGTGGAGGCCGACGGACTCCACGGAGGTGTCCACGTCCTGCGGGTCCGACTCGGACAGCTGCTTGACGAGCTCGGGCAGCCGGTCCTGGGCGACCCGGGTGGCGGTGTCCTGCAGCCGGCGCAGCGAGCGGATCATGGACCGGGCCATGATGAACGCGCCGACCAGCGACACACCGAGGACCAGGAGGATCAGCGCACCGTTGATGAGGGCGTCGCGCTGGGCCTCGTTCTTGAGCTCGCGGGCCTTCTGCTCCATCTCCTCCAGGAGCTGGAGCTCGATCCGCTTCATCGTCTGGATCTTGACTTCGGCCGAGTCGTACCAGTCGCGCCACGACCGGTCCTTCTCCTTGGCGAACTGGCCCGGGTTCTTCAGCACACGGCCGGCGTAGCTGTTCGCGGAGGAGATCTCCGCGTTGCCCTCGCCCAGCGGCTGCAGCAGCTCCTCGGCCTTGCCCTGGTAGACCAGGCCGAAGGTCACCATCGACTGGTCGTAGTTCCGGTACGCCGAGTAGGCGTAGAGCCGGTCGTTCTCCTCCAGCTTGCCGGAGGACGTGTTGGTCGGCGGGAGCGCGGCGGCGATCATGGCGCGCTGGATGGACGCGTACTCCTTGGCGGAGGAGAACGAGGCCAGCGCACGGGTCCGCTTGATCATCTCCGGGCTGGAGGTGGCCTGCGCCATGTCCTGGGAGAGCGACAGCAGCGACACGATCAGCGCGTTGTACTGGGAGACGGTCTGCTGGGAGCCGTTCTTGTACGCGTTGGTGCGGATGTCTTCCAGGGAGCCGAGCTGGCGGCTGATCTGGGTGACGTTGCTGCGGATGGACTTGAGGGTCTCGTCCTTGTCCTCTTGGTCGTCGATGCCCGCGGTGGCTTCGGTGAACGCGTCACCGGCGGAGTTGGTGGCCACGCGGACGGCGTCGACCTCGCTGACGACCCGGCCCTTGTAGTCCGGGTTCAGCGGACCGGCCGACAGGTCGCGCTCCTCCTGGAGCGCGGACGCCAGATGGGTGGCCTGCCGGGTCATGGTCGTCAGCAGCTGCATGTGCTCCAGCTGGTTGATCTCGTTGAGCGAGTCGTTGATACGGACGGCACCCAGGGTGGTGGCGGCGACCACGGGGAGAGTCAGCAGTGACAGCAGACGGGTGCTGATGCGCCAGTTGTGCAGGGCGAGACGGGAACCGGGCCCGCTGGGGGCCTTCGGTATCGCCTGGTCCTGTATCAGCGAGTCGGCGGGGCCGGTGCCGGGCTTGGCCGGCTTGCCGCCCTTGCCCTTCCTGCCCTTGCCCGCGGCCTGTTCGGCGGCGGGGGCCGTGCGGACGCCTTCGGCGCCCGGCCCGCGGTTCTGGGCGTGCTGGTGCGCGGGGCCGCGGTCGGTCGCGCCGCGCGGCTCCTGCTCCGCCGCAGCGTCCCCTCGGCCCTGGCGGGTCTGTGGAGACCCATCCCTCTTGAAACGTCCCTGCACTAGCGTCGCAACCTCTGGACCAGGCGTCCCACCGGGCGAGCGGCGGGACGGTGTCGAGTCGTGGGGCACCGTCGGCCCCTTGGTGGTCGTCGGTGACCGCGCGTCTCCCGTTGATTTCCGTCGATTCCCGCGGCGGTCCCGCGAATTCCAGCACAGTGACGGATCTCCAACAAGGTCCGAGGGGTCGTGCCGGGGGTCGGTGACTTCTTGTGATGGCGGTGCTACGGGCGGTGGAAGCCTTTTCGGGACGAACTGGACTTTGCTTGCCGAATCGCCGGGCCCGGCCGGGTGTCCCAGTCGAGATGATCAGGAGCGGAATACAGCATTCAGTGGCGCAATGTCCGTTTCCGGAGAGCTTGATGACTGGTCGTTATGTCGGTAATGCCCGGGAGCTCGTGAGCAAACTCACATACCCATGGCCATTACTTACCGGTTCCCGCGGGGATTCAGATGTTTAGCCTTGCCCTTTACAGCTATCGCTCACCCGACCCATGGCGCCCCGAGGGCCGCCGCCACCCACGACCGAGGGCTACGAGACTCTGATGTCGCAGACCAAGACGACCATGATGTTCCGCAACATAGCCAACCCCCGCCGCACCACCCTCGCGCACCTCAAGGACGCCGAGGAACTGCAGGCGGTCGAGGTTCCGGAGCACGCGGTCGAACTGCCGACGCAGACCGCCAACCCCCGCCGCACGGTCCTGATGGTCGCCCCGGGCACCCCCGCGGAGTAGCGCGGACCCGCAACCTCGCAGGCCTGACCCCTCAACCGCGTTAGCCTGGACCGGCAGACTCCAGCCAGCGGAAACAGAGGGGCAGGCGCGACCTTTGCGCATCGCCAGATTCTCGATCGACGGAAATGTCGCCTTCGGCGCCGTGGAGGGCAGCACCGCCTCCGGCGACCAGAGCGGGCTCGTCCTCGACATCATCAAGGGCATCCCGTTCGCGGACTTCGAGCTCTCGGGCACGAAGGTCCCGCTGAGCAAGGTCCGGCTCCTGCCGCCCGTGCTCCCCAACAAGGTCGTGGCCATCGGCCGCAACTACGCGGAGCACGCGGCGGAGCTCGGCAACGAGGTCCCCGAGACCCCGATCACCTTCTTCAAACCCTCCACCTCGGTGGTCGGCCCCGGTGACCCGATCACCTACCCGTCCTTCACCCAGGACCTCCACCACGAGGCGGAGCTCGCCGTGGTGATCGGCCGGATGTGCCGCGAGGTCCCCCGTGAGCGGGTCAAGGACGTGATCCTCGGCTACACCTGCGCCAACGACGTCACCGCCCGGGACGTCCAGCAGCGGGAGAAGCAGTGGGCCCGGGCCAAGGGCTTCGACAGCGCCTGCCCGCTCGGCCCCTGGATCGAGACCGACCTCGACCCCTCCGACCTGGCCGTCCAGTGCACCGTCAACGGCGAACAGCGCCAGCTCGGCCGCACCAGCGACATGGTCCGCTCCGTCGAGGACCTGATCGTCCACATCACCGAGGCCATGACGCTGCTCCCCGGCGACGTCGTCCTCACGGGGACCCCGGCCGGAGTCGGCCCCCTCAACGTCGGCGACGAGGTCGCCGTCACCATCGAAGGTATCGGCACTCTCACCAACAAGGTGATCAAGCGTGGCTAACGGACCCGTCCGCGTACGTTTCTGTCCCTCCCCGACCGGCAACCCCCATGTGGGCCTGGTCCGCACCGCCCTGTTCAACTGGGCCTTCGCGCGCCACCACGGCGGCACGTTCGTCTTCCGCATCGAGGACACCGACGCCGCCCGCGACTCCGAGGAGTCCTACGGCCAGCTGCTCGACTCGCTGCGCTGGCTCGGCTTCACCTGGGACGAGGGCCCCGAGGTGGGCGGCCCGCACGCCCCGTACCGCCAGTCCGAGCGCATGGACATCTACGCGGACGTGGCGCGCCGGCTCCAGGAGGGCGGCTACGCCTACTCCTGCTACTGCACCACCGAGGAGCTCGACGCCCGCCGCGACGCCGCCCGCGCCGCCGGCCGGCCCTCCGGCTACGACGGCCACTGCCGCGAGCTCACCGAGGAGCGGAAGGCCGCGTACGAGGCCGAGGGCCGCACCCACATCGTGCGCTTCCGGATGCCCGACGAGACCGTCACCTTCACCGACCTGGTCCGCGGCGAGCTCTCCTTCAGCCCCGAGAACGTGCCGGACTTCGGCATCCTCCGGGCCAACGGCGCCCCGCTGTACACCCTGGTCAACCCGGTGGACGACGCGCTGATGGAGATCACCCACGTGCTCCGCGGCGAGGACCTGCTGTCCTCCACCCCGCGCCAGATCGCCCTGTACAAGGCGCTGATCGAGCTCGGCGTCGCCAAGGAGATCCCCTCCTTCGGCCATCTGCCGTACGTGATGGGCGAGGGCAACAAGAAGCTCTCCAAGCGCGACCCCGAGGCCTCGCTCAACCTCTACCGCGAGCGCGGCTTCCTCCCCGAGGGCCTGCTGAACTACCTCTCGCTGCTCGGCTGGTCCTTCTCCAAGGACCAGGACATCTTCTCGATCGAGGAGATGGTGGAGAAGTTCGACATCCCGGACGTCAACGCCAACCCGGCCCGCTTCGACCTGAAGAAGGCCGAGTCGATCAACGGCGACCACATCCGCCTGCTCGACCCCAAGGTCTTCGCCGACCGCTGCGCCCCCTGGCTCCAGGCCCCGCACGCCAACTGGGCGCCCGAGGACTTCGACGCCGAGGCCTGGGAGCGGATCGCCCCGCACGCCCAGACCCGGGTGGCGGTGCTCTCGGAGATCACCGCCAACGTCGACTTCCTGTTCCTCAAGGAGCCGGTTTCGGACCAGGTCTCCTGGGACAAGGCGATGAAGGGCGACCCGGCGGCCCTGCTCACCTCCGCCCGCGCCCACCTGGAGACGGCCGACTGGAACGACCCGGAGTCCCTGAAGCAGGCCGTCCTCGCCGCCGGCGAGGCCCACGGCCTCAAGCTGGGCAAGGCCCAGGCCCCGGTCCGGGTGGCCGTCACCGGCCGCACCGTCGGCCTGCCGCTCTTCGAGTCCCTGGAGATCCTGGGCAAGGAGCGCTCGCTCGCCCGCATCGACGCGGCCCTGGCCCGGCTGTCCGGCTGAGTCCCGCCGACACCTCCCGCGGGGGGCGGCCGCCGACGCGCTTTCGACAAGCGCCCGGCGGCCGCCCCCCGCGGCGTTGTAGCGTCGGTCACATGCCGATCCGCGCCGTGCTCTGGGACATCGACGACACCCTGTTCGACTACACGGGCGCGGACACCGCCGGACTGGCCGGACGGCTGGCCGAGGAGGGCCTCGCCGACCGCTACGGCACCCCCGCCGAGGCCCTCGCGCTCTGGCGGCGGCTGACCGAGCGCCACTGGGACCGCTTCGCCGCGGGCGAGGTCACCTTCCCCGGCCAGCGCCGGGACCGGGTCCGGGAGTTCCTGGCCCGGCCGGACCTGCCCGACGCGGCGGCCGACGCCTGGTTCGACCGGTACGTGGAGCACTACAAGGCGGCCTGGACCCTCTTCCCGGACGTGCTGCCGATCCTGGACGCCCTCGCCGCCGGATACCGGCACGGGATCCTCTCGAACTCCTCCAGCGCCAACCAGGACCCCAAACTCCGGGCGCTCGGGCTGCGCGACCGCTTCGAGGTCCTGGTGTGCGCCGCCGAGCTGGGGGTGAGCAAACCCGCCGCGGGCGCCTTCCTGGCCGCCTGCGAGGCCCTGGGACTGCCCCCGGAGGAGGTGGCCTACGTGGGCGACCAGCCCGAGATCGACGCCCGGGGCGCCCGGGACGCCGGGCTGCTGTCCGTGTGGCTGGACCGGCACGGCGGACGCGGGCCGGGCCCCGAAGGGGTGCACCGGATCACCGCGCTCGACCCGCTCCCGGAGCTGCTGGCCGGGGATACCCGTTTTGGAGCACGGTCAGGCATCCGGTAATGTTCTTTCTGCGCCGCCGGAGCGGGCCGAAAGGCCGGACCGAGGCGCCACTCGAAAGAAAGACCCGCAGGGCCTTGACTTTCGGTGGGGTATAGTGTAATTGGCAACACGAGGGTTTCTGGTTCCCTTATTCTAGGTTCGAGTCCTGGTACCCCAGCGCAGTGCAGTAGTGACGCAGTGCTTTGCCCCCGTTGTGTAGCGGCCTAGCACGCCGCCCTCTCAAGGCGGTAGCGCCGGTTCGAATCCGGTCGGGGGTACAGATCCTTCCCGCGAGATCTCCTTGGGTAGCACCCGGACGTCTTGATGCAGGATCGCTAGGGCCCCCGTTGTGTAGCGGCCTAGCACGCCGCCCTCTCAAGGCGGTAGCGCCGGTTCGAATCCGGTCGGGGGTACTGTGGTCTGGTCTAGACCACCATTGGGCTATGGTGTAATTGGCAACACGAAGGTTTCTGGTTCCTTTGTTCTAGGTTCGAGTCCTGGTAGCCCAGCGCAGTAACGATGCAGGCAGGCCCCCGTTGTGTAGCGGCCTAGCACGCCGCCCTCTCAAGGCGGTAGCGCCGGTTCGAATCCGGTCGGGGGTACGCACAGGAAGAGCCCCCCGCGACATGGTCGCGGGGGGCTCTTCCGCGTTCCCGCCCCACCCGCGAGGACAACACAAGAGCGGGCCCGGAGGCGCGAGTTCGGACGTGTGCGGCGTCGTACGCGCCCCCGGGCCCGGAAGGCGGGAGATGGGGGAGAGGGATAAGGGAGCAGACGGGAAGGGCGGCTCAGCCGGAGCGGCGCAGGGCCTCCGACAGCCGGGCGGCCGCGTCGATCACGGCCTGGGCGTGCATCCGCCCCGGGTGCCGGGTCAGCCGCTCGATCGGACCGGAGACCGACACCGAGGCCACCACCCGGTTCGACGGGCCGCGCACCGGCGCCGAGACCGACGCCACGCCGGGCTCCCGCTCGCCGATCGACTGCGCCCAGCCGCGGCGCCGTACGCCCGACAGGGCCGTCGCCGTGAAGCGCGCGCCCTGCAGGCCCCGGTGCAGCCGCTCGGGCTCCTCCCAGGCCATCAGGATCTGCGCCGCCGAACCGGCCTTCATCGGAAGTGTGGAGCCCACCGGGACGGTGTCCCGGAGACCCGAGAGCCGCTCGGCCGCCGCCACGCAGATCCGCATGTCGCCCTGCCGGCGGTAGAGCTGCGCGCTCTCTCCCGTCACGTCCCGGAGATGGGTGAGCACCGGTCCGGCCGTCGCCAGCAGCCGGTCCTCGCCCGCCGCGGCGGCGAGCTCCGCCAGCCGTGGACCGAGGATGAACCGGCCCTGCATGTCCCTCGCCACCATCCGGTGGTGTTCCAGTGCCACGGCAAGACGATGTGCCGTGGGTCGTGCGAGCCCTGTCGCCGCGACCAGCCCGGCGAGGGTGGCCGGACCGGACTCCAGTGCGCTCAGTACCAGAGCTGCCTTGTCGAGAACGCCGACGCCGCTAGAGTTGTCCATGCAACGATATTCACGTCTCACACTGTGAAACGCAAGTTCAATTTTTCCAAGAACCCGCCAGTCTGTATGTGCGGGTCCACGAACCACTGGGTCCGATGCCGTCGAACAAGCGCCGGCACAACCGGCCGGCCGGAGGGAAAGCGATGGGTAGGACACTCGCGGAGAAGGTCTGGGACGACCATGTCGTCCGGCGCGCCGAGGGCGAGCCCGACCTGCTCTTCATCGATCTGCACCTGCTGCACGAGGTGACGAGCCCGCAGGCCTTCGACGGCCTGCGCCAGAACGGCCGCAAGGTCCGCCGGCTGGACCTCACCATCGCCACCGAGGACCACAACACCCCCACCCTCGACATCGACAAGCCGATCGCCGACCCGGTCTCCCGGGCCCAGCTGGAGACGCTGCGCGCGAACTGCGCCGAGTTCGGCGTCCGGCTGCACTCGCTGGGCGACGTCGAGCAGGGCGTGGTCCACGTGGTGGGACCGCAGCTGGGCCTCACCCAGCCGGGCACCACGGTGGTCTGCGGCGACTCCCACACCTCCACCCACGGCGCCTTCGGCGCGCTGGCCTTCGGCATCGGCACCAGCCAGGTCGAGCACGTGCTGGCCACCCAGACGCTCCCGCTGGCCCGCCCCAAGACCATGGCCATCACCGTCACCGGCGAGCTGGCCGAGGGCGTCACCGCCAAGGACCTGATCCTGGCCATCATCGCCAGGATCGGCACCGGCGGCGGCCAGGGCTACATCCTGGAGTACCGCGGCGAGGCCGTCGAGAAGCTCTCGATGGAAGCCCGCATGACCATCTGCAACATGTCGATCGAGGCCGGCGCCCGAGCGGGCATGATCGCCCCCGACCAGACCACCTTCGACTACCTCGAAGGCCGCGACCACGCCCCCACCGGCGCCGACTGGGACGCCGCGGTCGCCTACTGGAAGACCCTGCGCACCGACGAGGACGCCGTCTTCGACGCCGAGGTCGTCATCGACGGCTCCGCCCTCTCCCCGTTCGTCACCTGGGGCACCAACCCCGGCCAGGGCGCCCCGCTGTCGGCGAACGTCCCCGACCCCGCTTCGTACGAGGACGCATCGGAGCGCCTGGCCGCGGAAAAGGCCCTGGAGTACATGGGGTTGACCGCCGGACAGCCGCTGCGCGACATCCGGGTCGACACCGTCTTCGTAGGTTCCTGCACCAACGGCCGGATCGAGGACCTGCGGGCCGTGGCCGGCATCATCGAGGGCCGCACCGTCGCCGAGGGCGTCCGCATGCTGGTCGTCCCCGGCTCCGTCCGGGTCGCCCTGCAGGCCGTCGAGGAGGGCCTGGACAAGGTCTTCAAGGAGGCCGGCGCCGAATGGCGGCACGCCGGATGCTCCATGTGCCTGGGCATGAACCCCGACCAACTGGCCCCCGGCGAGCGCTCCGCGTCCACCTCCAACCGCAACTTCGAAGGACGTCAGGGCAAGGGCGGCCGCACCCACCTGGTCTCCCCGCAGGTGGCCGCCGCCACCGCGGTCCTGGGCCACCTGGCCTCGCCCGCCGACCTGACCGGATCGCCGGCCGCCAACGCCCCCGCAGGAGTCTGATCAGCCATGGAAGCCTTCACCACCCACACCGGCCGGGCCGTCCCGCTGCGCCGCAGCAACGTCGACACCGACCAGATCATCCCGGCCCACTGGCTGAAGAAGATCACCCGCGACGGGTTCGAGGACGGGCTCTTCGAGGCCTGGCGCAAGGACCCGGAGTTCATCACCAACCGTCCCGAGCGCCAGGGCGCCACCGTGCTGGTGGCCGGCCCCGACTTCGGCACCGGCTCCTCCCGCGAGCACGCCGTCTGGGCCCTCCAGAACTTCGGCTTCAAGACGGTCATCTCCGCCCGCTTCGCCGACATCTTCCGCGGCAACTCGCTGAAGAACGGTCTGCTGACCGTGGTCCTGCCCCAGGAGACCGTCGACCGGCTCTGGGAACTGACCGAGGCCGACCCCACCGCCGAGGTCACCGTCGACCTGGTCGACCGCAAGGTCCGCGCGGCGGGCATCGAGGCCGAGTTCGAACTCGACGACAATGCCCGCTGGCGTCTGCTGGAAGGCCTGGACGACATCTCGCTCACCCTTCAGAACGAAGCGGACATCGCGACCTACGAAAGCACCCGGCCGAACCACAAGCCGCGCACGGTCCGCCTCTGATTCCCTTCTGATCAGGGGTTATTCGCCCCCGCACGTTCGCTGTCACGACACTGTGCCCCCCGCCCTCCGGCGGGGGGCACAGCCGTATGTTGAGGGCCCGTGAGGCGACAACTCGCCCCAGATGGCACAATCTGTGCATGGAACGCGACAGTCAACTGGAGCTCTACGAGCTCATCGCGGACCGACTGAAAGAAGCACACGCAAAGGTGCGCTCACTGCAAGTCCCGGAGGGCGTAAGGATGACGCTGACCCGGAAGCTGTTGGTCGTCACGGCCGCGGCGAAGCACGATCTCGCCGATGCGGCAAGGCGCCTGGACAGGTTGATGAAGGACCTCGACGAGGGTCGATTCCCTGAAGGCGACTGATGCGAAGGAACTCCGCAACGGCCTACAACGTTGCGGCACTAGGGTGATTAGCCCGTTTCGTGTTTGATTTGCGGTATATATCCGCCTAACGTGCGAAATAGCTTGAACACATTCGTTCTGGCGATGTCTCCGAAGGGGAAGACGTGAACAAGGCGCAGCTCGTAGAAGCGATTGCCGACAAGCTCGGCGGCCGCCAGCAGGCCGCCGACGCCGTCGACGCGGTGCTCGACGCGATGGTCCGCGCGGTCGTCGCGGGCGATCGGGTCTCGGTCACGGGCTTCGGCTCGTTCGAGAAGGTCGACCGTCCGGCGCGGTACGCCCGCAACCCGCAGACGGGTGAGCGCGTCCGGGTCAAGAAGACCTCTGTTCCGCGCTTCCGCGCAGGTCAGGGCTTCAAGGACCTGGTCAGCGGCACCAAGAAGCTCCCCAAGGGCGACGAGGTCGCCGTCAAGAAGGCGCCCAAGGGCAGCCTGTCCGGCGGCGCCACCATGAAGAAGGCCGCGGCCAAGAAGGCCACCAGCACCGCCAAGAAGGCGGCGGCGAAGAAGGCCGCTCCGGCCACCGCCAAGAAGACCACCGCGGCCGTCAAGAAGACCACCGCGGCGAAGAAGGTCACGGCGGCCAAGAAGACCGCCACCACGGCCAAGAAGACCACGGCCGCGGCCAAGAAGACGGCCGCCAAGACCACCGTGGCGAAGAAGGCCGCGACCACCGCCAAGAAGACCGCGCCCGCCAAGAAGGCCGTCGCGAAGAAGGCGCCCGCCAAGAAGACGACGGCGCGCAAGACCACCACCGCGAAGAAGACCACGGCCCGCAAGAAGTAAGGGCGGACGTCACATAACGCCGGGCCGGTTTCCCCTCCGGGGGAAGCCGGCCCGCGGTATGCCCGCCGCAGGTCAGAGGGTCTGCAGGGTGATCAGCGTGATGCGCAGCCCGCTGTCCGCGCCCTCGGTCTCGATCCGCACCCGCTGCCCCGGACGCAGCAGGCGCAGGCCGCCCGCGTCGAAGGCCGGCGCCCCGAAGGGGACCGGGGTGCCGTCGTCCAGCAGCACGCTGCCGCTGCGGGTCTGTTCGTCGTACGTGTACGCGGTTGCCTGCATACCCGCACTGTATCGGGCCGTGTACCGGCCCAACCCGAGGACGGCCGCGGCCCGCAGGTCCGCCCCGGTGTCCACGTCCCGCCGCACGCTGTCCACACCGGCGAGCGGGATTTCCACCGCCCCCGAAGCGGAATGGCGCGACCGCGACGGACCGCCGAACGAGGGCGCCAATTCCACGTCCGGAGCAGCCGAAAGCAAAGTCGTTCCGATTCCTGCCGCATCCGCCAGAAATGCCCGGGGAAATAGCGCCGCGGTTTCGAGCACGCGTTGCAATTCCCCGGTCCGCAGGGCCGGCAGATCGGCGTTCATCGCCGCCACCGCGGCCCCCGGACGGCCCTCCCGGACCACCCGCGCCCCATGGGCCAGCGCCGCGTTCAGCCCCGCCCCGGGGGCGTCCGGGACGATCCGCGCACCCAGCCGGGCCAGTTCCGCGGCGGCCAGCGGATCGTCCGTGACCACCGCCACATCCCGTACTCCCGCGCAGGCCAGCGCCGCTGCCACGGTGTCCTGGGCGAACGCCAGGGCGAGCCCCGCCCGGTCCCGGCCGACCGCCTCCGACAGACGGCTCTTGGCCACCGCAAGCGGTTTCAGCGGCACCACCAGGCTCCACACCCCGCACCCGGGCCCCACCCCGCCACCCGCCCCTCACTAGGCAATCCCAGGGCCATTGTCACCCCGGCCCCCGGCAGCCCGTGGGCCCCTTCCGGCGAGCGGGGCGTACGGTGTTCTCGACAGAGACCGGGACCGGGGCGACACTTGTCCGGCCGACCAGCCGCCCCACCGCCGCAACCGGTCCTAGAGGAAGGTGTCCGAGTGTCCCGCCGCAGAATCGGCTTCTGGTACCGCCTGGCCGCGGTCATCGCAAAACCGCCGCTGGTGGTGCTGTTCAAGCGGGACTGGCGGGGAATGGAGCACATTCCGGCCGAAGGCGGATTCATCACCGCGGTCAATCACAACTCGTATCTGGACCCGCTGTCCTACGCGCACTTCCAGTACAACACCGGCCGGGTCCCCCGACTGCTGGCGAAGGCCGCGCTCTTCAGGGCCCCGATCGTCGGACCGATCCTGCGCGGCACCGGCCAGATCCCGGTCTACCGGGAGAGCACCAACGCCCTGGACGCCTTCCGGGCCGCCGTCGAGGCCATCGAGGGCGGCGAATGCGTGGCCTTCTACCCCGAGGGAACCCTCACCCGGGACCCCGACCAGTGGCCCATGCGCGGCAAGACCGGCGCGGCCCGCGTCGCCCTGATGACCCGGGCCCCCGTCATCCCGGTGGCCCAGTGGGGCGCCAACCTCGCGATGCCGCCGTACGCCACCGAGCGCAGGCTCCGGCTGTTCCCGCGCAAGACTCTCCGGGTGCTCGCCGGACCGGCCGTCGACCTCTCCGCGTTCCACGACCGGGAACCGACCCCGGAGGTCCTCAAGGAGGCCACCGAGGTCATCATGGCGGCCATCACCGCCCTGCTGGAGGAACTGCGCGGAGAACAGGCTCCCGCGCAGCCGTACGACCACCGCACCGCGCGGCAGGAACAGCGGCGCAAGGCCGCGGGGGAGGGCAAGAAGAAGTGACACGTCCCGGTACGCCCGTCAAAGCGGCGGTCTTCTCGGCGGGGTCCTGGGGCACCGCCTTCGGCATGGTCCTGGCCGACGCCGGATGCGAGGTCACCCTGTGGGCCCGCCGTCCCGAACTCGCCGAGGCCGTCAACACCGGCCGCACCAACCCGGACTACCTGCCCGGCATCGAACTGCCCGCGAACCTGCGGGCCACTACCGATCCGGCCGAGGCGGCCCGCGGCGCCGACTTCACGGTGCTGTCCATCCCCTCCCAGACCCTCCGCGGCAACCTCGCCGAATGGGCTCCGCTGCTGGCCCCCGACACCGTCCTGGTCTCCCTGATGAAGGGCATCGAACTGGGCACGGCCAAGCGGATGAGCGAGGTCATCGAGGAGGTCGCCAAGGTGCCCGCCGAGCGGATCGCCGTGGTCTCCGGCCCCAACCTGGCCCGCGAGATCGCCGCCCGGCAGCCCGCCGCCTCCGTCGTCGCCAGCGTGGACGAGACCGTGGCCCGGCGGCTCCAGGCCGCCTGCCACACCCCGTACTTCCGCCCGTACACCAACACCGACGTGCTCGGCTGCGAACTCGGCGGCGCCGTCAAGAACGTCATCGGGCTCGCCGTGGGCATCGCGGACGGCATGGGACTCGGCGACAACACCAAGGGCTCCCTGATCACCCGCGGCCTCGCCGAAACCACCCGGCTGGGCCTGGCGATGGGCGCCGAACCCCTCACCTTCTCCGGCCTCGCGGGCCTCGGCGACCTGGTCGCCACCTGCTCCTCCCCGCTCTCCCGGAACCACACCTTCGGCACCAACCTGGGCCGCGGCATGACCCTGGAGGAGACCATCGCGGTCACCAAACAGACCGCGGAAGGTGTCAAGTCCTGCCAGTCGGTGGCCGATCTGGCCCGCCGGCACGGGGTCGACATGCCCATCACCGACACCGTGGTCGACATCGTCCACCACGGCAAGCCGCCGCTGGTCGCGCTGAAGGACCTGATGGGACGCACCGCCAAACCGGAACGGGCCTGACACCTTTCCGGACGTGTGAACGGGTACCCTCGTGGCGATATGAGCAGCCAGAACCTCCCCCAGACCCCTGAGCAGCAGGGCCGCAAGCCCCGGGTGGCCATCGTCTTCGGCGGCCGCAGCTCGGAACACGCCATCTCGGTCGTCACGGCCGGCGCCGTGCTGCGGTCCATCGACCGCTCCAAGTACGAGGTCCTGCCGATCGGCATCACCCCCGAGGGCCGCTGGGCGCTGACCGCCGACGTCCCCGCCCGGATGGCCATCGCCGACCGCAGGCTCCCGAGCGTGGCGGAGCTCGCCGAGTCCGAGGACGGCGCGGTCGTCCTCCCGGTGGACCCGGCCAGCCGGGAGATCCTCTACACCGAGCCCGGCGCCGTCCCCAAGGCGCTCGGCGAGGTCGACGTGGTCTTCCCGGTGCTGCACGGCCCGTACGGCGAGGACGGCACCCTCCAGGGCCTCCTGGAGCTCTCCGGCATCCCGTACGTCGGCTCGGGCGTCCTCGCCTCCGCCGTCGGCCAGGACAAGGAGTACATGAAGCGGGTGTTCACCTCCTTCGGGCTGCCCGTCGGACCGCACCTGACCATCCGCCCCCGCGAGTGGGCCCTCGACGCCGACGGCGCGCGCGAGCGGATCGTGGAGTTCGCCGGGGAGCACGGCTGGCCGCTGTTCATCAAGCCCGCCCGGGCCGGCTCCTCGATCGGCATCACCAAGGTCGACGAGGTCTCCGGCCTGGCCGCGGCGATCGAGGAGGCCCAGCGCCACGACCCGAAGATCATCGTGGAGGCGCTGCTGCGCGGCCGCGAGATCGAGGTCGGGGTCCTGGAGTTCGAGGACGGGCCGCGCGCCAGCGCCCCCGCCGAGATCCCGCCGGTCTCCAGCCACGACTTCTACGACTTCGAGGCCAAGTACATCGACTCCGCGTCGGGGATCGTGCCCGCTCCGCTCACCCCCGAGCAGACCTCCGAGGTCCAGCGACTGGCCGTCGAGGCCTACGACGCCGCCTCCTGCGAGGGCCTGGTGCGCGCCGACTTCTTCCTCACCGAGGACGGCACGTTCGTCATCAACGAGATCAACACCATGCCGGGGTTCACCCCGATCTCCATGTACCCGCGCATGTGGCAGGAGTCGGGCGTGGAGTACCCGGAGCTGGTCGACCGCCTCATCCAGGCCGCCCTGCGCCGCCCCACCGGCCTGCGCTAGCCGCCCGCCGGCCTGGGGGTGTCCGGCGGGCCCGGACACCCCCCGGCACGGCCGGTACGGGCTAGTTCGGGGCGATCCCCCGGGGAATCGTCCTGGCCACCGCGGCCGACAGGCCGACCAGCATGCCCGCGTCCCCGACGTGCGCCTTGTCGACGAGGACCTCGGTGTAGGCCCGCCGCTGCCCCGTGACGAAACGGAACCCGCCGTCGGACAGCGGGTCCAGCAGCCAGGCCACCCCGTTCACCTCGACCCCGTCCTGCTTCGGATCCGCCATCTTCGGGGGCTTGGGGATACCGCACCGCAGTACGATCGCCGAGCCGCCCCACGCGGCGGTCAGTTCGGACCGCGGATCGGTCTCCGTCCGGTCCTGGCCGGCCACCGTGTCCGGGAGCTCCCCGTGCAGTGCCGCACAGAGCTCCAGGACCTCGGCGGGGGGTGCGGGGGGCGGTTCCAGCCGGATCCGGGAGTCGCCCGGCGCACAGCCCGCGAGGGCGAGCACGGCGACCAGGGTGGGCAGCAGCGGCCGGTGGTGGAGGGACATCACCGGCCCAGACTAGACGGGGGCTACAGATGGACCACCGGGCAGGTCAGGGTGCGGGTGATCCCCTCCACCTGCTGCACCTTGGCCACCACCATCCGGCCGAGTTCGTCGACGGTGTCGGCCTGGGCGCGCACGATCACGTCGTACGGCCCCGTCACGTCCTCGGCCTGGATCACCCCCGAGATCTTGCCGATGGCCTCGGCGACGGACGACGCCTTGCCCACCTCGGTCTGAATGAGGATGTACGCCTGTACCACGGAACCTCCAGGGCGGCCACGAGGATCATTTCCCCTACCCTTCGGATGTGCCACGGCCGGAAGGCCTGGCCCGGGGGAGAAGGGACGCCACGGTACCGCGTCGCCGAGCACCACGGGGAGACCCGGGGGTCCGGCGCCGCGCGCAGCGGGGCGTACGAAGCGCGGATGTTGACGTATCAGTTGACGGTACCCAGAGCTGTGACGGCTCGCGACCGCAAGCGGACTGGGCCAGAAGGAGCACAGCGATGAAGGGCACTGTGGGGGAGCTGGGGGAGTTCGGGCTCATCAGGGAGCTCACCTCCAGGCTCACCACCACCCCGGCGGTACGGCTGGGGCCCGGCGACGACGCCGCCGTGGTGTCCGCCCCCGACCGGCGGGTGGTGGCGAGCACGGACATCCTGCTCGAAGGCCGGCACTTCCGCCGCGACTGGTCCACCGCCTACGACGTCGGCCGCAAGGCCGCCGCGCAGAACCTCGCCGACATCGCCGCCATGGGCGCGGTCCCCACGGCGCTGCTGCTCGGCCTGGTGGTGCCGGCCGAGCTGCCGGTGACCTGGCCGACCGAGCTGATGGACGGCATCCGCGACGAGTGCCAGGTGGCGGGCGCGGCCGTGGTCGGCGGGGACGTGGTCCGCGGGGACACCATCACGGTCGCCATCACCGCCCTGGGCGACCTCCGCAACCACGAGCCGGTCACCCGCTCCGGTGCGCAGCCCGGCGACGTGGTGGCGGTCACCGGCTGGCTCGGCTGGTCCGCGGCCGGGTTCGCGGTGCTCTCCCGGGGCTTCCGGTCCCCGCGCGCCTTCGTGGAGGCGCACCGGCGGCCCGAACCGCCGTACCACGCCGGTCCCGCGGCCGCCGGTCTCGGCGCCACCGCGATGACCGACGTCAGCGACGGACTGGTGGCCGACCTCGGCCACATCGCCGAGTCCAGCAAGGTCAGGATCGACCTGCGCTCGGCGGCCATCGACATCCCCACCCAGATGTTCGACATCGGTCAGGCCGTCGGCGTGGACCCGCTCCAGTGGGTGCTCACCGGCGGCGAGGACCACGCCATCGTCGCGACCTTCCCGCCGGACGTGAAGCTCCCGGCCCGCTGGAAGGTCATCGGCGAGGTGCTGAACCCCTCCGCACAACCCCAGGTGACCGTCGACGGCGCCCCCTGGACCAGCACCGGCGGCTGGGACCATTTCGGTGACGATTCCGCAGAGGAGCACGTGCGATGACTTCGCTCTGTCTGACCGTGGCCGGCTCGGACTCCGGCGGCGGCGCCGGCATCCAGGCCGACCTCAAGACCATGCAGGCCCTCGACGTGCACGGGATGAGCGTGCTCACCGCCGTGACCGCCCAGAACTCGCTGGGCGTGCACGGGGTCTGGGGGCTCCCCCCGGAGGCCGTCACGGCCCAGTACCGGGCCGTGGTGGACGACATCGGGGTGCACGCGGTGAAGACCGGGATGCTGGGCTCGGCCGCCATGGTGGAGACGGTGGCCGGGCTGCTGTCCGGGACCGGTGCCCCGGTGGTCGTGGACCCGGTGGGGGTCTCCAAGCACGGGGACCCGCTGCTCGACCCGGACGCGCTGGACGCGGTGCGCAAACTGCTGCTGCCGGAGGCCACCGTCGCCACCCCCAACCTGGACGAGGTGACCCAGCTCACCGGTCTGGTGGTGGAGGACGAGGACGGCATGCGGCGGGCCGCCGAGGCCCTCCTCGGCTACGGCCCGGACTGGGCGCTGATCAAGGGCGGCCACCTGCCGGACGGGCCGGAGGCCGCGGACCTGCTCACCGACGGCGTCTCGGAACTGTGGATGCGCGCCCCGCGCCACCCGGGCCGGCACACCCACGGCACCGGCTGCACCCTGGCCGCCGCGATCGCCGCCGGTCTGGCCAAGGGCCAGGACGTGCCACAGGCCGTGATGGAGGCCAAGGAGTACGTCACCGGGGCGATCCGGGGCGGCTATCCGCTGGGCGCCGGCATCGGCCCGGTGGACCACGCCTGGGAGATCCGCCGCTAGCGGCCCCTCCCGCACCGGCTCCCCGCACCGGCTCCCGGCACCGCGTCCCGGGCCGGGAGCCGGTGCGGGGAGCCGGTCGCGCCGGTCCGGAAAAGGCAAAAGGCCGGTCCACCGAGGTGGACCGGCCTTCTTGGCAACCGGAAGGGCTGCGCTACGACGGGAGCGTCAGCGCGAGACCTTGCCGGCCTTGATGCACGAGGTGCAGGCGTTGAGGCGCTTCGGCGTCCCATTGACCACGGCACGGACGCGCTGGATGTTCGGGTTCCAGCGACGCGAGGTGCGGCGGTGCGAGTGGGAGATGTTGTTGCCGAAGCTCGGCCCCTTGGCGCAAACGTCGCAGTTGGCAGCCACAGGTCACTCCAAAGACTTCAGGTGCAATTACAGTGAAACCGGCGCACCGGAATCAGAGATCTGAAGTGGTTTGCCGGGGGGATGGCCCGACTCTCGCCGGGCAACCGGAGCAGCATACAACGTCTGCACCCGTCCTAGAAAACTACCATGGACCCGGCGGCAGCCGTCCCGGCCTTCGTTACCCTGCGGTGAACCCCAGCCCGCCCGAGGAGGAACGCCCGGTGCCGCACGAGCCGCGAGGACCGCGAGAACTCGACGCCGAGGCGGTGCGCACCTGGAGCGCGCTGGCCCTGGCCTCGCTGGGCCGCTCCCGGGCCGACATCGACGCCATCAACGTCTATCCGGTGGCCGACGCGGACACCGGCACCAACCTCTACCTGACCGCCGAATCGGCCGCCCGGGAGGTCGAGGAGACCTGCGCGGGTGTGACCGGGACGACATCCGGGGTCTCGCTGGGCGCCGCGGTGCGGGCCTACGCGCACGGGGCGCTGACCGGCGCCCGCGGGAACTCCGGCACCATCCTGGCGCAGCTGCTCCGCGGCATGGCCGACGTACTGGACGCGGACGGCGCGGACGGCGCGGACGGCGGGGGCGGCGCGGCCGGCACGGCCGGTACGGGCGCCGGGGAGCGGCTCGCGCGCGCCCTCACCCGGGCCGCCGCCTCCGCCTACCAGGCCGTCGCGCACCCCGTCGAGGGCACCATGCTGACCGTGGCCGCGGCCGCCGCCCGGGCCGCCGAGACCGCCGCCGGCACCCCCGCGGCGGTGGCCCGGGCCGCCTACGACGGAGCCCGCGCCGCCCTGGAGAAGACCCCCGGCCAGCTCCCGGAACTGGGCCGGGCCGGAGTGGTGGACGCCGGCGGCTTCGGCCTGGTCGCCGTGCTGGGCGCGCTCTGGCAGGCCCTGTCCGGCCAGGAGCCGGCGCCCGAACCGGCCCCCGCCCGCCCCCTGGAGCACGGCCCCTGCGCCGAGGGCCCGCCGGCCGAGGAGCACGGCGGCCCCGGGTACGAGGTGCTCTACCTGCTGGAGGCCGGCGCGGAGGCCGTGACCGCCCTCCGCGAACGGCTGGACGCGCTGGGCGACTCCCTGGTGGTGGTCGGCGGCGACGGGCTGTGGAACGTCCACGTCCACGTCGACGACCCCGGGGCCGCCGTGGAGGCCGGGGTCGAGGCCGGCCGGCCGTACCGGATCCGGATCACCCACTTCGGCGACGAGCGCCGCCGGACCCGCGGCGAGCGGGCCCAGCGCGCGGTGGTCGCCGTGGTACCCGGCGAGGGGCTCGCCGGCCTCTGCGGGGAGGCCGGCGCCACCCCGGTGCTCGCCCCGGCCGGCCGGCCGCCGGCCGCCGCCGACCTGCTCGACGCCATCCGCCGGGCGCACGCCCGCGAGGTGGTGCTGCTGCCCAACGACACCGAACTGCGGGCCGCCGCCGCGGCCGCCGCCGAACGGGCCCGCGCCGAAGGGGTCCGGGTGGCCGTCATCCCGACCCGCTCCGCGGTCCAGGGCCTGGCCGCCCTCGCCGTCCACGAACCCGACGGCAGCTTCGACGAGGACGTGGTCGCCATGACCGCCGCCGCCGGAGCCACCCGCTACGGCGAACTGGCCGTGGCCGAGGCCCGGTCCTTCACCTCCGCCGGAATCTGCCAGGCCGGGGACGTCCTCGGCCTGATCGACGGGGACGTCGCGGTGATCGGCGCGGACCTGCCCGGCACCGCCGAGGCCGTGCTGGCGCGGATGCTCGGCTCCGGCGGCGAACTGGTCACCCTGGTCCTGGGACCCGGGCTGCCGGAGGGTCTCGACGACCGCCTCCGGACCTATGTCCGCACCCACCACCTCGCCGTGGACACCGTCACCTACCGCGGCGGCCGGCACTCCGCACCCCTGCTGATCGGCGTGGAGTAGCACCCCCGCCGGAGGACCCGGGCCGGCCCGCGGGCCGAGGCGCGGCCCGGGTTGTCGGCGGCATGGTGTGCAATGGAACACGTGCCCGCGCTCGATGAACCCCTGAAGAACACGCTCGGAGCCGCCACCGCCAAGGTGCTGGCCGAGCAGCTCGGCCTGCACACGGTCGGCGACCTGCTGCACCACTACCCCCGCCGGTACGCCGAGCGCGGCGAGCTCACCTCCCTCGCCGAACTCGCCGACCAGATCGACGAGCACGTCACGGTGGTGGCCCAGGTCGCCGACGCCCGGGTGCTCACCTTCAACGGCGGCCGCGGCAGACGCCTGGAGGTCACCATCACCGACGGCGCCGGCCGGCTCCAACTGGTGTTCTTCGGCTCCGGGGTCCACAAGCCGCACAAGGAACTGCTGCCCGGCGCCCGCGCGATGTTCGCCGGCAAGGTGGGCCTGTTCAACCGCAAGCTCCAGCTCTCCCACCCGGCGTACGAACTGCTCGGCGCCGAGACCGGGGGCGGCGGCGACCGCGAGGTGGTGGACGCCTTCGCGGGCCGGCTGATCCCCATCTACCCGGCCTGCGCCAAGCTGGAGACCTGGAAGATCTCCAAGGCGGTGGACGCGGTCCTGCCCGCCGCCCAGGAGGCCCTCGACCCGCTGCCGCCCGCCCTCCGCGAGGGCCGCGGGATGCTCACCCTCCCCGAGGCCCTGCTGAAGATCCACCGGCCCCGCTCCAAGGAGGACGTGGCCCGCGCCCGCGAGCGCCTCAAGTGGGACGAGGCCTTCGTCCTCCAGGTCGCCCTGGCCCGCCGCCGGCACGCCGACACCCAGCTCCCCGCGGTGGCCCGCCGCCCGGCCCCCGGCGGCCTCCTCGACTCCTTCGACGCCACGCTCCCGTTCACCCTCACCGAGGGCCAGCGCCAGGTGTCCGCCGAGATCTTCGCCGACCTCGCCACCGAACACCCCATGCACCGCCTCCTCCAGGGCGAGGTCGGCTCCGGCAAGACCCTGGTCGCGCTGCGGGCCATGCTCGCCGTGGTCGACACCGGGGGGCAGGCCGCCCTGCTGGCGCCCACCGAGGTGCTCGCCCAGCAGCACCACCGGTCGGTCACCGAGATGATGGGCGAGCTCGCCGAGGGCGGCATGCTCGGCGGCTCCGAGCGCGGCACCAAGGTGGTGCTGCTCACCGGCTCGATGGGGATGCCGGCCCGCCGCCAGGCCCTGCTGGACCTGGTCACCGGGGAGGCCGGGATCGTCATCGGCACCCACGCCCTGATCGAGGACAAGGTCAAGTTCCACGACCTGGGACTGGTCGTGGTCGACGAGCAGCACCGGTTCGGCGTGGAGCAGCGGGACGCCCTGCGCTCCAAGGGCAAGCAGCCCCCGCACCTGCTGGTGATGACCGCCACCCCCATCCCGCGCACGGTGGCGATGACCGTCTTCGGCGATCTGGAGACCTCCGTACTGGACCAGCTGCCGGCCGGCCGCTCGCCCATCGCCACCCATGTGGTGCCCGCCAAGGACAAGCCGCACTTCCTCGCCCGCGCCTGGGAACGGGTCCGCGAGGAGGTGGAGAACGGCCACCAGGCCTATGTGGTCTGCCCGCGGATCGGCGACGGCGAGGACGAGCCGAAGAAGAAGGCGGCCGCCGAGGAGGACGGCGAGAAGCGGCCCCCGCTGGCCGTGCTGGACATCGCCGCGCAGCTCACCTCCGGCCCCCTCGCCGGACTCCGGGTGGAGGTGCTGCACGGGCGGATGGACCCCGCCGACAAGGACGAGGTGATGCGCGCCTTCGCCGCCGGGGACGTCAAGGTGCTCGTCGCCACGACCGTCATCGAGGTCGGGGTCAACGTCCCCAACTCCACCGTGATGGTGATCATGGACGCGGACCGGTTCGGGGTCTCCCAGCTGCACCAGCTCCGCGGCCGGGTCGGCCGCGGCTCCGCCCCCGGACTGTGCCTGCTGGTCAGCGAGATGCCCGAGGCCAGTCCCGCCCGGGCCCGGCTGGGCGCCGTCGCCGCCACCCTCGACGGCTTCGAGCTGTCCCGGATCGACCTGGAGCAGCGCCGCGAGGGCGATGTGCTGGGCCAGGCCCAGTCCGGGGTGCGCTCCTCGCTGCGGATGCTCTCCGTCATCGAGGACGAGGAGGTCATCGCCCAGGCCCGCGAGGAGGCCGCCCGGACGGTCGCCGAGGACCCGGCGCTCACCGGTCTCCCCGGACTGCTGACCGCCCTGGACGCCCTCCTGGACACCGAACGGGAGCAGTACCTGGAGAAGGGCTGACAATGGGAGGGCCCCTCCCCGCAGACCCGTAAGGAACCCAGATGACCCGCGTGATCGCCGGCAGCGCCGGCGGGCGACGGCTGACCGTGCCCCCCGGCACCGGCACCCGGCCCACCTCGGACCGCGCGCGCGAGGGCCTCTTCTCCACCTGGGAGTCCCTGCACGGGGTGGCGGGGGCCCGGGTGCTCGACCTCTACGGCGGCTCGGGCGCCGTCGGCCTGGAGGCCCTCTCCCGGGGCGCCGCCCACACCCTGCTCGTCGAGACCGAGGCCAAGGCCGCCCGGGCCATCCGGGACAACATCCGCGTCCTCGGCCTGCCCGGGGCGGAGTTCCGTGCCGGACGGGCCGAGCAGGTGGCCGCCGGACCCGCGCCCGGGGCCCCGTACGACATCGTCTTCCTGGACCCGCCGTACGCCGTCACCAGCGAGGATCTCCGCGAGATCCTCCTCACACTCCGGTCCAACGGCTGGCTCACGGACGACGCGCTCGTCACCGTGGAGCGGAGCACTCGCGGCGGGGCCTTCCCCTGGCCCGACGGGTTCGAGCCGCTCCGCTCCAGGCGGTACGGCGAAGGCACGTTCTGGTACGGTCGCGCCGCTCTCACCAGCGAAGACTCATGAACGAGGGAGTTCAGTTGCGCCGCGCCGTCTGTCCGGGTTCCTTCGATCCCGTCACCAACGGACATCTCGACATCATCGGACGCGCCTCGAAGCTGTACGACGTCGTCCACGTCGCCGTGATGATCAACCAGTCCAAGCAGGGGCTGTTCACCGTGGAGGAGCGGATCGGCCTGATCCGCGAGGCCACCGCCGACTACGGCAACGTCGAGGTGGAGTCCTTCCACGGCCTGCTCGTCGACTTCTGCAAGCAGCGCGACATCCCCGCCATCGTCAAGGGCCTGCGCGCGGTCAGCGACTTCGACTACGAGCTGCAGATGGCCCAGATGAACAACGGGCTGTCCGGGGTGGAGACGCTCTTCGTCCCCACCAACCCCACCTACAGCTTCCTGTCCTCCTCCCTGGTCAAGGAGGTCGCGGCCTGGGGCGGAGACGTCTCCCACCTGCTGCCGCCGCATGTGCACGCCGCGTTGATGGAACGTATCGGCAACCGCTGACCGGGCACCGGCCGGGGACCGCCCGGCGCTACAGTCGTCCCGTCCGTCCCGGGGACCGCCCGGGGCCGAGAGAGTGCGAGCCCGTATGGACGTGCAGAAGAAGCTCGACGACATCGTCGCGGCGGTCAGCGGCGCCCGGACCATGCCGCTGTCGGCCTCCTGCGTGGTCAACCGAGGTGAACTGCTCGCCCTGCTCGACGAGGTCCGCGAGGCCCTCCCCGGCTCCCTCGCCCAGGCCCGGGAGCTGATCGGCGACCGGGAGCAGATGGTCGAGGACGCCCGCCGGGAGGCCGAGCGGATCATCGAGTCCGCGCACGCCCAGCGGGGCTCCCTGGTCTCCGACACCGAGGTCGCCCGCCGCTCCCAGGACGAGGCGGACCGGATCCTGGCCGAGGCCCGCCGGGAGGCCGAGGAGATCCGGGCCGAGGCCGACGACTACGTCGACAGCAAGCTCGCCAACTTCGAGGTGGTCCTCACCAAGACCATCGGCTCGGTGGACCGGGGCCGGGAGAAGCTGCTGAACGGCACCGGCCTGGCCGACGAGGGCTACGCCGACGCCGACGCGTACATCTCCGCCAAGCTCGCCACCTTCGAGGCGGTGCTGGCCAAGACCCTGGAGGCGGTCGGCCGCGGCCGGCAGAAGCTGCACGGCCGGGAGGCCAGCGACGACCTCGGCGCGCACATGGCCGCCCAGGAGGCGGCGGGCATCCCGCAGCAGTCCCGGAGCGCCCTGGACGCGGACTTCCTGGCCGCGCTGGCCGCCCCGGACCCGGAGCCCGCGGCCGGGTACGAGCGGTCGTACGGCTACCGGGAGCCCGAGCCGCAGCAGCACCAGCAGCCCCAGGACGCGTACGCCTACCAGGACCCCTACGCCGGCTACGAGCAGCAGCACCAGCAGGCCCACCAGCAGCAGGACTACCAGGGCTACGGCTACCAGCAGCAGCCCGACCCCTACGCGGTCTACCAGCAGCAGCCCCAGCAGCACGCCCAGCCGCAGCAGGCCCAGCCCCAGCACGCCCCGCAGCAGGCCCTGGACGAGACCAGCTTCTTCGACACGAGCATGATCAACCTGGATCAGCTGCGCCAGTACGAACAGGGCCGCTAGCCGGCCGGATCCCCCCGCGGGGACCGGATTGGGCTCAGAGCGAAGCGCCGGGTATCCTGGCTCTTCGGTCGCGCGTATGCGCCGCCCTGTCGTGTGCCCGAAAGCGCACGAAAAAGTGATCTTCGAAAGCAGGAACGGCCCTGAACACCCGCCTCGACCACCACAACCCCCTCGTGTTCGACACGCACGAGCTGGGGCGGCGTCCTGGTGCGCTCCAGCGGCTGTCCCGTGAGATCACGGCTCCGGCGGACTTCGGTCTCAACGGGGTCATCGGAGTGCCGGAAGGCGCTCCCGTCCAGCTGAAGCTCCGCCTGGAGTCGGTCATGGAAGGGGTGCTTGTCACAGGCACCGCCCGTGCATCGGCCACCGGGGAGTGCGTAAGGTGTCTGGAGTCCGTGGAGCGCGAGCTCGACACGGACTTCCAGGAGATGTTCTCGTACCCTGACGCCGACGACCGGAACCGCGCAAAGGCGGAGCCGGGCGACGACGCCGAGGACGACGAGGACAGGCTCTACCTCGAGGACGGCCTGTTCGACCTCGAACCCGTGCTGCGTGACGCGGTGGTGCTCGCACTTCCGCTGCAGCCGGTGTGCCGGGAGGACTGTCTCGGACTGTGCCCCGATTGCGGGCTCAGCCTGAACGACGACCCGGACCACCACCACGACGCCGTCGACATCCGTTGGGCGGCACTGCAAGGACTCGTCGTGACCGATCAGGACGACGAGAAGGACAACATGAGCGGCACTGCCTCTGACGGAGTTCAGGGCGCCGCCGAGAAGCAGGAGAAGTAGCCGTGGCTGTTCCGAAGCGGAAGATGTCGCGCAGCAACACGCGCCACCGCCGGTCGCAGTGGAAGGCTGCGGTCCCCACCCTGGTTTCGTGTGAGCGTTGCCAGGAGCCGAAGCTCCAGCACATCGCGTGCCCGAGCTGCGGCACCTACAACAAGCGCCAGGTCCTCGAGGTCTGAGCGGCTGGTGAGAGGCGCAATGTCTGAGCTGTCCAACGCTGAGAAGCAGGCAGACAGTAACAACGCGGCCTCGTCCCACACGCTTCTGGAAGGGCGGCTCGGGTACCACCTCGAGACCGCCCTTCTGGTGCGTGCCCTGACCCACCGTTCGTACGCGTACGAGAACGGCGGTCTGCCCACCAACGAGCGGCTGGAGTTCCTCGGGGACTCCGTGCTCGGCCTGGTGGTCACGGACACGCTGTACCGGACCCACCCCGACCTGCCGGAAGGCCAGCTGGCCAAACTCCGGGCCGCGGTGGTCAACTCGCGTGCGCTGGCGGAGGTGGGGCGCGGCCTCGAACTCGGCCTCTTCATCCGGCTCGGCCGGGGCGAAGAGGGCACGGGTGGCCGGGACAAGGCCTCCATCCTCGCCGACACCCTCGAAGCGGTGATCGGCGCGGTCTACCTCGACCAGGGCCTCGAAGCGGCCTCGGAGCTGGTCCACCGGCTCTTCGACCCGCTCATCGAGAAGTCCTCCAACCTCGGTGCCGGACTGGACTGGAAGACCAGCCTCCAGGAACTCACCGCGGCGGAGGGTCTTGGCGTTCCGGAATACCTGGTCTCCGAGACCGGCCCGGACCACGAGAAGACCTTCACCGCTGCCGCCCGCGTCGGTGGTGTCTCGTACGGCACCGGCACCGGCCGCAGCAAGAAGGAAGCGGAACAGCAGGCGGCGGAATCCGCCTGGCGCGAGATCCGCGCCGCGGCGGACGAGCGGATCGCGGCGGAAGCCGCGGCGGCCTCGAACGCGGCGGCGGCCCCGGCCACCGCCACGGCGCGGGCCGCCGGCGGTACCGCGGACGAGGAGACGGACGGCGGGACGCCGACACCCGCCGCCGGAACCCCCTCGGCCTGAACCGGTTTCCTTCACCGGCAACACCTTCGGGGAACGGCCCCGTCGCACCACGGTGCGGCGGGGCCGTTCGCCGTCCGGGCGGGGGCCCGGCGGACGCCCCGCGGGCGGGGGATAGGGTGGCCGGGTCACAGCCGCGCCGCTTCAGGAGTCACCGTGCCCGAGTTGCCCGAGGTCGAGGTCGTACGCCGGGGCCTTGAGCGGTGGGTGGCCGGACGGACGGTGGCCGCGGTCGAGGTGCTGCACCCCCGCGCGGTCCGCCGGCACCCGGCGGGCGGCGCCGACTTCGGGGCCCGGCTGACCGGGCGGACCTTCGGTCCGGCGATGCGCCGGGGCAAGTACCTGTGGCTGCCGCTGGACGGCCGCGAGCTGTCGGTGCTGGGGCACCTGGGGATGAGCGGCCAGCTCCTGGTGCAGCCCGAGGACGCCCCCGACGAGAAGCACCTGCGGATCCGGGTCCGGTTCGCCGACACGGCCGGCACCGAACTGCGCTTCGTGGACCAGCGCACCTTCGGCGGGCTCTCGCTGCACGAGACCGTGCCCGGCAGCGCCGAGGGCCTGCCCGACGTGATCGCGCACATCGCCCGCGACCCGCTGGACCCGCTGTTCGACGAGGCCGCCTACCACCTCGCCCTGCGCGCCCGGCGGACCACCGTCAAGCGGGCCCTGCTGGACCAGTCGCTGATCAGCGGGGTCGGCAACATCTATGCGGACGAGGCGCTCTGGCGCGCCCGGCTGCACTACGAACGCCCCACCGCCACCCTCACCCGCCCGCGCAGCGCCGAGCTCCTCGGCCACGCCCGGGACGTGATGAACGCGGCCCTGGCCCAGGGCGGCACCAGCTTCGACAGCCTGTACGTCAACGTCAACGGGGAATCGGGCTACTTCGACCGTTCGCTCGACGCCTACGGCCGCGAGGACGAGCCCTGCCGCCGCTGCGGCACCCCCATGCGCCGGCGCCCCTGGATGAACCGCTCCAGCTACTTCTGCCCGCGCTGTCAGCGGCCGCCGCGCGCCTCGTCGTAGGCGGTACGGGCGGCCAGCACCTCCGGGGTGCTGCTCTCCAGGAACCGGATCAGGCCCAGCAGCCGTTCGGCGACCTCGCGACCCGTCGGGGTGAGTTCGTAGTCCACCCTCGGCGGGTTGGTCGGCTGTGCCTCGCGGTGGACGATACCGTCGCGCTCCAGCGCGTGCAGCGTCTGCGACAGCATCTTCTCGCTCACCCCGTCCACCATGCGGCGCAGCTCGTTGAAACGCCGCGCCCCGTCGTGCAGGGCGGTCACGGTCAGGGTTCCCCAGCGACCGGTCACGTGCTCCAGGGTCTCCCGGGAGGGGCAGGCGCGCGCGAAGACGTCGAACGCGAGGTCGCCGCAGACGGTTTCGGGGCAGACGGGGGTCTCCGTCCGGGTCTCCAGTGGGGTCTCCATACGCACAGCGTACTCCTGGGTAGCGCTAACCAGGAGCTTGCACTTTCCAAAAGTTAGTGCTTACCTTTTCTCAGCAGGTGCCACCTGCGACATCACGAACCGCACGCCTGCTGAGGGAGAACTGACATGTCCGCGAACACCCCTGTCATCTCGATCGCCTACCACTCCGGCTACGGCCACACCGCGGTCGTCGCGGAGGCCGTCCGCAACGGCGCGGCCGACGCGGGCGCCACCGTGCACCTGATCAAGGTGGACGAGATCGACGAGGCCCAGTGGGAGCTGCTCGACGGCTCCGACGCGATCGTCTTCGGCTCCCCGACCTACATGGGCACCGCCTCGGGCGCCTTCCACGTCTTCGCCGAGGCCACCTCCAAGCGCTGGTTCGGCGACGCCTGGCAGGACAAGCTGGCGGCCGGGTTCACCAACTCCGCCTCCAAGAGCGGCGACAAGGGCCACACCCTGCAGTACTTCCAGACCCTCGCCGCGCAGCACGGCATGACCTGGGTCAACCTGGGCCTGAAGCCGGGCTGGAACTCCTCCACGGCCTCCGAGAACGACCTGAACCGCCTGGGCTTCTTCTCCGGCGCGGCCGCCCAGACCAACTCGGACGAGGGCGTCGAGGCCGTCCACAAGGCCGACATCGCGACCGCCGAGAGCCTGGGCCGCCGGGTCGCCGAGACCACCCGGGTGTTCGTGGCCGGCCGCGCGTCCGTCGCCGCCGGGGTCTGACCGCCCGGATCCCGCCGGGGCCCCTCGGGCCGCCGGGGCGTGGCTAGAAGCCGAAGTCCTGGGTCCACCAGGGGCCGCCGGGGGCGTCGTACATGCCGACGCCCAGGGTGCGGAACTCGCAGTTGAGGATGTTCGCCCGGTGCCCGGGGCTCTCCATCCAGCCCTTCATCACCGTCGCGGCGTCACCCTGACCGCGGGCGATGTTCTCGCCGCCGAGCCCGGAGAGGCCCGCCGCGGCGGCCCGGTCCCAGGGGGTCCGGCCGTCGGGGTCGGTGTGGTCGAAGAACCCGCGTACGGCCATGTCCTTGCTGAAGGCACCGGCCAGGGCGGCCAGCGGGGGATTGGCCCGGACCGGACCGCAGCCCGCCGCCGCACGCTGCACGTTGACCAGGGTCAGCACCTCGGCCTCCTCGGCCGAGTGACCGCTGGACGGGGTCGCCGGGACCTCCGCGGGCCGGGTCGGGGTCCGCACGGGCGCCGGGGCCTTGGAGACCGAGGGCTTGGAGACCGGGGGCTTGGAGACCGGGGTTCGGGAGGGCTCGGGCTCCGCCGTGGGCCGGGCGGCCGGGGTGCTCGGCGCCGGGGTCTTCTTCGCCGGCGGCTCGGTCGCGGCCTTCTCGGGAGTCCTGGGGGACGGCACGGGGGAGGGCGTCGCGGAAGCGGAAGCGGAAGCCGAGGCCGAGGCCGAGGGGGTCGGCCGAACGGCCGGGGCGGAGGCCTTCCCGGATCCGGTGGCTGCCGGGGCGGTGCCCGTGGGGGCGCGGCCCGGGAGCTGGGCGAGGCCGCCCTGCTGACGGAAGTCCTCCGACCGGGTGGGCTCGGGGCGGGCGTCCGCGCGGTCCTGGTGGCCGTCCTTCCGGGTGCCGACGTACGGGAAGGCGTCGCCGACCGGGACCAGGCCGGTGGTGACCGCGGCCGTTCCCAGCGCCACCGCCACGGACACGCCGAGGAGCCCGGAGCGGACGGCGGTGCCGCGCTTGGCGCGCGGGGGCGCGGGCAGTCGGTGACGTCCCATCGGAGTGGCCTTCCAAGATCAACCTTTACTCACCCAAATGGGTGAGCTCATTGGTCGGCGACTGTACGCCATGACCAGCGGGGGTGATGAGTGAGGAATCCGACGCCCCGGTTAGCGTTCACACATGAACGAAGACGTCCGGATGACCGCGTGGGTGCGCGGCCGTGTACAGGGAGTGGGCTTCCGCTGGTTCACCAGGGCCAATGCCCTGGAGATCGGCGGGCTGGCCGGCTTCGCCCTCAACCTCGACGACGGCCGGGTGCAGGTCGTGGCCGAAGGGCAACGTGAGAATTGCCACCGGCTGCTCGACTGGCTGCGATCTTCCGACACGCCCGGACGCGTGGACGGTGTGACGGAAATATGGGGCACGCCCCGCGGCGGGTACGAGGGATTCGCGATCCGCTGACCACCCCGCCGGTCCGATCGACCGATCATGCGCTGATCTGCGTATACGTTGCCGAGCCCGCCGATCCGTGGAAGGCTCGGCAGCGTGGAGGACCTCCGGAGCCCGGCTGCGGACCGTGAGAACGCCGGACCGCCCGCCGATACGGGGCGTGATCGTGTTGACCGTCAAACTTTTTGGTGAGACGCTGGAAGCCCCGCGCATCTGGGCTGTTTGGCAGTGTTGGCAGTGGTAACGCAGTAGCTGACAGTCGCTGCCGGACACCGCGGGTGCCAATCCCTCACGACCCACACCGCTTCGGTCGGTCACTCAGTGTGGAGGACCATCCATCATGGCAAAGGCGCTTCTCGGTTACGTCGGCGGTTCCGACCCGCGACTCCTCGCCGAGATGCGACGGCTTCAGCAGCGCGTCCAGGACCTTGAGTCCGAGCTTGTCCGGATTCAGGTCGAGAATGACGCGCTGACCGCCGCCGCTCAGCACGGAGACTCGCTGCTCGACAGCATCGACATCGACGTACCCCAGGCGGAGCCTGCGCTCACCTGATCCGCGCGATCTCGGCGCTCGGCAACAGCCCCGCATGATCTGCAAGGGACGCTCCGGCGTCCCTTCGTTCTTTCACCGCCCCGGCTCCCTGCCGGCTCGTCGATCTTTCCACGTCATGTGTGCCCTGCACCTTCATGGGTGAAACCGGACGTGAAAGGTAGAGTCCAGCGGCGTGCACCTCAAGGCCCTGACCCTGCGCGGCTTCAAATCCTTCGCCTCCGCCACCACCCTCCGGTTCGAACCGGGCATCACCTGTGTGGTGGGCCCCAACGGCTCCGGCAAGTCCAACGTGGTGGACGCGCTGTCCTGGGTGATGGGCGAGCAGGGGGCCAAGTCCCTGCGCGGCGGCAAGATGGAGGACGTCATCTTCGCCGGCACCACCGGCCGGCCGCCGCTCGGCCGGGCCGAGGTGTCGCTGACCATCGACAACTCCGACGGCGCCCTGCCCATCGACTACGCCGAGGTCACCATCACGCGGATCATGTTCCGCGGCGGCAGCAGCGAGTACCAGATCAACGGCGACACCTGCCGGCTGCTGGACATCCAGGAACTCCTCTCCGACTCCGGCATCGGCCGCGAGATGCACGTCATCGTCGGCCAGGGGCAGCTCGACTCGGTGCTGCACGCCGACCCGATGGGCCGCCGCGCCTTCATCGAGGAGGCCGCGGGCGTCCTCAAACACCGCAAGCGGAAGGAGAAGGCCCTCCGCAAACTCGACGCCATGCAGGCCAACCTGGCGCGGGTGCAGGACCTCAACGAGGAACTGCGGCGGCAGCTCAAACCGCTGGGCCGGCAGGCCGCCGCGGCCCGCCGGGCCGCCGTCATCCAGGCCGACCTGCGCGACGCCCGGCTGCGGCTGCTCGCCGACGACCTGGTGGCGCTGCGGGCCGCCCTGGACACCGAACTCGCCGACGAGGCGGCCCTGAAGCAGCGCAAGGACGCGGCCGAAGCGGAACTCGCCCTCGCGCAGGGCCGGGAGGCGGCCCTGGAGGAATCGGTGCGGGAACTGGCGCCCCGGCTCCGGCAGGCCCAGCAGACCTGGCACGAGCTCTCCCAGCTCGCCGAACGGGTCCGCGGCACCGTCTCCCTGGCCGAGGCCCGGATCAAGAGCGCCCGCGCCCCGCAGGACGAGGAACGGCGCGGCCGCGACCCGGAGGACCTGGAACGCGAGGCCGCCCGGATCCGGGAGCAGGAAGCCGAACTGGCCGCCGCCCTGGAAGCGGCCTCCCGGGCGCTGGAGGACACCGTCGCCCACCGCGCCGAACTGGAACGCACCCTGGCCGCCGAGGAACGCCGGCTGCGCGACGCCGCCCGGGCCATCGCCGACCGCCGCGAGGGGCTGGCCCGGCTGACCGGCCGGCTGGGCGCCGCCCGCTCCCGGGCGGGCGCCGCCCAGGCCGAGATCGACCGCCTGGTCGCCGCCCGCGAGGACGCGGAGATCCGGGCGGTCGCCGCCCGCGAGGAGTACGAGGCCCTGGCCGCCGAGGTCGGCGACCCCGACACCGACCTCGGCGCGGCCGCCGCCCACGAGGCGGCCCGGGCCGAACTGGCGGCCGCCGAGACCGCCCTGGGCGAGGCCCGGGACGCCGTGGCCGCCGCAGACCGCTCCCGGGCCGCGGTCTCCGCCCGGCACGACGCCCTCGCGCTCGGCCTGCGCCGCAAGGACGGCACCGGCGCCCTGCTCGCCGCCCGGGACCGGCTCGCCGGCCTGCTCGGCCCCGCCGCCGAACGGCTCTCCGTACGGCCCGGATACGAGACCGCGGTCGCCGCGGCCCTCGGCGCCGCCGCCGACGCCCTCGCCGTGGCCTCCCCGGCCGCCGCGGCGGCCGCCCTCCGCCACCTCCGGGACACCGACTCCGGCCGCAGCACCCTCCTGATCGCCCCGCCGCCGGCCCCGCTGCCGCCCCAGCCGGGCACCCCCGAGGACCAGGCGCCCACAGCGGCCCCCGGCGTCCCCCGGCCCACCCCGCCCCCGGCCGGTGCCCCCGGCGCCGACACGGCCACCGCCCGGGACGCGCTGCCGGCCGCCGTCGCGGTGGCCGCACCGGGCGCCGGCTCCGCCGTACCGGTGGCCGGGCTGGTCCACGGGGACCCCGCGATGGTGCGGGCCGTGGCCTGGGTGGTGCGGGACTACGTGGTCGTGGACAGTCTGGCGGAGGCCGAGGAACTCCTCGCCCGGCCGGGGGACTCCGTCGCCGTCACCCGGGACGGGGACGTGCTCGGCGCCCACCTGGCCCACGGCGGGTCCGCCGGGGCGCCCAGCCTGATCGAGACCCAGGCCGCCGTGGACGAGGCCGCCCGGGAACTGGCCGCCCTCGAACTGCGCTGCGCCGAGCTGACCGGACTGCGGGCCGCCGCCGAGGAGCGGCGCCGCACGGCCGCCGCACTCGTCGAGGAGCTGGCCGAACGCCGCCGCGAGGCCGACCGGGCCCGCGCCGGGGTCGCCCAGCAGCTCGGCCGGCTGGCCGGCCAGTCCAAGGGCGCCGCCGGCGAGGCCGACCGCGCGGCCACCGCCGCCGCCAAGGCCCAGGACTCCCTGGACCAGGCCCTGATGGAGGTCGAGGAGTGCGCCGAACGGCTCGCGGTCGCCGAGGAGATGCCGGCCGAGGAGGAACCGGACTCCGCCGTCCGGGACCGGCTGGCCGCCGACGGCGCCAACGCCCGGCAGACCGAGATGGAGGCCCGGCTCCAGCTGCGCACCCATGAGGAGCGGGTCAAGGGCCTGGCCGGCCGGGCCGACGGCCTGGACCGGGCGGCCCGCGCCGAGCGCGAGGCCCGGGCCCGCGCCGAGCGGCGCCGGGCCCGGCTGCGGCACGAGGCCGAGGTGGCCGCCGCCGTCGCCGACGGCGCCCGCCAGCTGCTCGCCCGCATCGAGGTCTCGCTGCACCGCGCGGACACCGGCCGGCAGGACGCCGAGCACGCCAAGGGCCTGCGCGAGCGGGAGCTCGACGGGGCCCGGGCCCGCGGCCGCGAGCTCAAGGGGGAGCTGGACAAGCTGACCGACTCGGTGCACCGCGGCGAGGTGCTCGGTGCCGAGAAGCGGCTGCGCATCGAGCAGTTGGAGGGCCGCTCCCTGGAGGAGCTGGGGGTGGAGCCGGCCGCCCTGGTGGCCGAGTACGGCCCCGACCAGCCGGTGCCGCCCGCCCTCCCCGCGGACGGCGAGGAGCTCCCGGAGGACCCCGGGCACCCGCGGAACCGGCCCGGCCCGTTCGTCCGCGCGGTCCAGGAGAAGCGGCTGAAGGCCGCCGAGCGCGCCTACCAGCAGCTGGGCAAGGTCAACCCGCTGGCCCTGGAGGAGTTCGCCGCGCTGGAGGAGCGGCACAAGTTCCTGAGCGAGCAGCTCGACGACCTCCGCAAGACCCGGGCCGACCTGCTCCAGGTGGTGAAGGAGGTGGACGCCCGGGTGGAGCAGGTGTTCACCGAGGCCTACCGGGACACCGCCCGCGAGTTCGAGGGGGTGTTCTCCCGGCTGTTCCCCGGCGGGGAGGGCCGGCTGGTGCTGACCGATCCCGAGAACATGCTGACCACCGGGGTGGACGTCGAGGCCCGGCCGCCCGGCAAGAAGGTCAAGCGGCTGTCCCTGCTGTCCGGCGGCGAACGCTCGCTGACCGCGGTGGCCCTGCTGGTGTCCATCTTCAAGGCCCGCCCCAGCCCCTTCTACGTGATGGACGAGGTCGAGGCCGCCCTGGACGACACCAACCTCCAGCGGCTGATCCGGATCATGGAGGAGCTCCAGGAGAGCTCCCAGCTGATCGTCATCACCCATCAGAAGCGCACGATGGAGGTCGCCGACGCCCTCTACGGGGTCTCGATGCAGGGCGACGGGGTCTCCAAGGTGATCAGCCAGCGGCTCCGCTGAACCGGCCGGCGACCGTGGTACCGCCGTCCGGGTGATCCGGTACGGGTAATGAACGGGGCGGACCGGGGCAGCGGTGCTGACGGGGCGCCAGGGCCCCCGGACTCGGGTGGTGCGTGATCGGGAACTGTGCGCCACTAAGAGGACGGACAAAGACCCCACGGAGCCCATGTTGACCAGTACCGCGCAGTCGTCACAGGGCGGCGGGTCCGCCCCGCAGCCCGACCACCTCGGTCATGTCATCTTCATCACCGCGGCAGCCGCG
>NZ_JBVIRI010000032.1:0-41337 GCF_055576225.1 Streptomyces sp. NPDC033845 | reverse complement strand
ATCCGACGAGGCCTACGACACATCCAGTACCGCAGCGACCTCATAGACGGCTGCCTCGCCGAAACCGGCCTGACCATCAGACCCGCCTGAACAACAGCACGACATCACGAGTTCAACCTCAGTAGGTGCCCAGCGCGATCAGCAGGTGAGACTTGCCTGTCCCGGAGTCGCCGATCAGGCAGAGCGGCTGGCCCTTGCGGACCCACTCGCATTTGGCCAGGGTGTGGATGGCCGCCGGGTCGACGTTCGGATTGGCGTCGAAGTCGAAGGCACGCAGGGACTTGTCGCGAGGGAAGGCGGCGGCTTTGATGCGACGCTCCGACCGGCGTCGGGCACGGTCGTCGCACTCGGACATCAGGAGCTCGGCCAGAAAGCCCCGGTAGGACATCTGCTCGCGGGAGGCCGCGGCCGCGAGGTCCGGAAACTGGCTTCGGATGGTGGGCAGCCGCAGCATGCGGCATGCCTGGTCGATCGCGGTGGTGGCGGCTTCTTCGGTGAATTCGCGCTGGCGGGGGACGGTCATGTGGCTTCTCCCTGGCTGGTGCCCTGGCCGCCGGTCCGGCGGCGGTTGAGGAGTTGGTCGTAGGCGGCCACCGAGGGAAGGGGCCGGGTGTCGGGCGGCAGGTGGGTCAGCCGGTAGTCGGCGAGGAAAGTCACCGTCGCGTGCTCCTCGACGGCTGGGGCAGGCACCTCGGGTGCGGGAACTTGGGGCGCGGGAGCGTCGCCGTCGGCAGCCTTGCGGGCCTCCAGAGCGACCGCGTCCGCCGTCAGAGCGCCGGCCCGGAAGGCCTCTGCCAGGCCCGCGACCACGTGCTCGTGGCGCATATGGCGCCCCAGAAGCAGCACCTGGATCAGTGCCCGGGTGCCTTCGGCGTCCCCATGAGCTGACCGGACCGCGGCCCACCAGCCGGGCCCGATGGCCCGGCGCGGTTCACTCGGTCCCGGGGCCGGGACTCCAGACGGCGGGGCCGCCGCCGCGCCATTCGATGAGCGCCCGGTCGTTGAGGTTGACGGTGCCGGGATCGAGTCCGGCCCGGCGGAGGAACTCCCTCAGATCACCCGGCCCTGAGGCGCGGCCGAGATCGTTGCCGTAAGCGCGGACCTGCCGTCGGCCTTGTGCGTCGGGTGGGTGGACGGCTATGGGCGGGTGGCCGGTCATTCCAGTACTCCGAGGGCGGTGTTCGGTCGGCAGTGGATGCAGGCCGGTATGCCTTCCGTGAGGGCGCGGCGGGCGGTGTCGGCGGTGGCGGGGGACCGGTGTTTGCCGGCGTCCCAGCAGTCGCCGAGGTGGATCCGGATCGGGGGTCGGGACGCGCCGATGCCCCGCTCGATCAGGAACGGCGGCGGGGGTGGAGCCGGCCGGGCCGGGGCGGCGGTGGCCGCTGCGGTCTGGGCTGCGGCCAGTGCCTGCTCGACCCGGACGAGCTCAGCGCGGAGGTAGATCGCCAGGACCTCCAGACGGGGTGGATCCGGGGGCAGGACCGTCATGATCAGTTCCCCGTCAGCGGCCTACAGCGGACACACAAGGGGTTGGCAGGGGCCCCGTAGCGCGCGCACTCCTTGCCGCACCGGGCACAGGGACCGGCCTGCGACGGCGCCCACACGGTGGGGCTGCTGGGGCCAGTAGGTGTCTCGGCGGCGCGCAGGGTGACGTTCTCGACCGGGGCGGCTGTGGTCATGCTGCTGCCCTCCGGGGTGCGGCGGGGGCGGTGCGGGCGGCACGGCGTAGGTCGGCGCGGCCGCCCCCGCCGGGGCCGGTCCAGTACGGGTGCGTGTGCAGGCGCAGCGACAGGGCGATCAACCGCCGCCGCGCCGTGGTGGTGCCGGCCGGGCCGCAGCCGGCGAGGTCGGCGTAGGCGGACTGCCAGGCCCGTTCCAGGGCGAGGAGGTTGGGCGGGAAGCGGAGTGGTGCTCTCACCCCTCCAGGGAAACACGTGTTCGATTTTCAAGGGAAGTCCGGATGCTCCGTCCGGGCCTCGGCCGGGCGCCGGATCCGGGCTCGGGGTGCGAGGCTGGGAGAGGGGCTCACCGTGGGAGGTTCTCGGATGCGGCCCATCTGGTCCGGTGCGATCTCGTTCGGCCTGGTCACCATTTTGATCAAGGTCTACCCGGCGACGGAGTCCCACGCGGTGGCCTTCCGCCAGGTCCATCTCGCCGACGGGGGCCGGATCCGCTACCGGAAGACCTGCGAGCTGGACGGTCAGGTCCTGGAGGCGGGCGAGATCGGCCGGGGCTACGAGACCGCGACCGGCACCCTCCTCCCGGTGACAGGCCAGGATCTGGACGGGCTGCCGCTGCCGACGGCGAAGGCGATCGAGATCGTCGGGTTCGTGCCGGCGGCGAGCATCGACCCGATCCAGATCGGCGCCTCCTACTACCTGGCCGCCGAAGGAATCGCCGCCAGCCCTACGAACTCCTGCGCCAGGCGTTGGAGCGCAGCAGCAGGGTGGCGGTGGCGAAGTTCGCGGTGCGCGACCGCGAGCGTCTGGGCCTCCTGCGCGTCAAGGACAAAGTGATCATGCACCACTCGCTCCGCTGGCCGGACGAGATCCGATCGCCGGAGCAGGTCCCGGTGCCGGAGGTGGAGGTTACCGACGCTGAGGTCGACGGGGCGATCGCCCTCGCCGAGTCCCTGACCGGCACCGATCTCAGCGGTCTGCGCGATGAGTACCGGGCCGCTCTGGAAGCCGTCATCGAGGCCAAGCAGGCTGGGGACCGGCCACGCTCGGCCGCCCAGGTCGGGCCGCCTTCGGCTGAGGTGGTGGACCTGATGGCGATGCTGGAGAAGTCGGTGAAGGACGCGAAGGCCAGCCGGGGCGAGGACGCCACCGTCCACCCCCTGCCCGACAAGACCGGCCAGGAGCCCAGGTCCCGCAAAGCCACCGCGAAGCCCCCGGAAAGCCACCGCGAAGCCCCCGGAAGGCGACCACCGTGAAGAAGGCCGCCGTGAAGAAGGCCGTGCCGCGGCGTAAGCCACGTAGTGCCTGACCGACGTCCGGCTCCGGTCCCGGCACCGGGGCCGGGGCCGGGAGGGGGGTCAGGCGGGCGGTGGGGTGGGGTGGACGGTGAAGACCTGGTCGGCGCCGGTGATGTTCAGGAGGCGGGTGAACTGCCGGGTGGGTGCGGCCAGGACCAGGTGCCGGCCGGCGGCTTCGGCATCGATGCGGGCGGCCAGGAGGACGTTGAGTCCGCTGGAGTCGCAGAACACCATCTGCCCCAGGTCCACCACGATCTCGCCCATACCAACCGTCAGGGCGGTGTCGACGGCGGCGCGGAGCTCGTCGACGCGGGTGGTGTCCATCTCGCCCCAGGGGCGTATCACGGTGCGCAGCCGGCCGGTTTCGATGTCGGTCAGCACACTGTCGTCGTGGTCGTCGCTGTACTGCGTCATCTCGGCCTTGTGTCCCTTCCCGGCTGGTCACAGCCTCGCGTTTGGATTGCCTGTCCAGGGTAGGGAGGGGTGGGCCGGTGTGTGGAGGGCGTGACAGGCGTGACAGGGCCTTCCCCTTGCCTGGGCCGGTTCGGTGGCGAGGTGTCAACGCCGGGTCGGGGGCACCGCTGCCTGCAGGCGAGGTAGTGCAGATGTGGTCTACCGGGGGAGGCGGGCGCTGACGGTCTTGCCGGTCTCGTGGAGGGTGACGGATGTGGTGTGGGCGAGGAGGTTGGTCAGGGGCCAGCCGTAGCCCCCGGTTCCGTCGTGCAGGCCGGGGTCGCGGCCTGCGGGCGGGAGCGGGCTGGGGTCCTGGACGCGGATGTCGATGCCGTCGGGGTAGGCGGCCAGTGTCAGGGTGCAGGTGCCGCCTGCGTGGCGCAGGGCGTTGGTGACGAGTTCGGAGACGACCAGGAGCACGTCCTCGACGTCCTGTTCCGCGACCGGGGGTCGAAGCCCGTCGATGAAGGCCCGGCTGCACGCCCGGGCGTCTGCGATCGAGGCCGTGGAGGGGTCGGCTGCTATCCCTACCCGGAGGGGCTCCATCCGGTCGGTCGGCACTTGGGCGCCCGCTGTGCTCATCAGGTGGACCTGGCCTCTCCTGGGCCGCACCGGGCCCGTGCCAAGCGTCTGCCCGCAGCGTACGGCACAGATTCTCCCCTATGGACCAAGCCGGTTCGTTATCGCCATCAAACCCGACTACCTTCCCTCCACGCCCACAAAAACCTGTGCTGGCCGGAGTAGACATTGCGCGGCGGTGTGGTTATGGTTTCTCTTGAACCGAGAAGGACCGCGGGCCCGGCAGAGACGAACTGCCAGGCAGTAGTAGAGGCATTGCCCGTAGTTGCAGTGCGCAGGACGGTGCGGTGGTGGAGTTTCGAAGCCAGGGTTGTTGCAGGACGGCGACGGGGCTGACGACCGGACCGGGTGGCCCGCAGTGATCAGGGGCCGCCGCCAAGCAGGACCGCAGTTAACGCAGTGGTTGCAGTACCCAGCAGTGAATTGAGTGGAGCGGTACCTCGGTGAAGGCGTCGGCTGCGGGCGCGCGCATCGGGAGGTTCGGCAGTGGGGTTCTAAGCCAGAGCGGTTGCAGGATGGGCGACGGGGCTGGCTGCCGGAGAGTGGCGCTCGGTCAGGCCACGAGCAGTACGTAGTATCAGCAGTTCGCAGTACCAGCGGTATCGAGTGAAGCAGTACCCGTAGTTCGCAGTATCAGCAGTACGCAGTCCCCCGTTTGGTAAGCAGTTCATCACCAGAGGGAAGAACGGAGGAACCGAAGCATCATCAGGATCGCCCGGACGCCACGCGGGTCCGGGTGCCGCAGGACATCGACAGTGAGGTGGTCTGAGGTCACGCATCCGCGATCCCCGCACGCCCGACGAAGTTCAAGTCGGGTCGGCGGACACAGAAGGCCGGCGCAGTCCCAGGGCCGGCAGATGGTGTAGCAGTTCCTTCGGGGCCCGGGAGCCACATGCTCCCGGGCCCCTCCATGCGTTTTCACAGAAGAGGTGCAATGACGGCAGAGAACCCGGCCGGCCCCTTGGGCGGGCACCTGGACGACGACGACTATCCCGCTTACACGATGGGCCGGGCCGCCGAGATGCTCGGCGCCACGCAGAACTTCCTGCGCGCCCTGGGCGAGGCCCGCCTGATCACCCCGCTCCGCTCGGCCGGCGGGCACCGCCGCTACTCCCGCTACCAGCTGCGGCTCGCCGCCCGGGCCCGGGAGCTTGTCGACCAGGGGACCCCGATCGAGGCCGCCTGCCGGATCATCATCCTCGAAGACCAGCTCGAAGAGGCCCAGCGTCTCAATGCCGAATACCGCCGCGGTGCCGTAGCAGGCGATCCTCTTCCCGCGGCCTGAACCCCCTCTCGCCCTCACCGCCGGCCCCGGGCCCTCAAGAACACCGCAGCCCCTCCCTGCTCCGTCCTCTGGGCCGTTGTTGGTTGCCTCTGGTGACGGCCCGTTGTCGGCGTGTAGCGTTCGGGGCAGCTGTCGTGGTTCGGATACCCCCGTTTTGCCCACGCCTTCGGCGTGGGCGTTTTGCTGTGCTGTGCCGCAGGGACCAGGGCGATCACCTCCGCCTTCCACACGGTGTGGGAGGCGTACTCGACTGGAGGCATGAGACATGGCTACGGGAACAGTGAAGTGGTTCAACGCGGAGAAGGGCTTCGGCTTCATCGCCCAGGACGGCGGCGGCCCGGACGTCTTCGCCCACTACTCCGCGATCAACGCCTCGGGCTACCGTGAGCTTCAGGAAGGCCAGGCCGTGACGTTCGACATCGCCCAGGGCGCCAAGGGCCCCCAGGCGGAGAACATCACCCCCGCCTGACCCTGCGACACCACTCTCTCCCGGACTGCCCCGGGGATGGGGTCTGTCAATCGAACGGCTCTGGCTCACATCCGGTGGTGACGTACGGCAACGATCGCCACCCGCAGCGATGCGCCCAGTTCGGCTCGTCGTTCAGGGCGCCACGGCTCCGGGTGTGTGGGAGGAGAGGCAGCTGGCCCCGATAGATATCACCGGCTCGACCAGCGCATTCCTCGATGGCTCAGCGTCACCACCGGATGTGAGCCAGAGCCGTTTACTGGACACACCCCCCCAGAGGCGAAACTCCGCAGGGGGTATCCCAAGCCTTCGCGAGCACACGCGAAGGCATCCCCCCTCCACCCGGGGCGTAGACGGCATCAGCTGTGACAGGCGCACCGAGATCTCCTGACCGCCCCCACGGCACGTCGATCGTGGTAGAGCAGGCGCAGCCGCCACCGGTGGGGTGGATAGCGCCTTGAAGACGCAGGCGCCCGATCTGAACCAGGGTGCGTACGGTGCTCAGAAGATCCGGGTCAACGAATGCTGGTCGTAGGGGAGCCGGGAGGAGGGTGCGGAGAACTTTCCCGTGCCGCTGCCTTGGTGGACGGACAGGTCGCCGTTGATGTTCTGGAGGAGGTCGCTCTTGCCGTCGCCGGTCACGTCGCCGGTGGAGACCAGAGTGCCCTTGATGGTCAGGGAGACCGGCGCCTTCTTGCGGGTCGCGAAGCCGCCCTTGCCGTTGCCGGCATACACCCACAGGGTGCGTGCGCTGTCCCGGGCCAGGAGATCGGTGATCCCGTCGCCGGTCACGTCGCCGGGCGAGACGAGGGTGTTGTACGTGTTCCAGCCCGCGCCCACGCGGGCGGCGGGCGCCAGGCCGCCGCGGCCGTTGCCGGCGTACCGCCACAGCACTCCCGCTCCGTCCCGGGCGAGCAGGTCCCGTCGCCCGTCGCCGGTGATGTCGCCGACGGCGGAGATCTCCTTCATCGTGTTCCAGTTCGTACCGGCCTTCACGCGGCTGCCGAAGGCGCCCTTGCCGGTGCCGGGGTAGAACCAGAGCACTCCCGAGGTGTCCCGGGCGAACAGGTCCTCGCGGCCGTCGCCGTTGTAGTCGCCGTGCCGGACCAGCTGCGTCATCGCGTTCCAGCCGCCGCCGACCACCCGCCCCTTCCCGTCACCGGGAAGGAACCACAGCCTGCCGTCAGCCGTGCGCTCCAGCAGGTCGGGCCGGCGGTCGCCGTCGAGGTCGCCGAACTGGGCGGCGGCCGGCAGCCCGGCCGGCCTGCGCTCGCCGGACTCGCTGACCCAGGGCATGTGGAAGGTGCCGTAGGCCATCTCGTACTCGCTGGTCGACGCCCGGACCGAACTGATCCGGTTGTCCAGCTCGTACAGGAACGCGTGCGGCGGCCCGTCCGGGCCGACCCAGTAGGAATGGCCGCTCAGGTCGAATCCGCGCTTCTCGTACCAGGCCACGTGCATCCGGCTGTTGTTCACATACGAGGAGATCCGGTCGTTCCACCAGCCCAGATCCGCCTGGCTGCCGGAGATGACGGCCATCGCACCCTGGTAGTCGGAGTACTGGAAGACACACAGCTTCCCCGCCGGGCACCGCTTCTCCCCACTCGGCGCCGCCGGCGAGGGCGAGGCCGTCGCCAAAAGCGCGGCCAGGGCCGCCACTCCCGCGACCGACGCGCCCACCACACGACGCGTCCACCGCGAGAGCCGTCGGGCCCGCCCTCTGGCACTTCTCGTATGCACGGAAGCGAACATGATTCCCCCACTTGGTTGCTTGCAGTGGCAGGCCGCAATCGGGTGCGCCGCCCACCGCGGAGGATCCTAGTCGGCCCCTCTCCCGCTTCCCCTGGCGGCTGGTTCGGGATGGCTAGGGCGCAAATGCGGCTGGTCGGGGGCATAGGCGGCGGCTGGCTCTTGTGAGCCGGCCGACGTCGTCGGGTCTGGCGTGCGTCGCCGCCGACCACGATCATGCCAAGGCCCCAGGGTTCCATCGGAGATCGGCCGCGAGGCCCGTTTCGCATGGGCGGGCATACCAGGGCGGTCCTCGGTTCGTCGAGCCGGAGGGGGCCGTGCCCCCGGTGCCGGAGTCAGCCGTGGTCTTCCCAGCCGGCCGCACAGAAGCGCGCCTCGCTGACGACGCCGTCACCGGCTCGCGTGGCTCGCACGTACATGCCCAGCCCGTCCGGCCCCAGGTCACCGCCGCATCCCACGACCAGGCCCATCTCCTCGTCCTCCGCCCGCTGCACCAGGACGGCGTCGACAGCCCTGACGCTCCCACCGATGAGGTCAAGGCCGTCGAAGACGACCTGAGGACCTTGACGCCCGTGCACGGTCACGGCAGCCAGGGTGGGCCCGCGCTCCTGCTCCCAGTAGTGCGCGGTCAGCCCGGCCTCGGCGAACTCGTCCTCGTTCAGGTGCCACTGCTCGCAGGTGCGGTAGATGGGGTGAGGGAAGCTGCCTCGGTGGACTGAGGGTTCTTCGCCGTTCAGCGCGGTCGCCACCTGCAGAGGGCCCATCCCGAACCGGAGCGGCCCCACTCCCCGCAGCGGCGCCCACTCCCACCGCGGCCGATCGCCCACGGGCCGCACCGACCATGCTCCGGGATTGGCCCCCCTCTCGCGGACGTCGTGCCATTCGAGCACCGGCTCGGTCCGGTAGGGATCCGACGCCACCTCCGACGCCACCACCAGCACCTCGCTGATCAGCCTGTCCGTCCGCTCCACATACCCCTTGGCCTTGAGGATCCGCTCATGCGCGGTACCCATGGACACACCCCAGGCCTCGACCTCCGGGTCACCACTCCAATTGACCCGGACCCCCACCCCCTGCCGACCCGCAAGAGCAAGGATGTCCTCGCGGACCGCGGAGGGCACCCTGCCCACCAGCTCCACGCCCCCGACCCGAACCTGAGGCCCGCCCAGCCCTTCGACCGCCACCGCGACCAACCGCTGCCCCGACCTGTAGACCGCGGTCACACACTCCTCGCCGTACTGCTCCCAGCCTATGGATCCGTCCCATCCTCCGTGTGTCACGGTGGCCACAGCCCCGTCCAGAGCCGCCTTGACCTCATGGGGACGCATCCCAAACCGCAACGGGCCCACCCCGACCAACGGTTCCAGCACCCACTGCCGCCGCTCCTCAGATCCCCTCTCCCACCAAGCCACGACAACCCACTCCTGCCTTACACCGAGCCGTTCCGACGATCTTGTGCGCACCCTATGCGGCACCACCGACACTGCCGGCGGGTGGCGCCGAACGGCCCGCCAGGGTGAACCCGCATTTCCTCGTAGCTGACCAGTGGGTCGGGAACCTACGGAGATCGCAGCGCGGCCCGTTGCCGCGGCCGTCGCTTCGCTTACCGTAGCTCCGCGCACCCTCAGCCCTCTCCCGGCCAGCAGTGCCCAGGGTGCGATGGAAGTGCCACCGTCATTGCACGGCTCACTCCAGCTGATGGGGCTGACAGGTATGTTCGGCCCAGCGATTGGACGAGGCGTCCATGTCGTACTCTGCTTTGATACAGCATCAAGCAGATTCTAGAACTGGAATCCGTCCGTGCTTCAGGCAGTGTGGATTTCGGTCAAGTCGGAGACGTGGTATGTGGTTTGAGAAAAGTGTAGTCCAGGATCGCCGGAACTGGGAATTGGTTCCTTTCTCTTCCGTCGGGCCTTTGAGGTTCGGTATGAGCCGCGATGAGTTGGCTGCGGCCCTCGGCGTGGAGAGGCCAGCCGCGCTGTCGAACGGGGAGACGGTGAGAAGTGAAATCTACGAAATCGGGATCACTGCCTATTACTCGCGTGGCTCAGATCTGAGCCTGACGGCAATCGCAGTAGATCCGGTTCGTGGTCCACAGATTCTGTTGGAAGGCGCCGAACTTACAGGGAGGCTGCCATCTGAACTGAATTCATGGATTGACCTTATGTCTGACAGCGGCCACGAGCTGCTCTTTACTCCCGTCGGAGAACCGAGCTTTCGCGATCTGGGAGTTCTGTTGCGATTGCAGCCCAATGGAGATCGCGCTTTGAGTCGCCCACTGCTCCTCGGTGGCAGTTGGGCGGACGAAGACTGGAGCGATCTCAGTTTTTTCTGACGGCTGTAACCGATCCGAGATAGTGCCCTTACGGTGGACGTTCTCTGCGGATAGGGCGCAGCGGGTGCGCTCCAGTTCTGTCTCTCGGCGCCCTGACCGCGCCACGCGCCACGACTGCCGCGCTGCCCCGCTACGACGGACCCTTCCGGGCCCGCACACGAAGAGGAACCATGCCCCACACCCCATCGCGCCTGCGGCGGCTCGCCGTCCTGGCCACCGCCGGTGCCACCGGCTCCCTCCTGCTGGCCGGTACCGCCACCGCCGTCGTCGGACCCATCGTCGCCGCGGGCGAGCACGCCTATGTCGCACGGGTCGTCATCGGCCCCGAGGCGACCGCGAAAGCCTGCACCGCAACGCTCGTCGACCAGAACTGGGTCCTGACCGCGTCCAGCTGCTTCGCCACCACCCCCGGCGCGGCCCTGCCCGCCGGGAAGCCGCAGCAGGCCGCCACCGTCACCTTCAGCAACGGCCAGACCGCCACGGTCACCGACCTCAAGCCGCGCGGCACCCGCGACCTGGTCATGGCCCGCCTGGACAAGCCCGTCACCACCATCACCCCCGCCGAGATCGCCACCACCGCCCCCGCTACGGGCGGCGAGCTGACCTCCGTCGGACTGGGCCGCAGCAACGCCTGGTGGGGGCTGTCGATCATCAGGCCGAACAAGGCGACGTTCAAGGTGAACTCGACCGGCTCCGGCGTGCTGAACGTGGCCGGCAAGTCCGCCGGCGACTCCATCTGCAAGGGCGACTCCGGCGCCCCGCTCCTGAACGCCGCCGGCGACCTCGTCGGCGTGGCGAGCCGGTCCTGGCAGGGCGGCTGCGCCGGCGAGAGCGAGACCCGCACCGACGCCATCATCGCCCGGGCCGACGACGTCGCCTGGTGGATCCAGCAGAACCGCCTCGTCGACATCATCCCCGACATGACCGAGGTCTTCACCACCGCCGACTTCAACAAGGACGGCCGCTCCGACATCGCCGTCGTCACCACCGACGGCAACATCCACACCGCCTACGGCCGCACCGACGGCACCTTCGAGTACGGCCGCCCCCTGTGGAAGCTCGACGGCAGCTGGAAGTCCCTCACCGACATCGTCGCCGGCGACTACAACGGCGACGGCACCATGGACATCGCCGCCGTATGGGGCGGCGGCAGCCTCCAGTACTACGCCGGCAAGCCCGACGGCACCCTCGCGCCGGCACAGAAGATGTGGCCCGACGACGCCGACTGGACCGGCATGCTCCAGATCGCCCGCTACAAGGTCGACAACTCCGGCCGCGACGGCATCCTCGCCGTCTGGAACGGCGGCAGCCTCTACGCCTACCACACCGGCACCAACGGCCTCCTCACCCAGCAGAAGCGCCAGATGTGGCCCGACACCTCGTGGAAGAGCATGAAGATCCTCACCACGGGCGACATCAACACCGACACCCGCGACGACGTCGTCGCCGTCTCCAGCGGCGGCTACCTCATGCGTTACGACGGCAACGCCCAGGGCGGCCTCAACGCCGGAGTCAACATCTGGGCCGACGCGGCCTGGGGCGGCATCAAGGTCTACGCCGGCGACTACGACGGCGACAAGAAGCCCGACCTCCTCGGACGCTGGGGCACCAACCTCAACTTCTACAAGGGCGACGGCAAGGGCGTCTTCGGCACCGGCACCAAGGCCTGGCCCAACTAGCAACACCCGCCCATCCGGCGGTGCGGGCAGCCAGCGGCTGCCCGCACCGCTCAGGCGGAAGCCCATGCCCGAGGCCAGGCCCGTTCACCCGTGACCACGTGCCAGGCAGAGACATCCCGCAGGCCATGACAGGCAAGCCCGAAGGGTCGCACCATACGCGGAACCCCCTGAGCCCTTCGAGGCGGAGACCGGGTACGGTGCGGGCGTGACCGAGCACCTTCCCTCCGACGTGGCCGCGGTGCTCGACACCCTCCTCGACAGCGACGACCCGGTCCACCTGGCCCTCCGCACCCAGATTCCCCACCTGCGTGTGCGAGAGCGTTGTGCGTGCGGGTGCGGTACGACCTACTTCGACCTCGACACCGCCTCTGTCCTACCGGCGCCGTCCGGACCGAGCACGGTAGTGGCCGCCGAGGCCCTGATTGGCGCCGATAGGGGCGACTGCCCCGGCGAAGTTCTGGTGTTCGCTCAGGCCGGCTACCTCTCCTGGCTGGAGGTCTGCTCCTGGAGCGAGGACACCGACGTCACCCTGGCGCTGGCTCTGCAAACGCTGCGTCGCCGGAAGGGCTGACCCGGGCCGGTGTGCTTTCCCCTGGGCGGGCGGGGTTGCCGCCACCCACCTGCGGACGCTCGCCCATCTGCTTCTGCCGGTTCGGCCCGTTCGGCGGAGGCTCCCGCCTGTAGGTGCAGAACCCGCAGGGGGAGCCGTTGACCCTGATCCGGCTGGGGACGGAGCGGTTCAGTAGGTTCACACCTGGGTGGAGTGTTCGGCCAGGAAGGAGCGGGCGGCTTCGGCGGCGGCCTTGCTGGTGGGGAACTCCGGTCGGCTCACGTGCTGGGTGCCGTCGGCGGCGATGGCGGTGTAGAGCCAGGTGTCGGTCTCCTTCTGGTGGAGGACGGCGGCGGTGCCGCCGGCGTGCTGGACGGCGACCGGGGGCTGGGGGAGGTCTGCGCGGGCCGGCACGGCCTCGGGCCACTTCACGCGGGCGGACTGCCGAGTGATGCCCCAGGCCTCCCCGATCCGGGCGTAGCTGGCGCCCAGGTGCCCGGCGACTTGCGCGGCGGCGGCGGCCTTGCGTTCGACGGCGCCCGCGGCCTGGCGGAGGGCGTGCAGGAGGGCGAGCTGGTAATCGCCGGAGAACACCACCTTGTCGGGCGCCTGCCCTCCTGCTGCTCGGTGGGCGCGGGCGCGTTCGGAGATCTGCCAGGCCATCGTGTCGGCGGCCTCGGCGATGGTGCTCTGCAGGTCGATCAGGTCGTCCTCGGACGGCTCGGCGTAGGCGGGGGTGCGGATCGCGGTGGCATCGCCCCAAACGCTGGTTTCATTGTCGGTTTCCATGAATGACAGTTTTAACTGTCAATGATGCGTAGTGCAATCGAATCTCCGCTGTTGGCATATGACAGTCCTTCACGTCGACTGTTCCGGTGTCCCCTCGAACTACCGCGTCGCCTCTGGTCCTTGGTAGGGCAACCAGTCCCGAGCAGGCACCGGATCCGGCACCGGAAGGGGAGCGGGCGGCGCCCGTCCCTTTGAAGGACGACCCAGCTGAGTCCACCCGTTGTTGTCCATCCTCTGAAGGCAGCCGGGGCACGATTCCGTCTTCCTTATGACGGGCGCCCCGGCCTGGGAGGTTCGGCTTGGATGGAGGGCGCCACCCACGCGGTCCGGCTGGCCCCGCCGTGCTGGCCGGACAGGCCCTTGCGTCCCGCAGGGTGCCCAACGGGACGCGGCGCGCACGGCGTTCGTGATGCTCCGCCCACGATGACGTGACGGGACCGACATACTCACCGAGATGCTGGCAGGCTGGGCCGCGCAGACCCTGGGCGGCTTCACGGTGTTCGCCGGAGGCGCCCTGGGACGCCGGTTTCGTCGGCGCCGGTCGGCGTCCGGTGCCGTCGTGGCCCCGCCGTCGGCTGGCCGGCCGCTCCGTACCTACACCCTGCTGGGATCACGGGTCGCGGACGGCCAGCCCATCCACCTGCCCAGCCGCCGGCCGGCCGGAACGGTGGTCTGCTGGCGGGGGTCCTGCGATGCGGTGGAGCGGTTCGAGCTGACCGACGCGCCGCTGGACGACGGCACGTTCGCAGCCGAACGCACGACGTGTACCGGCTAGTGCTGTGACCGGGAAGGTTCGCCGGGTTGAGGACGCTGGGCCCCCTCGGTGTTGTCAGAGGGAGGCCTGATGATATTCCCGGCCAGTCGCATATCAGGGACGAGGGAAGACATGCCATCGTTGCAACGCCTCCAGGCACTGCTCGGTAAGCCGGAGGAGGCGTGGGGCTGGCCGCGGCGACAGGTCTGGGAGGCCTCCGAACAGCACCTTGGTGTCATGCTCCCCGCGGACTACAAGGACTTCATGGACGTGTACGGGCCCGGAACCCTCGGCGGGTACCTCCACCTCGACCGGCCGACAGGTCTCATGACCCCTGCCGAACTCGAAGACTTCTGGTCCCTGGAGGCCTGGCGCGATGCACGGAAAGGCTGGGAGGACCTCTACCCCTTCCCCTTCCACCCCGACCCTGGTGGCCTCATCAGCTGGGGCCACGACGAGCACAGCAGCGAGTACTACTTCCTGGCCAACGACCCGGACCCGGACAACTGGGAGATCGTGGTCGGTAGCGAGTGCGCCCAGTGGTACCGCACCAGCGGCAGCTTCACCGACTTCCTGCTGCGCTGCTACGACGGCCTCGACCGGGCGCCGTTCATGGACCACGCCTGGCCCGGAGGCAACGCCCGCTACAAGCCCTTCGACACGTAGGGTGTGCCCGCGAAGGGCTGCCAGACCGGGCGGTCAGGCTGCTGTTTGCAGTGGTCTGCCGCCCCAACGGACACCTCGTTCGCTGCGGATGCGGGCGCGTTCGCGACGTTGGGCAGCCAGGACGTCGGGGTGGCGGGCGTTCTTGTTCCGCCAGCTCAGGTAGGCGTGCAGGGCCCGGGTCTGGACGGTGTGGTTGGGATGGTTCGAGTTGGCGAGGGTGAACTGCCGCAGCGGCCCGAAATGTGCCTCGATGGGGTTGGCCCAGGACGCGTAGGTGGGCGTGAAGCACAGCTCGACCTTGTTCTTCGCCGCCCACCTGCGGATCTTCCAGTTCAGGTGGGCGGAGAGGTTGTCGAGGATCACGTAGATCGGGGCGCCGTCCGGACGGGCAGCTCGGATCGACCGCAGGGCGGACCAGGTGTGGACGATGCCCTTGCGGCGCCGGTTGACACCCCACAGCTTGTCGTCACCGATCGAGTAGCAGCCGTGGAAGTAGGTGATGCCATGGGTGCGGCGGTAGGTGGCAGGCAGCCGGTCGGAGCTGCCTTGCTTCTGCCAGCAGGAGCCGGCGGTGGGGCGGATGCCCAGGGGCCCGAACTCGTCGAAGGCGAATGTGCGGTCAGGACGCTCGTTGAGCGCGTACTCGATCCTTTCCAGCTTGGCGTTGAAGGCCGGGTCTGGGGATTCCTTCCAGGTCTTCGTCCGCTGGAAGGTAATCCCCCGGCGGGTCAGCAAGCACCGCAGGGCCTCCCGGCCGATCCGCACCGGCCGGGCGATGTTCCTGCGTAAGTGATCGACCAGTTTGCGGACCGACCAGCGGGTGAAAGGCTTGCCCAGCACGCTCGGGCGGGTCGTGGCCGTCTGGATGACGAAGTCCTCGTCGTCACGGCTCAGCAGGCGGGGACGGCCTCCCGCCCACTGAGGGTTGAGGCATGCGAGCCCGATCTCGTTGAAGCGGTGGATCACGTCACGGACGGTGTCCTCGTCCGCCTGGACCAGACGCGCGATCACCGGGACCGTGTTGCCGCCGGCCGAGGCCAGCAGCATCATCGCCCGCCGGAACCGCACCGAGCTCGTGCTGCCCCGCCGAACGATCTGCTGGAGCTTCTGTCCCTCCTGCTCAGTCAGCCTCCGAACCCCGACCGATGGTGCCATCCCACCCCTTGCTGGTTGGAAGTCGTCACTTCAATCAGCACAACGAGCAACCCGGTGAACTATTCCGGTCACAGCACTAGTTCCCAGCTCGGTCAGCGGCGCGAGAGGCGCCATATTTCGACCATACGATGGCGCTCCGATCACGGTAGGAGAGGGCGGAGTGCATGGGCTGGGTAGAGGTGACGAGCGCAGTCGCGGCCGTGGCCAGTGGGATAGCCGCTGGGGGTGCCTGGAAGGTCGCCGGTGAGTCGCGGGACACCGCGCAGGGCGCGGCCGAGACCGCGGAGGCCGTAGGCAGGATCGAGCGTGACCGGCTGCATCACGAGCTGACGCCGCAGTTCGAGGTGTCGCTGACCCAGCTGAACCCGCACTCGGCGGCTCGGGGCACCCTGCGGGTGACGTGGACGGGGCCTTCGACGCTGGAGCGGTTGGCGGAGGTGTTCGTGACCGTCCGTGACGACGGCCTGCACCGGAGTGCCTCGTCGGCCGGGGTCGAGCCGACCGCGCAGCAGATCAGCAGGACGATCTGGGGGCCGTACCGGATCTTCCCCGAGGACGGAGTCACCGAGGGCGGCCGGACCGCGCGGAAGACGAACGTGGAGCTCGGCGGGACCGTGGTCCTCGGCATGGAGAAGACGCCAAGCCCGCCCTGGATCCCGTTCCCCGTGTTCTGGGATATGGATCAGGCCGGCAAGCCTGTGCGGCTGCGCATCGAGGCCGTGCACCCTGACTTCCGGCCATGGGTGAAGGTCCTGGAGGTGCACATGGAGCGGCCCGCGGAATGGGACGCCGCAGGCGGCTGAGCAGGGAATACCGGGCGGCCGGCTCGGTCACGGCCGTGCCCGTCGTTTCACCGGACGGCTGGGCTATTGCCCACGGTGTCGTGGAGGGCCGCCCACAGCATCTTTCGGTGGTGACCTGAGCGGCGCCCGGGCGCGTTCGGTAAGGCCTTCGGACAGGGCGGCCTCCCGGCGGACCGTGTCCGCCCCACCGGTCCCCACGCAGATGGTTCCCTCAGGAAGATCGGTGGAGCCGAGATGATGCGGTCCAGCTTCATGCCCAAGCAGTACTGCTACCGAACGGGAAGGCGATCAGGCTGGGCGGCGTCCACTCGCAGTCCAGCGCACCCGTAGTACCGGGAGACTTCTGCCAGTTCAGTAGGCCGTCCGCAGGTACGAGCCCTTACGCTAACTGCACTATGACTGGAAACCCGCACGCCGGAAACCCCTGAGATATCGGGGTACTTGCAGACCCTGACGTAAACCCTGCCTCCGCCTATGTCTGTGCTGTGCCCGGGAAGACCCCAGACCCGGCACACAGCGCCACTCTCGGAAGGGTGAAACATCAATGGCCGCAGCCTGGCTGATAGCTGCATTTCTTTTGCTGTTCCTCCCCGTACTGCCCTGGATCGTTCTGCCATTGAGGCAGCAGGCAGGAATTGCAGTGGGAGCAGCGGGATGCCTCCTCGGAATACTCCTTTGGATTTCCGGCATCGACGGAGGTGAGCCATTCTATGGCCTCCTCATCTTCAGCGGTCTTGCCCGTATGGCATTGGAATTCACGGGGAGCCTTGAGGACATGCGGGCGGAGTACCGCTCCAGGCGGGATGGCGAAGCTAACAGTTGAGCCACCCCGCAAGGCGGCCGGCGCCAGGCGCACTTCCGTCAACTGAAGGCGGACCTGGAATTCGTGCCAGTGAGCCTTTTCCATCCTCACGCTGAGGCGTGACGAAGGGCGAGGACGGTCTGGACGATCGTGATGATGCCGTGGCACTCATCGGGGTGAGGGCGACACGGGCCGCTGCCCGCGCCTCCGATCCTTACGCCGTACCGGGGCCATGTTCCAGATTTCTGGAACGGGTCCTGAGGGCAGGCGCTTGGTGCCGCCTGCAGCACGCGTTCGCGAGAATGCTTCCTTGCACGCACGTTTCGATCTGAGGTGGGTTCGTTGGTCTGGTGGGCGGAAGGGTTCCTCCGGGACGGGGAGCGTCCTGCGTGGGCATGGGCTCCGTTGAAGTCCGTGGGGCCCATACGGTTCGGTCAGAGCAAGGAGGAAGTCTCAGCCGCTCTGGGCGAGCCGATCATGGCATGGGACACGAAGAAGTACGCGCGCTGGTTCCCCTTCGAAGGGGTTGGTATCGACACCTACTACGACCAGGAGACGCAGACCCTGGCTGCAGTAGCTGTCGACGCCTGCCGGGGCCCGCAGGTCAGTCTCGGTGGCGTCCCTCTGGTTGGTCGACTGCCGTCGGAACTCGAACCCTGGATCGAGAAGACCGCGTCAACACTTGACGATCCGACACTGCCCGGGTATGTCGATGGCCTGCGCTTCGGGCCCCGCGGGGAGCCGTATCTCCTCAGTTTGGGATTGGTCCTGCGCTCCCAGCAGAACGGAGACCATGCCCGCTGTCGCCCAGTGTTCCTTGCGCCTCAGTGGGCCATGCAAGGCCAGGCATGGATCGAAGACTTGATCCCCGACAGGGAGTGGCTGACGTACTGAGCTGTTTCGACCTGACGGAAGGTTGGGCGTGCGGCCCCAGCGGCGGAGATGAAGAGAGCTCCTGGTAGACGGGTTCACGACCAAGATCACCAATCCGCCAGGAGCTTTCTCTTGCTTGTCTACCCGTCCGCTATCGACCTGTCCAGCCGCACCCTGCGCCACCTCTCCGGTCTTCTCGCAGGTCACCGCCGCCGCATCGGCTCCCGCTGGCGTCGCCTGACCTGCGGCCGGCAGGCCCTGCTCGTCATGGCTCACCTGCGCTGCGGCGACACCTACGCGCGCCTCGCAGCAGGCTTCCGCATCGGGATCGCCACGGCTTTCCGCTACATACGCGAGGCCGTCGACCTCTTGGCCGCCCTCGCGCCCACGCTGGAACAGGCCATGGAGACCGTGCGGAAGAAGGCGTACGTGATCCTCGACGGCACCGTGCTGCCGATCGACCGCATCGCCGCCGACCGCCCGTACTACTCGGGGAAGAAGAAGCACCACGGGATGAACGTGCAGGTCCTCGTGGATCCAGCCGGCCGTCTCATCTGGGCCTCGGACGCGCTACCCGGGGCCGTGCACGATCTGACCGCGGCCCGGATCCACGGGATTCCCGCTGCCCTCGCCGCCGACGCCATCAAGTGCTGGGCCGACAAGGCGTACCAGGGCGCAGGACCTGCGGTCCGCGTCCCGTTCCGAGGCAAGAATCAGCGTGGCTGGCGCCGACGTCACAACCGCGACCATGCCAAGATCCGCGGCCTCGGCGAACGTGCCATGGCCACTCTCAAATACTGGCGGCTCCTGCGGAAGCTCCGCTGCAGCACCACCCGGATCACCGCCACTGTCCGAGCCGTCGGCGCCCTTGAACTCGCCGCCTGATGATCAAGATGGAAAAGGCTCACTGACCGCCCTCATACAGCCGAGTAGCCGGTTATCGGCTAGATCGTGACGCAAGCTCGATCATCGGTCCGGCGCAATTCAGGCCCAGGCGAGCCGTCAGCACCCTCTTGCTTCAGATGTCCCACAGGTCCATGTTGTGGAGGGTGCCAAAAGACGTAGTACCGTCATTGAGGTTGACCAGAATTGGCCAGCAGCCGAAGAGGCGAACTCGTTCGTCGCGTGTGTGAATATAGTCTCCGCAGTTAAGCGGGACGATGAGCAGGGAATCGGTCGATTCAATCATTTCGTGGTCGATCTGCAAGCTTAGACTGTTCTCTTCATTGAAACCCCTCAGGACCTCTCCAGCCTTGCGGAGGGCGTCTTCATATCCGATCAATTTGCCCTCATTACTTGATAACTTTTCCAGTTGGGCGCAGGGTGGCACTTTTGATCTGACCATCCAGGAATACGACCGTGCCGTCGACGTTGGCTACATTGAATACGTGCGCGGCCCGCTTTCCGGCGCCGTACACGATGCCACGTGCAGGCGTTCTTGCAGTACGTCTGTCTGCGGCGGGTGTCTGCGGCGGCGAACACGGAGACGAGTACGCGGAACGCTTTGACGTATTCGTCGGCGGGGAGGCCTGAGAATCCGTAGCGGGGTGGGTCCACGCAGATCATCACTGAGGGGTTCGCGGTGGGTTTCACTCCGGATCGGGCCACGCCGGCGCGGCCGTCCGCGGCCGTGATGTGCGCCTGCATCGCGTAGCCGCCGATCTGCTGCAGTACTTCCCGCTGGCCCGCCAGGGAGAGACCGGAGAACCAGGCAACCCCGTCGTCCAGGGTTCGGAGTTCCTGGGCGATCTGGTTCACGACCAGCTGGGTCTGGGAGCGGCCGTCCGCGTTGCTCGTCGGGGTCATCTCGTGATCATTCCATTGGGTGGCTGGTGCCGATCCGGTGTCGGGTGGCTACTTGGGGCGGTGCGCGGTTCAGGGGCGTGGCTGGCTGAGGGCGGTGGCGGGTGTGCGTGCGGGGCTGCATTCGACGATCTCTCGTGCGGCCTGCAGTGGGATGGGCTGCTCGCCGAGGAGCTTGGTGATGAGGATGGCGCTGATGATGGGGACGCCTTGGTCCTTGAGATGTTGCTGGACGGTGTCCATGTCGGTGCCGGCAGCGAGCAGGCCCCTGCATACCTGGATGTGGTCGGCTACCTGCTGCGCATGCTCGGGGGACAGCCCGAAGACCGACGCGAGGAGTTCTTCAGCGGTGGGACTCTGCATGCCGGAGATCCTCTCAAGGCCCCGTTGCCGGTTCCACACGGTTTCGGGGGGCGCCGGCTACCTGGCCCAGTCGACTCCGAGTTCGGCGAGCGTAGCCAACTGGGCGGGGTCGAGCCGGTTGCGGCGCTGTTTCTGGTTGACGATGCGGTGCGGTGGGGTCCGTCCGGGAGCTCCTCGACGTGGTTCCGGCCGGGAAGGCCTCCGCACGGTGATCCTCCCCAACCCTCGCGCCGGGTGGCTGCGTACAGTCCGGGCATGAAGATCGTCAGTGGTGTCGTCGGTATCGAGTACTCGCACTTCTACGTGAGCGAGGCGTTCGACGACGTAGGTCCGGGCCCGGACTTCCGCATGGACGAGCCGCTGATCATCACTGCGGGGCAGCTCACCGTCATCAGCCGTGTCCAGTCCCACCAGGCGTGGGTGACGCTGATGGTCACGGACGAGGTGCCGACGGAGCAGTCGAAGGAGTGGCCGCTGCTGGGGGTCTGGCCGTATACGCCGGCCGCCGACGGGCGGATGTTCCTGCACGGTCCCACCACCGGCCCGGCGGCACCCGCGATGGGATGGCTGTCAGGCGGCGTCCACCACCCCGGGCCTCTGCAGCTGGACCCGGGCACCGCCTACGCGGTCCACGCCTACGCCCGGGGCCGCCACGACTCCCGGGAGCGGCACGAAGCCGCCATGGACCGCGAGGAGTACGGCGTATGCGAGGGATTCGAGGACTACGTCATCGTCTTCGTCCCCCAGACCCCGCCGACCGAGCCGACCACGGCCGACCCCGAGGAACTCCCCGGCACCCAAGACGAGGGTGCCGACCGGGACGGGATCACCTTCAGGCCACCGGCAGGGGAGCCGGGGCAGGGAAGCACGTTCTGGGAGCGCGGGTAGGCTCCGCGACACGACGGATCGAGCGAGACCAGCAGCCGGGCGCCCGTTCGGCACGAGCCCGCCGCCGGCCGAACCCGCTCCTCACACACCCGGTGCCTGCCTCCGATACCGGCCACCGCGCGGGCCCGGCGGGAGCCCAGCGGAGCAACACCATGCCGATGCAGACGCAGCCCCCCTTCGGACGCAGCGCCCTGCCACCAACTGGCAGGTCGCTGCGACCGGTCGTCGGTTTGGGCCCGGATCTGGTGGACGAGCATCCGTGGGGTCAGGCTGTGCCTGTCGGGCGGAAGCGCGGCCATGGCGGCGGAGACCTGGTCGATGCCGCCGGCCCGGTCCCCGGAGAACCGGCCCGGTCGCCCCGCAGCCGCTCCCGCTCCCGCTCCCCACGGATCCGGGCCCACGCCTGGCGCCGCCCGGAGGTCGAGGAGTCCGGCGGCCTGTTCGGCGCCGGCCTGCCAGCGCAGCTCGGCGGACTGCTGCTGGGCGACCTCCTTTCGGTTCCGGCCTCCCGGGTGTGTTCCTGCTGGTGGATCCGACCCCGATAGCCTGGACGCGACCAGTGCATCCCTGATGGGATTTGCCCATATGCCCAGTTTGGAGTCCTTGCTGCGGTTGACGGTGGCCGCGTTGATGTACGCGACGGGGGAGGGTCAGGCCGACCTCGCCCGGGGTCTGGGCCTGAGTCAGGGGGGCAGGTGTCCAGGAAGCAGTCCGGTGCGGGTAGCGCCTCCTCGTGGACGCTGGCTGACGTCGACCGGCTGGCCGTCCACTGCGGGATCCCCGGTCCCGGATCTGTTCTGCGGGGTTGACCATGCGGTGAAGCGTCTGCCGGCCCACCGCCTGGCCGCGACCGCCAGCGGCCTCCAGACCGTCATCACCCCGTAGGAGCCACCGTGGACGAGACGGAGCCGGTGTCGTACTGGTCGTGGACGCTGACGTTCGAGGACGGCGCACGGTACGCCAGCCTCACCGAAGTCCGGGGCCCCGCCCACGACGCCCGCCCCGAAGAGCTGCTGCCGGGGGTGTTGGAGAAGGTGGTGGGGCAGTGGCCGCGCCTTCGCGGGCAGGTGTTCCGGGACTGGTCGGCGTGGAGCTGAGCGAGGCGGAGTACCGGCTCCGGCAGGCGGAGGCACTGGAGAGGATGTCCGGCCTCCGGCCGCCCCGGCCGCCGGTGCCGGGGACCGTGGTGGTGGCCTTGCTGCTGGGGGCAGCCCTGCTGGTCCTGGCCGGGACGCTCCCGGGCGGCCCGGTGCTGGCCTGGCTGCTGCCGCAGGCGGGCGTCCTGGCCGTCCTGGTGGGCGCTGCCCGGCTGGCCCTGTGGAGCGCGTTCCGGGAGATCGAGGCCATGACGGCGGCCGGTGAACCAGATGCAGGTAGCCACGCGTGAGTGGCGGCGCGAGACCGGTTCATGCCAGCCCGCGACCGAACGGCGCGGGGCCCCCGGTAGCGCCGGGGGGCTCGCCGGGGATCGGGTGGGTTAGGGCAGGAAGTTCTTCTGCCACTGGAGTGAGTCCATGCTCAGCGCGGCGTCGGCGAGGGCTTTCGCGGACGGGGTCTTGAGGGAGGCGAGGCTGGTGTCGATCCAGTTCTGGGTGAGGCTGTAGCCCTGCTCCCGGTACTCGACGGCCTGGACGAGGCATTCGAGTTTGTCGGCGTCGCGGGCGACGATCGCTTCCGGGGTCTCGCCGGCCTCGTACTCGTCGACGGCGCTCTGGACGCCGGTGCGTACGGCCGGGTGGGCGTTGGCGACCTGGTCGGCGGTCACCTCGCCATTCGGGGCGGCCTTGATGTACTTCCGGCCGATGTGCGGGATGTCCCCGACCCGCGTCTCCTGGCTGTCGTGGAACAGGCACATCAAGGCGACCCGGGCCGGGTCGACGCCCTCCATCATGGCGAGCACCGAGCCGATCACCCCGACACGGAAGGAGTGCTCCGCCACGGACTCGGGGGCCTTGTTGCCGGTGAACCACCAGCCGGTCCGTGCGACGCGCTTGAGCACGCCCATCTCGGAGATGAAGCTCGCGGTGCCCTGGGTGGTGTCGTCGGCCATGCGGTCCTCCGGTGTCAGCGGTTGTGATCGAAAACGTAGTGGACGTGGGCGAGTTCGCGCCGGGATCTCGCCGACAGCGCCGTCCCATCAAGGAGTTGGCCGGCCTGCTCGTGCAGTGGCCCCGTGAGCGGTCCGGCTGCCTGCGGCAGCCACGGGAAGGCGGTCAGCAGTGCCCACAGCCAGCTCCTCGACATGCTCGGTCTCTGGCCGGGTGACGCCCGCCCACACCGGGGACAGCCCCTACGCGGCCCGATGACGGGGCTGAGGCCGACCGCCGAGTCGCGTGATGCGGGACGCGGCCGGCGGGGTGAGAGTGGGGCTGTGGTCGACTCCGCGGTGGTGAGCGAGCTGTACGGGCTGCGCCCGCAGGAGTTCACCGCCGCCCGCAACGCCCTGGTCGCCAAGGTCCGCAAGGACGGGGACGCTGCCGGGGCGAGGGAGATCACCGCGCTGAAGCGGCCCACCCTGGCGGTGTGGGCGGCTAACCTCCTGGCCCGCTCCGACCCCGCGCAGGCCCACCGGCTCCTGGAGCTGGGAGAGGGCCTGCGGCAGGCACACCGGCAGCTGGCCGGGCCACAGCTGCGCGAGCTCTCCCACCAGCAGCACCTGGTGACCGCCGCGATGGCCCGCCAGGCCCGCGCCCTGGCAGCCGAGGCCGGCCAGCCGCTGACCGAGACGGTGCAGCACGAGGTCGAACAGCTCCTCCACCTCCTGCTCGCCAACGCCGGTGCCGCCGGCCAGTGGGAGCGCGGCATCCTGACGGCGGCCCCGCCAAAGGCCGTCGGCTTCACCGACCTGGAGACGGAATCCGGCACGGTGCGTACGTCGAAGGCGAGGACGGTCACCGGAGCGTCTGATCGCAACGACCGCCAGGGCCCCTCCGGCTCCGGCAAGGACCACGCGGCCCGGGAGAAGGCGAGGGCCGCCGAAGCAGAGCAGGCCCGGGCGGCGGCGGAGGCCGCTGAAGCGAAGGCACGGCAAGCGCAGGACGCACTCGCGGAGGCCGAGGCCGGCCTGGTCGAGGCCCGCACAGCAGTGGGCCGCCTCGAAGAAGAGATCACTGAAACGCAGGAGCGCCTTGCTCAGGCGCAGAAGGAACACGCACGCCTGAGCAAGGCGGCGGATACCGCCGCGCTCCGGCACCGGGAGGCGGCCCGGGAAGCGAAGGCAGCCCGGGCCGCAGCCGACCGGGCCCACAGGGACCTCGCCCGCCACTGAAGCGCTGCGCGGTCACGGCTCGATGCTGCACGTCGCGGGCCGTCCGGGGGACTGGGCGGTGCGGCGACTCGCCAACCAAAATCGAACAGGTTTACGATCCAAGGGTGAGTGAAAGCATCGCCTTCCCCCCGGACCTCCTCGCCCTCCAGGAACGCCTCCACCAGGCCCACGCCGAGTACCGGGCCCACGTGACCGGTCTGCCATGGAGTGTCGAGCCGATGCCGGGCTGGCCACGCGGCCAGCGGTACTCCCACCGCGGCGACGTCCCCGACAGCCCCGGCTGGACCGAAGAACAAAAGACGACCGCGGACACCCTGTGGACCGAGATCCGAGAACTGGCCATCAAAGTCGCCGCGCACCATCACTGGGGGACCTACGAGGACCAGGACCTCGTCGCGGCCCGCATGGACCTCAAGCGGCAGACCCGGCCGGCCCCCGCCGAGGCGGCGTAGCCGGTCATGCCCGACCCCCCTCCTGCCGCCGCGGTACGAACTCCAGATGCCACACCGCGGGCGGGCCGGGGCGCCGGTGCTCACCCCCCGATGGTTGTTGAGCGCGTCCTGCGAACGAGTCTTGTAGTCGACCCGTCCTGCCAGCTCCATGCTCAGCTTCAGTCTCCTCCGCCGTCACGCAGGCAGTTTCAGCTCAGGAGAGGATTGCCCCTGAGGTTGGCATCCCCGCACGGCCAGGGACCCTCGGCCAGGGACCCCAGCGGTGTACGGAAGACCAGGACCTCGTTGTCCAGGGAGACGACGACACTGCCTTCGCTCAGCAGTAGCGCACGACCGATAACCGCTCGGCTGTCATCCATGGCGAATAGCTCGTGTCCGGCGAGATCCGTGTCCACAGCGAGCAGCTTGCCGTCTCGCCAGAACACCGCGGTTCCCTCGCAGTCCATCGCGGGGTAGGACGTGTAGTAACCCGTCAGTGGCGGCCCGTCCACAAGGCTGTTGTCCGGTGCGAGCCGCCGGAAGCGTGATCGCGAAGGCAGGCCGTTTTCGAGCTCCGGGCCGCAGACGCCGCCGTTCTTGACGACGAGCATTGCCCCATGGCTGGCCCAGCGTGCGGTTTCGACGCCGTCCCGGCCGAAACGGCCGGTCGTGAAGGCACCGTAACCCTGGGATCCGAGCAGGAACTGGCCAGGGCCAGCTATCGCCTTTCGGCCTGTGGGAGCGGGAGCGGTGACCGAGATGGTCGCGCCACTGTCCAGGTCGAGGAAGAACGTCCTTCCGATGCCACCCCGTGTGTCGGTGAAACTGGCTGCGATCCGGTCGGCCGATACGAGCAGTGGCTCCCAGTGATCAATGCCGATCTCCTCCGGGACCCAAGGTCTACGCGGCCGGATCTCCCATCCGGTCCGGTCTCCCATCTCCACCACACCCGGGAACGAGACCGCACCGAGCGCAATCGGCGTGGACCAGAGGCACTCCCCCTCTCTCGTGTACCGGGCCACGCGAGGCTCCGGTACAGAGGTGGGTCGGCTTCGTTCCCTACGGACCATGCGGGAGCCGCTGACCCAGGAAATGACGAACCCGTCGTCGAGGAGGACGAATGCGCCGATCTCCTCATCGGCGCGGCACTCCGGGCGGGCGGTGGGCCCAGTGGAACCGTCCGGCAGAACGCCTTCCAGGAGCTGACCGTCGCGGTCTGGGTAGGCGAGCCACAGCGCGCCGTCCGTGGCCAGACGGGATTGCGGCTTGCCTGTCCCGGGGTAGGTCCGCTGCCACTCCACCTTGCCTGAAAGGTCGACCCTCGTGATGACGGTCGCCAGCGGATTCGGACCGTAGCCGGTCACGGTCAGTGGCCCAGAGGGGTCGGATGTGGCCACAGCCCGGACCTGGCCCGGCATGGTGAAACGCGATGAGAGAGGCATGCGTCCGCATCTTGCCGCATGTCTCGCCTTTCGGGGCTCAGCTGCTGAGGTCAACCACGCCCCACGCGGTGAACGGCTCGGCCTGGACGTAGATCCTGCTTCCTCGGCTGACGGCGCGGCGGCGGCCGGGCAGGTGGCCGTCGGGCAGGGTGAGCAGGCCGACGTCCGTTGGCTCGACGGATGCTTCGGTGAGCTCTCCGCGGGTGAGCCGGTCCACCTCCTCGCCGTAGCCGCCGTAGAACGCGACCCGCTCGCCGTGGATGGCCACTGCCTTGGCGCCCCGTACCTGGTTCGGCCACACTCTCACGGGCCGGTCGGGGCGTATCTCGACGAGCGGGAAGTCGGTGTACGTGCACGCCCAGGCGGTAGTGCCCGACACGTTCAGGGCGTAGCAGTCGAAGAGGCCAGGGATGCTTGCGCCGTCGGACGTCCAGTAGATGTGGCCTGTGGGGCTCCAGCGGCGGATTCCGGCCGGGTTTTCGTCGAAGTGCCCGACCCAGATGTGGCCGGCCTCGTCCACGAGCATGTGCTCGATGGCGTCCCCGACGGAGAAGGAGGAGGCCTCGCGGCCGAGCGCGTCGAAGACCTGGACCTGGTCCGCGTCCTCGTACCGGCGGGCGCGGGATGCTGCGACGACGAACCCGCCGTCAGGCAGACGGTCCAGGTGCGGCCAGCGGGCCCGCACGGCGCTCAGCTCGGTGAGTTCGACGTCGCCGCCCGGATGTACGGAGACGACCAGCGCGTCGAAGGGCAGGGCATCGCCGCCGGGCTGCGGAGCGCGGTCGGCAAGCAGCCAGTGGGCGGTGCCGAAGACGTCGACGGTGCTGGTCAGGACGTGGTGGGCGTGGTGCGCTCGGGGAAGGTGGGCATAGGGAACGAGGGCAGTCTTCTGCACGGGCGGGCTCTCCTGGGTGGGCGGTCACGGCGTTCGGGCGCTGCGGTGAACGGTGGCGGTGCGCGAGCGGTGGAGAGCGAAGCGGGCCGCCTAGGGCCTGTTGCGGAAGTGCACTGCTGGGCAGCTGAATCCTGTGGGTCGGTACAGTCGCGTGCATGCTGAAGCCAGTGCTGCGTGCAGTTGAAGCGGGCGGTCGTATCGTGGACGATCCGACCGAGGAGGCTCTGCACGACCTGCTGTCCGAGATGAACCTGTCCCACCGGTTTGTAATCCTGGAAAGGCTCGATCTGGAGCCTGTGGATCAGCACTACATTCAGGTGTACCTGAACGACGACCTCAGCTACCAGGTCGAGTACCGCGAAGGCAGTGCAGACAAGCACTACCAGGCCCACGTCGCAAGGCTCCATGAAGTGTTCGGCCCGGAAGAGCCCACCGCCCAGGTGATGATGGACTGGGCTCACGATCGGCAGGGATGGCGGGAGGCGTTGCCGTGGGCCCCCATACCTTTTCAGTGAAGGATTACAGCCACTCGTTGATCGCCGCGACCAGGACTGTCGCCTCGTAGCGGACGGCGAGCTTGTCGTATCGCATGGCGACCGCCCGGTGTCTCTTGAGGCGGTTGATCCCGCACTCCACCGCGTGCCGCTGGCGATAGTCGATCGGGTCGAAGCGCGGTGGCCGGCCACCGCGGGGTCCGAGTTTTTGGCGGTTGCGGGCCTGGTCGGCCTTGTCGGGAATGGTGCAGCGAATCCCGCGGCGGCGCAGGTAAGCACGGTTCTTGCGGGAGGCGTACGCCTTGTCCGCGCGGACCCGGTGGGGGCGGACGCGTGGCCGGCCCGGCCCGATGCGGGGCACACGGACCTTTGCTAGGACGGGTTCGAACTGCGGCGAGTCCCCGCGCTGCCCGGCGGTCACCACGATCGCCATGGGCTTCTGGCCCTGCTCGACGGCCAGGTGCAGCTTGGTGGTGAACCCGCCGCGCGACCGCCCCAGCCCGTGATCTCCGGGCTCTTCATGGACACCGCCCGGTGGTTCCTTCTGCAAGTCACCCTGCCTTCGGGCTCCGGCCGCATGCTGGTGGGCGCGGCAGACCGTGGAGTCGACATTCAGGTCCCACACGATCGCCCCCTTCGCGTCGGCCAGGGACTGGAGGCGGGTAAGAATGCGGTGCCAGATGCCGTTCCGCTGCCATCGGCGGAACAGGTCGTAGACCCGGTTCCACGGTCCGTACTCGACGGGCACGTCCCGCCACGGAACACCGGTCCGGACCCGGAACCGTATGCCGTCGATCAGCTGCCGCCGGGGCCAGACCGGTGGCCGCCCCGCCTTCGTCCCCCTCGGCAGCAACGGCTCCAGCATTGCCCACTGTTCGTCTGTGAGATCTCCCCGACCCATGAACCGTGATCATTCACAGCCCAAGATCGACTTTCGATACACGGCCTAGAAGGCATGGCCCTTTCTGGTGGTCATGAGGTGATCATCGTCGATGTGTGGCCCCCGTGCCAAACCCTTTCGGTCCAGCGCGCACGCCGTCTGTGACCCCACCCACTCAGCCTCGACGAGGGCCAACCCGCCCGCCAACTCGAATACCCAGCGCGACAAGTCCAGTGCTCATTGGACAGATGCAGTGCACGGTCGCACGTCCCTAAACCGGCTTGGCGTGGGGAGCTACAGACGACCCGTGATCGATTGATGTTCGGCAACAACTCGGAATAGGCGAGAGAAAGGGCGGCCGCCACCGGTCCGTGGTTGTCGCGGAGGCCGTGGCACGGCTGGTCTGGGAGTCGTGGGATCGGGAGTACGGGGTGGAGGTCGAGCACCACCACATCGGTCGTCCGGTCCTGTCGGCCGCCGGCTGATCCGGGCGCGGGCCGTCCCCCCTGGGGGTGCCGGTGGTCGGGGTGGGTAGGGTCGGGTCAGCCCGTGCCGATATGGCGTGCGCGGGCGAGGTCCGGTGCCCAGCATCTGGGGGCAGTACCGCCGGGCCGCCCCAACTTGCGCTGTCCGCACGCCGGTTCACGCGGCGCCCGGGTCGGGCCTCCAGACGGCGGGCCCGCCGCCGCGCCATTCGATGAGCGCCCGGTCGTTGAGGCTGACGTCGTCGGGGTCCAGGCCGGCCCGGCGCAGGAACTCCAACAGATCGCCGGGGTTCCGGGCGCGGCCGAGGACTTCCCCGCCGACGCGGACCCGGCGGCCGCCGTCGGCGTCGGGCGGGTCGATGGTCACGGGTGGGTGGCCGGTCATCCCTCCACCGTGCCCGGCCGGGTTCACTCCAGCATTCCGAGGGCGGTGTCGGGCCGGCAGTGGATGCAGCTGGTGACGCCCTGGGCGAGGAGCGTGCGGACCTGCTGGGCGGTCGCGGGGGTGCAGCGGTGCCCGGTGTCCCAGCAGTCCCCGCGGTGGACCCGGACGGCGGGCTTTCCCTGGGCGATGCCGCGCTCCACCAGCCACTCGGGCGGCTCCGGCGGCGGCCGCCGGGACTCCTCCTCGGCCTGCCGCTCCGCGGCCGCCAGGGCCTGTTCGACGCGGTGCAGCTCCCCGCGGAGGTAGGTGGCGAGGACCTGGAGCCGGGGCCCGTTCGGAGGGAGCACGGACACGTCCGTCAGTCCCCGGCCCGGTCCTGGAGCAGACGGCGGCACGCCGCGCACAGGGGTGACGCCCTGACCCCGTAGCGGCAGGTGGGCTGGTGGCAGCGGCAGCAAGGTCCGGTTTGGGACGGCGCCCAGGTGGCGACCTCCGGCCGTGAGGCGGCGGAAGCGGCGGGGGCGGGAGTCGGTGCGGTGGGGGAGGTCATGGGACTGCTCCTCGGTACGGGGATACCTTCAGCAGATCACCTGTTCGATTTATTCGGGAAGTGGGACGCACCCTCCCGCGCAGCCGTGGTGTGACTGAGCGTTGTAGTTGGCTACTGAGCGTTCTAGTTGACCGGAGCCGCGCAAAGCGGGCCGGGCCAGAGGCTCGCCCGGTAACGGGCGAGCCCGGGAAATGGAGGTGCAGGCTCCTGACCTGCGCAGGCAGGATCTCTCCATGTCGACCGACGTCAGCGGAATGATCGAATGCCGGCCAGGGGCCCGCCTGTGGGGCCCCGACGACGAGGACTCCGTATGGGAGGTCGGCATCGATCTGTTCCTCCTCAACAGGGGCAACGCCTACGACGGGCTGGCCTGCCTCTTCGGGATCCGCAACTCCTACGGCTTCCGGCCCTTGGCCGAAGATCGTGGCTTCCCGGACGACGCCTCGGATGGGCTGCGAGCTGAGTTCGCCGGCTACGGTGGCCCCCACGACGTATACGGGACTACGTGGCTGACCTGGGCCGAGCTGGACACCACGGACTGGCAGGAAACCAACGCCTCAGGCGCACGAACCCGCGCCTCAGCCGCAGGGGCCGATACCGACTGGGGCCGGGTCTGGAGCGTCATGCGCATCCTCAGCGAGATCCACGGAGCCGAGAACGTACGCCTCGTCGTCTGGTTCCACTGACTCGTAGCTGAGCACCCGGTTGGCCACGCTGGCCAACTACGACGCTCAGTCACACGTGGGCGGAGCTGGTCACGTGCCGTAGGTGCCGTGACACAGCCGGCTGACCGCCGGTCCGGTGACCCCGTGGGAGTCCCGGCATAGCTGCGCCATGTCGACGGTGCGGGGACGCGGTGCGGTGGGCCGGGCCGGTGCCCGCCGCACCGGGCGGGAGGCCTTCGGCTTGGCCTTCGGGCGGGTCTTCACGCGCGGCTTGGCTGCCGGGGCGTGCCGGGCGGGGGCGGTGGTCCGGTGGCGGTGCGGCCGGGACGGCCGCGCTCCCGGACCGGGTGTGGGCGGGGCGGCGGCCGGACGCTGCGCACGGTCCCGTGCGGAGCCGGCCGCGGGGGCCGGGGGCGCGGGCGGGTGCTCGGCATGGGCTGCCGGGGCGTCCGGCTGCGGCATCAGGGACAGCGGCAGGGCGGCCGGGTTCCCGACCGAGCCGAGGGCAGGCCGGGGGCGCGGGGCGGGTGGTTCGGCGGCGGCACGCCCGGCCGCCGGACCCGGGGTCTGACCCGGGTCCGAGTCGGCCGGGACGGTCACACAGCCGGTGGCGAGCAGGAGGACCAGGAGCACGGGGACGGTGGCGCGGCGCATGCCCCCACCGTCCCGCAGCCGACCCGGTCGCCGGGGTGCAGTGACGGTTCACCGCGTCGCGCCGCTCACCCGCCGGGGTGAACCGCGCTCCTCGCGTGCACGTACGCGATGTGTGCGGAGCGCCCCCAACTGGCCGCCAGTTAACGCCTATTGACATCAATCGGGATCTTTCGTCATCTTTCCGGCACGGCCCGTCCGGGCCGTCTGGTGTGTGATTGGAGTGTGTTCCGTGGTGCGTTCGGTGCGTGGGGTGTACGACGAGTCCGGGGCGGCGGGCCGGTTGCGGGTGCCGGTGGCGGCCTGGCGGTGGGCGGCCGGGTCGGGCCTGGTCCCACCGGCGGATGCGGGCCCGGGGCGGTGGTCGCGGGCGGTGGTGGAGGCCGCGGACCGGGAGGCGGTCCGGGCCGCGCTGCGGGGCCCGGCCGGTGCCGGCTGGGCAGCACAGCGGCTGACGCGGGCGCTGGGGGAGCCGTTGCCGCCGATGCGGCCCCCGGTGACCGCGTCCGCCGTCGGGCATCTGGTGGGGGCCGGGCTGCTGGTCTGGCTCGCCGGTGAGCGGGAGTTCCCCCAGGTGCACCCGGAGCAGGTGGCCGCACTCGCCCGCCGCCGGGACCTGCCCGCGCTCCTGGACCGGCATGTGCCCCTCGGCCCGGACCAGGCCGCCCGCCGCCTCGGGGTGCGCCGCGCCGACTTCGAGCACGTGGTCCGCCTCGGTCTGATCGCTCCCGTGGGCACGGCCGAGGTCGACTACGGCCGCGCCCGGGGCGGCACCGCCACCGTCCCGCTCTACAGCGCCGAGGACGTCGCCCTCCTGGAGGTCGCCCACCCCGAAGTCGACTGGGAGGCCGTGCGGGCCACCGGCCCCGGCCGCCGCTCCCCACTGGCCCGGCTGGCCCCCCTCGGCCCGGGGGCGGACCGGGTGGGCCTGGCCGAAGTCGCCCGGATCGCCGGGGTGGCACCGTCCACCGCAGCCGGATGGCGCCGCACCCACCCCGACTTCCCGGCCCCGGCCACCGGGACCCCGATGCGCCCGGAGTTCGACCGTGGCCCGGTGGTGGAGTGGCTCCTGGCCCGGGGGAAGGTCGTGGTACCGCAGTGACGCGGGGGTTCGATCCCTAGGCGTCCAGCCGTTTCTCTAGCCGTTCCGCTAGGGGTCGCACGCGACGTCGTGCTAGACGTTCTGCTGGGCGTGGTGCTAGTCAACGGCTAGTCAAGCGCTAGGGGTTCCGCGGGGTGTTCTCCCTGATCAGGCCCGGATCTCGTTGACGGGCATCCGCAGCCAGGATCGGGGCGATTGCACTGTCATGGAGCGGTATTCGTGCAGGCGGGTGGCGGGGCCTCCCGTCGGCCGAGGACGACATCCGGCCGTCCTGATTGCCCGGATTCCTCGGAGTTCCTCGGGTTACCTCGGCGAGACTCACCCGTTCTCACTGGAACTCACCGGCACCTACCTGGCCGAGACGGAACCGAGCTTCTTCGCCGCGACCGACCGCCGTGCCAGACTCCTCTCAGAGGAAGGGAACAAGCCAACTCGTCCGACCCCCTCCGTACTCCTCCACGGCACTCCGGCAGCACTCTGCCAGCACTCTGAATACCGTCTCGCGCACTCTGCCTACGCTCTCGCGCAGTCTGAGTACGTGCAGGTCATGGCGGGTTTCGGCGGGCACCACTCGCCACCGACGGATAGCCGCCCTACTCTCGCTTCACCGGCTCCGAACGGGCCGACTCCACACACCGGACACGCCCCCGTGGGAGGGGTTTCCGCCATGCCTTAAATCCCGCCCGCACGGGCCGACAGCGACCTACGACGCGATCCAGCCAACTTGGCCCCTGATGACCTCGCGGAAGTTAGCCATAGTTAGCCACTGGTTGGCACTCATGTCCTCTTGCGAGACCTTGCGTAGCCTTTCACCTGCAACAACGCCCCCATTGCCGGTTTCCGCGGTGGACGCTCGCCATGCTGCCCCGCCGGTCATACGCTCCACTCACACCTCGAACTCCGAGGGCACCCTCCGCTCCGCCCTCCAGAAGGGATGTTCGTGGTGTCCGAAAGGGCGCTCCCTAGTGCTGTGACCGGAAAGGTTCGCCGGTTCTGCTGAGAGGACACCTGCGTACTCTGCTGCGACAGGCGGGTCGGTTGGTGATGGAGGAACAGTGACAGCGCAGGATGCGCCGGTGGCACGGCTACGGGTTCGGAACAACGGTGCTGAGCTGTTGGAGTTGGTCCTGGAGTGTTACGGGAGCGATCACTGGCTGCGTCCGGGTGAGACCTTTGTCGTTTGGACGGTCGCTTCCTCCGAAGGCGATCCCTGGCCTGGGACGACACTCGGCAACGAGCCCTTCCAGGTGGACTACCGGCCAGGTTCGGTAACGGTGCATTTCAACGGGGTCCACGGATATGTCACGGATGTTGCCGGCAACGAGATCGACTGCGGCCACCGACGCCCGGCCGACGCTGAGAGTGTGTGACCCTGCCGTCCGCGGAGGGTCAGGCCGCCTTCAGTGGCCGTCCGCCCCAGCGGATGCCTCGTTCGCTGCGAATGCGGGCGCGTTCGCGTCGTTGGGCGGCCAGGACGTCGGGGTGGCGGGCGTTCTTGTTCCGCCAGCGCAGGTAGGTGTGCAGGGCCCGAGTCTGGACGGTGTGGTTCGGATGGTTCGAGTTGGCGAGGGTGAACTGCCGTAGCGGTCCGAAATGGGCTTCGATGGGGTTGGCCCAGGACGCGTAGGTGGGTGTGAAGCACAGCTCGACCTTGTTCTTTGTCGCCCACCTGCGGATCTTCCAGTTCAGGTGGGCGGAGAGGTTGTCGAGGATCACGTAGATCGGGGCGCCGTCCGGTCGGGCGGCTCGGATCGACCGCAGGGCGGACCAGGTGTGGTCGATGCCCTTGCGGCGGCGGTTGACACCCCAGAGCTTGTCGTCCCCGACCGAATAGCAGCCGTGGAAGTAGGTGATGCCATGGGTGCGGCGGTAGGTGGCAGGCAGCCGGTCGGGGCTGCCCTGCTTCTGCCAGCAGGAGCCGGCGGTGGGGCGGATGCCCAGCGGCCCGAACTCGTCGAAGGCGAACGTGCGGTCAGGGCGCTCGTTGAGCGCGTACTCGATCCTTTCCAGCTTGGCGTCGAATGCCGGGTCCGGGGATTCCTTCCAGGTCTTCGTCCGCTGGAAGGTGATCCCGCGGCGGGCCAGTAAGCACCGCAGGGCCTCCCGGCCGATCCGAACGGGCCTGGCCATGTTCCTGCATAAGTGATCGACCAGTTTGCGGACCGACCAGCGGGTGAAGGGCTTGCCCAGCACGGTCGGGCGGGTCGTGGCCGTCTGGATGACGAAGTCCTCGTCGTCACTGCTCAGCAGGCGGGGACGGCCTCCCGCCCACTGAGGGTTAAGGCATGCGAGCCCGATCTCGTTGAAGCGGTGAACCACGTCACGGACGGTGTCCTCGTCTGCCTGGACCAGACACGCGATCACCGGGACCGTGCTGCCGCCGGCCGAGGCCAGCAGCATCATCGCCCGCCGGAACCGAACCGAGCTCGTGCTGCCCCACCGAATGATCTGCTGGAGCTTCTGTCCCTCCTGCTCCGTCAGCCTCCGGACCCTGACCGGTGGTGCCATCCCGCCTCCCCTGCTGGTAGGAAGCGGCATCGCTTCCAACCAGCACAACGAGCAACCCGGTGAACCTATGCGGTCACAGCACTAGCGAGTCCGTCGTGGGCATCTGACTCGATCCGGCCAAATTCGGCGTCATTGGCCTAGAGCTTTCTCGATCCTTCTAGAGCTATCTCGACCCGATTCGTCTGTTCCGTTGAGTTTCTTTGAGTTTCCTTGAGTGTGACCTGCTGGGATGCAGTTCCCCGGTGCGATTTCAGCCGCTGGTGGCCACGCTCAGTCGACGCTCCTACTCTGCAAACACACCCCGGTTCTCGGGGACGCAACTCCCCCAACACACCTTCAACGAAGGGGACTTCGTCATGCCCGCATGGCCCCGCATCACCTGCCCCGCCTGCCGCCGCCCCGTCGCCGTCAGCCCGGACACGCGCCATCTGGCCCGGCACGACCCGCCGGGACCGCAGAACCGCCGTCACGGCCTCCCGCCGATCTCCTGCATCGCCTCGGGACGCCTGATCCCGGCTGGCTCGGACCTGCTGCTGCCGATGTTCGAGGACGCCCAACCGGCGGCCGGCGGGGAACTCGCACTGTTCTGAATCAGCTTCCGCCCCGGCCGTCGCTGTAGGCGACCAAGATGTCCCGCGTTGCCATGTACAGGACTCCCCTGTGCGGGCGGTGCGGGATCTACTACCCGACCTGTCTGCCGGCGCCCCCGGTGCCGGGCCCGGCGAAGCACGCGAAGCCCTGGCCGGCCATGCCGGATCCCGTCGTCGGGGTCGCCGACCCGGTGGTGGAGACCGGGGTAGTGCGGTCGATGGCCGCGTAGAAGGCCCGGCGGGGACAGTAGGTCCGCCCCCGTTGGCTGGGCGGCCGTGGTGACTGCCGACGGTCGGGCTACCGGCCGTAGGTGCCGTGGCAGAGCTGCGCGACCGCGGCACTGGTGACGCCGTGGGCCTGCCGGCACAGCTGCCCCATGTCGACCGGCCGGGGCCGGGGCGCGGCCGGGGCAGACGGGATCCGCCGGACCGGCCGCCGCACGGGCGAGGCCTTCGGCCGGGTCTTCACCCGGGGCTTGACCGTCGCGCTGCGCCGGGTCGGGACCGTCGACCGCCGGGGCGGCCGGTCCCCCCGCACGGCCACGGGACCCGGCCGGGCCTCGGCCCGCCGCTGCGCCCCGTCGCGCCCGGCCGGGTGCTGCTCGGCCGTGGTGGTGCCCGTCCCGGCCGACTGGTCCGCGGGCCGAACCGGCGATGCCGCCGGCCCGGGTTGGGCGGGGACGGGCATGCGGGTCAGCGGCCGTGTGCCGCTCCCGCCCGTGGTGCCGCCCAGGGCGGGCCGGGTCCCGGCTGGACTCGGCGCGGTGGCGCCCGGGCTGCCCCCGTCGCGGCCGGTGCCGGTGGCGGGGACGTGCACGCATCCCGTGGCGAGCAGCACGACCAGGAGCACGGGGAGCAGGGAGCGGTTCATGGTGCCCACCGTGCCGGAGCTGGTCCCGGCCCGGTGTGCAGTGACGGTTCACCGCTGTGTCGCCCTCACCCTCGCGGGTGAGGCGATGCTCAGGCCCGGATTTCCTCGACCAGCATCCGCAAGGTCAGGCTGTGCTTGTCGGGCGGGAGCGCGGCCATCGCGGCGGAGGCCTGCGCGATGCCCCCGGCCCGGTCGCCGGACCGGGCCAGCATCAGCCCCCGGTGCAAGTCCAGGTGGGTGGCGAAGCGGGGCAGGCTGGAGGGGAGTTCGGCGAGGGCCTGATCCTGGGCGTGGGTGGCGGCGGGTTCGTTGCCGAGTCGGGCCAGGAGCAGGGACCGGAACACGTTCAGCCGCCACCACGGCACCGCGTAGTCCGAGGTCTGCTCGTACGAGCCGGCCCGGTCGAACACCCGCTGCCCCTCGGTGTCGAGTGCCAGCGCGGTGGCCCGGTCGCCCCGCAGCGCTGCCGCGTGCGCCTTGCCGTAGATCGCGTTCAGCAGCCCCAGGGAAGGCCGGCCGTCGGCTAGGGCAAGGGCCTGGTCCCCGAGCACATCGGCCACCCCCAGCGCCGCGCCCTCGTACCCGAGGGCGATGGCGGCCCGGCCCCGCACCCACACCCGTACATCCGGATCCCCGGACTGGTCGGCGGCGGCCGCGGCCATCCGGTACCAGCGCACGGCCGACGCCCCGTCGGACCCGGGCAGCGTCTTGGCGTACAGGGTCATCAGCCGGGCCGCCGCCGACCACAACCGCGGCTGGTCCAGCTGCTGCTGGACCACGACGAGTTCCCCCGCCACCCGCCGTTGGATATCGGCGGCCCCCAGGGACATGTACTGGGTGCCGTACGCGGCCAGCTTCGCCTCCCACGCCTCCACCGTGGGCCCGCCGGACAATCGGGCGGAGAACCCCCGGGCCAGCAGGTCCGAGGCGACGACCGGCGCTATGGCGGTCCCCGCCACGTCGGTGAGGAACTCGCGGCGCAGCATCGGGTCCTCCAGAACGGCTAAGGGCACATCCAGCACCCGCGACAGCGCCGCCAGGTAGAACGCACGCGGCGCGCACTTCCCGCGCTCCCACCGTGCGATGTACTCCCGGGTCAGCCCGGTCCCGTGCAGCGCGTTGACCTCATCGGCCAGCCGGGCTTGAGACCAGCCGTGGGCGGTCCGCAGCTCCCGGATCAGTGCGCCGATGTCCATCCCCCCAGTCTGCCCCCGCTTTTGCCCCTGCCGGGCGACTTTGCGCGGGCCGATGGTGGAGGTACCGGCCGGGATGGAGGGTAGGAGTTCCGGCGAGCACCGAAGGGAACCTGATGGCGCAGCACACCGACACCGACACCGATACCGGCCGCGCGGCCCGCGAGGCCGCCAAGCTGTTCCCCCCGGTCCGGATCAAGCCCGACAAGGGCTGCTCGCGCTGCCAGGAGTACGCGGCCCGCCGGGAAGCCGCCGACGGCCCGTCCCGTGGAACGGTGGTCACCGACATGCAGGTCCTCATGAAGCGCTGCGCCGCCGGAGGCCACCGGTGACGGGCGGCCGCCGGCTGAGGATGGGGGAGAGGGTCCTCGACCACGACCGCCAGGCCGTCGGCGACGTCATCGGCCTCTACCCCTCCCCGCTGGTGGTCCGGCTGGAGAACCCGGCCGGCTTCCAGTGGATCGCCCGCACCACCGCCTGCACCCCCACCACCCCGCACCCGGCACGCCCCGGCGACACCGTGGGACGGGTGCAGGCGCCCCGGGGGACGGCGCCGCTCGACTGCCCGCCCAACGAACTCCGCCGGGGTGACTGGCTGCCGGTCGGCGGGACCGTGGTCCAGATCGCCGACCTCCGCTACCGGCGCGGCACCACCCGCACGGTCATCCTCCGCGACGGCACCGTCCACGTCGCCGAGGGCCAGCAGCGCGTCTACCGGCCCTACCCCTCTCCGGCCTGAGACGGCCCGCCGGTGCCGCAGTGCGACGGGGCAGGCTGCTCGACGGTTCACGGCGCGTCGTGCTCGACGGTTCGCCAGGGGGTTCACTTGGGTTCCGGTTCCGGTTCCGCTTCGCGTGGTGCTGGTGCGGCGCCGGCTTCAGGCCCCCCTCACCAACTCCGATAGAAGCCTTCGTCGTCTTCGTTCGGTTCCAGCGGTGCGAACTGCCGCAGCTTCCCGCCCCTGATCATCCACAAGCGGAAGAACCCCTCCTCCTGATCCATCACCAGGAGCTGCACCATATTCGGCTCGCGCCACTGCGTCTCGAACACACGCTGCTTAAGAGCCTCAAGATCGGCGTGGTTCAGAGCGCCCGCCCACACCTCGCACTCCGGGTTCTTCCACCCGCCCCAGCGATGGGTCCCAGGACTCGTCAGCGGCTCCAAGAAGCCCACTCCGCGGCCCTCTCCGTCAGCACGACGAGGCGCGTCCGTCCGCAACCACTCACTCAGTTCCTCTGCGTTCGCGCTGTCCGCCGCGTCAATCGAGATCATCACGTTCGCCACCCAGCTCATAGTGATCGTTGTACAGCAGCGGTCAGCCGGCCCCTGGGCGGACCCGGGCTCGTGGCTGTTCGGCGGGCTGGCTGTTGGTCAGCGCGTGAGGTGTGAGGGAACGGGCCGGCACCGGCGGCCGGCGGGGGAGGCGCCCGTGAAGCCGGATCCGGTCTGTGTCTGTGGGGGTGCGGGGTTTACCACCCGGCCTGTCTCCCGCCCGTCCCGGCGCCTGGACCCGCCCGGCACGCCAAGTACCCTGCCGCTCCCGAGTAGGCTCCCCGGCCCTGCGGTCGGTAGTCGGCACCGCGGTGGTGCGGTCGCTGGCTGCATGGCCGACCCGCTGGAACCGGTAGCTGTACCGGGGCCGGGGGAGGGCCGCTACGGCCACTCCATGTCGCGGGGCCGGGGTTGAGTGCCCGGGTGGCGGTGTGGAGGTTCTGGTGGAGGAGCGTGGTCCCGAACTCGGGGTCGGTGTAGGCGGTGTGGACTCCGCCGAGGACCAGGCCGGGGGCGGAGAATGCGTCCCACACCACCGCGTACGTGTCCGGGCCGGCCGCCCCGGCGGGGGTGAGGAAGCCCCGGGTGCGTTCCTGCCCGGTGGCCGCCGTCAGCTCGGCCACCGACACCGCCAAGAACCCGTTGCCCTCCATCCCGGTCCGCTCGTGCGCGAACACGGCCACGGGGTCGCTGCCCGGCGGCGGGGCGGGCTCCCGGTAGTGCCGCAAGTGCGGCACGGTCGTCAGCGCTTTCAGCGTCCGCGCGGCCTGGGCGGCGTCTTCGGCGGCTTCCTTTCCGCCGTTCTCGGCGAAGACCCGGCAGGCTTCCAGGAGGGGCGCGAACACGCTGCGGGCCGGCCACGTCACCACCAGGGCGCTCGGGCTGGCGGGCAGGGTCCGTGGCAGGCAGGACCGGCCGGCCTTGCCGAGCGCGGTGAGCGCCGCCCTCCAGGTGGCCTCGGACAGATCCGACTCGGCCGGCAGAAGCTCTTTCGCGGGCTGGAGCAGCAGTTCTGCCCATTCCTCGTCAGCCGTGTTCCGCATCGCTCTCCCTCACCCGTTGATCCGCCATAACGATCATCCTCCACCGCTGCCGACGGCTGCGTGGGCGGCCCGCGGGCAGGTGTCTGGAACTGGTGACGTCGGGCCGGTTCTCGTGCGGCCCGGCCGAGCGGGATGCGCGAGAAGGCGGGTTCGTGAAGGCAGGTCCGGGCGGGGTGATGACCGACGAGGTCGGCGTGATCACCGGGGACCTGACCGTGGCCACCAGCGACCTCGGCGACGGGACCGCCGCGGTGAGCGTCCAGTACACCAGCGCCTAGGAGTGGTACACCCTTACCGGCAGCCCCGCCATGCAGTATGGATCCGGCCTGGCTGGCCTCCACGAACAGGTCCTGGCCGTCACGGCCGTGGGCCCCTCGCCCGGCGCCGGCATCGCCTTGATGGACCACGCGCACGAACTGACCGGCCGGCGCCCTTCTGTGCCACCACGGCGCTGACAGGTCCGTCCTTCCACTAGTCAGTGGCGTGCTACGTGATTGTGCGGCTGGAGGCGGTAGAGGGCAATGTCCTGGTGGAAGGCGATGGCCAAATCGCCGTTGGTGCTGAACGCGATGCTCCGCGGATGATCACTGAGGAGTCGTGCGATGACTCGACGGGTGGTCAGGTCCCAGATCCACACGGTGCCGTCCGCGCTGCCAGTGGCGGCGATGGGCCGGCCGTCGAGGACGGTGCACGCCACCGCGTACACGGTGTAGGTGTGGCTGGTGAGGGGTTCGCCGATGGGGAGGCCGGTGGTCAGGTCCCAGATCCGCACGGTGGCGTCCTGGCTGCCGGTGACGGCGATGGGCCGGCCGTCGAGGACGGTGCAGGCCACCGCCTCCACGGTGCTGGTGTGGCTGGTGAGGGGTTCGCCGATGGGGAGGCTGGTGGTCAGGTCCCAGATCCGCACGGTCCTGTCCCAGCTGCTGGTGACGGCGACAGGCCGGCCGTCGAGGACCGTGCACGCCACCGCGTTGACGGTGTCGGTGTGGCCGGTGAGGGGTTCGCCGACGGGGAGGCCGGTGGTCAGGTCCCAGACCCGCACGGTGTCGTCCCAGCTGCCGGTGACGGCGACAGGCCGAGCGCCGAGAACGGTGCATGCCACCGCGCCAACGCCGTTGGTGTGGCCGGTGAGGGGTTCGCCGATGGGGAGGCCGGTGGTCAGGTCCCAGACCCGCACGGTCCTGTCCCAGCTGCTGGTGACGGCGACGGGTCGGCCGTCGAGGACGGTGCATGTCACCGCGCTGACGGCGCTTGTGTGGCCGGACAGTGTGTCGCGGAGGGCGGGGTTGAAGGTGCTTCCGGTGGCCCACACAGGAGTCCAGGTGCCGGGTCGGATGCGGTCGGCGAGTTCCTGGTGGAGGTGATGGGCGCCGGCGCGAGCGGCGTCGAGAGCGAGGACCTGGCGGCGTTGCCGGGGGGTGGCGTTGTGGTGGAGGTGGAGACTGGTGCGGTAAACGGCGGCGGCTAGGTCGTGTTTTAGAACTGGGGTCCGTGTCTCGCCTCGCGCCGCGATGATCTCTGTGTGGGGCGAGGGGATCTTTCAGATGACCAGTGGGCGGTGCTGGGGCCGTTGTTGCCGGTCGCGGGGTTGGGCAGGCCGTCGGTGTGCCGGCGGCGGTTGATCGACGGGATCCGCTGGCGGG
>NZ_JBVIRI010000031.1:0-43641 GCF_055576225.1 Streptomyces sp. NPDC033845 | reverse complement strand
CCCGAGGTGAGCGCCGACCTGGCCGAGGAGCGGGACTGGATCCCGCCGCTGGTGGCCCCGGCGGCGACCGCCCGCTAGAACCCCCGCGGGGCGGGGCCCCCCGGCCCCCCCCCCCCCCCCCCCCCCCCCCCCCCCCCCCCCCCGGCCGGGGTGGCGCGGGGGCCGTGACGTGCGCGATGACCAGGGCGATGTCGTCCGAGGCCTCCTCGTGCCGGAGCGCCGACAGCAGCCGGTCACAGGTCGCCTCCAGGGGCAGCCCCGGCTCGGCGAGGAGCCCGCGGAGCAGGTCCAGACGGTCGTCCAGGGCCTCGTCACGCGTTTCGACCAGCCCGTCCGTGTAGAGGACGAGCCGGTCCCCGGGGGCCAGGTCCAGGACGGTGCTCTCGAAGTCCGTGCCACCGATGTCGGCCAAGCCGCACGCCCCGCCCGCACCCCCGCCGCCGCCCGCACCCCAACCGGGCCACCCGAATCCGCCCCCGACTCCGTCCCCGAATCCGACCCCGGCCCCGAATCCGACCCCGCCTTCGCCCAGGTGCGGGCCCGCCGCGCCCAGCCCCAGGCCTCCGGTGCCCAGGGGCACACCGGCCGGCAGGGCCAGGAGTTCCGGAGGCCGGCCCGCCCGGACGAGGACCGGGGGCGGATGCCCGGCGAGGGCGATCCGGCAGCGCGAACGGCGCGGGTCCCAGGTGGCGTACACGCAGGTCGCCATGGTCCCGTCGAGTTCGGCGGTGATGCGGTCCAGATGGCGCATGACCCGGGCCGGATCCAGTCCGAGGCCCGCCAGGGTGCGGGTGGCCGTGCGGAGTTGTCCCATGGTGGCGGCCGCGTGGACCCCGTGCCCCATGACGTCGCCGACCACCAGGGCGGTCCGGTTCCGGGGTTGCGGGATCGCGTCGAACCAGTCGCCGCCGATCCCGCTGGCCGCCGCCGAGGGCCGGTAGCGGAACGCGATCTCCAGTCCGGCGGCCCGGGGCGCGGAGTGCGGGAGGAGGTGGTGCTGGAGGGTGAGGGCGGTGTCGGCGGCGTGCTGGTACCAGCGGGCGTTGTCGATGGCGATGGCGGCCCGGGTGGCGAGTTCCCCGGCCAGTGTGACGTCGTCCTGGTCGAAGGGCCGGGGATCGCGGGTGCGCAGCAAGCCGAGGGCGCCGATGACCTGGCCGCGGGCGGTCAGCGGCACGGCCAGGTAGGAGTGCGCGCCGGACCGGGCCAGCAGGTCCGCGGCGGCCCGGTCGCGGGCGATGCGGGCCAGTTCGGGGCCGCCGATCCGCGGTACGAGGACGGGGCGCCGGGTGTTGACGCAGCGGGTGACCAGGCGGTCGGCCGGGTAGGCGGCGCTCTCGCCGACCGGGTCCGCCGCGCGGACGGCGGCGGTCGGGTGGGAGGCCGCCACCGCGAGGGCGGTGAACAGGGCCCGGCCGGGCCCGGGCCCGGGCGTCGTCGCCACGCTGCCTTCCAGCACGGAGCTGAGGACGTCCACCGAGGCGATGTCGGCCAGGTCCGCCACCACGAGGCCGGCGAGTTCCCGGGCCGTCCTTTGCAGGTCGAGGGTGGTCCCGACGGTGACGGAGGCCTCGGCGATCAGGTCCAGGCGCCGGCGGGCCTCCGCGGCCTCCCGGGCCGCGCGGTAGCTGTCGGTGACGTCCACCACCATCAGGGCGAGTCCGATCACCCGGCCCCCGTGGTCCTCCAGCCGGTAGTACGAGCCCGACCAGGCGTGTTCGTGGTCGGGATCGGCGGGCGTACGGCCGATGCCGTACTGGTCCAGCAGTGGTACCCCGGTGTCCAGGACCCGGCGCATGGACGCCTCGATCGCCTCGGTGTCCAGGAACGGCAGCGCCTCCCCGGGGGTCCGGCCGAGGTGCTGTCCGGCGGGCACCCCGTTGATCCGCTCCAGTGTCGGGTTGACCATGACATAGCGGAGGTCGGTGTCCAGGACGGCGAGCCCGAGCGGGGACTGTGCGACCAGGGGCACCGACAGGGCCAGGTCGCGTTCCACCCCGCGCAGGACCGCCTCGTCGCAGGCGACGCCCAGGGCGTAGACGCCGCCGTGCTCGTCCTGGAGCCGCATGTTGCGGAACTCGGCCAGCCGTGAGGAGCCGTCCTTGTGCCGTACCGGGAACACCCCGGCCCAGGTGCTGCCGTCCACCATGACCTTGGCGAACAGCTCCAGCACCATGTCGACGTACTCGTCGTCGACCAGCAGTTTCGCCGCGTAACTGCCGAGGGCCTCCTCGGCGGTCCAGCCGAACAACTGCTGGGCCTGGGGGCTCCAGAGGGTGATCCGCCCCTGGGTGTCCAGCACCACCGCGGCCACGCTGAGCACGTCCAGCAGCCCGCCGGCCTCGGAGGGCACGACGCGTACGGGGCCGGGAGGGACGGGAGCAGCGGAAGGGCCGGTCATGGAAGACCTCCTTCCCCGGCGCGGGTCCCTCTCCATCCTGCCCCCGTCCGACCGGGTCGGCAGCGGCAGCCCCCGGTCAGCTCACCGGCCGGCCCGGGCCTCGAAGCCGGCCAGCAGTGCGCGGGGGTCGAAGGTCACCCGGATCCGGCTGATCCGCCCGTCCTCCACGTGCATCCAGTTGGCCGTGGGGGCGGGCTCCGCCACGCTCGTGTGCAGGTCGAACCAGGTGATGACCTCGTCGCCCTCCGCCACCCGCACCCTGACCTCGATCTTCTCCAGTACCCGGCCGAGCCCGCGCAGCCCGTCGAGGGCCTCGGTCGCCCCCGAGGCCGTCCCCAGGGCGCCGACGAACTCGACGTCCTCGGCCAGCAGCCCCCGGAGGGTCTCGAAGTCGCCCGCCTCCCAGGAGCTGAAATAGGTCTCGGCAAGCTCCCGCGCAGTCCTCGTCTTCGTCTCTGTCTTCGGGTTCGTCATGCCCCCATGCTCCGCCCCTTCCCTTCCATCCGTCCAACAGATGGAACGGATGGGATCTATCATCTGCAGATATGGAGCTCCATCAGCTGCGCTACCTCGCTGCGATCGTGGACGAGGGCACGTTCACCGCCGCCGCCCACCGCCTGCACGTCAGCCAGTCCGGCATCAGCACCCAAGTAGCGAAACTGGAAGCGGAGTTGGGGCAGACGCTGCTCGACCGCTCCGGCCGCCGGATCCGCCTCACCCCGGCCGGCGAGGCGGTCCTCCCGCTCGCCAGGAACGTCCTCACCACCCTTGAGGACATCCGGCACACCGCCGCCGAGTACGCCGACGCCGTCCGGGGCCGGATCCGGCTCGGCATGATCATGGGCTGCTCGATCCCGGCCTTCCTCGACACCGTCGCCGGCCTCGGCCGCAGCCACCCCGGCATCGAACTCAGCCTGCACGAGGGCCATTCCACCGACCTCCAGGCCCAGGTGCTGGACGGCTCCCTGGACCTGGCCCTGATCGGCTACGCGGGCGAGGCCGCTCCGGGCCTGGAGGCCGATGTCGTCCTCGACGAGCCGGTCACCGCCGTCGTCCCGCCCGGCCACCCCCTCGACCGGACGGCCCTGCGCCTCGCCGACCTCCGGGACGAGAAGATCCTCTGCCTCCCGCCCGGCACCGGTATCCGGGCCGCCTACGAGGATTCGTGCCGCAGGGCCGGCCTGGACCCGCGGGTGGACCTGGAGGCCAGTTCCCCGGCCGCCCTGCTCCACCTCGCCGAGCGCGGGGCGGGTACCGCCGTGCTCAGCGCCTCCTCCGCACAGGGCGCCGGACTGCGGACCGTCCCGCTCACCGATGCCGCCAGCCACGCCCGCCTCGGGCTCGTCACCGGCCACGGCCGGCGCTCACCGGCCGTGCGGCTCCTGCGGAACCGTCTGCTGGCCGCACTGCGCGCGGACGGACTGCCGGACCAGAGGTGAGTGCGGGCGCCGCTCCAGCGGGTCCTCCAGCGGGTCCTCCAGTGGGACCTCCGGTGGGCCCTCCGGCGGCCGCGGCGAGCCCCGGCCGCCTGGGGCGACGCCCGGCTTCTCAGCTGCCCGGCAGGGTCTCCTGGAGCCAGTCGAAGACGACCTCGCAGTGCAGCTGCGGGGCCATGGGGGAGCAGTGCAGCTGGGCGCCCTCGGCGGCGGTCAGCTTCAGATAGTCCTTCGGCGAGGTGAGGGCCTCGTACATCCGGCGCGGCTGGCCGGGATAGAACTGCTCGCCCTCGTAGTCGAGCACCAGGGTGGGCGCCTTGATGCGGGGGACGACGTCGGTGATCGACAGCGCCCGGACGCGGGTGGCGGGGGTGTAGAAGTCGGTGAACAGCTTGCCCTGCCTGGCTTCGAGCATCGCGGGGACGGAGAACGGCTCGAAGCGCTTCTTCATCACCGCCGCGTCCGCCGGGGTCAGCTGCGGCACGACCTCCTTGTTCCAGATGTCGTTGGTCTGCTGCTTGTCGGGCGTGAGGATCTGACGGATCTCCGCCGGGAACCCCAGCCAGGGCTCCACGCACCCCGGCATCGCCACCAGTGCCGCGATCCGGGTTTCGAACGCGGCGGCGCGGGGGGCGAGGTCGCCCGCCATGCTCAGGCCCGTGAGGGCGATCCGGTCGGGGTCCACGTCGGGCCGGGCCGTCAGCCAGTCGACGAGCGGGGTGACGACCTTCTCCCAGGTCGGGGTGAACACCACCCGGTCGACGAACAGCAGCTGGCCCTGACCGGGGCCGTCGTACACGAGCGCGTTCCAGCCGCGTTCGAGGGCGGCCGGGACGCCATATGTCCACATGTCGACGTTCTGGCCGTCGCTGCCGTTGGTCAGGATGACCGTGGGGCGCGGGGTGTTGGAGGTGTCGGGCCGGAAGAACCACACCGGCAGGGGGGTGCTGCCGTACGGGACGTTCGCCTTGACCGGAGCCGGGTCGCAGAGGTCGCAGAAGGTGTCCCAGGCCGCGCGCCCGGAGCGGTAGAGCTTCTCCTCGCTGCCCGGATCGTCGGACCCGAGGACGAAGAACAGGGCCTGGCCGTAGTACTGGGCGGCCCGCAGCGCCCGGAAGCGCCGGGTCTGGTCGTCGGCCGGGGCGCCCGGGGGCGCCTTGAGGAGCCGGTCGCCGAGTTCGCGGAAGGTCGTGACGAAGGTCTGGGCCGACAGCCCGGCGTCGTTGACGGCGTTCACGGCGGTCAGGACCTCGCCGACCTCCGCGGCTCCCGCACCGGACGCGCCGAGGGCGAGCAGGCCGTTGAAGTTGTACGCCGGGTCCTTGAACAGGGTCATCACACCGGGGGTGATACCGGCGGCCGCGGCGCTCGCGGACGCGGAAGCGGCCGCCGAGGCGCCGGTGGTGGCCGCCGCCGGTGCCCCGGGCGCGCCCGCGCGGGCGCAGCCGGCCACGAGCGCCGCGCCGGCCCCGGCCCCGGCGGCGAGCAGAGCGCGACGGGTGGGGTCGGAGGACCGGGGATCCGCTGGCTGCTTCATGGCCCGGAACGTAACCGCCGCCCCCGGGGTCGGCATCCGAACCGGTGGGTGCGGGCCGCGGTCGGGCGGGCGGCGGGAGCGCCGGCCCGATGGGCGAACGTCCAGGTCGTGGGCTTGCGGAGGCGCAGGGTCGCAGGCTCCTCACCCCGGGGACCGGCTTGGTCCGCCCGGAGGACCCGGCGGTCCGCCGGACGGAGGCGCCCGGCGGCCCGGAACCCGCGCGGAGGGTCCTCGTCGATCCCCGAGAGCTTCGCGCCACAAATCGTGACCATTCATGGCCCATGATCGATTTTCGATACACGCCGAATCCCACCAGCCACAACAACCCCACCCGCCCCTGTGGCATTCGGGTGATCTTGGTCTGGCCGGAGACTTTCCACTGCTTAAGCTCCACCCTCATGACAACAAGCCAGAAAACCCCAACGGCATGGGAATCGGCCGACGTTGCCATCCTCGGAGCCGGGCCCGCCGGACTGGTCCTGGGAAACCTCCTGCTCGCCGCGGGAGTCGACTGCGTGATCCTGGAACGCGCCACCCGCGAGCACGTGCGCACCAGGGCCCGGGCCGGCTACCTCGCCGAACACACCGTGCGCATCCTCGACGGCCACGGCCTGGCCGACGGCGTCCACCAGCGCGGACAGCGGCACGCCAGCTGCGAGTTCCGCACCGAGAGCAATCGTTTCCGCCTCGACTACAGCGGGCTCGGCAAGGGCGAGTGGCACACCGTCTACCCCCAGCAGGAACTGGTCACCGACCTGCTGGCCCGCTACACGGACGCCGGCGGCCGGATCCACTTCGAAACCGAGGCGCTGGCCGTCCACGACACCGACGGACCCCACCCCATGGTCGAGGCCCGCGACAGCGGGGGCCGCCCCGCCCGATGGCGCGCCCGGTACGTCGCCGGATGCGACGGCCGGCACGGCGCCGCCCGCCGCTCGCTCCCCGACGGCGCGGTGCGCCGCCACCACCGCGACCACGGAGTGACCTGGCTGGGCGTCCTCGCGGCCGCCCCGCCGAGCCTGGACGCGGTCGGCTACGCCATCCACCCCCGGGGCTTCGCCGGGCACATGGCCCGCTCCGCGCTCGTCACCCGCTACTACCTCCAGGTCGAACCCGGCACCCTCCCCGACACCTGGTCCGAGGACCGGATCTGGGAGGAACTGGAACTGCGGCTCGGCGCGGCCGAACACGGCCCGCTGACCCGCGGCCGGATCCTCGAACGCGCCGTCGTCGACCTGGAGTCCGATGTCCTGGAACCCCTCCGGCACGGCTCCCTCTACCTGGCGGGCGACGCCGCCAGCCTGATCAGCCCCTCCGCCGCCAAGGGGGCGAACCTCGCCGTACTGGAAGCCGAGATCCTCGCCCGGGCCCTCGTCGCCGACCTCCGGCACGGCGACCCCGGAGCGCTCGACCGCTACTCCGCCGAATGCCTGGAGTACATCTGGCGGGCACAGGAGTTCTCCCACTGGATGATCGGTCTGCTCCACACCCGGCCGGCCCCGGGGGCGGAACCCGAGCCGGGCCGGGCCACCGCCGGGCCGGACGACGACGGCTCGCTCTTCCACGACCGGCTGCGCCACTCCCGGATCGAGGCGCTGCGGACCTCGCGCAGCCTCCAGGACTGGTTCGCCGAGAACTACGTCGGCCTCTGAGGGGGCCCGGACCACCGACCACCCCCGGCCCGCCCCCGCCCCCGCCCTGCCACGGCGAGCGCTCCGCCCCCCCCGAACCGGCCAGGGGCACACCGGGCCGGACCGGCACGAACCGAACAGGCCCAGCAGGCGCCGGACCGGCCAGGTACGCACCGGCCCCCGCCGGGCCGCCCCCGCCCGGGCCTCCGGCCACCCGGCCCCGGCCGGGCCCGCACACCCACCGTCCCACTCCGCCGCGGCCCCATCCGCGCTGCCCCGCCCCATCCACGCTGCCCCGCCCCACCCGCCCTTCCCCGTCATCAGCCGTCCCGCACACCCTCCCTTCCCCCATCGAGGACTCCATGACGACCCCCACCGCGCCACCCGTCACCACGTCCCCCGCCACACCCACCGTGACACCGGTCGTGACCCCCGCGAGGACACCTGAGACGGCGGCGGCGAGCACCGCCGACGACACCGCCCGTCTGGGCGCCGCCGTCGACTTCGTCCGGAACCAGGACACCACCACGCTGCTCGGGTTCCTGCTGCCCGGCCTCGACGGACCGGAGCTGGCAGCGCTGGCCGAGCGCTGCCGCTTCGCGCACGCCGCCCTCCTCGTCTTCCCGCGCGGCGAGGCCGCGCTGCGCGGGCAGTTGGCCGCCTGCGGCCTGGACGCCGACCAGCCGGCCCAGCCCAGCGTCGTCGTCCGCGACCGGCTGGCCCACCGGCACGGCCGGACCGCGGCCGAGCTGGACGTAAGGATTCTGCGTCCCTCGGTGGACTGCCGTGACGGCGAACGCCGGATGGTCGAGGTGTTCACCCTGCCGGTGCCGGCCGGCTCCGAGCTGGAGGAGATCGCCGTACGGGAGCGGGTCGCGGACCACGAGGCGCACGTGGCCTTCGAGGTCCTGCACCCGGACCCGCTGGTGCTGCGCGGGCTGTGCGCCACCTTCGCCCGGCACGGGGCCCTCGCCGACGGCGGGGGCTACAACCCGCACGAGGACGGCACGGTCCTCTACTTCACCGCCCCCGCCGACTCCAAGGCCGGATACCGGCGGGTGGAGCTCTACGCCTGCGGGGACCACCGCGACGTGCTCGCCCCGCACCTCGACGCCCTCCGTGCCCGGCAGCCCGCCGAAACGCTCCTGCGGTTGATGACCGGGGCCTGGACCACCCAGGCGCTGGCGGCCTGCGCACGGCTGCGGCTGCCCGAGGCCATGGACCTCCCGGCCGCCGGCCCGGACGCCGGGCCCGACGGCACGGCCCGTGCCGCCGTCGGCGTGGACGTACTGGCACGGGCCGTCGGCGCCGATCCGGGCAGCCTCGCCACCCTGCTCCGCTATCTGGCCATGCTGGGCGTGGTCGAGCAGGAGCCGAAGGGGTTTCGCCTCACCCCCCTCGGGGCACTGCTGCGCGCGGAGGCCGCCGGTTCGATGCGGGCGCTGGCGCTGATGTACGGGGGCGCGTTCTACCAGTCCTTCGCCCTGCTCGCCGACGCCGTGCGTACCGGCCGGACCGGCTTCGAGCAGCTTTTCGGCGAGAACCACTTCGACTACTTCGCCCGCCATCCCGCCCTGGCCGAACGCTTCGACCGGTCCATGGCCGCCAGCTCGCACATGTTCGAGACGCTCCCCGCCCATCCGGTCATCGCGGCAGCGGCCGCCGGCGCCGCCGCCGGCGCCAGTGCCGGCTCCGGCCGGCGGACCGTGGTCGACGTGGCCGGCGGAACCGGGGAGCTGCTCGGCCGGATCCTCACCGCCCACCCGGACCTGAACGGCCTCCTGCTGGAACGGCCGCACGTGGTCGAGGCCGCCCGCGAACACCTCGACACCACCGGCACCGGCGCCCGCTGCACCTACCGGGTGGGCGACTTCGCCGAGGTCCCCGCGGGCGGTGACGTGTACGTGCTGTCCAGGGTCCTGCACGACTGGGACGACGACCGCTGCCGGGAGATCCTCGGCCACTGCGCCCGGGCCATGCCCGAGCATGCCGACCTGCTCATCGTGGAGCGGCTGCTGCCGGACGACGGGTCACCGTCGCTGGCGACCGCCTGGGACCTCCACATGATGTGCAACGTGGGAGGCCGCGAGCGCCGCCTCGGCCACTACGCGGAACTCCTCGCCCACGCGGGCCTCCGGCTGGTCGGCAGCGAGCCGCTTCCGCTGGGCGCGAGCGTCCTGCACGCCCGTAAGGCGGCGCCGGGGGTCCGCTAGCGGCCCGGCCCCCGGTCGCCGGGGTGACCCGGCTGGGCCGGGGGCGGACGGGCAGGCTAGTTTGCTCGGATGAGTCTTCTCGATGATGTGGCGGAGCGCGACGGCTGGCGCTGCTGGGTGTGCGACGAACCGGTGGATCCGGACGAGTCGGTGAACGACCCGAGGGGCCCCAGCGTGGACGCCCGGACCGCCGACCGGAAGGCCAAGGTCGCCGAGCGGCTCGCGCACCGCGGCTGCAACAGCCGCAAGGGCGCGGTGAAGGTGGTCATCGCCTGGCCGGAGAGCCTGTACGTGGTCGAGCCCGCTCCGCTGATCGCCGTCGCCGAGCGGCTGGAGCGCAAGGGCGGCCGCGAGATGGTCGGCCGCTGCCCGACCAGGAAGGACGCCCAGGAGGCGGCGGACTGGCTGGTGGACCGGTTCTCCCGGCTCGTGCCCGGGCTGCCCGTGACCGCCTCCGTGGACGCGGGCGGCGGCCAGTTCCTCGTCACCCTGGCCACCGGCCGCCGCTGATCGGGGGCGGTGCCGGCGCCGTCCGAGGACGGCGAGTGTGTCGCATATCTCAAATCATCCGATTTGTGTATGAATCTCTCTGGCCGGTCCCGGCCCTGTCCCGCGCATCGCGGGAGCGGGCCGCAGGACGGGCCATCCGAAGAGTCGATTCAGCACGAACCGGAGTGGTAGATGGCTCAGGACCGAAGGTTGGGCATGCGGCGGGCGTTCGTCAGCGCCGCCGTGGCGCTGGTGCTCTCGACGACCAGTGCCGGGGCGGCGGCGTTCGCGGCACCGGCCGCCGCACCGCATCCGGCCGGATCGAAGGGCACCGCGGTCACCCAGGGCGGCGCCCAGGCCGCCCGGCCGTCGGCGCGCGCCGTATGCCCGCCCGGGCCGGTGTGGGCCAACACGGGCGGTCCGGTGCAGCGCCTGTTCCAGTACGACTCGACCGGCGTCCAGCTGTCGACCGCCCCCCTGGTCCGGGACTACGGCGACATCGCCTTCAGCGCCGACGGATCCAGGCTGTACGGGGTGGACTTCCCCGGCACCGGCGGCGCCAGCCTGTACACGATCGACCCGGTCACCGGGGCGGAGACCGCGACCGTGGCCATCACCGGTGCGATCCCGCTGTTCGCGGGGGCGGGCAACACGGCCGTCAACGCGCTGACGGCGCGCGCGGACGGGACGCTGCTGGCCGGTTCGTTCGCGACCCCGCAGATCTTCGTGATCGACCCGGCGACCGGGGTCAGCACGAACTTCACCGCGTCGTTCCCCACCGGGTGGGTGTCCGCCGGTGACTTCCTGACCCTGCCCGACGGGGACGTCCTGGCCTTCGGTACGGCGGCGGGCTCCGTGGCCGGGGTGCCGTCCGGAGTGTTCCGGATCCACCCGGACAACTCGGTCACCCAGATCGGCACCATGCCGCAGATCTTCGGCGCCGCGCTCTCCGGCGACCTTCCCGTCGGGTTCGGCTCCGGCGGCGACATCTACCGGCTGACCAGTGTGCCGACGGCGGCCTCCACCAGCCCGCTGCCGGTGACCACCCTGGCCTCCCCGGGCGTCGGATTCTACGGCGGCACCTCCGGGCAGGACGCCGGGCAGTGCCCGCAGCCCTCGTACACGGTCGCCAAGTCGGCCTCCACCGCCGGCCCGGTGTCGGAGGGCGACACGATCACGTACACGGTGACGGTGACCAACACCGGCACGGCGGTCGGCAACGGCGACTTCACCGACGACCTGTCGGGCATCCTGGACGACGCCACGCTCGTCCCCGGCTCGGTGACCGCCTCGACCGGAGACGCGGTCGTCCAGGGCGACGAACTGATCTACACCGGTGTCCTCAACGGCGGGGCCACCGCCACGGTCACCTACCAGGTGCAGGTCAACGCGCCCGTCACCGGTGACTACAGCCTGGCCAACACCGTCACCGCCACCTCCGAGGGCGGCTCCTGCGCCACCGCGGGCGGTTGCACGGTCACCGTGCCGGTCAACGGAGCCGTCCGCGGCCTCACCGTCGTCAAGGACGCCACCGAGGACGACTTCACGGCGGCCGGCCAGACCCTGCACTACAGCTACCTGGTCACCAACACCGGCAACGTCCCCGTCTCGGCGCTCACGGTCTCCGACAACGGACCCGGCACCCCGCAGGTCACCTGCCCCGACACCACCCTCGCCCCGGGTGCGTCGACCACCTGCACCGCCACCCACACCACCACCGCCGCCGACATCCGCAACGGCAAGGTCGTCAACACCGCCACCGGCAAGGGCACCGCCCCCGGCGGGGTCGCGGTCACCGGAGGCAGCAACACGGTGACCGTGCCGTACGCGGGTCTGCGGATCGCCAAGTCCGCCTTCGAGCAGAGCTTCTCGGGGGCCGGCCAGACGATCCACTACAGCTTCACCGTCACCAACACCGGGCAGACCGTGCTTAACGACCTCGCGGTGGCGGACGACGGACCGGGCAACCCGGACCCCGAGGTCAGCTGCCCGGTCGACTCCCTGGCCCCGGGCACCTCGACCACCTGCACGGCCGTCTACACCACCACCCTCGCGGACGTGGCCGCCGGCCGGGTCACCGACCTGGGCCGGGCCACGGCCACCACCCCCGGCGGCAGCCCGGTGACCGGCACCAGCAACACCGTCACCGTCCCGGCGGTGGGCACGGAACCGAAGCTGACGGTGTACAAGGACGTGGAGGAGACCGCGTTCTCCGCCGCCGGCCAGCTGCTGCACTACACCTTCACGGTCACCAACACCGGCACCGTCCCGGTCTCGGGGATCAAGGTCACCGACATCGGGCCCGGCAACCCGAAGGTCAGCTGCCCGGCCACCACCCTGGCCCCGGGTCAGTCCACGATCTGCACCGCGACCTACCGGACCACCGCCGCCGACGTACGCGCCGGGAAGATCACCGACGTGGCCAAGGTGACCGGAACCGGTCCCAACGGGCAGCCGGCGGACGCCACCAGCAACACCGTGACCATCGTGGCCTGCGCCCCCTGCCGGGACAAGGACCACGGCGGCTGCAAGGGTGACCACCCGGAAGGCAAGCCCCACAAGGCCGCTCACAAGCCCGGCAAGCCCGCCCACAAGCCCGGCAAGCCCGCCGGCAAGGCCGCCCACAAGCCGGCCGGGGCCGGCCACGGCGCCCGGACCATCCAGGCCGGCTGACCCGCCGATCCACCGGCCGACCGACTGACCGACTGACCGACGGGCCGGCCGGCCGGCCGACGCCTCAGCCGTCGGCCGGCCGCCGAACCCGCTCCTCCCGGAGCACGCCGGGGGTCAGCCCGGTGGCCCGCCGCAGCACCCGGGTGAGATGGCTCTGGTCGGCGAACCCGTGCGCCACGGCGATGTCGGCGATGTCGGCGATGCTGTCGTCGCTGTGGAGCAGGGCGCTCTGGGCCCGCTCGACGCGCTGCCGCAGCACGTACTGGTGCGGGCTCTCGCCCAGCGAGGCCCGGAACAAACGGTTCAGATGGGCGGCGCTGACCCCGGCGACCGAGGAGAGCTCCTCCAGGGTGATCCGCCGGTCCAGGTGTACATGGATGTAGTCGCGCAGTTCCGCCAGCCGCCGGGCCGGCAGGCCGCCCGACTCCGACCGGGGCTCCACACCCGAGGCGCACCGGCGATGTGCGCGGATCATCCAACCCGCTGCGCGGATCCTTCAAGCCCCCCCGGCCACGGCGCATGCTGCTGAGCGCGGGTGCGCCACCTCACACGGCCCGCGGGGGCACACCCCACACCCCTGATCTCAAGGAGACAGCCATGGTGAAGACCCCGGACAAGACGCTCGCCGGGAAGGTCGCCTTCGTCGGCGGCGCCTCCCGCAACCTCGGTGGGCTGATCAGCACCACCATCGGCGCCGAGGGCGCCAAGGTCGCCGTCCACTACAACAGCGACTCGGCCCGGGCCAAGGCCGAGGACGTGGTCGCGACGATCAACGCCGGCCCCGGCGAGGCCTTCGCGATCCAGGCCGACCTCACGAAGGTCGCCGAGGTCGAGCGGGTCTTCGACGAGGTGGTCCGCCGCTTCGGAAAGCTCGACTACAGCGTCAACACCGCCGGCATGGTTCTCAAGAAGCCCCTCACCCAGATCACGGAGGAGGAGTACGACCAGATGTTCGCGGTCAACTCCAAGGCCGCGTTCTTCGTGATGCGCGAGGCCGCCCGCCGGATGGAGGACGGCGGCAAGATCATCACCATCGTCACCTCCCTGCTCGCCGCCTACACCGGCCTCTACTCCTCCTACGCGGGCAGCAAGGCACCCGTGGAGCACTTCACCCGCGCCCTGTCCAAGGAGCTGTTCGGCCGGAACATCTCCGTCAACAACATCGCGCCCGGACCGATGGACACCTCGTTCTTCTACCCGGCCGAGGACGACGACTCCGTCGCCTACCACAAGTCCTCGGCGATGAACGGGGACCTCACCAAGATCGAGGACATCGTGCCCTGGGTCCGCCACATGCTCACCGACGGCTGGTGGGCCAACGGCCAGACCCTCTTCCTCAACGGCGGCTACACCACCCGCTGAACCCGCCGAACCGCTGACCCGCGAATCCGCGGGTCCGTCCAAGACCGTGGTGCGGGGCGAGGTCACACCGCCCCGCACCACGGTCTTCCCGCACCACGGGCCTCCCGCACCGTTCCCGCGCCCGCCGCCATGACCAGGGCGCCGGTGATCTGGGCGAACCAGGAAGTTCGTCCAGGCCCACCAGGTGGGGCGCGGGCGCGGCCGTCGCGGACTACGACTTCACCGTCATCACCATCGGCTACGTCATCATGCGCCTGGCGATGGTCCCTGTGGTGGCTGTACTTCGCCGACGAGACGGCCCCGCCGGCTCGACTCGCCGGCCGCCGCGCTCCGTTGGGGGGTACGGCCACTACTTCCTGTTCACCGCCGCGGCGGCGGTGGGCGCCGGACTCGCGGTGAACGTCGCCCAAGCCACCGGCCACGCCGACATCTCGCGGACCGCGGCCGCCGCCGCGTACACCCTGCCCGTCGCCGTCTGCCTCACCGCGTTCGCGCCCGCCCCGGTCCTGCTGACCGGCCTCATCACCGCCGCCCTCGTCACGGCCACCCTGGTCATCCTGAAGAGGCCCCCTGACCCCGGCAGACTGAACACCCCCGAGGAGACCTGATGCCCCCCTCACCGTCATGGTCACCGGAGCCGGCACCGGAGTCGGCAGGCAGACCGTCGAAGCCCTCGCCGAGGCGGGACGCACCGTCTACGCGAGCCTGCGGGACATCCGGGGCCGCAACGCCGACCGGGTCCGGTACCGCCCGCTTCAGCGAGGGCACCCGGCCCGCCGAGCGGGGGAACTCCAGGCCGCCCTGATGGCCCGGCTGGGCCTCGAACGTCTCCTGTCACCGGCGGCCGACGGGCCCACCGACGAGAAGCCGCAGGGGTCGTGACCGTACGTCAGCGCGCCGGGAACCGGTACCCGGCGAAGTCGGCGATCCTGAGGTAACCGAGGCGCCGGTAGAGGGCATTGCTGGTGGGGTTGGCCGGGTCCGTGAACAGGACGACCTCCGTGGCGCCCGCGGCCCGTGCGGCCCGGCTCGCCCCGGTGGTCACGGCTCCCGCGTAGCCGAGGCCGCGGAAGCGGGCCGGGGTGTAGACGGGGTCCACCCGGACCATGCCGCCGACCACCGAGGTCACCGCCGCCATGGAGACCGGGGAGCTGTCCGGGGTCTCCCAGAACAGGAAGTGCCGGTCGCCGAAACGTGAGGACTCCCAGGCACCGGCGTCGATCAGGTCGATGGAGACCTGCTCCCCGACATCCACGCAGAACTCCCGGCACCACCGCACGACCTGCTCCCGGTCCCGGTCCCGCTCTCCGTCCTCCGCCGGACGGACCCGGCCCGGCAGGGCCGGGTGGGGCGGGGTGAGGGTGTCGAGACGGTGGAGGTGGGTGTGCCAGAAGGGTTCCGGGGCCGCGCCGGTCTGCCGCCGCCATGAGGCGGCGAAGGCGTCGGCGGTCTCCCGGTCGGCGATCACCTGGGCGGGGGAGTGGCCGAGCCCGGCCAGGTGCGCCGCGAGCGCCTCGGCCTGCTCGGCGGAGAGGGGCGTGAGGCCCAGTCGGCCGTGCGGGGCGAGATGGAAGACCGCGCCGGTCCCGCCTCCTCCGGAGTCCAGACGGCCGAAGACGGCGGCGGCGCCGTCCGGTCCGGCCACCCCACGGGCGCGCCGCAGTTTCTCGATGTCCGTCAGCACCATGGTGTGCAGGGCGGGGCGCGAGGCCAGGAATCCCCCGGCCCGGGCGAGGAACGCGTCGACGTCACGGGTCAGGTGCCAGCCATCGGAAAGCATGCCCCATCATCCCCGATCCCCGATGCCCCTCCCCGGTGCGCTTGACCTTGCCGCGACGTCATGGTTTCCACTGGCCTCAAGCGGGCGGAGACCCGCGGACGTGCCGGCCGGCCAGGACAGGGAGATCCGAGATGACCACCACCCCCGCGGCACCCGCCGCACCCGCCCCCCGGCGCGGCCCCTCGCCCGCCCTGCGGTTCCTCGCGCACGAGGCGCGGATCGCCGAGAGCCTCGTCCGATGGATCGCCCGCCGCCCCCACGGCACCGACCGGGCGGACACGGTGTTCACCCACGGCCGGGACCAGGCCGCCATGATGTACGGGCTCACCTTCGCCTGCGTGGTCGAGACCGTGGCCCTGACCTATCTGCTCGCCGACTGGCCGGTGGTCCACACCGTGATGCTGGTCGTGGACGTCTACACGGTCCTCTTCGTCCTCGGCCTGCACGCGGCCTCCCGCACCAGGCCGCACACCCTGACCGGCACCACCCTGCGCATCCGGCAGGCCGCCGGCGTCGACCTCCGCATCCCGCTCGACACCATCGCCTCCGTCCGCCGGGAAACCCGCTTCACCCACGAGAAGACGGAGGGGGAGCTGAACCTCCCGATCGGCTCCCAGACCTCCGTCACCCTGCGGCTCACCGAGCCCGTCGACGCCCCGACCTTCCTCGGCGCACCCCGCCCCGTCCACCTGATCCGCCTGCACGCCGACGACCCGAACACCCTCCACACGACCCTCCACCAGGCCCTCACGGCCCATACGGGATGAGCCCCCTTGTGCGCCCCTCCGTGCGGGGCCGAAGTTTCGGCTGGTGGTGGCCGTGTAGTGCCCTCGGTCAGGGAGGCTCGTTGTTCCGGGGGTGAAGATGACCGAGCTCGACCAGTACCTCGTGCGGCCCGGACAGGTCCGGGAGTGGACGCTGTCGCCAACCGCACTCGCGGCTGCGGACCGGGCCCAACGGGATGTGGCTCCCCCCTCCTACAACCAGGAATCCCATATCCGCACGATGGCCCGCCTCCAGCAGCGGGGGGCCCGCACGGCCGACTGGGTCGGTGTGGCCTTCGAGATGCCGGGCCGACTGGACGTGGAGGCCTTCGGGCGTACGCTCAGAAGCTGGATCGGCAGACACGAGACCCTGCGCAGCGGGTTCCGCAGTGACGGGGACGAACTGCACCGGTTCACCGTGCCGTTCGACAGCATCGGCATCAGCAGTACGGAACTGGGGGAGTTCCGCGACCCCCTGGTGCTCAACCGGTTCCTCAGGGACCGGCTGGACGCCGGGACGCACACCCTGAAGTGGCCCAACTACGTCATCGAGACGGTGCAGCGCGCCGACTCCGCGACCATCCTGATCGCCAGCGACCACAGCCATGTGGACGGATACACGATCTTCGAGCTGGTCCACGAGATCCGTACGCTCTACCTTGCGGCCCTCGAACGGCGCACACCCGAACTCGAAGTGACCGGCAGTCATCTGGACTACAGCCACCACGAGCGGGAGTCGGCCGCGCTGATCGGCCGGGAGCATCCGGCGGTCCGGTTCTGGGAGAGGTTCATCGCCGACAGCGGCGGCAGCCCCCCGGACTTCCCGCTTCCGCTGGGCACCCGTGAGGGCGAACTCCTGCCCCAGCGTTCGGTGTTCGAGTGGCTGCTGGATCCGGAGGAGACGGACGCGGTCGCGGCCGTCTGTCGGGCCGAGCGCGGGGTGCTGCTCACCGGGGTGCTCGCGGCGGCCGCGCTCGCCGCCCGGCAGCTGGGCGCGCCGTCCCCGTACCGCACGGTGGTGCCCTTCCAGAGCCGGTCGCGTGCCGAGTGGACCTCCTCCGTAGGCTGGTACGTGGACGCCGGCCCGGTGGAGATCGACCTGACGCCCGACTGCGACTTCCGTACGGCGGTCCGGCTGGCCCGGCAGGCGGCCCGGGAGGCCCGGCAGGTGGCGCGGGTGCCGTTCTTCCGGGTCTGCGAGCTGCTGGGGGTGGACTTCAAGAAGACCTCGCCCGATCCGTTCTCGCTGATGTCCTACATGGACCTGACCGGCTTCAACGGGGCCGCCGACTGGCAGCGGCAGAACGCCCAGGTGGTGGTGCGGATCTCGGACAGCGGCAAGTCGTGCGTCTGGGTCAACCGCACCCTGGACGGGCTGTACCTGTTCGCCCGCCATCCCGACACCGATATCGCGGCCATGAACATGGAGCGGTTCGTGCGCCGGGTACGGGAGATCCTGCGGGACGCGGCGCGGACCGGGAACCCCGCGCGGGAGGGCGCGCTGCTGGAGCGGACCGTGTGAGGGCGGGGGACGGGTTCCCTGTGCGGGGCGGGGTGCGGCGGGGCGACGGCTACCCGGGCCCGGGCCTGGGTCCGGGTGGCCCGAGGAGGTCCAGGACCTGGGTCAGGCCGGTCGGGCGCTGATCGACCGGCAGGTGGTCGACGAAGTGGACCGGGCAGCCCAGGGCGCGGGCGCCGCCGTCCGCGGTGCGGTCGTCGCCGACCATCAGGACCTCGGCGGGTGACAGGCCGAGGCGGTCGCAGGCGGTCCGGAAGATCGCCGGGTCGGGCTTCTGGACGCCGAGCTCGAACGAGAGCGCATAGGTGTCGACCAGGCCGTCCAGCCCGTGCGCGCGGAAGACCGGCCGGAGGTCCCATCCGATGTTGCTGACCACGGCCACCGGGATCCCGCGCCGGCGCAGCTCGCGCAGGGTGGGCCCGGTGTCCGGGTAGGGCCGCCAGGCGGCGGGTTCCCGGTGCCGGTCGTAGAGCGCCCGCGCCATATCCGGTGCGGGCAGGCCGGCTTCGCGGGCCAGCGCGGTGTACGCGGCGTGGTGCCGGGCGGCGCTCAGATCGCGCTCCCGCCACGCCGCTTCCAGATGCGCGGGGACGCGCAGCGGTGCCGGGCCGCCGGGCAGGGCCCCGTACTCGGTGAGCCGTCGCACCCGCTCGGCGAACTCCGCGGCCGGCAGTGGGAGTCCGGCGGCGTGCAGCACCGCGCCGAACCACTCCTCGGTCGATTCGATGCGGAGCAGAGTGCCGGAGAAGTCGAACATCACCCCTTTGACCATGCCGCGATCGTACGGGGCGGTGGGCCGGCGGCGGCCCCTTTGCGACGGTGATCGTTCTGGAGGCACCGGGAGCGGAGCGGCCGGGCGCGAGGGTGGTTCCGCAGTGGCTTGGAAGCCACCCGCGTAGCGCTGCGGAGTCGCGCGGTTGCGAGCGTTCCAGCAGCGAATGAACGTAAGTTGATGAACCGTCAAATTTGATCATGGTCAAGGATGTTTGGGTAGAAGTCCGTGCAGCTCGATCCGCACATGGTGGTGGATTCCGGGCTGTGGACGGGCCTTGACGGTGCTGGGGCGTTGTGCGAATCTCTCGACAGGTCTGGACCAATGGTCTTCATCGGGCGGGGCCGGAGATTCCAGACGCCCCGGGGCATCCTGGGGTGTCCGGCGGTCCTGACCGCTCACGGCCACCGGCCGGCCCACTGGGGGGTGGGCCTCCGCGCTCGGCGGCCGAAATCCGACCTGACTTCCCGACTTCCTGACTTCCTGACGGCCTGACCTCCCGACCCGAAGACTCTCTGCCTTCTCGACCTCTTGACCACGGTCACCCGTGCCGCTCCTCCGCTCCGCTCCGACGTCCTAAGTGAGCCGCCGATGTCCGAACTCCTCTCCGATCCCGACCGCCTCCCGGCCTCCCCGGCCCAGCAGGGCGTATGGCTGACCGATCGGCTGGGCCTGGCCCGCGAGGCGTTCCACATGCCCATGAGGATCTCCTTCGACCGGATCGACCCGGTGGTGCTGAGCCGCGCGGTCGACACGCTGGTGACACGCCATCCGGCACTCGCCGCCCGGCTGGTGGAACACGCCGGCAAGGTCTGCCGGGAACCCGCCGCACAGCGGCCCGGGCTCGCCGTCCACGAGGCGCCGGCCGACGAACCCGACCTGGAGAAAGCGCTGTTGGAGGAGGCCGCCGCCCCCTTCGCCCTGGAGACCGGACCGCTCAGCCGGTTCGCCCTCTACCGGCGCTCCGACGGCAGCGCCGAACTGCTGGTCACCGCACACCACGCGGTCTTCGACGGCGGTTCCAAGGACATCCTGGTCCGGGACCTCGCCGCCGCCTACGGCCCGGCAGGGCTTCCTCCCGCGGCCGCCGAGCCGACGGAGACGGCCGGACCGGCCGTGGATCCGGAGACCGTCCGCCGGGCCGCCGACTGGTACGGGCCGCGCTGGGCCGCGGCCGGCGAGCCGGTACTCCCGGGCGCGCCGCGCACCGGGACCGCCGCCGGGCCCGGCGAGTCCGTCGAATGGCGGCTCGACGGGGCCGGGGCCGAGCGACTGCACGCGGCCGCCACCCGCACCGGAACCACCGCGTTCGAGTTCCTGCTCGCCACCCTGCACGGCCTGCTGCGCCGCTACGGCGGCGAGGCCGTGCCGGTGTCCGTCCCGCTGTCCACCCGCACCCCCGAACTGGCTGGGGAGATAGGCATGTTCGTCAACGAACTGCCGGTTCACGCCCCCGCCTCCGACGAGGAATCGGGAACCGGGGAATCGGGAACCTTCGCCGACTTCGCCGCGGCCGTCCGGGCCGAGCTGCGCGCCGGCTATCCCTTCCGCGGTGTGCCCTTCGGGGCGGCGGTCACCGGCCTCGGCCCCCGGATCGGCCTGACCCCGGTCTCGCTCGGATACCGCCGCCGCGGCCCCGACCCCGACTTCGGCGACACCGGCGCCCGGATCGGCTGGGCCGTCCACAACCGTGTCGCCCGCAACACCCTCCACCTCCAGATCGTCGAAGCCCCCGGCGCCACCGCCGTCACCGCCACCACCGACACGTCCGACAGACCCGACACGCCCGACACCTCGGGTTTCGGCGAAGTCCCCTTCGGCGGCTTCGAGTTCAGCCTTCAGTACGACCCGACCGCGCTCGACCCGGACGCCGCCCGCCGGATCGCCACCCACTACCGCACCCTGCTGGCCGGCGCGGTCGCCACGCCCGAAGCCAGACTGGTGGACCTGCCCCTGCTGGACGCGGCCGAACTCCGGGCCGTCACCACGGGGCCGAACGACACCGGCCGCCCCTACCCCGCCGACCGGACCGTCCTCGATCTGATCCGCGCCCAGGCCGCCGCCACCCCCGCGGCGATCGCGGTCAGCAACGCGGGCCGCAACCTCAGCTACCGCGAACTCCTGCGCCGTGCGGACCAGTTGGCAGCCGTGCTGCGGGCCGGCGGGGTTCGGCCGGGCGATCTGGTCGCCCTCCACCTGGACCGCACCGCCGACCTGCCCGCCGCGCTGCTCGCCGTCCTCGCCGCCGGCGCCGCGTACCTGCCGCTGGACCCCGGCTACCCGGCCGAGCGTCTGGCCCTGGTGCTGCGCGACTCCGGAGCCGTGCTGGTGCTCGCCGACCGCGAGCCCGCGCCCTCCGTCGCCGAAGCCGCCCCGGCCGTCCTGCGGCTCCCCGCCGCACCGGACGCCGGGAGCGGGCTCCCCACCGCCACCGCCACCGCCACCGCCACCACCGCCACCGCCACCGCGCCCGCCCCGGAGACCGTGCCTGCCCCGGACTCCGCCCCCGGCCCGGAAGACCTGGCGTACGTTCTGTACACCTCCGGCTCCACCGGCCGCCCCAAGGGGGTGGCCGTCGGCCACCGGGCCCTGGTCAACCTGCTCACCTCCTTCGCCGACCGGCTCGACTCCGAGCCCGGACACGCCTGGCTCGGCCTGACCTCGCTCTCGTTCGACATCTCCGCGCTGGAGCTCTACCTGCCGCTGATCACCGGGGGTCGGCTGGTGCTGGCCCCGGACGGCCTCGCCCTCGACGGCCCCGGACTGCTCGCGCTGATCGAGGAGCAGGGCGTCACCCACGTCCAGGCCACCCCTTCCGGATGGCGGGTGATGCTCGCCGCGGGGACCGCCACGGACGCGCTCTCCGGTGTCACCGGTCTGGCCGGCGGCGAGGCGCTTCCCCTGCCGCTCGCCCGGGAACTGCGGGCGTGCACCGCCCGGCTGTTCAACGTGTACGGGCCCACCGAGACCACCATCTGGTCCACCTGCGCCGAGATCCCCGCCGACCCGCGGGAGGTGGGCATCGGCCGCCCGATCGCCAACACCCAGGTCTACGTGGTCGACGAGCGGCTCAACCCGACCCCGCTCGGCATTCCCGGAGAGCTGCTGATCGGCGGGGACGGGGTCGCCGAGGGCTATCTCGGCCGCCCAGAGCTCACCACCGAGCGCTTCGTGCCGGACCCGTTCGGCCCGCCCGGCGGCCGGCTCTACCGCACCGGGGACCGCGCCGTGCTGACCCCGGGCGGGGAGCTCGAATTCCTGGGCCGGGCGGACGACCAGGTCAAGATCCGCGGCCACCGGATCGAGCTCGGCGAGATCGAGTCCGCCCTGCTGGAACACCCGGACCTGGCCCAGGCGGCCGTCGCCGTCCGGGTCGAGGAGGACGGGGAGCCCTTCCTGGCCGGCTATCTGGTCCCGGCCGCCGGGGCCGCCCGGCCCGCCCCCGCCGACCTGCGCGCCCACCTGATCCGTACACTGCCCGCGGCCATGGTCCCGCAGCGCTGGCTCACCATGGAGCGGCTGCCCCTCACCCCGAACGGCAAGCTGGACCGGCGGGCCCTGCCGATCCCGCCGCGCGAAGCCCCGGCGGTGGGCGAAACCGACGGCGCCGGGCGCGCCGAAGCAGAAGGCGCGGGCGAGGGGGACGCGACGCTCGGTACCGTCCGGCGGATCTGGGCCGAGGTGCTCAACCTCCCCGAGGTCGGCCCCGAGGACGACCTGTTCGACCTCGGCGGGCATTCCCTCACCGTGGTCCAGATCGCCGCCCGGATCCGCGACGCGCTGGGCGTGGAAGTCGACTTCGACGTGTTCTTCGACGTCCCCACCCCGGCCGGCATCGCCGCCGCCGTCCACGAGCGCCGTTAGACCCGGCGCCCCGCGCCCGAGCCCGGCGCCCCACCCCGGGGCGCCGGTCGCGGGCACCCGCCGGGCCGGCCCGGGCCGGCCTCGATGCCGGGCCTGGCTCGGCCCGGGCCCCGACCCCTTCGCGCCCGCGCCCCCGAGCCCCGCGCCCCTTCACCTGCGCGCTCCCTCGCGTCCGTACCCCTCGCTTCTCGATTCCCCTGCCGAACGTCCGAACAGGAAACCGATGACGGATACCCAGGACCTGCCCACCGGCTGGTCCGCAGCCAAGCGCGCGCTGCTCAGCCAGCGGCTGCGGGGCACCGCGGCCCCCGCCAGAGTGGTGGATCCCCGCCCGGCGGACACCGCACCACCCCTCTCCAGTGGCCAGGAGCGCCTCTGGTTCATGGACCAGTTCGACCCCGGCTCCACCGCCTACACCCTGGCACCGGCCCGCCGGCTCCGCGGTCCCTTCGACCGCGCCGCGCTGGACGCCGCGCTGACCGACCTGGTCACCCGGCACGAGAGCCTGCGGATGACCTTCCGCACCACCGAGGCCGGGACCGCGGAGGTCTGCGTCGCCGAGCCCGGCCTGTTCGCCGCCCAGCACCTGGACGCCAGCGCGGATCCGGACCCGGCCGCGCGCGCCGCCGCCGAACTCGGCGCCCTCATCGCCGAGCCCTTCGACCTCCAGACCGGCCCGCTGCTGCGCGTCCTGGTGGTCCGGATCGCCGAGGAGGACCACGTCCTCGCCCTGGTGATGCACCACATCATCTGCGACGGCTGGTCCATCGACCTCCTCAACCGCGAACTCGACCTCCGCTACGCCCACCACGCCCACGGCACGCCGGGCGAACTCCCGCCGCTGCCGGTCCAGTTCGGTGACTACGCCGCCTGGCAGCGGGACCGTCTGGAGAACGGCCCGCTCGCCGCCTCGCGCGACTACTGGCGGGCCCAGCTCGACGGCGTACCGGCACTGGAGCTGCCCTCCGACCGGCCCCGGCCCCCGCTGTTCACCTTCTACGGGGCGGCCGCCGAGTTCCGCTGGAGCCCGGAGCTCTTCCGGCGGATCGGCGAGGTGGCGCGCGCCCACGGCGCCTCCCCGTACATGGTGCTGATGGCCGCGTTCCAGACCCTGCTGGGCCGCCACTCCGGCCAGCGGGACTTCGCCGTCGGATCCGCCGTCGCGGGCCGCCTGCACCACGAACTCGAAGGCGTGGTGGGGGCGTTCGTCAACATGCTGCCGATCCGGGCACGGCTCTCGGCCGAGCTCGACTTCGGGGGCCTGGTCAGCCGGGTCCGCGAGACCACGCTCGACGCCTACGCGCACCAGGAGGTGCCGTTCGAGCAGATGGTGAACGATCTCGCGGTGGAGCGGGACGTCAGCCGGGCCGCCGTCTTCCAGACCACCTTCGCGTTCCAGAACTACGGGGACCGCGCCGCCACCCCCGCCGCCGCCCGGTCGGCGACGGACGGGCCGTCCGGGCCGGCCGCCGAGGGCTTCGGCTACGAGGCCACCACCACCCACGCCGACCTCGCCCTCTACATGCGCGAGGAGTCCGACGGGGGCCTCTACGGTCTGCTCACCTACCGCACCGACCTGTTCGAGGCCGGTACCGTCGACCGCCTGATCGAGCGGTTCCGGCTGCTGACCGAGGCCGGTACCGCCGACCCGGCGCTCCCGCTGGACCGGCTCCCGCTGCTCACGGACGCCGAGCGGACGGCCGTACTGGAGACCTGGGCCACCGGCCCCGCCCTGCCGGAGGGCGGCCCGGCCACGCTCACCGGTGCCCTGGCCCGGACCGCGGCCCGCACCCCCGGGGCGCCGGCCCTGGTCTTCGAGGACAGCACGCTGAGCTACGGGGACCTCGACCGCCGGGCCAACGCCATGGCCCGTCGGCTGCGGGCGCTGGGCGTGGGCGCGGACGACCGGGTGGCGGTCTGCCTGGAGCAGTCGGCCGAGCTGGCGGTCTCCCTGGTCGCCGTGCTGAAGGCCGGCGGCGGCTATCTGCCGCTCGACCCCGAGCAGCCGCCGGCCCGGCTGGCCCGGCTGGTCGCCGACTCCGGGGCCAAGGTGCTGATCACCGATCCGGTGCTGCGGCCCCGGTTCGGCGAGCACCCGGCCGTGGACCTGCTGACCGGCACGGCCGGCAGCGCGGCCCAGGACCCGGCGGAGGAGGACGGGGCGCCGCTGGAGGAGGTGTCCGGTCCGGACCACCTGGCCTACGTGATCTACACCTCGGGCTCCACCGGCGCACCCAAGGGGGTCGCCGTACAGCACCGCCAGATCCTCAACTACCTTGCGGGGGCCGGCGAGAGGCTGCGGATCGAGCCCGGTTCCTCCTTCGGACTGCTCCAGTCGCTGTCCTTCGACTTCAGCATGACCATGCTCTATCTGGCGCTCACCACCGGCGGCCGGGTCCATCTGCTGCCGCGCCGGATCGCGGGGGTGGAGCTGGCCGCCGAGATCGAGCGGGCGGGCATCGACTACCTGAAGATGACCCCCTCCCATCTGGCCGCGCTGACCGCCGACGCCCCCATGGAACGGCTGCTGCCGCGCCGTGCGCTGGTCCTCGGCGGCGAGGCCAGCAGTCTGACCTGGGCGTCGGACATCGCCGCGCTGGGCCGCTGCGCGGTGTTCAACCACTACGGGCCCACCGAGGCGACGGTGGGGATCACCGTCCACGAGATCACCGGCGACGAGCCGGCCGGGCCGGGCAGCACGCCGATCGGCAGCCCGCTGGCCGGAGCCCGCTGCTATGTCCTGGACGAGGCCCGCAACCCGGTGCCGCCGGGTGTCACCGGCGAGCTGTACCTGGGCGGGGACCGGCTGGCCCGCGGCTACCTGGGGCGGCCCGACCTGACCACGGAACGGTTCCTGCCCGACCCGTACACCGACCACCCGCACGCCGGTCCGCACGCCGATCCCTCGGCCGTCGGCGGCCCGCGGATGTACCGCACCGGCGATCTGGCCCGCTGGCGCTCCGACGGGGTGCTGGAGTACCTGGGGCGCGGCGACGACCAGATCAAGGTGCGCGGCTACCGGGTGGAGCCCGGTGAGATCGAGGCCGCGCTGACCGCGCTTCCGGGCATCACCCAGGCGGTGGTGCTGGCCCGCGGCGAGGGGGTCCGGCAGAACCTCGTTGCGTACCTGGAGCGGCCGGCCGGCGGGGAGGAGGCGGCGACCGAGCCGCCCACCGCCGCCGAACTGCGCGCCGTACTGGGCGAGGTCCTGCCCGACTACATGGTCCCCGCCCGCTACGTGGTGCTGGAACGGCTGCCGCTGCTCGCCCACGGCAAGGTGGACCGGAAGGCACTGCCCGCCCCCGCGGAGGGCCCGGCCCCCGGCACGCACGTGGACCCCGAGCCCGGCGCCGAGCAGGTGATCGCCGCCATGTGGGCGGAGCTGCTGGAACTGCCGAAGGTCGGCGCGCTCGACGACTTCTTCGAACTCGGCGGCCACTCCCTGCTCGCCACCCAGGTGGTCGCCCGGATGCGCCGGGCCTTCCCCGAACTGGCCACCCCGGTCAGCGTGATGGACCTCTTCAAGCATCCGACGGTACGCCGGCTCGCCGAACTGGTGTCCGCACCCGAAGGCGACCGCGGGCCGCGCCGGCTGCTGCACCTGCTCACCCCGCAGGGCCGCCGGGTGACCGCCAGCGTGGTCTGCGCCCCGTACGGCGGCGGCAGCGCACTGATCTACAAGCCGCTCGCCGACGCCATGCCGGCGGACTGGGCCCTGCACTCCATCGCCGTCCCCGGCCATGAACTGGGCGAGGAGGCGATGGACATCGACGAGGTCGCCCGGCTCTGCGCCGAGGAGATCCTCGCCGAGGTCACCGGCCCGCTGGTGCTCTACGGGCACTGCGGGGTCGGCGTGCGGCTGACCGTGGAGATCGCCCGCCGGCTGGAGGCGGCCGGCCGCGAGATCGAAGCGGTCCACCTCGGCGGCATCTTCCCGTTCGCCCGCCCCAAGGGCCGGGGCGCGGCGATCGCCGAACGGTTCACCGAACTGGCCGCCCGGCTCCGCAGCGACCAGGGCATGATCAACGCGCTGGCGGCGGCCGGCCTGGACGTGGACGAGGTCGACGAGGAGCAGCTGCGGCTGATCGTCCACAACCGCCGGGTGGGCACCAAGGGCGCCGAACGCTACTTCGGCACCCTGTACGAGAGCGAGGGCGGCACCATCGCGGCCCCCGTCATCGCCGTCTGCGGCGACCGCGACCCGGCGACCGAGTTCTACCAGGAGCGCTTCCGCGAATGGCACCGGATCACCGGGACCGCCGCCGTGGTGGTCCTGGACGAGGCCGGGCACTTCTACCTCAAGTACCGGGCGGGGGAACTCGCCGGGATCCTCACCGAGGTGCACCGGTCCATCGCCGAGGGCGAGGAGGCGCGCCACGAACGCACCCCCGACGCCACCTGGTGGCTGGCCGGACTGTCCCGGGGCACCGCCGGAACGGCCCCCGACACCGAGCCGGAACCCCGCCCGGAGGCCGGGGCCGGAGGGGGTCCCCGTGCCCGCCGCCCGGTCCGTCCGACCATGGGCCGGTTCCTGGCCGTCGCCACCGGCCAGCAGCTGTCGATGATCGGTTCGGCGCTCACCGAGTTCGCCCTGCCCATCTGGATCTACCTGCAGACCGGTTCGCTGTTCCAGCTGGGCCTGCTGGCCGCCTTCGGCCTGGTGCCCGGCATCGTGGTCGCCCCGCTGGCCGGCGCCATCGTCGACCGCGGCGACCGCCGCAGGGTGATGCTGTGGGGCGATGTCGCGGCCGGACTCACCCAGGGGGCCCTGCTGGTGCTCTACCTCAGCGACTCGCTGGCGATCTGGCACTGCTACGTGATGATCTCCCTGCTCTCCGCCGCCCTCGCCTTCCAGCGCGTCGCCTGGGGCTCGGCCGTGCCCCAGCTGGTGCCCAAGCGGTTCCTGGGCCGCGCCAACGGCGTCGTCCAGATGGCCCTCGGACTCGCCCAGTTCCTCGTCCCGCTGATCGCGGTCGGCATCCTGCACGTGATCGGCCTCGGCGGCATCCTGATCTTCGACGTGGTCAGCTATCTGCTCGCCACCGGCATCACCCTGGCGGTCCGCTTCCCCGACGCCATGGCCGCCACCCGACGCGAGAGCGTCGCCACCGAGATCCGGGCCGGATTCCAACGGGCCCTCGGCAGCCGCCACTTCAGGGCCATGCTGTTCTGGTTCGCGGCACTGAACATCTTCCTCTCCCCGCTCTTCCTCCTCGTCACCCCGCTGGTCCTGTCCTTTTCGACCACGGCCGCGGCCGGCTGGGTCTCCACCGCGGCCGGCCTCGGCGCGGTCCTCGGCGGCCTCACCCTGCTGGTGTGGGGCGGACCCCGCCGGATGCGGCTGCGCGGGGTGCTGCTCGCCACCCTCGGACTGGCCGCCGCCTGCGTCATCACGGGCCTGCGGCCCTCCGTGGCCGTGGTCGCCTTCGGCGCGTTCGGCATGACCTACGGACTGGCGCTGCTCAACGGCATCTACGCCACGGTCGTCCAGACCAAGGTGCCGATGCGCTTCCACGGCCGGGTGATCGCGGTGAACACCATGGTCGCCTGGTCCACCCTGCCGATCGGCTTCGCCCTGGTCGCCCCGGCCGGACCGGAACTCCTCCAGCCGCTGATGGACGAGGGCGGGGCCCTGGCCTCCAGCGTCGGCGCACTGATCGGCACCGGCGACGGCCGCGGCATCGGCCTGCTCTACCTGGTGTTCGGCCTCGCCATGGCCGCACTGGTCCTGATCAGCTTCTGCATCCCCGTCCTGGCCCGCTTCGACCGGGAAGTCCCGGACGCCGAGTCCGACGACCTGATCGGCCTGGAAACCCTGAAGGCCCGAGCGAAGAGCGAGAGGAACGCATGAGCTCCCCGACCCCGACCCATGCCCCGGCCCAGGCCGCGGCCCAGTCCCAGACCCCGACTCCTGGTCCGCACCCGGTGCTCGCCCCGATCGCCCGGTACCCGCTGACCGACGAACAGCGCAGGCTCTGGTTCCTCCAGCAACTGCAACCGCAGGACGCCGGGTTCAACATGTACCTCAACCGCCGCTGGAGCGGCCCGCTCGACCCGCGCGCCCTGGCCGCCGCCCTGACCCGGCTCACCGACCGGCACCAGGTGCTCCGCACGCGGTTCGCGCTGGAGGGCGAACAGCCCGTCCAACTCGTCGAGCCCGTACGGGAGATCGAACTCGTACGGATCCCGGTCCCGGACGCCGCGGAGGAGTCCTTCACCGCGGCCTGCGCCCCGTACGTCAACGCACCCTTCGACCTCGGCGAGCGGCCACCGCTGCGCGCCGTCCTGGTCAGCGCGGGCGAGCACGAGCACGCCCTGAGCCTGGTGGTCCACCACATCGTCTCCGACGGCTGGTCGTTCACCGTGCTGTGGCGCGAACTCCTCGCCCTCTACCGCGAGGAGATCGGCGAAGGCATCGTCGAACTGCCGCAACTCAAGCTCCAGTACGGGGACTTCGCGCTCGCCGAACGCGCCCGGCTGGACGGCGGCGCGGCCGAGGAGGCCTTCCGCCACTGGAGCACCCGGCTGGCCGGCATCGGCGCCCTGCGGATGCCCCTGGACCACCCCAGACCCGCCGACCCCACCCATCCGGCCGGATTCGCCGACCTCTCCCTCGACCCCGAGCTCACCGCCGGCATCGACACCCTGGCCCGCGAACAGCGCTGCACCCCCTTCATGGTGCTCCTCGCCGCCTACCAGTGCGTGCTCGCCCGCTGGAGCGGCAGCCACGACTTCGCCGTCGGCACCCCCCTCGCCGGCCGCAACGAGACCGCCCACGAGGACCTCCTCGGCTACTTCTCCCGCACCGGGGTCATCCGCGCGGACCTCACCGGGGACCCCGACTTCACGACCGTGCTGCGCCGGGTCCGCTCCGCCACCATGGCTGCGCTCACCCACCAGGACATCCCGGTGGAACGGGTGGCCGCCGAACTGGACCTGCCCGTCCTCCCCGGCGTGGGCCCGCTCTACCAGGCGGTGTTCGTCCACCAGAGCCAGTACGAACTGGCCGGAGCCGACCAGCGGACCGGGCTGCCCGAGGGAGTCCGGACGGCCGACATGGACTCCGGCTTCGACCGGGCCAAGACGGACCTCCTGCTGGACAGCTGGCGCACCCCGGACGGCGGGATGACGCTCTCCTTCTGCTTCGACCGGGAGCTCTTCGAGCGGGCCACCGTCGAGGCGCTGGCCCGCCGGGTCCGCGCCCTGCTGGCCGGAGCCGTCGCGGACCCACGGATCCCGCTGCACGGACACTGGCTGGTGCCGGCGGAGGAACGCGCCGAACTGCTGGCCCTCGGCGCCGGCCCCGCCCTCACCGAGGAGGCCCATCCGATCCTGCGCGGGTTCGCCGCGCAGGTCGCCGCCCGGCCCGACGCACCCGCCCTCGAATGCGCGGGCGCGGTCCGCACCTACGCCGAACTCGACCGGGCCTCGGACGAGCTCGCCGCCCGTCTCGGCCCGGTCGCCGGCCGGGTCGTGGGCGTCCGGATCGAACCCTCCTTCGCCCTGGTCACCGCCCTGCTCGCGATCTGGAAGGCCGGCGCCGGCTATCTGCCCCTGGATCCGGCCCACCCGGCCGAGCGCCGACGGCTGATGCTGGCCGAAGCGGACGCCGTCCTGCTGCTCACCGACGGCACGCACCCGGAACCGGCCCACCCCGAGCCGGAACGTCCCGGTCCGGACCACGCCGGGCCGGACCACGCCGGGCCCCGGGTCCCCGAACTCCGCGTCCCCGGGCCGGAGGCACCGGCCCCGGCACCGGCGGTGGCCCCGGCCGCCGCGCTGCCCGGGACCCGGCCGGGCGGACTCGCGTACGTCCTCTACACCTCCGGCTCCACCGGCACCCCCAAGGGCGTCGCCGTCGAGCACGCCGCGCTCGCGACACGCGTACGGTGGATGGCCGGCCCCGAGGGCTACGACCTGCGGCCGGGGGACCGGATCGTCCAGTTCGCCTCCATCGGCTTCGACACCCACGCCGAGGAGATCTGGCCCGCCCTCACCTCGGGCGCCTGCGTGGTCCTGCTGCCCGGCGGCGGCCGGACCCTGCCCGACCTGCTGCGCGGCGAGGCCGGACGGTCCGTCACCGTACTCGACCTGCCCACCGCCTACTGGCAGGAACTCGTCTCGCTCGGGGAGGAGACCCCCTGGCCGCCGGCCCTGCGCCTGGTCGTCCTCGGCGGCTCCGAGGCACGCGCCGACACCCTGGCCGCATGGCGGCGGCAGCACGGCGGCTCCGTCCGGCTGGTCAACACCTACGGACCGACCGAGGCCACCGTCATCGTCACCGCCGGCGACCTCGTGCCCGGGGGAGGGGCCCCCGGCCACAGCCCCGAGCCCGCCCGCCGGCCGCCGCTCGGCCGCCCGCTGCCCGGGGTCCGGCTCTACCTCCTGGACGAACGCGGCGACCTGCTGCCCGCCGGATCCGAGGGCGAGCTGTACATCGGCGGCAGCGGTCTGGCCCGCGGCTACCTGGCCCGCCCCGAACTCACCGCGGCCGCCTTCCCGCACGATCCGTTCACCGACGCCCCCGACGGCCGGATGTACCGGACCGGGGACCGTGCCCGCTGGCGCACCGACGGCCAGCTGGAGTTCCTCGGCCGAGCCGACGACCAGGTGAAGATCCGCGGATACCGGATCGAGCCCGCCGAGATCGAGGCCGCCCTCACCGCCCACCCGGCCGTGGCCGCCGCGGCCGTCCTGGTCCGCGACGGCCGCCGGCTGATCGGCTACGCCGTGCCCCGCACGGCCGCCGGACAGCGCCCCGAGGACCCGCCACGGCCGGCGGAGCTGCGCGAGCACCTGGCCCTGAACCTGCCCGCCTTCATGGTGCCGGACACGGTGGTGCTCCTCGACGCCCTCCCGCTCACCACCAACGGGAAGCTCGACACCGCCGCCCTGCCCGACCCCGCCCCGGACCCGGACGGCACGGGCGGCACCGGGTACCTGGCACCCCGTACCGACGCCGAGGCCCTCGTCGTGGACCTCTGGCAGGAGGTCCTGGGCCTGCCGAAGATCGGCGTCCTCGACGACTTCCTCACCCTCGGCGGGGACTCGCTGCTGGTCACCCGGGTCACCGCCCGCATCCGGGCCGGGGTCGGCCTCGACGTATCGGTCCGCGACGTCTTCGACAGCCCCACCCCGGCAGCCCTCGCGGCCCGGATCGAGGCGCTGTTGATCGCCGAGATCGACGCCCTCAGCGAGGAGGAGGCCGCAGGCCGGCTGACCTGACCCGTTCTGCCCCGACCCGTTCTGCCCCGACCCCGGAAGCCGCCATCGGCACAGCCGGGCGGGCGGCCCCACCGAGCCCGCCCGCCCGGCACCGCGCAGAACCGCAGCGCACCGCACACAGAACCGCACCGCACCGCACCGCACCGCACCGGAACCGGAGTACGCCATCGCCACCACCCTGCCGCCCGCCGCGACGACCGTCCCCGAACTCCTCGACGCGCGGGCCACCGAACACCCCGACCAGATCGCGCTCCAGGTCATCGGCGGCGGCGGGCTCAGCTACCGCCGCTGGCGCGAGGAAGCCCTGCGCGCCGCCGCCGGACTCGCCTCGGCCGGGGTCGTACCGGGGGACCGGGTCCTGCTGCGGTTCCCGAACACCCGCTGGGACCGGTACGCCGTAGCCTTCCTCGCCGTCCAGTACGCGGGCGGGGTGCCCGTACCGGCCCGTGAGGACCTGGGCGACACCGACACCGCGGCCCTGGCCGCCCTGGCCGAAGCCCGCACCGCCCTCACCGACGGACGGCCGACTCCGGTCCCCGGCCTGTCGGAGCTCTCCCTCGACTCCCTGCTGACGGCCCACCCGCACCCGCCGGCCGAACCCCCGCACCGGGTCACCCCGGCCGACCCCGCCCAGGTCATCGGCACCTCGGGCACCACCGGCGCGCCCAAGGGGGTGCTCGCCGCGCACGGAAACCTGACCGCCGGCCTGTCCACCCACCCGCGCCGCCGCGCCTACGCGCACTCCCGCCACGCCCTGCACGCCTTCCCGATCGGGACCAACGCCGCCCAGGTGATGCTGCTGGGCGCGCTCACCGCCGCGCCCACCACGCTCAGCCTGCCGCGCTTCGACGCGGACGAGTTCGGCACCGCCGTACAGGAGTTCGCCGTCGGCACCGCCTTCCTGGTGCCCTCGATGGCGATCGAGCTCGTCAACTCCGGGACCGCGCGGCGGTACGACCTGAGCAGTCTGCGCCTGGTCAACTCCTCCGCCGCCGCGCTGCCCGTCCCGGTGGCGGCCGCCCTGGCCGCGGCACTGCCGGCCGCCACCCTGGTCAACACCTACACCTCCGCGGAGGCCTCGCCCGCGCAGATCTCCACCGTGGTCGACACCCGCCGCCCCGGATCGCTGGGCCGCCCGGCCGACCCCTGCGACCTCCGCATCCTCGACGCGGACGGGCTGCCGCTGCCCGCCGGGCTGCCCGGCGAGGTGTGGCTGCGCCAGCCCGGACCCCCGCGCGGCTACCTGGGCGACACCGGGCGGAGCGACCGGGTCTTCCGCGACGGCTGGGTGCGGATGGGCGATCTCGGACGCCTGGACGCGGACGGCTACCTCTACCTGCTCGACCGCGAGAGCGATGTCATCAAGAGCGGCGCCCTGAAGGTCTCCACCCTGCGGATCGAGGAGGTGCTGCACGAACACCCCTCGGTCGCCGACGCCGCCGCGCTCGGCCTCCCGCACCCCGTCATGGGCGCCGTCCCGGTCGCGGTCGTGGTCCCCGGCCCCGACGGGGTGGACCCGGACGAGCTCCGCCTCTTCCTGAGCGCCCGGCTGAGCCGCCCCGAACTGCCCGTACGGATCCTGCTCGCCCGCGAGCTGCCCAGGAACCCGAGCGGCAAGGTGCTCAAGCAGCGGCTCCGGCCGCTGTTCGACGCCCCGCCGTCGCCCTCCGGCACCGCGCTCGCCCCGTCCACCGCCACCGAACTGCGGCTGGCCGGGATCTGGCGGCGCCTGCTCGGCCGTCCGGTCGACGACGTGGCCGCCGAGTTCTTCGCGCTCGGCGGCGACTCCTTCCGGGCGGTCCAGCTGGCCATCGGCATCAGCGACGAGTTCGGCCTGCGGGCCGGCACCGCCCTGGTCTTCGAACGGCCCTCGCTGCGCTCCCAGGCCGCCTGGGTGGACCACCCCGACCGGCGGCGCACCGCCACCGCCGGGGGAGCGGCCGGCACCGAGACGGTGACGCCCTATCTGGCCGCCCTCCGCGCACAGCCGCACGCCATCGCCCTCACCTCCCAGCAGGAGAACTTCTTCCGCTGGATGGCGGAGGCCCCCGGCCGGGACGCCGGTGCGGTGACCGCCCTCTTCCGGGTCACCGACCGGCTGGAGCCGGAGACCCTGGGCCGGGCGCTCACCGAGGCGGTCCGGCGCCATCCGGCGCTGCGGACCCGCTTCGAGGCGGCGGGCGACGGGATCGTACGGGCCGTACTGGACGAGGAGCCCCGGGTGCGGATCACCCTGACCCCGGCCCCCGGAGCCACGGACGCGGAGGTGGACGCCCTGCTGATCGCCGAACGCGACCGCCTCACCGACCTGGCCCGGGACCCGATGGCCCGACTGCTGGTGGTCAGCCGGTCGGAGACCGACCACGTGGTGCTGGTCGCGGTCCACCACATGGTCTCCGACGGCTGGTCCACCGGCGTCCTGCTGGCCGACCTCGGAGTGCTCTACTCGGCGCTGCGGCGGGGGAGGACGGCACCCCCGGTCCGCCAGGGCCCCGGCTACCGGGAGCTGGTCGACTGGGCGAACGCGCACTGGCCGGCCTCCCGGGCCCACTTCCAGCGCGCCCTGGCCGGCGCCCCGGAGGCCCTGGAACGCTTCGAGGGCCGCCGAGAGGTCGACGAAGTGCTCACCCAGGGACACGAGTTCGAGGTGTCGGCCGCGCTGGCCGAAGCACTGCGGGCCAGGGCGGCCGAGCTTGGCGCCACCCCGTTCCTCGCCGTCACGGCGGCCTGGACCGCACTGCTGGCCAGCCGCAGCGGCCGTCCCGACCTGGTGGTGATGACCCCCGTGCCCGGCCGCCCGCGCCAGGACGCCGAGCGGGCGGTGGGCTGCTTCGTCCAGTCCCTGCTGCTGCGGGTGGACACCAGCGGCGGCCCCGGATTCGCCGAACTCGTCGACCGGCTGCGGGTGGTCTACAGCGAGGCCCTGGACCACCAGCTCTACCCCTTCGCCGAGTTCAGCCCCGCCGTCCCGTTCGCCGCCTGGCTCCGCTACGAGGCCTGGGCCGCACCCGCGCAGCTCCCCGGGCTGGCCTGCGGCCCCTGGGAACTGCCGCGCGGCAGCACCGTGCCCTGGCCGCTGCCGGGCGGCGACCGGGGGGTCCCCGAACTGACCGTGGTCGAACAGCCGGACGGCGGACTGCGCTGCTGGCTCCAGTACAACGCGCTGGCCTTCGACCTCCCGGTGATCGCCGGCCTGGCGGCCGAGTTCACCGCCGCCCTCGCCGCGGCCTGCGGGACGCCCGCGGGTTAGGCGGTGTCGTCGAGCGTCGCGGCGAGCCGTTCGAGGAGGCCGGCGAGCTGCGCCCGCTCCTCCGCGCCGAGTCCGGAGAGGAGCCGGTGCTGGTTGTGGAGGTGGGCGGCGATGAGCTCGTCGGCCAGGGCGACTCCCGCGGCGCTGAGGGTGATCAGGCGTCCGCGGGAGTCCTCCTCGGCCACGGACCGGCCGACCAGGCCGCGGGCTTCGAGCCGGTCGATCCGTTTGCTGATCGCACCGGTCGTGACCAGGACGGTGCGGCTGAGCTCGCCCGCGGACAGGGCGTAGGGGTGCCCCGCGCGCCGTAGCGCCGCCAGGACGTCGAAGTCGCCGCTGCCCAGCCCGGCCGCCTGGAAGGGCGGCCGCAGCCGTCGGTCCAGTTCGTCGGTGAGCCGCAAGAGGCGGCCGATGACGAGCATCGGCGAGGTGTCCAGATCGGGGCGCTCGGCCGCCCACTGGTCGACGATGGCGGCGATGGGATCGGTCTCCTGCATGCCTTCACCTTATCTTCCACGGATGATAAATTACCTTCCATGGAAGATAAGGCGGGGCCCGACACCCGCACCCGGCGCCGTCTCATCACCGCGAGCCTGGTCGGCTCGATCGGCGACGGCATCTACGTCCCCCTGACGATGCTGTTCGTCCACGCGCTCACCGGCCTGTCACTGACCGCGATCGGCGCGGGCCTGACCGCCGCCGGAGTCTGCGCCCTGCTCTCCATGCCGGTCGTGGGCGTGCTCATCGACCGGTTCGGCGGCCGGCAGGTGCTGATCGGCGTCCTGGCCCTGCGCGCGGTCGGGTTCGCCGCGTACCCCTTCGCCGACTCCTATCCGGCCTTCCTGGCGATCGCCCTGCTGGTCGCCGTGGGCGCGTGGGCCTCCTCGCCCAGCCAGCACGCCCTCATCGGCGAGCTCGCCCAGGGCCCGGCACGCGACCGGCTGCTGGCCTGGGACCGCAGCCTGCGCAACGCCGGTATGGGCTGCGGCAGTCTGGCGGCGGCCGGCATGCTGGCCTGGAACGGCACCACCGGGTTCCTCGCCGCTGCCGGAGTCCTCGCCACCGTGTTCGCGCTCGCCGCCGTACTGGTCTCCCGGATCCCGCCCGTCCGCCGCACGGCCGGGCCGCCGCCGGGCGCGGGCCCCGCAGGCTCCGCGGGCGCCACGGGAGGATACCGGCAGGTGCTCGCCGACCGCCCCTATCTGCTCCTGACGGCCGCCAACCTCCTGATCGCCTTCGGCTACACCGCCCAGGCCATCGCCCTGCCGATCTTCCTCACCCGCGACGTCGGCATACCCGACGCCCTGGCCGGAGCGGTGTTCGCACTCAACACCGTCATGATCGCCACCCTCGGCGTACCCGCCACCCGGCTGACCCTGCGCGGCCGGCGCACCCGCACGGCAGCCGCCGGCGCGGTCCTCTTCGCCCTCTCCTTCGCCGCCTTCGCGGCCCTGCCCCTGCTCACCGGAAGTGGGGGCGGCCCGGCCGGCCCGGCCGGTACGGGCACCGTCGTCGCCGTCCTCGCCGTCGCGGTGCTCTACACGGCCGGCGAACTCGTCCACTCCGCGCCCTCACAGGGCCTCTCGGTCCAGGCCGCCCCCGACCACCTGCGCGGCCGCTATCTGGCGACCTACCAGCTGTCCTGGTCCCTCTGCCGCACCATCGCCCCGCTCCTCCTGGGCTTCCTGCTCGACGCGGGCCGCTGGCACCTGTGGACCGTCCTGGCCCTCCTGGTCCTCGCCGGCGCCGCGATCCTCCTGCGCGCCGAGCGGGTGCTCCCGCCCCACGTCCTCGGCGGCGACCACCCCGCCGTCCCGGCCGCGACACACCCCGACCCTGCCGTCCGGAACCGGAGAACGGGAGACGCCCGGCCGGAGGGATCCGGCCGGGCGTTTCCCGGGTACCGCTAAGAGACTACCAGGTTCCGGGTGCCGCCTGCCAGCTCTTCAGCGGGGCGTCGAACCCGCCGTCGGTACGGCCTTGAAGGTGAACGCCGTGGTGGCGCCGGTGGAGTAGTTGTACATGATCGAGATGTCGTCCCGACCGTCCTTGTCGTTGTCGCCGGACACCGGCATCCCGTAGGACCCGGCGTACCAGGAGTCCACGGGGCTGTCCCAGCCCTTGGCGTCCTCGTTCACCCCGCCGTCGGGCCGTCCGGTCAGGGTGAACAGCGAGGCCCTGTTGCCGTAGTCGTAGAGGATGGCGAGGTCGGCGCGGCCGTCGGCGTTGTAGTCGCCCGCCGTGATCCGGCTCCTGCCGTACTCCCACATGCCCGGGGCACGGGTCCAGGAGGCGACCGGGGCGGCGAAGCCGCCGTCGGTCCTGCCCAGCAGGGTGTAGGCCGTCACGGTGCCGTTGGCGTGGCCGTAGACGGACAGGATGTCGTCGCGGCCGTCGCCGTTGAAGTCACCGACGACCCACTGCGACCGGGGGTACTCCCAGTTGCCGCGGCCGCTGTTGTAGACCAGCTGGGGTGCCTCGTAGCCGCCGCCCGCCTTGCCCTTCAGGGTGTAGAGGGCGGTGGCGCCGGTACCGGCGCCGTAGTCGTAGACGGTGGCCATGTCGGACAGGCCGTCGCCGTTGAAGTCACCCGCCAGGTCGGTGCGCAGGTGGGCGGTGCGGTCGTTCGGCTTGTGCTCGGTGGTGGCGCCGGTGGTGTCGTTGGTCCGGACGTAGCCGCCCTCGAAGTCCACCCGGGGCCCGGCGTACACCTCGTACTCGTCGGAGGTCGGGTAGCCGAGGAAGCTCTTCTCGGCTCCGAGCGACATCCACTTGTCGCGGATGGGGCCGCGGACCGTCCAGGCCTTGCCCGCGACCAGGTAGATGGACCCGGAGTCGGAGGTCTGGCCGCGGAGCCGGAAGTGGTTGTACCGGCCCTTGCCGTCGGCGTTCTGGACCTCGTCGGTCGTCGGGTAGCCGAGCGGGCCCGCGGGGCCGCCGGCCGCCAGGTACTTGCTGTGGATGGTGCCGTGGACCTCCGCGGAACCGGTCGACGGGGACCAGTACATCGCGCCCCCGCCGCCGGAGCCGCGGAAGGTGGTCACCACGCCGACGCCGTCGGACTTGAGGGTCTCGTCCGAGGTCGGGTAGCCCAGGTGGCTGTTCTCGGCCCCGAGGGCGAGCCACCTCTGGCGGATGCCGTTGATGACGATCCAGGCGCCGGTGGTCCGGTGCCAGTAGATGGAGGCGTTGTCGGAGGTGGAGCCGTTCATGCGGACGTGCACGAACCGCCCGCCGTCGGCGGCATCGCCGACCGGCCCGACCGGTTTGCCGAAGCCGGCGGTACCGCCCGCGGCCCTGAACTTCGCCAGGACCGGTCCGCACAGCGAGTGCTGGACGGCCGCGTCAGCGGAGGACGGGACGCTCTCGCACTCGTTCCAGGGCGTACCGCCGAGGACGAGGGGCTTGGCGGCGGCGAAGGCCGAGCCGGCGGTCAGCGCACGGCCGGGGAACTCGGTGATCGCACCGTCGCCGTTGCGCGACCACAGATCGACGAAGCCGTCGTTCTCGAAGTCGCCGTTGCCGGCCAGGTGCGGGTACGCGGCGCCGGTGAAGCCGGTGCCGATGGAGGTGTTGCGGACCGAGGGATCCGAGTACACGTTCAGGTCGAGGGCCACTACGGCCGCCGGGTCCGTGTTCTTCCTGCTGGTGTACTGGTGGATCTTTCCGGTGGTCCTGTTGCGGGCCCAGATCTCCGGGAGGCCGTCCTTGTTGAGGTCACCGGGGGCGATCAGGGTCATGTCCTGCCAGTCGGACTGACCGAGCGGGATGGGCCGGAAGTTGCGCAGGCCGAGAGTTCCCGACGGGGTGCCGGCGTAGAGCCAGAGGTTGGATCCCTCCTTGACCAGCAGGTCGGGGTTGTCGGCTTCGTCGATCCTGCCGTTCCCGGCTTCCAGCACGGGGTCGATGTCGTCGTTGACGCTGCTGATCGCCACGACCTGGTCGGCCTGGCCCCAGCGGTCGTCCGAGGAGTACTGGGTCGACATCGCTGTCGCGGTGGCATCGCTGTGTTCGAGGTCGCCGTCGCCGTTGCCGCGGTAGAGGTACAGGTTCTTGCGGGTGTTGTCGGGCGCCGGCCGCAGGGCGACCAGGTCCTCGTAGTAGTCGGCGTCCCAGCTGCCCCGGTGGGTCAGCGAGGTGGTGTTGGCGAAGGAGCCCCTGTCCAGCTTCTTGGACAGGTCGAAGGAACCGTCGCCCTTGCCGGGGTGCATCCACAGCCGGCCGGAGCCGTGGTCGACGCTCCAGATGTCCACGCTGCCGTCACCATTGAGGTCGCCGGGCTTGTCCCGGGTGGCGAGGCGCTTGACGTAGAAGGCGTAGGCCTTGGCGTCGGAGCGGTTGCCCGCGGCGTCACGGCTCCAAACGAAGAGGCTGTGCGGTCCCGCTGTGGTCGGGGTGTACGTGAACTGCGCCGGGCCGCCGGGGGGCGCCGTCTTGACCGTGCGGACGGTCGGGTCGCCCGCGGTGTACCACTGGTAGTCGACGACGTCGTCGACCCCGTTGGCCGTCAGGGCGAACGTGCCCTCGGTACGGGCGGTGCCGGTGTTCACCGGGTCGTCCGCGGGGAACTGCACCGAGCTCACCTTCGGCTGCGAGCCGGGGCGGTCCTGGTCGACGTGGAACACGCACTGCCCGGCCCAGGGGCCGGCGCCGCTGTCGTCGAGGGCACGGACGTCCCACCGGTAGGTGGTGCCGGTCAGTTCGGACTTGGGGATCCGGAAGACGGCGACGTTGCCGTTGGTGACCTCGACCTGCGGGCGCTTGATCGTGCCGTTGTAGTCGTCCTCCTGCCAGTAGTTGTACTCGGCCCGGAGCTTGTTGTCCTCGGCGTCGCTGATGCGGGCACGAAGGACGACCTGGTCGGTCGTACCGATCCGGCCGCCGCACTCCACGGACGGGCCCATCGAACGGTCGGCCGCCGGGAGCGGGTTGGGCAGGGTGTTGACCGTGGTGGAGATGCGGACGCTGTCCGGGTTGAGCTTGCGCCAGGACACGTCGACCGTCTCGGTGTCGGACCTCAACCCGAAAGTCCAGGCCGGCCAGCTCAAGCGGGCGGCGTCCGCGACCGCGGAGGTCACGTTCATCTCGATGGTGTCGCCGTCACCGGGGCAGTTGCGGCCGCCGGAGGAATAGTCGGAGGAATCGACGTGGCGCTTCCAGGCGGGCTGGTTGTTCCAGGTGGTCGAGCGGGTGATGGTGTCGGTGTCCCACACCTGGATGTCACCGGACTTGCAGCTCCAGGAACCGGCCGACTTCTGCTGCATGCGGAGGGTGGCCCCCAGGATCTGCTTGCCGCCCAGGCCTCCCATGCCGACCTGGAGGAAGGTCCTGGCGCAGACGACGGCGTAGCCCCGGTCCTGGTCCTTGGCACAGCCGACGCGGGCGTCGTTGCTGAGGGTGCCGCCGTTCCAGTAGTTGGTGTTCGCGGAACCGGCGATGGCGTTGTGCTTGTAGGCGACCGCCCACGCCGACTTCCAGTCGTCCCGCCACACCGGGTCGATGACCACCGGGAAGGTGGTGTCGGCGGCGGTGAGCAGCTTGCGGTCGGTCGTCAGCGTCAGCTTGTCGGACTTCAGCTGTACGCCCAAGTCGGCCTGCTTGCTGCCGAGGGAGATGCCGTCGACCGCGGGCACCCGGTCCGCGACGGGGGCCGGGGGAGCGGCGAGTGCCTCGGCGGCGCCCGCCGACTTCGCCTTCGCGGACATGCCGGCGGCCCCCGCCGCGGCCGGCTTGTCCGCGCCCGATTCCCACATCTGGGGCTTGGCGGATAGGCTCCGCCGCGGCGGACCTTGGTGGGAACCAGCGACTGCTCGGCGGTGAAGGTGCCGTCCGGGTTCGCCCAGACCTCATCGGTCTCCGAACGCTGCGAGACGACCTCGACCCGCTTGCCGCCGCGCGTGGCGGCGGCACTGGCCTTGGCACTGGCCTGAGCCTCGGGGGAGGAGAAGCCTTCCCCCTGGGCGCCCTTGACCGCCTTCGCGGCCCGGTCGGCCTGGGCCGCGGTGGCGACGGCCGGCGCGGCCGCGGCGGCCACGGGCATGGCTCCGATCAATGCGGCGGCCAAAGCGGTCGCCAGGGTGAGTACGGGCGCCCTGCCTGAGGGCGGTGCTCCCGCGACGCGCTCCCGCGTCGTGAAGGGTCTCAACTGAGTGATTCCTCGGGGTCGGTCCGGCGACCCCGATGAGGGGTGGCCGAAAACAGTGGACTGAGCCTCCTCGTAGAGGCCGAGTTTCAGCCACCTGCTGTCGGCTCAGATGTGTTCGACTGTTTTGTAGCACCTCCAGGGCCGGATATTCGAAGCGACTGTGAAGTGCCATCGCGCGGGGCGGGCTCTCTACCAGAGGTTTGACGGAACGCAAAATTCCGAATGCAGGATTCCGTTTGAGGCTTCTGAGCTGCCCAGTTGGCTTCCGGCAGGTCTCTGCTCACCCCTTGGAATACCCCGACGGACCCTCGCGCATCCTGTTAAATTCCCGGCGATTACTCACCGGTTCGCAATCCCGGTTGCGCGCCAACTCAAGGAGATGTGTTCGATTTTGAGAAGGACCCAGGCGGGCGCGATGCGCGCGCCTTTGAGGCGTGTCTGGCGGTGGCCGATACCGTTGCTGGCCACGACGCTGCTCGCGAGCGGTATGACGGTGATCGAGGCCTCGGCGGCCTCGGGGGCGAAGCTCCCGGGCCTGCAGAAGCTGACGAAGGTCACCGGCGAGGACGTGAAGGGCAAGCCCGCGAAGGGCCCCGCCGAGTCCGACCTGAAGGCGTGGAAGGGCGCTCCGAAGATCGCCTGGCCGGCGGCCGGGACGGCTGAAATCGCCCTGCCGGACGCCCCGATGGCGCCGAAGACGGCGCTGAAGTCGGCCAGCGTGGGCGCGTTCGGGCAGCCGGTGAAGGACGCCGGTCTGGCCGGGAAGCCGGTCAAGGCGGGCAAGCTCCCGGTGTCGGTCGCGGCCGTCACCCCGGCCACCGTTCCGGCGGCGGCGAAGTCGAAGTCCTCGCTGGCGGCGAAGGCCCCGGCGGCGCCCGCGACGGGTGTGAAGGTGAAGGTCGACCTCCTCGACCAGACGGCGGCGAAGCGTGCCGGGCGTCCGGGCAACGTGTTCCTGAACGTGGCCCGTACCGATGCGGGCAAGACTGCCGCGCCGGTGTCGGTGGAGCTGGACTACAAGGCGTTCAAGAACGCCTACGGCGGCAGCTGGGGCTCCCGCCTCCGCTTCACGGCGATCCCCTCCTGCGCCCTGACGACTCCGAAGCACCCGGACTGCCAGGGCAGCTTCCCGGTCACCACGCAGAACAACTACGAGACCGGCAAGCTGGTCGCCACCTTCGAGATCCCGGCCAAGGCTGCTCCGCAGTCGGCCGGGAAGGCACTGAAGTCGGCGTTCGCCTCACCCGCCTCCTCGGGTGGGATGACCCTGGCAGCCGCTCCCGGCGCCCAGGGCGCCAACGGCACCTTCAAGGCCACCAGCCTCAGTGCCTCGGGGTCCTGGCAGGCCGGCGGTTCGGCGGGTGACTTCTCCTGGTCGTATCCGCTGGACATCCCGGCTTCGCTGGGTGGTCCGAGCCCGTCGCTGTCTCTCGGCTACTCCAGCGCGAACATCGACGGCCGTACGAATGCCTCGGCGCAGCAGACGTCGTGGGTCGGTGACGGCTGGGACCTCGCCTCGAACTACATCGAGCGCGGATACACCGCCTGTAGCCAGGACAAGCGCGAAGGCTCGGGGTTCAACAACCCCAAGGACGACACCGGCGACCTGTGCCACGGCGCCCCGATGGTCACCATGTCCCTCAACGGCGGCTCCACCCCCCTCGTCCTGGACGACGCCACCAAGAAGTGGCGTCCGGCCAAGGATGACGGCTCGCGTCTGGAACTGCTGTCGGGTGCCGACAACGGTGACAAGGAAGGCGAGCACTGGCGGTTCACGAACCCGAACGGCATCCAGTTCTACTTCGGTCTGAACAAGCTGAACGGCTGGGCGGCGGGCAAGCCGGTCACGAACTCCACCTGGAACGTGCCCGTCTACGGCAACCACCCCGGTGAGCCCTGCTACAACGCCACCTTCGCCGATGCGGTCTGCAACCAGGCCTACCGCTGGAACCTCGACTACGTCGTCGACCCGCGTGGCAACGCGATGACGTACTGGTACCAGAAGGAAGGCAACTTCTACGGCTCCAACTACAAGATCGCCGGTGGTTCGACGGCTCGCGCCTACGACCGCTCCGGCTGGCTGGAGCGCATCAGCTGGGGCCTGCGCAGCGACAACCTGTTCGCTTCTGCTCCGGCCGAGGCCCGCTTCAAGGTCGAGGAGCGCTGCCTGAAGACGCAGACCTTCGACTGCGACCCGGCCAAGCTGAAGCCCGAGGTCGACTGGAACATCGCCAAGGAGTGGCCCGACACCCCCGGTGACCAGCTGTGCGCCTCCGGCGAGGAATGCAAGGGGCGTTTCACCCCGACGTTCTTCTCCCGCAAGCGGCTGACCGAGGTCAGCACCTTCGTCTGGAACGGGACGATCCACAAGCCGGTCGACACCTGGAACCTGGTGCAGGGCTTCCCCGACACCGGCGACGGCACCGACTACCCCCTGTGGCTCTCCGAAATCCGCCACACGGGCAAGAACGGGACCGCCATCGAGCTGCCCCCCGTCAAGTTCCGGGGCAAGCAGCTCGACAACCGCGTGGACGCCCACGCCGACGGCAAGGCCCCGTACAAGCGCTACCGCATCGAAGC